>CAWHXK010000001.1:0-11773 GCA_963833255.1 uncultured Actinomycetes bacterium
GGGGGGCTTGGAAGGCCTGGCGCAATCCTTACGGTGCCCTTACAGAAGCTCCCGGTGCCCTTACAGAAGCTCCCGCCGGCGCCGGGCCGGGGACATCCTCCGGCTGAGCAAGCGGTTAACCTAGGCCGTTCTGGCCGACCTCACCGTGAAGCTCTTCGCCGACGGGGCCGACCTCGACGGCATTCTCTCGCTCGCCGAGAACCCACGCATCTCCGGCTTTACGACGAACCCGACCCTGATGTGGAAGGCCGGTCTGATCGACTACGCGGACTTCGCGCAGCGCCTACTCGAGCGGATCACGACGCACCCGATCTCGTTCGAGGTCTTCGCCGACGACGCCGCCGAGATGCGGCGCCAGGCACGGACCATCGCGTCGTGGGGCTCGAACGTCTACGTGAAGATCCCGGTCACGACGACATCGGGCGAGTCGATGGCGCCACTCGTGAGGGAGCTCTCCGAGGACGGCGTGCAGATCAACGTCACGGCGCTGTTCACCACTGCCCAGGTCGAGCTGATCACGGCTGCACTCAAGGACGGCGCGCCGTCCTACGTCTCCGTCTTCGCGGGACGCATCGCCGATGCCGGCATCGACCCGCTCGCGATCATGTCGAAGTCGCTGGACGTGCTCTCGGAGGCGCCCCGCTCAGAGCTGATCTGGGCCTCGCCGCGTGAGATCCTCAACGTCGTGCAGGCCGATCAGATCGGCTGTCACATCATCACTCTGACTCAGGACCTCCTGCCCAAGCTCGACTCGCTCGGGAAGGATCTCGACCAGTTCTCCCTCGAGACCGTCCAGATGTTCCATCGCGACGCGGAGAACGCCGGCTTCGTTCTCTAGCGCCCGCCCTAGTGCGCCGACGAAGCGGCCAGACTACGAGGGTGCAATCGCACCAGGACGACTGGGACCGGCACTGGGCGGACTTCGCGCAGGCGAACGACAGCAATCCCGCGCAGGCCTACCGGCAGAAGTTGGTCCTCGAGCTGCTCCGCGAAAGCGGTGGCGGTGAGCGCATCCTGGACATCGGCTCGGGCACCGGCGCGCTCGCCGCGGAGCTGCACCGCTTCTTCCCGAGAGCGGAGATCGTCGGCATCGAATTGAGCCGCGAGGGAGTCGAGCGCTCACGCATCGCCGTGCCGAGCGCGACTTTCGTCCAGCGTGATCTCCTCCGAGCGGACGACGTCGAGCCGCGGCTCCAGGGCTGGGCGACCGCAGCGGTCTGCTCAGAGGTGCTCGAGCACGTCGACGACCCGGTGCGTCTCCTCCGCGGAGCAATCCCCTACCTGGCTCGCGGGTGCCGCGTCGTCGTGACCGTGCCCGGCGGTCCGATGTCCGCTTTCGATCACAGCATCGGCCACCGGCACCACTTCACGCCCTCGACTCTCACAGGCCTGCTCGCCGGGTCAGGCCTGCGGGTCGAGCGAGCGCAACGCGCCGGCTTTCCATTCTTCAACCTGTATCGGTTGACCGTGATCGCGCGCGGGCGACGGGTCACGCACGACGTGCACGGGAACAGCCCCGCCGCAGCGGCGGCCATGTCGGCCTTCGGTCGGCTCTTTCGCTTCAACCTGCCGCGGTCACCCTTCGGCTGGCAGATCGTGGCGGTTGCGACACGCCCGTGAAGGTGATCAAGGCCAGTCCGACGCCGCTCGTTCGGACGGTGTTGCTACTCGGCTCGGCCGCCGTCGCCGCCGCTGTCTGCGCGCTCGTCTGGTCGCAGCTACCGCACGCGCTGAACGTGCGGACCGACATCGTCGGCTATCCGGAGGCGGCGGATTTCAACATCGAGCGCTACTTCTGGGCGTACGGGCTCGTCGCGGGTCTCTTTCCGTTCCTGACGCTCGGCCTCTACCTCGTCCTCCGGCGCACCGTCGTGCCGGGCCCGGCCGAGCCACTGGGGCTGATCGAATTGCTCGACGAGCGGGCGCCTGCCGCGAGCGGCGACCGCGTGAGCCTCGCGACGAGCGCCGCGGCGATTCTCCTGGTGGGCCTGACGATCGGCTTCGAGGCGGCAGTCGGCGGCGGCTGGCAGGACTACGGCGGGATCGTCCTTACCGTCGCCGCGACCGGCTACGGCTTGGTGGTCGCGCTGATCGCAGCCGTGGCCACATCCACAGGCCCGTTTCGCGGAGCCGACCTGGCCGCGGCGCTTTCCGCGGTGAACGCCGCGCTCGGAACCCTGACCGTACTGGGGCTCGCGTGGGTCTCGTCCGGAACGAAGGTGACCGTGTCTGCGGACGGAACCGTGCATCACTACCCGTGGTTTCCCTGGTGGCTCGGGGTCGTCATCACGGTCGCCCTACTCGCCGTGATCATCCGGTCTCTGCGGTCCACTGCCGCGCACCGTGTCGAGCGGCGCGTGCTGCTCTACGTGATCTCGCCGATCCTGCTCTTTCTCTTCCTCGCGGTCCTCCCCGGAGCTCAGGGCGACATGGACAGCTTTCACGAAGGCGAACAGCTCGGCGCAGCCCACCTCACGGCTGCCGGACGCTTCCCGTGGCGCGACCTGCTCACCATCCACGGCCTGCTCGGCGACGTCTTCCAGCCCCTTCTGAACATGCACGTCTTCGGCGACACGCGCTGGGGGAACCTGGCCGGCGACGCCGTGATCGCGAGGCCGCTCACCTGGGTGGCCCTCTTCGTTCTCTGCGCCTACCTCTTCCGCGACAACTGGCTCTTCCTGGTCGCAACGCAGGTGGCGATAGTGACCGGCTGGATCTACGCGGTTCAGACGCGCCTGTTCCTCGTGCCGATCGTGATCCTGCTGCTCGCGTTCCTCCTCCGCAAGCCGACGTGGCCGCGTGCGATCGCCTTCACCACGCTTCTCTTGGTTCAGACCGTGCTGACTCCCGAGGGGAGCTACATGGTTCCGGCGTATCTCGCTGCGGTCGTCCTCTACGAGATCGTGCATCGCCCCGGGTTCACGCGAACGGTTCGGTGTGCGGTGACCACCGGCGTGCTCGGCGTCGCATGGATCGCCTTCCTCGCTTCCCAGCATGCGCTGGACGACTTCATCTTCTACTACCGCACCTTTGCTCCCGGCCACGAACTCACCGGCGGTTTGACTGTCGCGCTCGGCGAGGGCCAGGCGCCCACGATCTTCGGGGGGCATCTGTACTACGTCTTCGCGGCCGGGGCTCCGGTGATTCTCGTCCTGCTCACGATCTGGTACTTCGCCGCGCGGGCGCCGAACGCGCGGGCGATTCCAGTCGACGACTGGGTGATGGGGGCGACTGCGGTGTTCGTCGGCCTCTACTACGTGAAGTTCATCAGCCGAACGGATCACGTCTACCAGACGCTCGCGATCACGCTGCCTCTGTTGTTCTATGCGATGTATCGCGTCGTCTCCGCCGCGGAAGCGTGGCTCGCATCACGGCACCTGCGGTGGCTGCCGCCGCGGCACACCGTGACGCTCCCGCTCCTCGCGGTCATACTGCTCACGGCGCCGACGGGACTGCTGACGCTCACACGTGCAGTGCCGTCGCACCTGGCGGCCTTCTCGCCGGCGGAACCGCCGATCGCGCGCGTCGGCTACGTGCTCAACCCCGTGCCGCTCTTTCGATCGGTCGCGCCCGCGCCGCCGAAGGAAGTGGGGCCGAGCCTCGCGAACGACCTCGGCGCGATCATGCGCGCCTACGTCCGTCCCGGCGAGCACATCTTCGACTTCTCGAACAACCCGGGCCTCTTCTGGTACGTGCTGCGGCTCGGTTCGGCGACGCGGTACTACCACGTGAGCATGGCGATCCGGCAGGCGACGCAGCACGACCTGATCCGCGAGCTCCGCCAGGCCAATCCGAGGATCGCCGTCTTTTCGAGTGAGTGGCTCGGCCTCCCGTTCTGGGACGGCATCTCGAACGAGGTGCGCCACTACGACGTCAGCCGTTATCTGCTCGATCACTACCACCCGCTGCTCTACTCGCACGGCTTCGTCGTCTTCGTCCGGAACGGTGCGCGGGTGCCTCCGGTCTCGAGCCTTACCGGCAAGCTCGCCGAGCCGGCACAGACGACCGGCCTGTACTTCCGCACGTTCCCATGCGACTGGGGCTACACCCCGGACTTCCTGAGCATTCACCCGCAGTCGACCGCGGGCGCCCGTACGCTCGAGGGGACGGGCGTGGTGCAGATTCCGGAGGACCATGCGCGTTACGGCTGGCTCGAGGTCACAGGCTCTCGACCGTTCGGCCGCACGCTCTTCGAGCTGTCCGACCTCAAAGCTGGTGGCGACGACGGGCACGCGATCCGCTTCAGGACCCGCGGGGGCACGGACCGCGTACGCATCCAGATCGGTTCGTGCAGCCAGTGGCACGGTTACCGCAGCCGCGCGCTGTATCTGCGCACGGATCCACCTCAGCCGGTGCGCGCGGTCCGGCTGATTCCCTGAGTCTCAGAACCTCTAACTGCGGCGAAGCACGGTGTCCGCGATGCTCTCAAGCGCGTCCACCACCTCGTCCAGCGGAGCGCGCGTGTCGATCTCGGCCGTCGCACCCGCGCGCAGCAGCGGTTCAACCTTCGCCAGGTCGTCGAGGATCCGATCCCGCTCGGCATCGTGCTTACCAAACGCGTTCGACTCACGATGAGCCACGCGCTCGAGGATCACGTTCGCAGGGGCCGTCAACAGCACAACGGCGTCGAAGCGCGGATAGAACTTTCGCTGGTTCGAAACACAGCCGGAGATGAACAACACTTCGTCGTCGTGTCCATCGAGCAGCGCTTCGATCCGATCCTCCCGCCACAGCTGCTCCCAACGGCCTGGGTCGGAACACGGCACTTCCTCGGAATACGCGCCGTAGTCGGTGTCCACAACCCGATGTCCTCTGCGCGCGAGCTCCGCGAGAGCCGCCGACTTGCCCGTCCCGGACATCCCGGTCACCAGCACTACAGCCACGACAGCACCGTAGTGCTTACTGCCGCAGGATCCAGTCGGCTGCTTCGCCGAGGTCGCGCACCGTCGCTTCCGGCTGCACCGTGAGCTCTTCGTCGTAGCCTCGGTCGACGAAGACTGCGCGGCACCCGGCACGGTGCGCGGCTTCGACGTCTCGCCAGCGATCGCCGACGAGAAAGCTCACTGCGAGGTCGATGTCGAAACGCCGGGCGGCGGCGAGAACCATCCCCGGCTGTGGCTTGCGACAGTCGCAACCGTCGGCATCGTCGTGCATGCACACGGCGATGTCATCGAGCGGCAGGGCCTGCGCAAGTTCGAGATGCATCGCTTCGACCGCCTCGAGAGTGAGGCTCCCACGCGCGACGTCGGGTTGGTTCGTGACGACGATCAGCAGGAAGCCGGAGTCACGCAGGCGTGCACACGCGTCCGCAACTCCAGGGAGAAGGTCGAGCTCGTCGACGGTCGTCGCAGGCCGCGGCACACCGTCCAGGACTTTCGTCTCGACCAGGACCCCGTCCCGGTCGAGGAACACTGCCCGGCTCATGCTGACTGGTGCGCTCGCGTCTCCGAGACGAGCGCGTCGAGCGACTCTCGCAGGGCGTCGCGCGTCGAGCGTGAGCACTTCCAGCCGAGGGCCTCGATCTTCTCGATCTGCAGCCGGACGACCGGAACGTCACCGCGCCAGCCGCGGTTCCCGCCCGCGTAGTCGTATTCCACCGCATCAGGGCGCAACCCCACAGCCTCGGCTGCGAGGTCCGCGATCTCGGCGACGGTGATCTCGTCTCCTGTCGCGACGTTGTAGACGTCGTAGGCGTTCGGACCTGCACCGTCCGCCAGCAGCACCGCGTCGACGACGTCCAGTACGTGGATGTACGACTTGCGCTGCGATCCGTCGCCGAGAATGCGCAGTCGAGCCGGGTCGGCGAGGAGGGAACGGACGAAGTCGAAGCCGACACCGTGGGTCTGGCGCGGGCCGACGACGTTGCCGAACCGAAAGGATCGTCCCTGAAGGTCGAACATCGCCGCATACGCCGAGATCAGCGTCTCGCCGGCGAGCTTGCTCGCGCCGTAGGTCGAAATCGGCAGCAGTGGCCCCCAGTCCTCGTCGATCGCGGTCTCACCCAGATCGCCGTACACGCCGCTGCCCGACGCGTAGAGGATCCGCGGTGTCTCCGCCACGCGCATCGCCTCGACGACGTTCTGGGTCAGGACCGTTCCCTGGTCGAAGTCGATCGTCGGCTCGACCGCCGCCCGTGCGATGTCCGGATTCGAGGCGAGGTGGATCACAGCGTCGTGACCGCGCATGACAGTCGTGAGCGTGTCGAGGTCGCCGACGTCTGCGCGTTGGACGACCAGGCGACCATCGTCGCGGTGTTGCTCGAGGTGCCACTCCTGGCCCGAGGAGAAGTTGTCGTAGACGGTGACCGTCGCCGCCTCCTCCGCTGCCAAGGAGCCGGTCGACGAAGTGGCTCCCGAGAAAACCGGCGCCGCCGACGACGAGCCAGCGCTCGCCCGCGGTCATCCCCGCGACTCCCACACGGGCGCGCTCTGCTGCAGCGCCGGATGGGAGACGAGGAGGTGGCAGATGACGGAAGCGAGGCCTTCGGTGTGCGGTGTGACGTGCTCGGCCACGAGCGGCGGGATCATCACACTCGCATCGGCCGCCTTGCCGGCATAGCCGCCGTCACGCCCGACGATCGCGAAGGTGCGCGCACCTGCTCCGCGGGCGTGGTCGATTGCCGCAATGAGATTGCGGGAGAGCTTGGTCTCGACGCTGCCGCCGCCGACAGAGAGCACGAGCACCGCGTCGCCGCTGCCGACTCGCGAGCCTTTGAGCCACTCGACATACGCAGTCTCCCAGCCGTCGTCGTTCACGCGCGCGGTCAACTCGGAGACGTTGTCCGTTGGCGCATAGGTCTCGAAGCCGCACAGCTTGCGGAAGTCGTTGACTGCGTGACCCGCATGAGCGGCCGATCCGCCGACGCCGAGCACGAAGAGACGTCCTCCCCCGTCCCTGACCTCGCCGAGTCCGGCCGCGACGCGCTCCACCGCGTCTGCATCGATCTCGCCGACGATCCGTCCGGTCTCCTCCAGATACCGCTCGGAGAAGCTCATCTCGGGACCTTGCAGACGGCGAAGGTATTGAGGCCGAACTTGTGCTTGTAGCACTCGATGTTCCCCGGCTGAAAACCAGCTTCGACAAGCAAGGGCCAGAGGTCGCCCGGGTCGTAGTAGGCCTTGTGGTCTCGGATCTCCTCGGCCGGGCTGAGTCCGAGCCGTGCAGACAGCTCGAGGTACCGCTTGCCCCGCCAGCTCGGGACGTTGACGAGGCAGACGCCTCCGGGGGCCGCGATCCGCCGAAGCTCGCGGAGCAGTGCAGCAGGATCCCAAAGGTGCTCGAGCACCGAGATCGAGAGCACGACATCGAGCGAATCCTCGCCGATCGACTCGAGCGCATCGGGAAGCGTCCCCTCGATCGCGGTCACACGGCGATCCTCCTTCAGATCCGGTGCGAGTGCGAGGTCGACGAGCGTGGCATGACCGACCTCGTCGAGAACGGAGCGGGCGAACCGTGCGTCGTAGCCGCAGCCGAAGTCGCCGATCGCCTTGCCGGCGAAGCTCGGGACGTGCTTCCGAAGGGCCCGCGCCGACAGCCAGACGCCGAAGCGGTCGACCGGGGTCAGGCGCCGGTGCTGGCCGTACGCACCGCTGCGCTCCGTCACGTCAGCGCTTGACGACGAGACCATGGCCGTTGAGGTTGTGGATGACGGTGCGGTCGTCGAGCAACCGCTGCTCGTCGACGAACTTCGTCACGCCGGGACAGGCCGGAAAGCCGTAGTCGTCGAAGACCACTATTCCGCCGGGCTCGAGCCGTGGCCAGACCCAGTCGAAGACGTCCTTCGCGGAGCGGTAGACGTCGACGTCGCAGTGACAGAGCCTGAACCGCTTGTCCGCGATCCGATCTGCCGTCTCGTCCGGAAAGACGCCCTGCAGGAGCTCGACGTTCGTCGTGCCGAGCGCAGCGGCCAGCACTGCGACCGTTTCGCGCGAGGCGTCGTCGTGCTTGCCGTCGCGGTAGTACGTATCGACGTCACCCGTCTTGACAACTCCCGCCCACGTGTCGCAGAGGTAGACCGGCTCGGCCAGTCCAAGTGCAGCCGCGCGCGTGGCCATGAGGATGCCCGTGCCGCCGCGCCAGACTCCGACCTCGAGGATCGCGCCTGGCACGTCGCGAAGTTCGCCGACGAGGCTCCAGAGCTCGTAGCAGCGCCAGACGTCGACGAGCGTGTTTCGCCTGACGGCCTCGTAGGCGCCGCGGAACTCCTCGTCAGCCTGCCAGGGTGCGTACGTCGAGAGCGGGAACGCCATCTCGTGCGCGCCCGAGCGCATCGCCTCGCTGCGAAACAACGGCAAGGCGATCCCCTTGGCGATCGAGTGCGCGGACTGGCGCGCGAGCCGGCCGTAGTACTTGACGTAGGAGGAAGCCAACGCGCTAGCTGTTTCGTGGCATCGAGGGACGGCCTCGGGTCGTGGCGACGACGGTGCCGTGCAGCAACAGCGTGAAGACGAAGAGCTGGGCGCCGAGAATCGCAAGCGCGACGCCGGTGACGGCGAGATGGTTCGGCAGGGCGTCCGACTGCTCGAGCGCGAGGCCGTTGCCGATGTAGGTCGCAACGAGCGGAATCGCGCAGGCGATGCCGAGCAGCACGAGTGCGACGGAGAGCAGCACGGTGCGCGTGTACGGGAAGACGCGCAGCCAGCGCCGCTTCTGGCGCCCGGTGTAGTCGAAGAGCACGCGTGCGATGCAGCCGAGGAAGAACGCCTGCGCACCTACGGTGAGGAGCGCGGTGCCGAGGAACTGCCAGTTGAGCGAGAGGCCAAGACCACCCAGCTGGATGTTGCCGAAGCTCAGGGGCACGGTCAGCAGCAGCCCGAGCAGCATCAGCACGAGCCCGGCTTGTAGACGAAGAAGCCGGAGCCGTACACGAACATCGCGCGCAGGTTGATCCACGCCGCCTGCCAGGGCGAGAACCAACCGGAACGCTTGTGATGGCTCAACCGTCCTTCCCGATCCTTGAGGAAGGTCACGGGCACCTCGGCGGTGCGCAGCTCCATCTGCACCGACTTGAGCGTCATCTCGGACGCGTACTCCCATGATTCGGAGTGCAGATCCATGCGTGCGAGCGCATCGCGGGTGATGCCGCGCATACCGCAGTGGATGTCCGAGAACTTGCTCCCGAAGACACGGTTGAGAATCCACGTCGTGACCGGCGTGCCGAGATAGCGGTGCAGCGCAGGCATCGAACCGGGCTCGATCGACCCGCGCCAGCGCGAGCCCATCACGAACTCGAAGCCTTCGTGGAAGCGCTCGACGAACGGCGCCAGCCGCCTGAAGTCGTAGGTGCAATCGGCGTCTCCCATCAGGACGTAGCTGCCCCGTACGTAGGGCAGGGCATCGATGTAGGCCCGGCCGAGACCGCGCTTCGGAGTCTTCAGGACTCTGGCGCCGTGCTCGAGAGCGATCTCCGTGGTGCGATCCTGCGAGCTGTCGACGATGAGCACCTCTCCGGCGATCCCCGCCTGGGCAAGGCCCTGCTTGCACCAGTCGACGAACTCGCCCACGGTCAGCTCCTCGTTCAGGGCGGGGATCACGATCGAGAGCTCCGGCTCGGCGACGTCTGCTTCCGGGACGAGGAGCGTGACGTCGCCGTCGTCCGCCAGATCCGGTGCCGTTACGATCTCCTGCTCCAGCCGCGCCACGGCGGACAGTTAACCAGCCCATGCTGATAACCCGTACACCGCTCCGGATCTCGATCGGCGGCGGCGGAACCGACCTCGCCTCGTACTACTCGCGGCACGGCGGCTTCGTCATCTCGGCCGCGATCGACCGGCACGTCTACATCGCCGTGAACCGGACGTTCACGGACGACTACTTCCTGAAGTACGCCGCCCTCGAGCGCGTGAAGCAGATCGACGAGATCGATCATCCGATCATCCGGACCGCGCTCCAGCAGCACCCGATCGGCCCGTCGCTCGAGATCGTCAGCGTCGCCGACATCCCCGCGGGGACGGGCCTCGGCTCCTCCGGGACGTTCACGGTGGGCCTCCTCCGGGCGTTGCACGCCTACAAGCGCGAGCCGGTGACCCCGGGCGACCTCGCCGAGGAGGCGTGCCACATCGAGATCGACCTCCTCGACCGGCCGGCCGGCAAGCAGGACCAGTACATCGCATCGTTCGGCGGGATCACGTGCTTCGAGATCGAGCAGGACGGCCGCGTCCACGTTTCGCCGCTCAGCATCAGCACTCCCACGCTGCACGATCTCGAGGAGCATCTGCTGATGTTCTTCACGGGATACTCGCGCCGCGCGGAGGAGCTGCTCGACGACCAGCGGCAACGCACCGAGGCTGGAGACGAGGGCATGATCGACGCGCTGCGCGCTGTCGAGGAGGTCGGCGTCCAGATCCGGACCGCGCTCGAAGATGGTGACACCGGCGCGTTCGGCGAGTTTGATGCACGAGCACTGGGTGCGAAAGCGCGAGCGCTCGAAGGGGATGTCCCGCCAGGAGATCGACGAGGCCTACGACGCGGCGCTGGCCAACGGCGCGCTCGGCGGCAAGCTCACCGGTGCAGGCGGCGGCGGTTTTCTCGTCGTGTACGCATCGGATCCGAAGTCGGTGCGCAAGAAGATGGCTGAGCTCGGGCTTCCGGAGGTTCGGTTCGGCTTCGACCACGACGGTTCGACGCTGCTCGTCCGTGAGTGAGTGCGTCATCCTCGCCGGCGGCGTCGCGTCGAGGCTCGGCGCGCACGCGGGCGAGCTGCCGAAGACACTCGTGCCCGTTGCAGGTCGCCCGTTCGCCGACCATCAGCTGACGTGGCTCGCGGAGCAGGGCGTCGAAGAGGTCGTGTACTGCATCGCGTACCGCGGCGACCAGGTTCGGGAGTACGTCGGTGACGGCTCGAACTGGGGTTTGTCCGTCGCGTACGTCGACGAGGGGACTGCCCTCCGCGGCACCGGTGGTGCACTACGCCTCGCGTACGACGAGGGCGTACTCGCGGGAGACTTCGCCGTGCTATACGGCGACGCGTACCTGCGGCTCTACCTGCCGGACGTCTTTCGGACGTTTGAGGCCTCGGCCCAACCGGCGCTGATGACAGTCCTCCGGAACGAAGGGCGCTGGGACAAGAGCAACGCCGACTTCGACGGCGAGCTCGTGACGCGCTACTCGAAGTCGAAGGGCGACTTCGAGTGGATCGACTACGGGCTGCTCGTGCTCGAGCGCGAAGTCGCCGCCGAGATCCCGGCCGGTCAGCCGTCCGACCTGGCTGATCTCCTGTCGCGGCTGAGCAAGGAAGGCCGCCTCGCCGGCTTCGAGGCGAAGGACCGCTTCTACGAGATCGGCTCGCCGTCAGGCCTCGCCGAGCTCGAGGCCTTCCTCGTGACTTAGCGGAGGTCTTTGCCGACTCCATGAGGCTCGCCTAGAGCTTCGCAGTCGCTGTTACGAGGGGTCGTACGGGAGCATGGCGAAGGGCACGACTCCAATCACCACGCTCAGAGCAATGGCCGCGAGCGCGTAGCTCCTCGGCGCTCTCAGTCGGTGCGCCTCTATGAGCCCGAAGATGCTGACGATGAGGCAGATGAGACCCACCAGCGGCGAGATCAGCCCGAATGCCCGAAACGTAAAGAAGACGCCGTCCGTGATCACGTCAAAGACCAGGGCCCACACACCCCAGAGCACGAGGATGCCCAAAGTCAGGCGGAGCATCCAGACTGACAGGCTGCTGGTTGGCACTCAGCCTTGATCGACTCGCCGCGCGCCGGGCTTGAGGTGGGCTGCGCAGCGCCAGAACCTGCGCGGCTCTCCGAGCGGGCTCAGCGCAGGTCCTTGTTCG
>CAWHXK010000002.1:0-7701 GCA_963833255.1 uncultured Actinomycetes bacterium
CCGTGTGGAAACTCGGGGGTCGCACGATTTGACCGCAGGCGACCCCGTTTCGTGGTTCGTCATCGCACCGGGCTGGAAGGTCGTCGACACCAAGGGTCAACGTGTGCAGTTGAAGCTCACCTAGGATCAGGTTCACCATCTCGGCGAATTCGAGGAGCCGCCGACGAGCGCCGAGATCCTTCCGGAGGGTGCAGGCGCGATTCGCAGGGCAGAGGCCTCGGTCGAGGCGCCGATCCAGTCGCACGAGGAGCG
This sequence comes from uncultured Actinomycetes bacterium, assembly GCA_963833255.1. Taxonomy (GTDB): domain Bacteria; phylum Actinomycetota; class Thermoleophilia; order Gaiellales; family Gaiellaceae; genus 3-1-20CM-4-69-9. Next base: position 253 of record CAWHXK010000002.1, read on the forward strand.
TCCCAACTTCCTGACGCGAGTCGTGCACGCTTGGCGACGGACGTTCCGTCGTTAGTGCGCTTAGGCGAGCACGTCCGCCAGCTCACGCGCGAGCGACTTCGCATCGCGCTCGGAAGGCGCGACGATGAGCACGGTGTCATCGCCCGCGAGGGTGCCTACGATCCGTTCGTGCTCGAGCTGGTCGAGCGCCCGCGCGATCGCCGGCGCCGAGCCGAGCTCCGACTGGAGAACGACGATGTTTCCCGCCGGCGTCACCTTGCGGCCGAACTGCCCCAGGATCGAGTTCAGGAGCTCGGTCGGATCTGTGCGGCGGACGACCTGCGGAAGCACGTAGCGCGGACGGCCCAGGGGGTCGTGGGTCTTCTCCAGCCCGAGCTCTCGGATGTCCCGCGAGACGGTCGCCTGCGTGACCACGCAGCCGGCACCGGCGAGCGCGTCCAGTAGCTCGAACTGCGTGCCGACCCTCTTTCGGGAGACGACGCTTTCGATCAGCCGATGCCGCTCGGGCTTGCCCAGCTGCATATCTCCAGCATACGTATGCAGGTTTGGGAGGGCCCCGGCCTGGTAGAACACGGAGTCATGCTTCGCAGATTGCTGTGGTCCGCCATCTACGGCGCCATTGGGGCAGTCGCAGCGGTCGCCGCGCGCCGCGTCTCGGCCCAGATCTGGCGTACGCTCACGGGTGAGGAGCCGCCCACCAAGAAATGACAGCCGATCAAACAGTCGAACGGACCGCGAAAAAGCTTCAGGAACTCGCCGACCAGATGGCAGGCGAGGGCGGCGCCAAGGCGAAGCTCGCCCAGCCGCTCGCGGAGGACGCGGACCTGATCCGGAAGATGAAGCCGAGCCTGATCAAGGCGCGCGCCAAAGGCGAGGCGCCTAAGAATCAGAAGCCCGGGCAGCCGACAGTGGCTCCGTCGAGCCCGCAGCTCGGCGCGCGGCCGAAACCGAAGAAGAAGCGCGGCGGCGGCGGGCCGAATCCATGGCTGATCGCCGGAGCCGCACTGGCCGCCGGCATCTTCTTGGCCAAGTGGATCGACTGGAGGGGCGATGGCCACCCAAGGGACTAACGGCCGCCAGTCTCCACACGGCCTCGGCACAGCGGTCAAAGAGGTTGCAGAGCGCACCAGCGCGATCGTCCGGCTCGAGCTCGAGCTCGCCGCGCTCGAGCTCAGAAGCAAGATCTCCTCACTCGGTGTCGGCATCGGACTGTTGCTCGGTGCGGCCCTCTTCGTCGTCTTCATGCTCGCCTTCGTCTTTGCGACGATCGCTGCGGCCCTCGCCACGACGATGCCTACCTGGGCCGCTCTACTCGTGACCACCGGACTTTTGCTCGTGCTCGCTGGGGTGCTTGGTTACCTCGGTGTCGCGAAGGTCAAGAAAGCGACGCCACCCGTACCGGAGCAGGCGATCCTGGAAGCGAAGCTCACGACCGAGGCGTTAAAGACCGATGGCCGTTAACAACTCACGCACGGTCGAACAGGTTCGCCACGACATCGAGGTCGAGCGCGAGCAGCTCGCCAGCGCGGCCGACAGCCTCCGGGAGGAAATCAGCGAGGCGACCGACATCACGGGCAAGCTCCGCGCCAATCTGCCGGTCGTGGCGGCCGGCGCTCTCGGGGTGGGATTTCTCCTGGCCGGAGGAGTCGGCGCGACCGCGAGGCTGATCTTCGGGCGCGGACGCGAAGGCGAGACCAAGGCCAAGCTCGGTCGCTTTCGCATTGTCGACCGCGACTGATCTGGAAGCGCGCACCGGCCACGCGCCGGAGTCGCCGGAGTCGCCGGAGAAACTGAACCGGTCGGAGTGGATCGCCTCCGTCAAGCGCGCCTTCTCCAAGTTCATGAACGACGACTGCATGGGCCTCTCCCAGCAGGTCGCGTACAGCTCACTGCTGGCGTTCTTTCCGGCAGTAGCGTTCGTCATCGGAGCACTTGGCCTGTTCGGTCTGTTCGACGACGTCACGCGGCTGCTCGACCCGATCGCTCCGAACGGCGTGATCACGTTCGTCGAAGGCCTGCAGCGGGACTCGCCGGGAGGGACGTCCGCGGCGGCGTTCGCCATCGGCTTCGTCGCCGCGGTCTGGATCGCGAGCGGCGCGATGAAGTCCGTGATCAAAGCAGTCAACCGTGCGTACGAACGCCCCGAGACCCGACCTTTCTGGAAGACGCGAGCCACTGCGATCGTCCTCGTCCTCACCAGCGGGATCACGACTGCCGGCATCTTCCTCCTGATCGTGGTCGGAGGCTCGCTCGGCGACGCGATCTCGAAGCGGGCCGGCTTCGGCGGCGCCTTTCAATGGGTGTGGGGCATCGCCCGCTGGCCGATCGCGTTCTGCGCCATCCTGCTGTTCTGCAGCCTCGTGTACTACCTCGCACCGAACAAGGAACAGCGGAGCTGGAAATGGGTGACGCCCGGATCGCTCGTCGGCGGGCTGCTCTGGTTGCTCCTGTCCGGTCTCTTCGCCGTGTACGTAACCTACGCCGGGCACTACACGAGGACCTACGGGGCGCTCGCGAGCGGCGTGATCCTGCTGCTCTGGCTGAACTACTCGGCGTATGCCCTGCTCTTCGGCGCGGAGCTCAACGCCGAGCTCGACCGCCAGGCGGACATCCGTGGTGCCGGCGGCGAGCGGGCCGGGCTCGTGAAGCTCGCTAGGCGGGGAGCCTGACGACGAACGATCCGCGCAGGCCCTTGCGCTTGTCCGAGCGGTAGGTGTAGCTCCCCGGCTGTAGCGACACGTTCCAGGTCACACGTCCGCGGAACGCGACACCGGTCTTCTTGTTCACGCCGGGACCGGTCAGGTGAAAGTTGTCCGTGCGGCTGCGGTCGTTGACCGTCAGCGTCGCCGGACCGACCTCGACGATCTTCGGCCTCAGCGAGATCGTGCGCTTCGGGCCGACTGAGGCGGCGAGCGGGGTCGGTGCGACGGTCCCGACCGTGAACCACCCGTTCATGACGCTCGCGTGGGCCGAGCACTCGAAGCGGTACTTCCCATCCCCGAGGGCGACAGTCCAGACGACGTCCTCCTTACTGCCGATGTCCGTCGTCCGCTCGACCCCAGGGCCGTGAAGGCGGAAGTTGTGGCTCTCCGAAAGGTCGTGCACCTCGATGTCGTAGGTGCCGGCATCGAGGTGCGTGACCGGGTTCCCCGACCCGTCACGCAGCGAAATCGTGAAGGAGTCGTTCCTCCCGACCGTTGCGACGAGCCTTGGATTGTCGGCCCGCGCAAGGGTCGAGGGGAGAAACATGGCTGCAACGGCCGCTGCGAGCAGGATTCGTGTGGTCATGCCCGGACTCTACGGGCGGGCCCCCCGTTCGGATTCGCGCGCCGGGAGGGTGCGGGCCCGCTGGCAGAGCGCCAGACCGATCAGCATCAACGTCAACGCGACGAACGCCGTGCTCCAGAGGTCGACTCCCGTGAACGGCAGCGTGCCTCGCCCGGCCGCCCCCGTCGCTGCGAGGATGCCCGCCGCGGCGTCATGGCCACGATGCTTCTTGGTCACCTTCGTCACGGACACCATGCCGCTGATCACGACCGTCCCCGCCGATGTTACGGCCGGATTGAGCGAAGGGTCGGAGGTCGGCCCTTTGGCCGGATCCGGGTTCTTCCCCGGGTCAGGAGTCACGACCGGGTTCGGAGTCGTGTGAGGCGGAGGCGATGCGTTACCGCAGCGTCCGCTCCGCTTGCCCTTCAACGCGTGCACATCCACCTCGTGCCCGCCCGCACAGGGCGAAGCCTTGTGTGGCTGGCTGTTACCTGGCCCGTGCAGCATCGTGCTCGGCGCAGCGCCGTTTCGCTGCGCGATCTGCCCGGCCGTCCTGCCGTTTCCGTAGAGCTTCGTTTCGTCGGACGACGCAGCCGCGTGCGTCTCGTGCGCCGTGTCGTTCGACGGCTTCACGCCCGACTGAGCAGAGCTCACCTGCTGTGTAGCGTCCGCAACGGCTGGAGCGGCGATGGTCGGTGCCGGAGCTTCGTCCTTCTTCAGTTGGCCCGGCGCGTTTGCCGAGTTGCCGTGACCTGGCGACGTATCCGCCACGGCTGCTGGAGCAGCCGCCGAATCGTCTTTGCCGTTCCCCTGGCCGTTGCCGTTACCGGCGAACGCCGAAGCGGACGCCAAAGCAGCGATGCCGAGTACGAGCACGCAGGTGCTCACGAGCCGCAGTTTCATGTCTCCCCCTCATTCCCCTCATTGGTCCTACTCCCCGCACTCACATTAGGAATGTCGAGGGCTTTGTCCACCCATTTGCAAACCAGAAGGGCGGCCTCGTGGCCACCCTTCTCCTTGGAGCTTCTTAGGCCCGGAGCTGGGCGCCAAACGCCGTTTCCAGGGCGGAGACGACGCGGCTTCGAAGCTCGGCGGCGTCCTCGTCGGTGAGGGTTCTCTCGGGAGACTGGAAGGTGGCCGAGAAGGCGATCGACTTCTTCCCCGGGCCGATCTGCTCGCCGCGGTAGACGTCGAAGGCACGCAGCTCACGGAGCTCCGCGCCGGCAGCGTCCTGTGCGGCGCGGACGAGTTCCCCCGCGCTCACGTCCTCGGGGACGACGAAGGCAAGGTCCTGACGAACGGGCGGATAGGTGATGACGTCCTCGTAGACGACGAGATCCGGGACGCGTTCGACGAGCTGGTCGACGTCGAGCTCGAACGCGCCCCACTCCCCTGGCAGCTCGGGATCACGCAGGGAGACGACCCAGCCTTCGCCGGTGCGCGCGCCCCGGCCGGGCGCAGGCAGGTCGTCCGCCGGTTGGAAGCTCGGTTCCATCCCGAGCGCTGCGTAGAGCCCTTCGACAGTGCCTTTCACGAACGGAAAGCCTCCCTCTGCGATGCCGCCGACACGCCAGCGCTCCTCGGGAAGCCGTTCGTCGCTCGGCAGGTAGACGTGGGCTTGCTCGAAGAGCGCGGTCTCCTCGTTGCCCGCGTGGACGTTGCGCAAGGCGGAGGCAAGCAGGCCCTCGATCAGCGACGTGCGCAAAACAGCCTGCTCGCTCGAGAGAGGCTCCTGCAGTGCGACGGCGCCCGTTGCCGAGCCCTCGGGCAGAAGGCTCCAGGTGTATGCCTCCGAGTACCCAAAGCCGACGAGCACGTCCTCGATCCGGCGTCGGATGCGCTGGTGCTTCGACAGGCGGCCGAACATCGCCTGACGCGTCGGCAGGCGTGCCGGGACCTCGTCGAGTCGGAAGCGCGCAATTTCTTCGACGACGTCGATCTCGCGAGTGACGTCCCGGGCGCGCCAGGTCGGGACCGCGACTTTCTCGCCGTCGACACCGAACCCGAGGCGCCGCAGGATCGCATGCTGTTGATCTGGAGGCGTCTCGATGCCGACGACGGCGTCGGCTCGCTCGGGACGGAAGCGAACGGTCGGAGGAACAGGCAGCTCCGGATGGACGTCGGCGTGCCCGGCCCACTCTGCGCCGGCAAGTTCGACGATCAGTTGCGTCGCGAGCTTCGCGGCCTGCTCGGCGACATAGGGATCGACACCCTTCTCCCAGCGGTTCGAGCCCTCCGTACGGAGGCGCAGACGCTCCGAGGTGCGGAAGATCGTGTACGGCTCGAAGTTCGCGGCTTCGAGCAAGATCTCCGTGGTGTCCTGACCGATCTCTGTCTCCTCGCCGCCCATGATCCCCGCGAGCGCGACGCAACGCTCGCCGTCGGCGATCATGAGATCGTACGGCTCGAGCTCTCGTTCGATGCCGTCGAGCGTGCGCAGCTTCTCACCCGGCCTCGCACGCCGCACGACGATCTTGCCGCGGGCGAGCTTCGAGTGGTCGAATGCGTGTAGTGGATTGCCCAGCGCGAGCATGACGTAGTTCGTGATGTCGACGACGTTGGAGATCGGCCGCATTCCCGCGGCAAGCAGCCTGGCCTTCAGCCAGACTGGCGACGGGCCGACGGCCGCGTTGGTGAAGAGGCGGCCGATGTACCGCGGACAGCCCTCGTAGTCTTCGATCGTGACGTCGACGGGACGGTCGCCACCGCCTTGCGGGTCGGTGCCCGGGGGCGGCGCGAGCTCCAGATCGAACAGCGCGGCGACCTCGCGCGCGATCCCGTAGACGGCCAACAGATCTGGGCGGTTGTGGCTCGTCTCGAGCTCGAGCACGCTGTCCGCCAACGGGAGCACGTCGCCGAGGGGAGTCCCGGGCTCGATGCCGTTCGAGAGCACCATGATCCCGCTGTGGTCGGTGCCGAGCTCGATCTCGTCCTCGGCGAGGATCATCCCGTCGCTGACCTCCCCGCGCACCTTTCGCTGCTCGAGCTTCAGGCCGCCCGGCAGGACCGCACCCGGAAGCGCGACACCGACGGTCGCGCCGGCGCCGAAGTTCCACGCGCCGCAGACGATCTGCCGTGGATCCGTCTCCCCCACGTCCACCTGGCACAGCTGCAGCCGGTCTGCGTTCGGATGTTTGACGGCGTCGAGCACGCGCCCGACCCGAAAGAGGCCGAGGTTGCCGTCGACGTCCGCGACGCCGACGGTCTCGATCCCGTCGACTTCACACGTGGAAATCACCAGCCGGTCCGCGAGCTCGCGGGCCGGCATCTCGAGCGGGACATAGTCCCGCAGCCAGCTGACGGGGACTCTCATCAGAACTGCCTCAGCACTCGGAGGTCGTTCTCCCAGAACATCCGAATGTCCGGGATCGCGTGACGCTGCGCGGCAATGCGGTCGAGGCCCAACCCCCAGGCAAAGCCCGACCACTCCTCGGGGTCGTAGCCCATCTTCTCGAAGACGGCGGGATCGACCACGCCTGCGCCGCCCATCTCGAACCAGCCCGTGTACTTGCAGAACGCGCAGCCGGAGCCCCCGCAGAGGAAGCACGTGACGTCGAATTCGACCGAGGGCTCGGTGAACGGGAAGAAGCTCGTTCGCATCCGGACGTCGCGGTCTTCACCGAACATCGCCCGGAAGAAGTGCATGAGCGTGCCCTTCAGGTCGGCGAGCGAGATCCCCTTGTCGACCGCGAGCGCCTCGACTTGGTGGAAGTTCGGCGTCGAGCGAGGGCTCGGCGTGTCCCGCCGGTAGACGCGCCCCAGGGTCGCGATGTAGATCGGGGGTTGACGCTCTTCCATCACACGGATCTGGCCCGTCGACGTGTGCGTCCGGAGGAGCGTCTCCGAATCAACGTAGAAGGTGTCACGGTGCGACCTCGAGGGATGCGTCAACGGCTGGTTGAGCGCATCGAAGTTGTGCCAGACCGTCTCGACCTCGCGACTGTCCACGATCTCGTACCCGAGCCCGAGGAAGATGTCCTCGACCTCGCGGCGAATCTGGGTCAGCGGGTGGAGGCGCCCACGCCGGAACGGGGTCCCGGGCAGGGTGACGTCGAGCGCCTCGTCCAGCACGGCGAGCCGGGCACGTTCCAGCTCCGCCTCGCGTGCCGTGAACGCAGCCTCGAGCTGCTCGCGGACGGCATTGAGCGTGAGTCCGGACTCGCGGTCGCGAACGTTCCGAAG
>CAWHXK010000003.1:0-82952 GCA_963833255.1 uncultured Actinomycetes bacterium
CACCCCCTGCGCTCGAGCGGAGAACCGGAAAGCTGGGGAGCTTCCCGGGAACCCTTAGGCTGCGGCACCCCAAGGTTCCTGAAGGCCCTCCGCTCCTTTCGCTTTCGACACGAGAGACCTACCCCTTTAGGGTCAATTACAAATTACAACGGTGGGCCCCGCAACAAGTGGCTTCGGCTCAGGGAATCTGGCGCCCGATCGAGGGACTCAAAAGGGCGCTTCAGTGGAACAGTCGAGCGACGGACACACGGAACACCTGCTGCGGCGCCGGTTGACGGTCAGGCTGCGAGAGCCGGATACTTGGATCAGACAGCGCAGGTGGCTGGTTCGTATTTCGGGAGGTTCCCGTTGACGCCGATCGTCGCGGTGGTGTGTTTGGTGCTGGCCTCGTCAGCCGGTGGCGCGACCCGACTGGTTCCGATCGGGCCCGGTGGGAAGATCGGCACCATGCGTCTCGCTCGTGGCACGGCCGCGGAAGCCGATGCGAAGCTGTTTGACTTTTGCGATCCGGTCATCACAGGGCCGGCCGGCAGGCATGTGCGTCGCACCTGCCCGCGCGTACCGCAGGTCCGACGGCTCTTCATCGGCTACGGCTCATTCTTCGCCGATCCGGCCGCTCTGGACGCCGACTGGAAGGCGACACGGTGGCAGCTGTGGCTTGACGGGCGACGCGTTGCGCTGCGCGCGTTCGGAACCTCGGACCGCGTACTCGTCGCGTTTCCCCCGGCAGGCGGCAAGAGCGTCACGCTGCGCGAATGGCGGGTCATGGTCGTCGGACCGAGTCTTGGAAGGCACACCATTCGCTACCAAAGCAAGACGGGCAACCGCACGGGCGAAGCAACCTGGATTTTCCACGTGTACAGACCGTGATCGAATAGCGGAGCCCCTCTCGGTGTGCGTTGCATCGCCGGGCCGTCGCAGTCTTCGCGGTCACGTGAAACCTATGAAGAGCCGACGCGGGGCTGACCCCATCGCCCGAAGGCACACCCCAAGCGCCGGCGCTAGCTCACCGTAGAGAAGCTACGCACACGCCTTGTGACGCAAACGTGTCAATTTGCATCGCGTCATCAACAGTCGGCTCAGGCAAGACTCGCGGCCTGAAGTTGCGCAACAACTGTTCAAGGAGCAGACTCGAAGTCGTGTCCGAGCTCAACCCGACCGGCGGCGATGTCGAGGACGCGATCGGCCGGGTCCGCGTCCCTGCTTACGTGATCGACAGGCACGGGATCATCCGCTGGCTGAATCCAGCCGCGCGCAAGATCGTGGGAGACGTGCGTGGCCGCCAGCTCACCTCTGTCGTCGCGCCCGAGCAAACGCGCCGGGCGCGGGAGATCTTCACCCGGAACCTTGTCGGACCACCAGCCGGCTCGGACAACAAGGTCGTGCTGATCGACGCGGACGGCAAGCGGCTGTCCGTCGAGGTCAGCTCGGTTCCGCTCCGCAGCGGCGATGGCCATGTGATCGGCGTCTTCGGCCAGGTCAAAGACGTGGAAGAGGACGACGCACCTCCGCCGCCCCATCCGAGCCTGACGCGCCGGCAGGCCGAGGTGCTGCGCTTGCTCGAGCATGGCCGTTCGACCGAGCAGATCGCGCATGAGCTCCACATCAGCACCGAGACGGTGCGGAACCACATCCGCCACCTCCTGCGGGCGCTCAACGCTCACTCGCGTCTCGAAGCCGTCGCGATCGGGCGGCAAGAGCACCTCGTCACGAGCTGATCCGCGGGGGCCGGACCGACTCTCTCATCGGCCCGCTGGGTCGGCGCCATTGCCTCGGAGTGCACAGGATCGACTGGGACGCCTAGGGCCGCAGCCGAAAAGCGCCCCAGTCGTGGGGAGCACAATGGGGAGCTCTTTTTGCGACAGCCACCCACGTGCCCCCTAAGCGTTGTCCGTTTGTCCGATCGGATCACCAGGCAAATGGTCGGATCGACCCAGCAATTAGTCCTGGCCGGCACTCGTTGAGGCTCAAACGCTCGGCGCCGAGATATTCGTCCCGCGCTACCCCGGTTGAGGTCTTATATCGGCCTCTGGCGTGGTGACCGACCCTGGGCGAGTCGGAGCGAAACTCTGCAACGAGCCGGGATCCCGACCTCACGCCTAGACTCAAAGAGCCGTCGCCCCAGCCGCCATCAACCGATGACCAGCCAGGGCACGAGCGCTCGATCTTCACGGGGGACGACGGTGAACACACCAGACCACCACAGCAAGTACCTCGCCAAAGCGGTGGCGGCATTGACGCCCGAAGGGCGCAGACGGGTCGACGAACTTCTTGACCAGCTCGCCATCGCCGGGCGAAGCCGTGAGTGGGTCGTCCGCTTCGCGATGGCCCGTGAGGCCGAAGTTGAGGGCGGTCGAACGGACACGTCGCAGGCCGACGAGCCGGGTGAGGGGCTCAATGAGGAGGAGCTCGACGGCCTGACCGCCGGCTTCATGACGATCCGAGATCAAGAGCCCCTCGACGACGTCGCCGACTGGGCAAACGCGGTGCTGGCCCTGCTCGCGGACGAGCGCGAGTAGCCCAGGAAGGCAACAGGCGAACTACGCCGCGTCGGTAGCCGGGCTGAGCTTGCGGACGCTGCCCATTGGGGCCGGTGTGACCCGTCGTCTTCCTCGCAGCGGCCTTCGTCCTTCGGAGCCTTCTGACTTCAAGAGGCGCGGCCGCCGCCTGCCGGACAATCCTTCAGCTCGACCATGATCACGTGCAACTCTGTTTCACCGACGTTCTCGATCGAATGCGGCGGCAGGGGCTTCGACCAGTGGGTGGTCCAGGGTTCGGGGCGGCGCCCGTCGGCTGCGCGAGTGTCGAAAAGAACACTCCCTTCGCCGTCGCGACGGAGGAATTCGGTGCTCTTGAGAATGTACTGGACGTTCGGCCACCGATGCGTGTGGACCGCCGTCGTCTCACCGGCGGCGATCTTCGTCTCGAGAACTCTCACTTGCTCGTTTTCGAGAAGCAGAAGATGATGCGCCGGCGCAGCCACGAGAGCATCCAACTCGTCCGGCCACAACCACCGATCGTCTGCCTCGGCCCCGCTCATCGGGGACCCCGCCGCGATGTGCGGGACCGGCGAACTCGGCCGCGCCGGAGTGACAACCTCATCGAAGAAGTGTCGTGCGCTCTGACCTCGATTACAAGTCGCCGGTCGCCCACCTAGTCCGTAAGACCGCTTCGGGCACTTCATCGTTTCAGGCCAGCCGGACTTGCAAAGCTGGGGTGGCTGCGGGAAGGTCATGGTTCCGCATCTCCCACGAAGGAGGAGACGATGAAGCGGGTACTCCTGCTCGGAGCTGTGGTGGCGGTCGCGCTGTGCGCAACGGGCAAGACCTGACTTCGGGCCGCAGACACCTGTCAACGGCGCGGTCGGCGCCAACCACTGGTGTGCGTTGGCCGAGATCAACCGCTCTCAGGCTGTTCCACCGACGGTCGCGCAGTTCAGCGCGCTGCTCGCCGTGTTCCAAAACAGAGCTGCGAAAGTCCGCTGAATGGACGACCTCCTGGCCGACCCCGATACCTGGTAACGCGACTTAGACTCCCGCTCGTGAGTGCCGAGCAGGTCGCCCTCATCCCGCAGTGCGCCGAGTGCGGCGAGGTCTGGCTACCCACTGACGAGGAGCGCTGGAGCGCCTACCTCGACATGGACAGCGTGCTCGTCTTCTACTGCCCGGAGTTCGCCGAGCGCGAGTCCGGCGAGTGGCGGTGGAGAGAATGAGCGGGAGCGACCCGCGGAAGATACGAGCAACGCTCGAGGCGGCGGAGGGCTACGCCGTGTTCGACGCGGAGGGCAGGCGCCTGGGGGCCTTTGTCGAACTCGCTGCTGATGATCGAATCGCGATCCGTCATGACGGCGTCTTTGTCTGGCGGCGGCGTCTGCTGCCAGTCACAGACGTGGTGAACGTCATTCCCGACCAGCGAGCAGTCGTGCTTAAGGTGAGCAAACGAAGGCTTGCCGACACTGAGGCGCCAGCTAGCCAGACACCCGAACCCTCTCGCGTCGCGGAGGAAAATCCGTCGCCAAGCGAGGCTTGGCAGGAACGAGTTGAACGGTACGTTGGGCCGGTCGAGGGAGACGCCGATCAGCCGGACCTCAGTCGCGACGCCGCAGCGCACGAGCCACACGACGAAGACATGCGACACCCCGTTGCACGCGAGGAGGATCCGTCACCCCCGACGCCGGCCCGAAAGGATCAGGACACTGGCAAGCGGCACCTGCTCTTCATCGCGACACCAGCGGGCTACTCCCTCGCCGAACAAGAAGGGCCCTCTCCACGCCGCGGCGACCGCATCGAAATACCTGGGCAAGCGCCTTCGTTCCTCGTCGTGAAGCTAGGCCCCTCACCTCTCCCGAACGACCGCAGAAGCTGCGCATACCTCGAGCCATGCTCGGGAGGGTAAACCCATCCGCTCCTTATGGCCATTGTCCAAAGGGCGAGGCGCGGGCTCTGTCGAGTGTTCCGCAGACCCAACCTAAGGCCAACAGAGCAGCGTCAACCGAGGCTGAGCGAGCCGGAACCTCAGGCACAGCCGATCGAGGAAGAGCGGACAGCCGGCATAAGGACGAAGAGCCCAGGCGCCCCCTCGAGCTAGACCGGAGGAGCAATGGACGCGACCATGACCGAGGCTAAGTTGCGCCGATGAAGATCGCCCGCGCACGTCAGTTCCTCGACGCTGTCGCGACGCATGACTTCGAGGCGGCGGAAGAGTTACTCGATCCCGATGTCGAAACGGTGACGCGACGCGGCACCCTTCGTGGCATCCAAGCCTCCCAGCAAGTGCTTCAGAAGGCGAGCGGAGACGAGCAATTCGAGATGGAACAGGCAGAGCCCGAGTTCGAGGAAATTGACGGCGACGTCATTGCCCGCACACATGAGAGCGCTCGCTGGCGTGAAACCGGCAAAGTGGCGTATGAGCGCGATTTTGAGATGCGCTTGACGCTCAAGGACCACAGAGTCGTCAGGATTGTCGTGATGCCGGGCGCCGCCCAGGTCAGCGAGGCGCCAACGGCGTGAGGCGCTCGATCAGAGACTCGGGATGCATCGCTTGCCAGACGGTGAGGTAGGCCTCAAGCTCAACGTCTTGGTGAGGAGCCGCGAGAGACTGTGGCCTTGCCGTGGCGTCGATGATCCGGCCGTCGGTGACCTCGACGAGGCACTCGCAACGTCGCAGGTAGTCAGCGAGGGAGGCGGCAGAGGCCGCTGTGTCGGTTCGTATTCGCATTTCGCCGCATGGTGGTTCCGTTCGGGCCCCGAATCCTCGTGAGCAGAGTCCGCCGCCCGGACTCCGCTCACGACGACTTGTTCCCTTCGCGTCAGAGGCTCCGCCGCATCGAGCCCCCGTGACGCTGTGTTTGAAGCATCGGTTGACGCAGCGGTTGATTCGTCCCTCATGCGCGGTTGACCGCGGTGCTTCACTTCTCCCCCACCTGGGGCAGGCGCCAGGTCGCGACTGAAGGCACTGTGCGACTCGTCTAGAGCTATGTGCCTGCCGCCGGCACATTTGCCCTCATCAGCCGGACGGGGCGGAGCCGCAGCCGCCCCTTCCGCGCCATTTAGGAAGCTAGGATCGCGGAAGCCGTCGCCCCAGCGGCATCACACGATGACCAGCCAGGGCACAGCACACCGACGCTTCCAACGCGCCATCCATCGCCGTCGCGTCCAGGCCGCAGAGATGACCGCACGGGAAATGGGCGGACTATCACTCGCCGACGCACTCTCCCTCTGCGAACTACTGGCGAACACCGACCCGGCCCGCTACGAACGCGCAGCGTTACGCTGGCTGCGGCGGTTCATCGACGAGCGGCTACCGCCACTCACGGAGGTCGCGCTCGCCGCGTCAGCGCTCGCCGAGCTTCGGCACGGCCACCGAAACATCGGCGTCGAGACCTTGAAACGCTTGCTCCGCCATTGATAGCCGAATAGGTTTCAGGCGATGCGCCTGTACGCGCTCACCGAGCTTCACGACCCGGAAGCAATAGAGCTCTTCATCACCGAGGAGGACGCCCGCCGTGCGCTCGACGATTGCCTGCGGGACGAGCGCCAGTGGCGCGACCGCCTCGACGTGACCGAGGTCGAGTTCGACCACGAACACACCTCGCTCAACTAGCTGCTTCTAAACGCTTCGCCCCGATTGGATGAGATCGCGCTTCGATCGCACCATAACGCCCAAAAACACACGTACAATCGACGCTCCCGCGTGACGCGGCGTTGCGTTTCTTCACTAGCCGAAAGCACGCACCCCGCCAACTCCCGCGAGAGAAAATCTCACGCTGCTTTGCGGCGCGCATGCTTCCACCGCTGCTTCTCCCGCAACGCGTCCGGATGTAACCGGGCATGAACGCCGGTCCTTACAGCGCCGCGAACCAGACAGCAGGCGACCGCACCACTGAACCTTGAACCCATCAGACGAGAGCGGGCCCCTGCGGGCCCGCTTCTCGCTTGGTACTTGTCGCGGTTACGAGGTGGCGAGACCGGAGCGATCGATCCGCGACCGGTATCGCCGGCCGAGTGCGAGAGCCGTCAGAAGCATGATCGCGACACCGAACGAGACAGACGCACCGATACCTGCGTCGCCCCAATCGAATCCGGACTGCGAGGTCTGCGAGGTCAGGCGATCAGCCTCGACGAGCTGACGGACCAGTTGGTGGTCGCGAACGTCCGGCGAGATGGCGCCGCTCGCGATTGCGGTCCCGCCCACGGTCGCGCCCTGCGCGGTCCGATGGATGACCGAGTACGCCCACGGATCGAGCGGGCCGTAATTCCCAGCCGCCGTGACCTTGGCCTGCGGCCTGTCGATATACACCAGCGCCTGCGTGGCAGGCGCCGTGAAAGCTGCGACGGCGACGCCGACCGTGAGGCCGAGAACCAGTCTCTTGAACCTAAAGTGCTTGCGGATCATCGTGGTGCTCCTTCCCCCTAGATTGCATCTCACGATTGCGCCCTGCAACAACCAGTTGGTCACGAGCGACCCACCGGCAGTCATGGCTGGGTAACGACGTGGCCGAATGTCGGGGAGCACGGGTAGTCGCGAAAAATACGGCCCCCTCGCCGACCCCGACTTATCAGCCACACACCACCGACAGGGTTTCTCGGCTCAAGGGAAAGGGCTAGCGCCACATCGGTGGAGGGCACCGGGAGCCGCCGGCAGACGGTTAGGCGCCTATTGGACACCGTCGACCGCCCTAATAAGACCTTGGTGGAACGGAAAAGGCCCTCTCAGCAGGGCCTTTTTCAGTCGGGGCGCCGAGATTTGAACTCGGGACCTCTAGTCCCCCAGACTAGCGCGCTAACCAGGCTGCGCCACGCCCCGTGGCGGGGATCGTATCGGCTACGCGCTGTAACGCCGGTAGAGCTTGTCGATGAGTTCCGGCATGCGCTCGAGCCGGTCGGTGATCACCCTCAAGCGATATTCACGGAAGTGCTCTGCCTCGACGCCGAGTGCGCGGGCGAGCGTCTTGATCACGTCGTCCGATGGAACTGGACGGTTGCCGTGCACCAGGTGATTCAGATAGCCCGCTGAGAGTCTCGTCTTCTCCGCGAGCGAGCGGTATGTAAGGCCGGCCTCCGCCATGAGGCGCTCGATCGTCGGGCCGAACGCGTCGTCGCTGAAGCGTCGCTTACGTGCCATCAGCCGAGCATCTCGCGCACTGTTGAGACGAGCTCACCTACGCTCACCGCCTTGTCATCCCCCTTCGCGCGCTCGCGAACGTCCACCGTACCGTCTTCGGCGGCCTTTCGCCCGACGGTCACGCGCACCGGGCAGCCGATGAGATCGGCGTCCGCGAACTTCTCTCCCGCACGCGCATCGCGGTCGTCGAGGAGCACGACGAAGCCGGCCGCCGAGAGTGAGGCTGCGATCGATTCCCCGTGTTCCTCCTGGCCGGGGATGACGACGATGTGTACGTCGTACGGAGCAACCGAAGCGGGCCACTCGATGCCTTTGTCATCGTGATGCTGCTCGACGATCGCAGCCATCGTCCGCGCCGGTCCGATGCCGTAGCTCCCCATCACGAGCGGCTTTTCCTGACCCTCCTCGTCCAGGAAGGTCGTGCCAAACCGCACCGAGTAGAACGTGCCGAGCTTGAAGATGTGCCCGAGCTCGATCGCCGGCTCCTCCAGCAGCTTGCCGCCGCACAGCAGGCATGTATCCCCCGCGTTCGCCTGCCGGATGTCCGCGAACTCCGGGTTGTAGTCTCGGCCCGCCTGAACGCCGCGCAGGTGCCACCCGTCGCGATTCGCACCTGCGACGAACTGGCCCTCGCGCAGGGCCTCGTCGGCGACGACGTCGATGGTGATACCGGCGGGACCGAGGGACCCGCCGCCGGCGCCGAAGACCGCTCTGATCTCGTCGTCCGTCATCGGCCGGTACGCCTCGCCCAGCACCGTCACGAGCTTCTCCTCGCTCAGCCGGTCGTCGCCGCGGATCAGGGCCAGCACCGGCCGCTCGCCGACCATGACCGGCATCGCCTTGGACGTCGCGGCTGGATCGATGCCTAGGAAGTCCGCCAACGCCTCGATCGTCGCCACGCCAGGCGTCTCGATCTCTTCCGGGGGGTCCAGCGGATCGGGGAAGTCGGGCGAACGCGGAATCCCGCGGGCCGCATCGTAATCTGCGTAATAGTCGCCGTTCTCGCAGCGGACGAGGATGTTCTCGCCGGACTCGGCCGGCGCCATGAAGCCCGAGGATTCCCGGCCACCCATGATCCCCGACTCGGCCTCGACGTAGTACGCGTCGAGACCGCAGCGCTCCCAGATGCGCTCGTACGCGCGCCGGTGCGCCTCGAAGCTCCTGTCGAGTCCGGCCTCGTCGCGGTCGAACGAGTACGAGTCCTTCATGATGAACTCGCGCACCCGCAACAGCCCGCCGCGCGGCCGGGGTTCGTCGCGTTCCTTGGTCGAGAAGTGGTACCAGAGCTGCGGCAGTTGCTTGTACGACTGCAGCTCGCGCGCGTGGAACGTCATCGTTTCTTCGTGCGAGAACGGGAGCACGTAATCGCGCCCGGCCCGGTCCTTGAGCCTGAAGACGATCGGGATCCCGATGCGGCCGCTCGTCTCCCACAGCTCCGCCGGCGTCAGCACCGGCTCGAGCATCTCCTGGCCGCCGATCGCGTTGATCTCCTCGCGGATGATCTGGACGACCTTCTGGTGCACGCGCCAGCCGAGCGGCAGAAACGTCCACAGACCGGCGCCGACCTGGCGGATGAAGCCGCCGCGCACGAGCAGCTTGTGGCTTGCTGCCTCGGCATCCGCCGGCGGCTTCGCGCAGGGTCGGAAGAAACAGCTCTGAGGCCCGGGCAATCATGTTGTCCGGGCAGACTACTCGCCGAGCGGAATCAGCGAGGCCTCTGCCATCGCAAGCGCGGCGGGCTTTGCCATCTTCAGTCGTTTGGGTCGCTGCATCCCGTCGGCGATCCATTTGTCGATCTCGTGGAAGAGCTCGTCGATCAGGATGTCCGAGCTGACTTTCTTCAGCACACGGCCGTGTGCGTAGACGAAACCGGTGTCGCGGCCGCCGGCGATGCCGAAGTCAGCGTCCCCCGCCTCTCCGGGCCCGTTCACCGCGCAGCCGAGCACGGCGACCTCGAAGTGCTGCGGGTACGCGCGCAGGCGTTCCTCGACGTTTTCGGCGAGCGTCTGCACGCCGACGTTGTCGCGCCCACAGGACGGGCACGCGATCATGATCGGCCCGCGCTCACGGAGCCCGAGCGCCTTGAGGATCTCGAAGGCGACGCGCACTTCCTCCACCGGGTCGGCCGTCAGAGACACGCGCATCGTGTCGCCGATGCCGTCGACGAGGAGCGCACCCATGCCGACGGAGCTCTTGATCGACCCGGCGAACGGTGTCCCGGCTTCGGTGACGCCGAGGTGCAGCGGATACGGCACCTTCGAGGCAAGCAGGCGGTAGGCCCGGATCATTGTCGGAACGTGGCTGGACTTCACGGAGATCTTGAAGTCCCGGAAGCCGAGGCTCTCGAGCAGCCGCACCTCCTCGAGCGCGGCCTCGACCAGAGCCTCGGCCTGGTCGTTCTGCGCCAGCTCGTTCAGGTGCTTTGGCAGCGAGCCCGAGTTCGCGCCGATGCGCATCGGGATCCCCTTGGCCTGCGCAGCGCGCACGACCTGCGCGACCTTGTCAGAGCCGCCGATGTTGCCCGGGTTGATCCGGACCGCCGCGACGCCGGCGTCGATCGCCTTTAGGGCGAGGCTGGCGTTGAAGTGGATGTCCGCGATCACAGGGATCGGGGAGAGGCGGACGATGCGGCCGAGCGCCTCGGCGTCCTCGTTCTTCGGGACGGCAACGCGGACGATCTCGCAGCCGGCCGAGGCGAGCGCGGCGATCTGAGCGGTCGTGGCCTCGACGTCGTACGTTTTCGTCAGGGTCATCGACTGGACGACGACGGGGGCGCCGCCGCCGATCTGGACTCCGCCGACCGTGATGTGGCGCTCGGAAGCCATCTCGGTGCCAGTGTATCGCCGCCCTTGAGCGGTCTTGTGGCTCTGCCTAAGCCGGGGCGGCTAGCCCCCGCCGAGACGGTTGATGTCGTTCGAGAGGCCGATGAACATCAGCACGAGGAAGAGGGCGATGCCGATCGCCGAGACCCGTTCGTAGACCTCGCGTCCCACCGCCCGGCCGCGTAAGCCCTCGATGATCGAGAAGAGGATGTGCCCGCCGTCCAACGGCAGGAGCGGCAGCAGATTCAGGATCGCGAGCGAGAGGCTGATCAGGCCGAGGATCAGAAGAAAGAGCGTGAAGGTCAGGGACGCTGCCTGACTCGATGTGTCGATGATGCCGACCGGGCTCGAGACCTCCTTCCTGCCGGAGCCCGTGATCAGGCGCGGTAAGAACGTGACCGTCGCCTTCGCGGCCGACCAGGTGAGCTGGACGCTGTGTCCGAGTGCACCCAGCGGGCCGTACTGGACCTCCTTCCAGCCCGGCTCGAACCCGAGCGCCCACCGGTCGCCGATCTTCTTCGTTCGCACCGGGCCGAGCGTCACCGGCTTGCTGTTACGAAGCACGGTGAGCTCGATCGGCGCACCCTTCGACGCCCGGATGTACTGCGACACCGCCGTGAAGTTCGGGGTGGGCTTGCCTTCCACGGCGACGATCGTGTCGCCTGCGCGAAGGCCGATCTGCGCAGCCGGTGTGTCCGCCTTCACGTTCTTCACCGTGCGGTCGGCGTCGCCGGGCACGCCGATGAGATAGGCAGTCGCGATGAGGAGGATCGCGACGAGGATGTTCATGCCCGGGCCCGCGAAGATGACGGCGATGCGCTTCGACGTGCTCTGACGCCAGTAGGCGTCGTCGCTGAGCCCGTCCTGCAGCTCCTCGGTGCCACGTCGCGCCGCTTTTCCCGCCGCCGGGCTGAGGTCTGCCTCCTCCACGGCCGCCGCGAGCTCCGGCAACGCTTCGCGCGCGGCAACCAGATCGCCGGCTTCGAGCCCGCGCTGCACGCGTGCCATCTTCGGGAAGAGGCTCGGGTCCTCCTTGAGAGCGGGGCCTAGCTGCATGTCCAGATCGGACGCGGCTGGACGGTGCATCCCCGGGATCTTGACGTAGCCGCCGAGCGGTATTGCGCCGATTCCGTACTCGATGCCGTTGCGCACGACCTTGACGAGCGCCGGCGGGAAACCGAGATAGAACCGCCGCGGCCTCATCCCGACTGCGCGCGCGACGAAGAAGTGGCCGGCCTCGTGCAAGAGGATGAGCACGGCGAGGCCGAAGATCGAGAGGAGGACGTTCATGCGACCTTCAATGCCCCTTCGGCGGACCGCCGCGCTGCCTCATCGGCGGCCACGAGCTCGTCGAGATCGCGCGCGGGCGCGCCGTCCGCTTCGCCGAGGGCATCTGCGACGACGTCGGCGATCGCGAGGAACGGCAACCGTTCGTCGAGGAACGCGGCGACGGCGACCTCGTTCGCTGCATTGAACACCGCGGGATAGGTACCGCCCTGCTCTCCGGCGCTGCGCGCGTGTGCGAGCAGCGGGAAGGTCGCGAGATCCGGCGGCTCGAACTCGAGCGTCAAGCCCGCCGTGACGTCGAGGGGCGGTAGCGGCGTGGCGCTGCGGTCCGGATAGGTGAGGGCGTACGAGATGGGCACGCGCATGTCGGGATATCCCAGATGCGCAAGCGTTGCGCCATCGCGAAACCGAACCAGTGCATGAACGATCGACGTCGGGTGCACGACGACTTCGATGTCGTCATACGGCAGGTCGAAGAGAAAATGGGCCTCGATCAGCTCGAGCCCCTTGTTCGCGAGCGTTGCGGAGTCGATCGTGATCTTCGGGCCCATGTTCCACGTCGGGTGCGCAAGCGCTTCGCCCGGTGTGACGCCTTCCAGGTCCTGGCGCGGTCTTCCGCGGAACGGCCCACCGGAGGCGGTGAGCACGAGGGAGTGGACCTGGTCGGCCGACCGGCCTTCGAGGCACTGGAACGCCCCCGAGTGCTCGCTGTCGACGGGGATGAGACGCCCTCCCCCGCGCTGTTGCGCGTCGAGAGCAAGATCTCCGGCCGCGACGAGGCTCTCCTTGTTCGCGAGCGCGAGATCGACGCCGCGCTCGAGCGCCCACAACGTTGCGGGCAGGCCGGCGAAGCCGACCACGGCGTTCAGGACGAGATCCGGTGCGGCCCGCTCGAGCAGCTCGACCAGGTCGCCGCCGACCTGAGTCAGGGGCGCGAGCCCGTCGATCGGCTGCGAGCCCGAGGAGGCGGCGCAGAGCTCCAGCTCGGGGTGGTCCTCGATGATCTCGAGCGCCTGACGACCGATCGAGCCGGTGGCGCCCAGGAGGGCGATTCTCTTCACCCCCTCGTCGTAGCGGCCGAGCAAGCAGAGCGAGCGGCCCAGCATCGGCGCGTAGGTCGAGAGGTAGTAGCGCTGGCCGCGCGCCTCGACCAGGTCGCAGAACCGCCGTTGCTGCACGGCCGCGCTCTCGTGGTCGCCGACAGTCTTCGCGATGAAGCAGAGCCGCGAATCGACCCAGTCGTCGCCGGTGAGCTCGCGCCACCGGTGGCCGGCCTCGATCGCGATCGGTGCTGCCTCGTCGAAGCGGGCGAGCATGGTCAGCAGCCAGGCTCGCGCCAGCAGCAGCGAGGGGTGCGGATTCTCGGGCAGGAGCGCGTCGAGCGTACGGAGCGCCTCGTCGGCCGGCCGCGGCCCTATGGCGAGCGCGTTGTCGAGGCGGAAGAGATCCGACCTGTGCTGGCCGGCCAGCCGGGCGTGGTAGAGCGCCTGCTCCGACGCGTGTGCATGGTCCTCGTAATGGCAGCGCCAGTTCGCGACATCAAAAAGCGCTGTCCAGATGTGCACCAGCCCGGCATGATTCTCGGCCTGCTCGTGCAGTGGCAGCGCCGCTCGCAGGAGCGACTCGAGCTCGTCGATGGCCGGATCGGCCACAAAGAACGAACGGTAGTAGGCGCCGTAGGCACGGGCGAGCGCCTCGCCTGTCTCGTCGCCCTCCGCCCGCGCCCGCTCGGCGGCGGCGTCGGCAACGGCTGCGGCCTTCGGGCTGTCCAAAAAGAGTGCCCGGGCGAGGTCGAGCTCGAGCACGACGTCGAGGTGCGCCGGCCGGGTCATCTCGAGCGCCCGCTGGAGCAGCCCGGCCGCCGCGCGCGCGTCGCCGCGCCAGAGCGCGCGGCGGCCGGCGGCCGCGAGCCGCTCGCCCGCGCGCTCGGCCAGAATCGCCTCGGCTTGTCCAAGCTCGTGCTTGTAGCGGGCGGCCTGTTCGAGGTGATAGCCGAGGATCTCGTCCAGCTCGACCAGCTCGTCACCGCGCTGCTCCAGCCAACCCGCGAAGAGCTCGTGCAGCTCCGCCCGCGAGGACTTCGGGAGCGCGTCGTAGGCGGCGTCGCGGATCAGCAGGTGGCGGAAGCGGAAGCCGTCCTCGTCTGCGAGCTGCGCCTTGTCGGGGCGGATCAGCTCCCTGCGGACGAGCGCAGCCAGCCGCGGCGTCACGTGGGCCTCCTCAGGCCCGAGTGCTTGCACGGCGCCGCGGTGAAAGACCTCGCCCTCGACTGCGCCGCGCTCGAGCACCCGCCGCTCAGCCGCGTCGAGCTGGTCCAGCCGGGCGGCGAGCAGCGCCTTCAAGGTCGGCGGCACCTCGACCCCGTCTCCCGCCTCACCGGCCATCGCCATCATCTCGCCGATGAACAACGGGTTGCCGCCCGCCGCGTGAGCGATCTTCACACGCAACTCCTCCGGCACAGACGCCCCGATCAAGCTGGCCGCATCCTGGCTCCTGAGTGGCTCGAGCCGCACCGCCACCGGCCAGGAGGGGCGGCTGTCGAGCAGCTCGGGGCGAGCCATGCAAACGAATAGGATCGGGGCGCCGCTCGAGAGCAGCACGACATGCTCAACGAGATCGAGGAAGGTCTCCTCGCCCCACTGAATGTCGTCGAACACGACCACGAGCGGGGCCTGCTCCTCAAGCAGCTTGCGGAACGCCCACGCGATCTCCTCCGCTGACGTCCCTGCCTCCGACTTCCCAAGTAGCGAACGGATCGCCGCCGCGGCAGCGGGATCGGTGGGGAGTGCGTCGAGCTGTTTGACCACCTCCACAACCGGCCAGTGGGTGATCCCGACACCGTACGGAAGGCAGCGGCCACGCACGACCCGACCCTCGATCAACGCCAGCCCCTCCGCCACGAGCCGGGACTTCCCAAGACCTGCGTCACCGACCACCGTGACCAGTTCACAACGCCGCTCCGCCTGAACCCGCCCCCACGCCTCACCCAGCAGCGCCAGCTCGCGCGCGCGGCCGACGAACACGGTGTCGTGCCGGCGCTCGGACGCCTCGCGGGCACCGATCAGCCGGAACGCGGTCACCGGCTCGCTCTTCCCCGTCAGCGCCAGCGGCTCGACCGGCTCCACATCGACCGCGTCAACGACCAGCGCGCGGGTTGCCTCCGCGATCAGCACCTCGCCCGGCAGCGCCGCTTGCTGTAACCGAGCCGCCACATTCAACGCATCGCCGGTCGCCAACCGCTCCTCCGTCCCCGTCACCACCTCACCCGTGCTCACCCCGATCCGGCCCTCGATCCCCAACCCAGCGAACGCCTCCCGCATCTCCACCGCCGCCCGGCACGCCCGCAACGCATCGTCCTCATGCACAACAGGCACCCCGAACACCGCCATCACCGCATCCCCGATGAACTTCTCGACGACGCCGCCATGACGCTCAACGACCTCCCTCATCCGGTCGAAATACCGAGCCAGCAGCGCCCGCAACGCCTCCGGATCCGTCGACTCCCCGAGAGCCGTCGAGCCGACCACATCACAGAACAGCACCGACACCACCTTCCGCCGCTCACCCGACACACCCCGGGGAAGTGTAGGTTCGCCGCGATGATCCGCCCCGGAACACCGGAGGATGCGGACGCCACCGCCCGCGTGCACGTCGAGACGTGGCAGGCCGCCTACGCGCACGCCCTTCCCGTTGACCAGCTGGCGGCACTGACCGTCGACCAGCGCGCCCCCGGCTGGCGCAGCTGGCCGCCGACGTTCGTCGCCGAGGAGGCAGGCTTGATCGTCGGGTTCATCGACGTCGGGGCCAGCCGCGACGAGGACGCCGACGCCGAGCTGTTCTCCCTCTACGTGCATCCCGACAGCTGGGGCACCGGAATCGGACGCGCGCTGATCGAGGCGGGCGAGCAGCGCCTACGGGAGCTCGGGCACACGACGGCGATCCTCTGGGTCCTGGACGACAACCCACGCGCGCGGCGCTTCTACGAGCTCGCCGGCTGGGCAGCCGACGGGACCGCCCGTGAGATCGAGCTGTTCGGCTTTCACCTGCCAGAAGTCCGCTATGCCAAGCGCCTCTAGGCGGCGCTGAAGGCGCGCAACAGGTAGTACGAGGCGACGGCCGCGAAGAGGAGCGAGTCGATTCGGTCGAGGACGCCGCCGTGCGCAGCGAGCAGGCGGCCACTGTCCTTCACCTGCATGTCGCGCTTGAGCGCCGACTCGAAGAGGTCCCCGAGGGGTGCGGCAATCGCGATCACGGCGCCGAGCAGGATGGACTGCGGAATCGAGAGGTAGTCCTCCTTGTAGAGCGCGACGAAAGCGACAAAGATCGTCGTGGCCGTCCCGAAGAGAAAGCCCTCCCAGGTCTTTCCCGGCGACAGCGCCGGCGCGAGCTTGTGCCGGCCGATCAGTCGGCCCGCGAAGAACGCGCCGATGTCACCCGCCCAGACGGCGATCAGCACGGTGAAGGTCGCGAGCTTGCCGTCGTGAGGAATCTCGCGCAGCAGAAGGAGATGCGCCAGACAGAGCCCGATCCAACCCGCGCCGAGCACCGTCGCTGCGATTGCAACGGTGGCCGACTGGCGGGTCGTTGCGATCCAGTGGAGCAGAAACGCGAGCACCATCGTGCTGAGGAAGCCTGCCGCCGTCCAGTCAAGACCGCCGAGCTGGGCGCCGAGCAGCGACAGAAGCGCACCCGTATACGCCGCGAGGATCACCGGCCGCAACGTTCGGATCATCAACGAGTACTCGTGCAGCGCCAGCACCGCCGCGACTCCCCCGAGCGCAAAGAGCCACCAGCCGCCCGCCCAGACGATCAGCAGCACGACGGGCACGCCGACAAGCGCGACGAGCACGCGCGACACGAGGGGGCCCACTACCGGCCGCCGAAGCGGCGCCTGCGGCTGGCGTAGTCGTCGAGTGCGGCGCGGAGCTGGTCCTCGCCGAAGTCGGGCCAAAGCGTGTCGACGAAGACGAGCTCGGCATAGGCGAGTTGCCACAGGAGGAAGTTCGAGACCCTCAGCTCGCCGGAGGTACGGATCAACAGATCGGGGTCGGGCATGTCGGGCGCCGTGAGATACGACGCGAAGGTTTCCTCATCGACCTCGACGCCAGCCGCAACTGCACGGTTTGCCGCATCGATGATCTCTGCGCGTCCGCCGTAGTCGAAGGCGATCCAGAGATCGAGGCGGTCGTTGCCTTCGGTCTCGCGCTCGAGCGCGACCATGCGTTCCTGCAACGCGGCGGGCGCACGATCACGCCTGCCGATGAAGCGCGTGCGCACTCCCTGGCGGACCAGGTCGGGAAGCTCACGCTCGATCGTCTCCGTGAAGATCTCCATCAGGAGCTTGACCTCGTCGGGCGGACGGTTCCAGTTCTCCGTCGAGAACGCATACACCGTCAATGAGTCGACGCCGAGGTCGATCGCGGCCTCGACCGTGCGGCGCAATGCCTTGGTGCCGGCACGGTGACCCGCGGCGATCGGCAGCCCACGCTTGCGCGCCCACCGGGCGTTGCCGTCCATGATGATCGCGACCGCGTGCGCGACGTCGGGCAGATCCGGCTCGGGAGCCGGCCGTACGTGCCGCAGTGTCCTGATCTTCGTGAGGAGACTCATAGTGTTTCTCTACTTCACCGAGCGAAGCGAAGGTCTTTCGCAATGCCGCGCAAAGTGCGCAGCACTTTGCGCGGTTAGACCTCCATGATCTCGGCTTCTTTGTGCTTCAACAGATCGTCGATCGTCTTCGTGTGGTCGTCGGTCAGCTTCTGGACACGGTCCTCGGCGCGGCGCTCGTCGTCGCTGCCGACCTCCTTCAGGTCCTTCAGGTGCTGCACGGTGTCACGGCGCACGTTTCGCACCGCGACCCTCCCCTCCTCCGCGATCTTCCGCACCACCTTGACGAGCTCGACGCGCCGCTCCTCGGTCGGCTGGGGCATCGGCAGCCGGATGACCTTGCCGTCGTTCGACGGCGTCAGCCCGAGGTCGGACTCCAGGAGAGCCTTCTCGATCGCCTTCACCGAGCTGGGGTCGAACGGTTGGATGGTCAGCAGCCGGGGTTCGGGGACGTTGATCGTCGCAAGCTGTTTGAGCGGAGTCTGCTGGCCGTAGTACTCGATCTGCACCCGGTCGAGGAGCGCGGCAGACGCTCGGCCCGTGCGAACCGTGTTGAACTCGGTCTTCGTGTGCTCGACGCTCGCGTCCATGCGCTTCTGGGCGTCCCCGATCAGTTGGTCGGCCGTAGCCATCAGCGCTCCTCCTTTGCCGGCGTCGAGATGATCGTGCCGATCCGTTCGCCTTCCAGAACCCGCCGGATGTTGCCCCGGGCGAGCTGGAAGACGTAGATCGGAAGATTGTTGTCCATACAGAGCGAGAGCGCGGTGGTGTCCATCACCCGGACATTCCGCTCGAGGGCTTCCCGGTGGGTCAGCTCCGGGAGGAACAGGGCATCCGGATCGAGGCGCGGATCGTCGGCGTAGACCCCGACGGTGCCGTGCTTCGCCATCAGGATGGCGTCCGCATTGATCTCGAGAGCCCGAAGCGCCGCGGCCGTATCGGTCGTGAAGAACGGGTTGCCCGTGCCGGCCGCAAAGATGACGACGCGCCCCTTCTCGAGGTGGCGGATGGCGCGGCGGCGAATGTACGGCTCCGCGACCTCTTTCAGTTCGAGCGCGGAGAGCACGCGGGTGTGTGCCCCGCGATCCTCGAGTGCATCCTGCAGGGCGAGCGCGTTGAGCACCGTCGCGAGCATCCCCGCGTAGTCAGCCGTGGCGCGGTCCATGCCGTCGGCCGCGGCGGCCATGCCGCGATAGATGTTGCCGGCCCCCACGACGATTGCCATCTCGACCCCCGAGGTCTGCACGTCCACGATCTCCTCGGCGATCGCGTCGATGGTCGAGCGATCCATGCCGTAGTCGCGGTCACCCATCAGCGACTCGCCCGAGAGCTTCAAGAGGATGCGGCGGAACATCGACCGCGCCTCCTCCGGCGCGGCCAGCGTCTCTTCCGGCTGGACGGTCACGTTCAGCCGCTCAGCTCGAACCGCTCGAACTCCAGCACCTCCGCGCCCTCCTCGCCGAGCGCGTCGCCGACCTTCTTGGAGGAATCGTGGATCCACTCCTGGTCGACGAGCACGTTCGCTCCGAAGAAGCGCTTGTTCAGCATCCCCTCGACGATCTTGTCCCGTGCCTGCTCCGGCTTCGACTGCACCTCGTCCGACCCGGCGTAGATCTCGCGTTCCTGTGCGATCGTCTCCTCCGGGACGTCGTCGCGCCCGATCCAGTTCGGCCGGAGCGCGGCGATGTGCATGGCGACCTTACGCGCGAGCTCGTCCGAGCCGCCGCGCATCTGCAGCAGCACGCCGATCTTGTTGCGCGGCGGATGCGCATAGGCCGCGATCATCCCGCCGTTCACAGCCTCGAAGCGGACCGTGCCGGTGACGACGATGTTCTCGCCGAGCTTGCCCGCCAGCAGGACACGCTCCTCGTCGAGCGCCGCCTCTGCACCAGGGCCGTCGGCCTCGACGGCCTTCAGCACCTTCTCGGCGAAGGCGAGGAACTCTTCGTTGTTCGAGACGGGCTCGGTCTCGCAACCGACCGCGACCATGGTTCCTCGCTTGTTCTCGTCGGCGAGCCGGTAGCCGACCTTGCCTTCGGGCGTCTCACGGTCGGAGCGCTTGGCGGCGCCCGCCATGCCCTTCTCGCGGAGGACGCGCACTGCGGCATCCAGATCGCCGTTCGTCTCCTGCAGCGCGCGCTTGCAGTCCATCATCGGCGCGCCGGTCTGGTCCCGGAGCTCTTTCACGAGTGCTGCGGAGATCTCAGCCATCCGTGCGGCCCTCCTCGGCAGTCGGCTCCTCCTTCGGCAAGACCTCCTCCTCGGCGGCCTTGGCGGCCGGAGTCTCGGGGGCTTGTTCCTCGGACGCGGGTTCCTCGGACGCCGTCCCGTTGGTCGCGGGCGCCGGCGCGAAGTCGGCGGGAGTCGCCTTCTGTTGTCCCGCGGCGATTCCGTCTGCGATCGCGCGAACGATCAGGTCGCAGGAGCGGATCGCGTCGTCGTTGCCGGGGATGACGTAGTCGGCCTCGTCCGGATCGCAGTTCGTGTCGACGAGCGCCACGACGGGCAGGTTCAGCCGCTTCGCTTCGCGCACGGCGAGCTGTTCCTTGCGCAGGTCGACGATGAAGATGGCGTCCGGCTGTCGCTTCATGTCGGCGACACCACCGAGGTTCTCCTCGAGCTTCTCGAGCTCGCCGAGCATCGAGATGCGCTCCTTCGCCGGCAGCAGGTCGAGCTGGCCTTCCTCCTTCAGCCGGCGCAGCTCGTGCAGCCGGTCGATGCGGTCGGAGATCGTGCGCCAGTTCGTCAGGAGCCCGCCGAGCCAGCGGTGGTTGACATACGGCATGTTGACGCGCTTCGCCTGCTCTTCGACGGCGCCCTGGCTCTGCTTCTTCGTGCCGACGAAGAGGATCGAGCCTCCGCGCTCCGCGATGTTGCGGGCAAACTCATGTGCTTCTTCGAGCAGCTGGAGCGTCTTCTGCAGGTCGATGATGTAGATGCCGCCCCGCTCGGTGAAGATGAAGCGGCGCATCTTTGGATTCCAGCGTCGCGTCTGGTGGCCGAAGTGAACTCCAGCCTCCAGCAGCTCGCGCATAGAGACGACGGACATCGGGATCAGGTCCCCTTTCTGGTTAGTTGTCAGTGCTTCCGGCGGGCCTGGCTGGAACCGGCATCCGTCTAGCGCCGGCACCGCCACCCAGGTTGATCCGCCGGGTCGGGTGCGAAAAACCGCTGCATTCTAGCGGCTGGAGGGTTGATGTGAAATTCGGCCGCCGTCGGGGGCGCTCCAGACCGAGCCGGGCAGTGCGGTCGTTCGCGGTGCGTAGCGGCGCTACGTGCCGCGGGCGAACGTGCTGATCCGGCGACGTGTCTGGAGCGTCATCCGGCCCGGCGGAATTTCACATCGGGCCTCTATCAGCTCTCGCGCCTGGCGCGCTCCAGAGCAGCGGTCAGATCGGGAGGGAGCGGCGACTCCACGTCCACCCGTTCGTCCTTGAAGGGGTGCGGGAAGGCGAGCCGGCCGGCATGGAGGAACTGGCGGTCGAGCTCGAGCTCGCGCGCCCGGCCGTAGACGGGATCTCCGGCCACCGGCAGGTCGATCGCCGCGAGGTGGACGCGGATCTGGTGGGTCCGCCCCGTCTCGAGGCGGATGTCGAGCAACGAGTGGCGCGGTAGGAGCTCGCGGACCGCGAAGTGGGTGACCGCATCGCGAGGCGTGTCGGTGTCGAGCGAATGCCGCAGGGCGTCGCGCCGGTCGCGGCCGATCGGCGCTTCGATCCGGCCGCTGCGCGACCGTGGTCGCCCGACGACGAGCGCGATGTAATGACGATCGAGCTCATGGCCGCGCACGAGCTCCTGCAGCCGGCTGTGCGCCTCCTCCGAGCGCGCGACCACCATCAGCCCCGACGTGTCACGATCGAGCCGGTGCACGATGCCGGGCCGATCGGCATCTCCGCCGGCGACGTCGTGCTCGAGCAGCCCGTGGACGAGTGTCCCGGTCGCATGCCCGGGTGCCGGGTGAACGACGAGCCCGGCCGGCTTGTCGACGACCACGAGATCGTCGTCCTCGTAGGCGATGCGGAGATCCATCGGCTCCGGAACGAGCGCCGCCGACCCGTCACGCTCCGGCGGGTCGAACTCGAGCTCCTCCCCGCCCACGAGTCGCCGGCTCTTGGCGATCGACTTCCCATCGACGAGCACGGCCTGTGCTTCGAGCAGGCGTTCGGCGACGCTCCGCGAGCCGACCTCCGGGAGCGAAGCGAGAAAGCGGTCGAGCCGCTCGCCCGCAGCCTCGTCAGGGACGCGGAGTTTCACGCACGCGTTGCGGCCGGCCGGCATTCCGGTCGGACGCCACCAACGCGAGCAAGAGAGCCGCGACGCCGACGACGATGAACGTGTCGGCGAGGTTGAACGCCGGCCAGTAGCGGAAGTCGAGGAAGTCCGTGACGTGGCCGAGCCGGACACGGTCGAGCAGATTCGAGACGCTGCCGCCGATCACGAGGCCGAGTGCGACCGGCAGCACCGGATGACGCGATCCCGAGCGGGCGAAGAAGTAGAGCATCCACGCGACCGCTAGCGCGGTCAGCAGGATCACGAGCGACGTCGCGCTCGCGAAAAGGCCGAAGGCAATTCCCGAGTTCGTGACGTGGTGAATCGAGAAACGGCCCCGCGACATGCACCTGGTCGTTGAAGTCGAGGCGGCTGGTCACGATCGACTTCGTCAGCTGGTCCGCGCCGAAAGCGGCGAGCGCGACCGAGCCGAGGCTGAGCCACTGCGGCCAGCTTGCACCGTACTTGCGCTCGGCGACCGAGATCGGTGTCAGCCCGTCCGTCGTCGAACCGACGCGAATGTCGGTCGGTCGAGTCGTGACGCGCTCGGTCAACCGTGCTCCAGGTTGCGCTGGCAGTCGATGCACAGCGTCGCCCAGGGAAGCGCCTCGAGCCGCTCCTCGGGAATCTGCTTGCCGCAGTTCGTGCAGATGCCGTAGGTGCCCCCCTCGATGCGCGTGAGCGCCGCTTCGATTTCCCCGAGGACGTGCTCGGAATTCTCCTCGAGGGTGTAGTCGAGCTCTCGGTCGTACGTCTCGGTCGCCGTGTCGGCGAGGTGGTTGTCGTATGCCGACTCCTCCCCCGCGTCGTCGTAAAGGGTGCCGGCCGTCTCCTCGCGGAGGTTCTCGATCGCAGCCTGGACCCGCGTGCGCTCCTCGAGGAGCACGACGCGGAACTGCTCGGTGTCGATCGTCACCGCCGCTCCTCTCCGGCCGCCGCAGTCAGGCGCCGCTCGATCTGCGACGGGCCGAGACCCGTCAGTTGGACGATCTTGTCCCGTGCGCCGTGTCCTGAAACGAGTGTCACCGCGTCGCGCGGCAGCGCCAGCGTCTCTGCGAGCAGTCGCACGACCGCGTCGTTCGCGCGCCCGTCCTCCGCCGGCGCAGCGACTCGCACCTTCCACGCGTCACCGTGGCGACCGACGACGCCACCGCGCGTCGCACCCGGCGAGACGCGGAGCCTCAGCCGCGTGGAAAGGGCTTCCATGCAGGGAGTCTAGCTCCGGCTATGCCGCCTCGACCTCGGCCGGCGGCTCTTCGTCGACGAGGGCGAGGGCCGCCTGAAGCAGGGCGCGCATGCGCCGCACCTCGACCAGCAGCCGGTCGTGGTCGCCGCGCGCGTTGCGCGTGATCGCCCGGGCTTCGGACCGGGCCTCCTCGACGATGAGATCCGCCTCCCTTCGAGCCTGGTCCTTGAGCGTGACGGCCGCCTTCTCCGCGGAGACGAGCGTCGTTCGCAACAGGCCCTCGAGCTCGCGGAAGCGCACGAGATCGTCCTCGAGCTGTTCGACCTTGTCCGCGAGATCGGCGCGCTCGCGCCAGACGTCTTCGTAGCTGGCGGCGATCTCGTCGAGCAGGTCGTCGATCGCCGCGTTTCTTGTAACCGCCGATGAAGCTTTTTCCGGGTTTGACGTGTCGGATCTCGACGGGAGCGAGTGTCATGAGTCTCCCCCTTTCAGTGCAGCCGGCTGAGGATGTTCGAGATGATGTAGAGGAACGCGACGCCGACGACCGGCGAGAGATCGAGCGGCCCGAAGGTCGGCAGGATCCGGCGCCAGAGCCGGAGGTACGGGTCGCAAACGTCGTAGAGAAAGCGCTGGATCCTGTTCAGCCACAGCGAGTACGGCAGCCGCACCCACGAGGTGATGATGTAGGCGAGAATCAGGATCGAATAGACGTAGATGAAGACCTGCACGAAACCGACGACGCTGTCGACCGCGTCGTAGAGCAAGCCGAGCATGGCAACGGAGGCCATCCCCGTCATTTCGGCATGAATGGCCGGTTTCCTACGCCTGGTTGAAGAAGCCGCCGCGCTCGAGCAAGCGTGCGCGTTCCTCGGCGGACACTTCGACATTTCGCGGCGTCAGCAGGAACACCTTGTCGGCGACGCGCTGCATGCCCCCGTCGAGAGCGTAGGTCAGCCCGCTCGCGAAATCGATGAGGCGCTTCGAGAGATCCTGGTCGGAGCTCTGGAGATTGAGGATCACCGGAATCGACTCCTTGAACTTGTCCGCGATCTGCTGCGCGTCGTTGAAGCTTCGCGGCACGACCAGGTGCACGCGGACCGAGGCAGGCGACGGGACGGCCGCGACCCGGGGCCGCAGCACGGCCGTCCGGTCGTTCGTGGGCTCCGGATCGGTCCAGTCGTCGAATTCGCGCTCTCGCCGGCGAGGGGCGAGCCGCCGCACGTTCGGGCGCTCGGCATAGCTCCGCTGGAGGTCCTCGTCGGTGACGTAGGCGTCCTCGTCCCAGTCCTCTTCCTCGGCGATGCCGAAGTAGACGAGGGTCTTGTTCCACACGTCCGCAAAGCCCATCTCGCGCGAAATGTTACTCCCCGTACAGGATTGAGCCCACGCGGACGAGGGTCGCTCCCTCCTGCGCAGCGACCTTGTAGTCCTGGCTCGTCCCCATGGACAGCTCGCCCAGGCCGTGCTCCTCGGCGAGCTCGCGGAGGCGCCGGAAGTAGGGACGCGACGACTCGGGATCGCCCGTGGCGGGAGGCATCGTCATCAGGCCGCGCACGTCGGCATCGGACGAGAGGAACGCCGGGAGCTCGTCTGGCTCGATCCCGGACTTCGACGCCTCGCCTGCGAGGTTGACCTCGACGAGGGCGGGAATCGTCAGCCGGCGTGCCGCAGACTCGGAGTCGAGTGAGTGCACGAGCTCGCAGATGCGATTGACCACCTTCACCTTGTTCGACTGGAGGTGGCCGATGAAATGCCAGCGGAACGCGTCGCCGTATTCGGCGTGCTTGCGTTCGAGATCTTGCGCCCGGTTCTCACCGACGACCTCGATGCCGGCTTCAGCGAGCACAACCATGTCGGCGAGCGCGACGTACTTCGTCGCCGCAACGATCGTGACGGTCTCGCCGACCTCCGCGCGGATGCGCTCGTAGTTCGCGCGGACGATCTCAGGTGACATAGCCGATCACTCCTTGCCGTCCGGTGATCGGGCCGTCGCGGCGGTGCGAGAAGAAAC
This sequence comes from uncultured Actinomycetes bacterium, assembly GCA_963833255.1. Classification (GTDB taxonomy): domain Bacteria; phylum Actinomycetota; class Thermoleophilia; order Gaiellales; family Gaiellaceae; genus 3-1-20CM-4-69-9. The sequence goes on from CAWHXK010000003.1 coordinate 24,806, forward strand.
GCTCGGGGTCGCAGGCGGTACACAGGTCGAGCCGTTCGATCGACTCGACGCCCGCGTCACGCAGCACTCGCTCGGCTGCAAACCAGAGATCGAGATTGCGTCCGCGGAGCGCCTCACTGCCGAAGCGCGCGCGATAAGGGCCGGCGACCTCGTCGCCCACCTCGTAACAGCACGGACCGATTCCAGGCCCGATAGCTGCCGCGACCCTTCCGCCGAGGGAGGCGACGCCCGCCTCGACGATCCCCGCGAGCAGGCCGATCCGGCCGGCGTGCAGCAGAGCCAGTCCGGGGCTGCTCCCGTTTTGTCGCACGAGGGCGATCGGCAGGCAATCGGCGGAGAGCGCCAGCAGCGGCACGCCGCGCTCGTCCGTCCACAGACCGTCGCCGTCGCGGCCGCGTTCGGCAGGCTGCGCGCGGTTCACGAGCGCAGAATGCGTCTGGCGGTTCATGGCGAGACGCGCCGCATCCGCTCCGATTGCCTCGCAGAGCCGGCGGCGGTTCTCGTCGACGTGCTCGGGCTCGTCGTGCGTGCGCAGGCCGAGATTGAGGGAGTCGAACGGACCGCTGCTCAGCTCCGCCACGGCGCGTCGAGAAGGCGACCGTGTACGGCTCTCCCGCATCCCACGGGATCAGCGTGACGCTCACCTGAGCCGAGCCTGCGCGCGCTCGATCAGCTCGTCGCGGGTGTTGAGTGCGGGGTCCTCCACCACGGCGTCGAGCAGCGCCTCGAGCGTTTCCCCGACTGCGGGGCTTTCCTCGTAACCCAGTGCGATCAGGTCTGCGCCGTCGACCGCAAGGTCGGTCAGGCGGTGTGGCTGCACACGCTCTTGTTCGAGCAGGGCGCGCAGCTTCGCCGCAGCATCGAGCTCTTCCTCGGCGACCTGCTTTCCGCGCAGGTCGGCCTCTTTGAGCGTGACGAGGTCGAATGCGAGCTCGTCCCCGTGCTCGCGGAGGAAACGGCGCGCGAAAAGCTCGTCGATGTTCTCGAGCGGGAAGGAGTGCGCTCGTACAAGCCGCGTCACGTACGTGCGCAGTCGGGTCGGGTAGCGAAGCCTGCGCAGAACCGCGGCTCCCAGGGTGGCGCTGCGCTCCGCGTGGGTCCCGTTCGCCTGCGGCTTCCCGAGATCGTGCAGAAGCGCGCCGAGGCGCACCGTGAGCGGCGCGTTCGCATCAGCTGCCGCCTGGACGACGGCGAAGATGTGCTCGTCGAGCGGAAGATGCTGGCGCCTGCTGTTCTGCTCGAAGCCGAGCGTGACCTCGAACTCCGGGAGCAGCGCGGTGAGGACACCGGTGTCGCGCGCGAGCCGCAGGGCCCTGGCGGGCTCGCCGCCGAGCAGCAACTTCGAGAGCTCTCCCATTCCGTCCGCGTGAAGACCGCCGCCGACGCGCTCGGCGGAGACCAGTTGAATGCTTGGAGCCGCCTCGCGCATCTGGCGCAAAGTGTCCTCGTCCGGCTCGAGACCGAGCTGCGAGACGAGGCGGAGCCCCCGCACCAGCCGGAGGGGATCCTCGGCGAAGCTCCGCGGGCGCACGGTCCGCAGCACGGCGTTCTTCAGATCCTCGGCGCCGTGGAACGGGTCGACGACCTCACCGTTCGCAAGCCGTCTTCGCCATCGCGTTCACGGTGAAGTCGCGGCGGGCCATATCGTCCTCGATCGGGATGTCCGGGTCGGCGACGATCTCGAAGTCGTGGCGGCCGGGACCGGTGCTGCGCTCCGCGCGCGGCGGCGCGAACTCGATCCCTGCCGGTGCCAAGGCTCGGACCCGGCGGTCCTTCGGATAGAGACGCGCGCCGACTCGGCGGCCTGCGACCTCGAGGTCCTCCACCCTGCCGTGTGGTTCGAGCGCGGCGCGGAGGCCGTCGTAGTCGACGCCGGGGACGACGAAGTCCGCGTCTTTCGACTCGAGCCCGAGCTGCTCGTCCCGTACGGCGCCGCCGACGAGGTACGCGTCGAGGCCCAGGCCTCGCACGAAGTCCTCGATTGTGCGGTCCACGGCTAGATCAGGGCGATTGCCTCGATCTCGACGAGCGCGCCCGATGGGAGCTTGGCGACCTCGACGGTCGAGCGGGCGGGCGGTTGGTCGCCCACCTTCGTTGCGTACACCTCGTTCATGCCCTGGAAGTCATCGAGGTGCTGGAGGAAGACGGTCGTCTTGACGAGTCGATCGAAGCCGCTTCCTGCGGCCTCCAGGATCGCACCGAGATTTGCGAGTGCCTGTTCGGTCTGCTCCTGGATCGTCTCGCCGGTGATCTCGTGACCTCCCGGCTTCAGAGCGACCTGGCCGGCGACGAAGACGAACCCGTTCGCCTTGATCGCCTGGGAATACGGCGCGCCCTGGAACGGCGCGGGTGCGGCCTCGGTGCGTACCACCTCTTTCATTCGTCTTTCCTCCTTCGCGGTCGGCAAGCCTGTGCGAGTGCGACGCCGAGCGCCTTGAAGATCGCTTCGAGGACGTGCTGCGTGTCCTTTCCCTCGACGAGCCGCACGTGGAGCGTAAGACCGGCGGTCTGTGCCAGCTCGTCGAGAAAACGAGCGGCGAGATCTCCGGCGAGCCCCGCGATCCGCGCCTGGGACAGGTCCACGTTCGAGACGAGCAGCGGCCGTCCGGATGCTTCGAGCGCAACATGTGCGAGCGCCTCGTCGGCAGGCACGACCGCCGAGCCGTGACCGCGGGCACCGTCGGCGCGGAGCGGCTCGTGCAGCGCTTCGCCGAGGGACCGCGCGGCGGCCGTGATCTCCATCTCCGGCGAGCCCGGCTCGACTTCGAGCGCGAGGTCGAACGACGCGTAGACCGCCAGAGTCGCCAGCAGGTGATCGAGCACCGGCAGGCCGGTCGCGACGTTGGTCTCGCCGCGCCCGCCAACCTTGACCCGCGCGCTCGCGCGGCCCTGTCCGGTCGCAGCCATGGGCAGGGAGCGTACCCGGTTGGTCGGTGTCAGGCGTCGACGCGTTCGATCTGCGCACCGAGCGCGCGGAGGCGCTCGTCGATCCGTTCGTAGCCCTTGTCGATCTGGTACACGGCGCCGATCGTCGACGATCCTTCCGCGCAGAGACTCGCGAGCAGCATCGCCATGCCTGCACGGATGTCCGGGCTCTCCATGCGCTGCCCGCTGAGCTTCGACGGTCCCGTGATGACCGCACGGTGCGGGTCGCAGAGGATGATGCGCGCGCCCATGCTCACGAGCTTGTCCGTGAAGAAGAGGCGGTTCTCGAACATCTTCTCGAACATGAGGATCGTCCCGGCCGACTGGGTCGCGATGGTGAGTGCTACCGATGTGAGGTCGGAGGGAAACGCGGGCCAGGGCCCGTCCTCGATCTTTGGGATGTGACCGCCGAGATCGTCCTGGACGACCAGCTCTTGACGCGGCGGTACGCGCACGAAGTCGTCGCCCCGCTCGACGTGAACGCCGAACTTCTCGAAGCCGTGCAGGATCGAGACGAGGTCGGCCTGCCTGACCGCGTCGATCGTCACGTCGCCGCCGGTGATAGCGGCGAGGCCGATGAAGCTTCCCACCTCGATGTGGTCGGGGCCGATCTCCCATTCACCACCTCCCAGCGAGTCGACGCCGGTGATGCGGAGGACATTCGACTCGATCCCTTCGATCTGTGCTCCGATCGACTGGAGGAACCGGCAGAGATCCTGGATGTGCGGCTCGCACGCAGCGTTCCCGATCACCGTCTCGCCCGGAGTGATCGCGGCGGCCATGACCGCGTTCTCGGTCGCCATCACGCTCGCCTCGTCGAGGAAGATGTGGTGGCCCTTGAGCGAGCCGCCTCGCATCTCGTAGCGTCGGCCGACCTCGATCTGCGCGCCCATCTCCCTGAAGGCATGAATGTGGGGGTCAAGCCGCCGCCGCCCGATCACGTCCCCGCCCGGAGGTGGGACGCTGACGGTCCCGAGACGCGCGAGCAACGGGCCCGCCAGCAGGAACGAGGCGCGCATCCTGCTGCAGAGCTCCTCGTCGAGCTCGTGCTTCGTCACGTCCGCGGCGTGAACCTGAACGTCGTTCGGCCCGGTCCAGTCCACCTCGGCGCCGACGTCGTTCAGGAGCTCCAGCATCGTCTCGACGTCGGCGATCCGCGGGACGTTGTGGAGCGTGACGGGCTCGGACGTGAGCAGGCACGCAGCCAGAATGGGCAGCGCTCCGTTCTTGTTCCCGGCGGCCCGGATGCGGCCTTGAAGCGGCCGTCCGCCCTCGATGACGAAGCATTCTGCCGCGCGCCCGATGACGGCGGTCTGAGACATCGCGGTAGCCTACCCACGCCGTGGAACCGACACGCGAACGGGCCTGGGAGACGCTCACCAAGCACACACAGAGCGAGGCGCTGCTGCGCCATGCTCTCGCGGTCGAGGCCTCGACGGCGTGGTACGCGAGGCACTTCGGCGAGGACGAAGAGCTCTGGCGGGTCGTCGCGCTCCTGCACGACTTCGACTACGAGATCCATCCCACGCTCGACAAGCACCCGCAGGACGGCGCGCCGATTCTCCGCGAGGAGGGCTATCCCGACGAGGTGATCGAGGCGGTGCTCTCCCACGCCGAGCATCTCGAGATGCCGCGGGACACCCAGCTGAAGAAGACGTTGTTCGCGTGCGACGAGCTGTCGGGATTCGTGCATGCCTGCGGTCTCGTGCGCCCGACCGGAATCGACGGCCTCGAGCCGAAGTCGGTCAAGAAGAAGCTGAAGCAGCCGTCGTTCGCCGCCGGCGTGCACAGGGACGAGGTGTATGCCGGCGCGGAGGGCCTCGGGTCTCGAGCTCGACGACCACATTCGGAACGTCGTCGAGGCGATGCAGCCGATCGCTCCGGAGCTAGGTCTGCGCACCGCCGACTCGGCTGCCTGACTTCACCTCGACAGAGCGTCGACCAGGCGCTCGACGTCCTCCTCGTTGTTCCACCACCCGCACGACGCGCGGAGCCACCCAGTTCCCGGAAGGTCGCGTACGACGACGCCTGCCTCGTAGAGCCGCGCCGCCTCCGCGGACGGTTCGCCGGACGGGACGAACGAGACCAGCGTCGCGGTTCCGTCACCCACCACGTCGTAGCGCTCGCGCAGCACGCTGCGGCAGAGCTCGGCGATCTCGGCCGCGCGGTCGTGGCGCCAGACGGGCGCGCCTTCGAGCGCTGCCTGAAGCCCCGCGAGCGCCGGCGTCGCGAGCCAACCGGAGTCGAAGCGCGCAGCATTCTCCGCTGGGACGAACGTCCCGTCCGGCTCGATCGACTTCTGGGCGAAGTGGCTCGGGATCGCAACGTCGAGGCCCTCGGGATCGCGCACGTACAACGCCCCGAGCGGCTCGGGGCCGCAGAGCCACTTCTGGCAGGAGACCGTGTAGTAGTCGAGGTCGCGGATCTCGACGGGGATTGCGCCGACCGACTGCGCACCGTCGGCGAGAACCGGCAGCCCGCTCTCACGCTTCAGCTGGTACACCGGCATCACCTGCCCGGTCGTCCAAAGGACATGCGAGAGGGCGATCAGCTTCGTACGCGATGTGACGCAGGACATGATCGTGTCCAGCGCGTCCGCGGTCGGCCGTCCCGCAACTTCGGCGACCCGCACCTCCGCGCCCGAGACGTGGAGCGGCAAGAGCAGGCCCGGATGCTCGGAGTCGGTCGTGACGACCTCGTCTCCAGGACCGAGCTCGAGTCCCGACACAACGATGTTGCACCCGTCCGTCGTCGAGCTGGTGAGCGCCATGCGGTCCGGCGTCGTGCCGACCAGGGCTGCGAGCAGCTCGCGGATCTTGGCGCGCAATGCGAGCACGCTCTCGAACCACGCCTTTCCGCCTCGCGCCTGGCTCTGGTCGAAGCGCAAGCGCTCCTCCGACGCGGCGAGGGTCGGACGTGACAGCGGGCCGAGCGTGCCCGCGTTCAGATACGCGAAGCGCTCGAGCACCGGGAACTCGGCGCGGGCCTCCTCGAAGGTCATGCGACCTCCCGTTCGACCGGAGCATGATCCGAGAGCACCTTGTCGTCGTGGAGCAGTCGCCGTTCTTTCGGCCAGACGCTCGGCGCGCCCGCTTCGAGCCCGCGAGCGAGAACATGATCGATCCCGGTCGGAGTCGGGCCCTCGAATCCCCACTCAGGCGCGGTCAGATCCACCAGCATCCGGGAGTTGCGCACGCTGAGGTTGAAGTCGCCGCACAGAAGCACCGGTTCGTCCGGTCGTGCCAGCCCGTCGACGAACACCGCTCCGCGTAGGAGCTCGGCGTCGGGAATGCGCTTGTCGCTCGAACCGGTCACGTGCGTGTTCGCGATCACGAGCGTCTCGTCGCCCCTACGAACCCGCACGGCCTGCAAGACACGGCGTTCCTTCCCCCAGGCGAGCCTCGAGACGAGACCGAGGCCGAGGCGGTGGGCCTGCACACGGCGAAAGCGAAACGGGTTCAGGATCACGTGCCGGGACTCCACCAAACGGAACGCCGGTCCGAGCAGGATCGCGTTCGCCTGCCCGGTGAAGGCAGAGCGCAGCAGCCCGTGATCGAGCTCGGTGACGATCCTTCCCATCTCGGCGGTCGACGGGAACGGCCCGAAGGTCGGGCGCTGGGCGACCATGCCGACGGCCGTCAGCCCACTCCAGTCGTCGAGCTCGCCGAGCGCCCAGACGGGGACCTCTTGCAGGCAGAGGACGTCGGGGCGGTCGCTGCTCGCGAGCCGCACCATCTCCCTGAGGAACGCCTTCCGGCCCGGCGGCTGCGTGTTCCCGTGGAAGAGGTTCCAGGTCCGGACAAGCAGGCGTTCTACTGTACTGCGGATGCGCGTCGTCATCTCCGACCCTCCGGCCTTCACGCCGGCCTACGACCATGAGCTCGCCGCGTCCCTTGCCCGGCAGGGCGTGGACGTCGAGCTCGTCACGTCGCGCTTCCGCTTCGGCGAGACGCCCGAGCCGGACGGCTACCGCCGGAGCGAGCTCTTCTACCCGCTGTCGTCGCGAGTCTTCAGGCGATCGAGGCTCCGCCTCCCGTTGAAGGCCGCGGAGCATGTCCCGGGCACGGCCGCTCTCCTGCGGCGACGGCCCGACGTGCTGCACATGCAATGGCTCGCGGCTCCCGAGCTCGACCGCGCGCTCTTCAGACCGCGTGTCCCGGCGGTCTTCACCGCCCATGACCTCTTGCCACGCCGCACGGCGGCGAAGGGCGCGCTCTGGCGCAAGCTGCTCGCGCGCTTCGACCGCGTCATCGTCCACAGCCAACACGGTCGGCAGAGCCTGAGCGCGCTCGGCGTCGAAGCAGTGGTGATCCCGCATCCCGTCTTTCCGAGCGATCCGCCACGCGACGACGACGGACGCACGCTCCTGTGCCTCGGAACGATCCGTCCCTACAAGGGTCTCGGCGACGCGATCGCGGCGACAAAGCTGATCGACGGCGCCCATCTGCTCGTCGCAGGCGACCCGATCGAGGCGGTGAACGGTTATCGCAGCGCTGCGGGCGATCTCGCCGAATGGCGCCTCGGGTATCTATCGCGCGCGGAGCTCGAGCGTGCGCTCGGGCAAGCGACCGTCGCACTCTTCCCGTATCGACCCGAGCTCGACCAGAGCGGCGCGCTCCTGCAGACGCTCGGCGCCGGGGTGCCCGCAGTGGCCTACGACGTCGCGGGCATCGCGGAGCCGATCGAACGGTTCGGTGCCGGCCGCGTCGTCCCGGCGGGCGACGTCGAGGCCCTCGCGGCTGCTGCGCGTGAACTGCTGGAGAGCTCCATCGCACTCGAGGCCGCACGAGCCGGGGCGCGGCGTGCTCGCGAGGCGCTCACGTGGGACGCGGCGGCCGCGGCGCACCTCGAGCTCTACCGTGAGCTGACGTGAGACTCAGGCGCCCGCGTTTCGCCGACCTGATCGAGCGGCAGCTCGATCTGTTCGAGCGCGAGCAACGCGGTCTCATCGAGGACTGCATCGCCGCCGAGCGTTCGTACAACCGGGCCGAGCGCGGCGAGGCGGAAGAACGCTATGGCGACTACGTCGACCTCGTCGAGACGGCAACCGAGGTGCTTGCCGACCTTCGCGACAACTTCGCGTCGACCCTCGACGAAGACGCGGCGGAGGAGTACGAGCAGGCGTTCAACCGCGCAGTCCTCCGGCGCTTCCGCCGGTTCGCGCTCGAGATCGAGGATCGCTGATGGCGAGGATCGAGGACTACGGCTTGATCGGCGACCTGCAAACGGCGGCACTCGTCGGACGTGACGGCTCGATCGACTGGGCCTGCTTTCCGCGCTTCGACTCCGGCGCGTGCTTCGCCGCCATCCTCGGTGACACCGACCATGGCCGCTGGATCGTCGCGCCGCGCGGTGACGCCTGGGAGGGCGGCCGCCGCTACCGCCCCCGCACGCTCGTGCTCGAAACGGAATGGGAGACGGACACGGGCGCGGTTCGCGTGCTGGACTTCATGCCACCCCGTGGGAAAGCGCCGGACATCGTGCGCATCGTCGAGGGCGTGCGCGGCCACGTCGACATGGTCTCCGAGCTCGTCATTCGCTTCGACTACGGCGGGACGATTCCCTGGGTGAGGCGGATCGCGGACGCCCGCATCGCGGTCGCCGGCCCGGACGCGCTGTCCTTCCGAACACCGGTCGAGCACCGCGGCGAGAACATGCGCACGATCGGAGAGTTCACGGTGCGGAAGGGCGACCGCATTCCGTTCACGCTCACGTGGTATCCATCGAACGAGCGACCGCCCCGCGCGATCGATGCCGAGCATGCGCTGGACGAGACGCTGACGTACTGGGAGGACTGGTCGAGCCGGTGCGACTACCGCGGCAAGTGGAGGGACGAGGTTCAGGGCTCGCTGGCCGTCTTGAAGGCGCTCACGTACGCGCCGACCGGAGGCATCGTCGCCGCACCGACGACGTCATTGCCGGAAAAGATCGGCGGGGAGCGGAACTGGGACTACCGCTACTGCTGGCTCCGCGACGCGACCTTGACGCTCCTCGCTTTCCTCAACGCCGGCTATCTCGAGGAGGCGCGCGCCTGGCGCGTCTGGCTCTTGCGCGCAGCCGCGGGAGATCCGTCTGCGCTTCAGATCATGTACGGCGTCGCCGGTGAGCGGCGATTGTCCGAGCTCACGCTCCCGTGGCTGCCGGGCTACGAGGGCTCGCAGCCGGTGCGCGTCGGAAACGCCGCCGCCGGACAGTTTCAGCTGGACGTCTACGGCGAGGTCCTCGACGCGTTGCACCAGGCGCGCGTCAACCAGCTCGAGATGTCCAAGGAGGCGTGGTCGCTGCAGCGCCGGCTGCTCGGCTTCCTCGAGCACGCGTGGAAGGAGCCCGACGAGGGCATCTGGGAGGTACGCGGGCCGCGGCGGCACTTCACGCACTCGAAGGTGATGGCCTGGGTTGCGTTCGACCGCGGCGTCCAGGCAGTCGAGCGCTTCGGCCGCTCCGGTCCCGTCGAGCGCTGGCGCAAGATCCGCACCGCGATCCACCGCGAGGTCTGTGAAAAGGGGTTCGACGGAGAGCTGAGCTCGTTCACGCAGTCGTACGGCTCGAAACGGTTGGACGCGAGTCTGCTGATGATCCCGCTCGTCGGTTTTCTCCCGGCGGATGATCTGCGCATGGTCGGAACGGTCGCGGCAATCGAGCGAGTCCTCGTGCGCGACAAGCTCGTCTACCGGTACACGCATGACGAAGAGGCACGGTCCGTCGACGGGCTCCCGCCGGGCGAAGGTGCGTTTCTCCCGTGCACCTTCTGGCTCGCCGACAATCTTGCCCTCCAGGGACGGCAGAGCGAGGCCGAGGAGATCTTCGAGCGGCTCCTCGACCTCCGCAACGACCTCGGTCTGATCGCGGAGGAATGGGACCCCGAGACGCGGCGCCAGCTCGGAAACTTCCCGCAGGCCTTCACGCACGTCGCGCTCGTGAACACCGCCTTCAATCTCAGCGAGCACGATGGTCGCTCTCTGGACCAGCGGGCCCCGGAGGAGAAGCCGACGGAGGCCTACTGAGTCAGCGGTGACCGAAGTGGTGAGCACTCGGCAGGCTCGCCCCCACTTCGGACTCCTCCGAGATCCGGCGCGCGAGCGGCCCGAGTGTCTCGAGCGAGCGAACGAGGACGTTCTGGTTGCGCTCGATCCGTTCGAAGCGTCCTCGCGCGAGGACGAGCGGCTCGCTGCGGACGATTGCTCGGTGCTTGTCGTAGACCGACGGCGGCACGATCAGGTTGACCGGGCCGAACTCGTCCTCGATCAGCATGAAGACGACGCCGTTCGCAGTCGCAGGCCGCTGGCGTGCGACAGCCATTCCCGCGATCGCCACCTGCGCGCGGTCCGGCGCGTTCTCGAGGTCGCGAGACGAGATCACCCCCGGCGGTAAGTGCGCACGAAGCAGCTCCATGGGATGTACCCCGACGGACAGGTTCGTCGTGCGGTAGTCGGCGAGCATGCGTTCCCAGACCGTCGGCTCCGGCAGTTCGGGCGTCGCCGTGGTGGGGTCGAGCGGCAGAGCAAGCTGCTTCTCCTCTCCACCCGAGCCGGGAACGGTCTGCGAACGCGGCACGAGGCCGAGCTGCCAGAGGAGCTGGCGGCGTGGCAGCTCGAAGCAGTCGCAGGCGCCGGCAACGATCAGCGTCTCGAGGCCGTGCGCGGAGAGCTGTGTACGCTGGGCCAGGTCGCGGACGCTGGCGAACGGTTTCCCCTGTTCTCGCTCGGCGACGACAGCAGCGGCATCTTCTGCACCGATTCCATTCACATAGTCGATGCCGATGCGGACTGCACCATTTTCGAGCGCGCACTTGGCGGCGCTGACGTTTACGTCCGGCGGGCGTGTCTCGACTCCGCGCCGCTGGCCGTCGCGGACGAGCGTCGCGGGTGGGTAGAAGCCCATCGGCTGAGCGTTCAGGAGCGCGCACAGGAACTCCGCCGGGTGGTGGTGTCTCAGCCACGCCGACTGGTACGCAAGCAGACCGAACGCAGCGGCATGTGACTTCGGAAAGCCGAAGCCGGAGAAGCCGACGAGCTTGTCGTAGACCATGTCGGCCGTCTCTGCGTCGACGCCTTTGCGGAGGGCGCCTTCGACGAAGCGCTCACGGTACGCCTCGAGCGCCGCAAGGGAGCGCTTGCGGCTCATCGCGCGGCGTAGACCTTCGGCCTCCCCCACGCTGAAGCCCGCAAGCGCGATCGCGACGTCGAGCACCTGATCCTGGAAGACGACGACGCCGAGCGTCGAGCGCAGGCAGTCAGCCAGCAGCGGATGGTCGACCGGTGGAACGAACGCCGCATCCTCGCGAAGTCGCTGGCGGTGCTCGATGTACGGGTGGACGGCCTTGCCCTGGATCGGCCCGGGACGCACGAGAGCGACCTGCACGGTCAGGTCGTCGATGTTCTCCGGACGGGTGCGCAGCAGGCTCTGCATCTGCGCGCGGCTCTCGATCTGGAAATCGCCGATCGTGTCGGCTCGCTGGATCTCCTCGTAGACGGCCTTGTCGTCGAGCGGGATCCGCGAGAGGTCGATCGGCGTGCCCTGCAGCCGTGCGATCTGGTCGACGCAGTCCTCGACCGCGGAGAGCATCCCGAGCCCGAGCAGGTCGATCTTCAGGAAACCGGCGTCCGCGCAAGAGTCCTTGTCCCACTGGCACATCTGCCGTCCGGCCATCGCGGCGGGCTGCACGGGAACGAGCTCCACGAGCGGCCGCGAGGAGATCACCATCCCGCCCGGATGCTGGGAGATGTGACGCGGCAGGCCGGCGATCTCGTGGCAGAGCTCACCGAAGGCGCGCCAGCGCGGAGAGAGCAGCTTGCGGTCTGCGTCGGGGAGCTGCTGCAGCTCCTCGGCAACACGCTTCGCGTTCCAGCCTTCCGAGACGCGGGCGATCCGCTCGAGCTCCGCGTAGGGAAGGCCGAGCGCCTTGCCGACGTCGCGGATCGCGCCGCGCGAGCGGTACGTCGAGAACGATGCGACGAGTGCCGCGTGCTCGCGCCCGTAGCGCTCGGTGACCGCGACGATCAGCTTCTCGCGAATATCGCGAGGAAAGTCGAGGTCGATGTCCGGAACGGAGTCGAGCTCGCGATTCAGGAAGCGGCCGAGCGAGAGCTCGGCGCCGACCGGGTCGACGTGCGAGAGGCCGGTGAGGTAGCAGACGAGCGAGCCGACGGAAGAGCCGCGCCCGCGTCCCGGGGGCAGTGAGTGTCGCGGGGAGTTGCGCCCACGCACTTCGAGCGCGCATTCGCGTGCGAGCTCGAGTACGTCCCAGTGCAGCAGGAAGAAGCCTGCGAGCCCGAGCTCGTCGATCAGCTTCAGCTCTTCTTCGAGGCGCGTGCGCGCTTCGCGGCGGAGCTTGTGACCTCTGGGGTAGCGGTCTTCGAACGTGTGATTGCAGACGTGCGCGAGCTGCACGATCGCCGGCTCGGGACTGTCGGAGAAGTCGGGGTACCGGTAGCCGAGCTCCTCGGTCAGGTCGAACCGCAGCCGGTCGGCGAGCTCGACCGTGAGCGCGACTGCGGCACGATCCTCCGGGAAGCGTTCGACGATCTCCGCCGGCGAGAGCAGGACGCTCTCGTGGTTGCCACGACGCTCGGCCTCGCAGCCGTCGAGCGAGCTCCGGTGGCGGACGGCGACGAGGACGTCCTGGAGCGCCGCGCGGCGCAGATTGTGCGCGTGCACGTCTCCCGTGACGATCGTCCGGACGCCGAGTGACGAGGCGAGGTCGCGAAGACCGGCGTTTCTGCGCGCGTCACCGCGTGCATAAGGGCGCTGGAGCTCGACGAAGAACCGTTCGCGGCCGAACGCCTCTGCAAGCCGCGCAGCACCGTTCGGGTTGCGCACCGCGAGGCCGTGGCGCGCACAGCCGGACAGGCAGACGAGTCCCTCGTTCAGCTCCTCCAGCAGTTTCTGGTCGAGGGCGGGATCGGCCGGCGGCTGCGTCTCCTTTCCTTCCGGCCGCGTGTGAGCATGCGCGGTGGTGATCAGCCGGCAGAGGTTCGCGTAGCCCTTCGCTGTCTCGACGAGGACCGTCACGTGCGAACGGTCGGCGAGCGTCAGCTCGGCACCGGTGATGGGACGCACGCCGAAGTGCTTCGCTGCGTGCGCGAACTCGAGAGAACCGTAGACCCCGTCGTGGTCCGTGACTGCCAATGCTGGATAGCCGAGCTCCGCCGCGCGGATCGCCAGCTCCTCCGGCAACGAGGCGCCGTCCAGGAACGAATACGACGAGTGTGCGTGCAGCTCGACGTACGGCACCGCGGACGCTCGCTCCCGTCGAGCCCTGGCGGCAGGCGCGCGCTCCGAACGGCTGCCTTCGAGAGGGAAGCGCTCTTTCTTGCGAGTTCGATGTGGAAACTCGGGCTGGAGCTCGATCGTCATACTCGGCCGTGATGGACGGAGTCGTGCTCAGGCCGGGCGAGGGCGAGTCGTTGTTCAACGGCCGGATCGTGATCAAGGCCGACTTCGAGCAGCTCTGCATCACCGAATCGCATTTCGATTCCGCGAGAGACGGAGCGAGCCCGCACTTCCACCGGCAGCACGCGGATTCGTTCTACGTCCTCGAGGGCGGGCTCGCAGTTTTGGTCGTGGACGACGAAAAGCTGCTCTCGGCGGGCGCTTTCGCGTCTGCACCGCCCGAGGTCGTGCACGGCTTCAGGACCACGTCTCCCGCTCGCTTCCTCAACTTCCACACTCCGGACGGCGGATTCGCAGGAAATCTGCAGGCGCGAGATCGCGGAGAGCCGGGAGGCTTCGACAGCTTCGACGCGCCGGCCGGAAGCGGCCCCCCGGGAACCGACGCCGTCTTCCTCGGGCCGGGCGAAGGGGAACGGCTCGAGGGGAACACGCGGATTGCGACGATCAAGGTCGGGCGCGAAGAGCTCGCTCTGATCGAGTTCGAGCTCGAGCCGGGCTTCGTCGGGCCGGACCCGCACAGCCACGACGACCACATCGACTCCTTCTACGTGCTCGACGGCGAGCCCGAATTCTTCGTCGGCGGAGAAACGCTCCGTCTCGGCTCCGGCTCTTTCGTCGCCGCGCCGATCGGAGCCGTGCACACGTTTTCGAACCCGGGGCCGGACCGCGCACGACTGCTCAACATCCATGCGCCGAGCGTCGGCTTCCACGAGTGGCTTCGGACGGTGAGCTAAGTGGCCGAGGCCGTTTACCTCACGCTTGTGCCGACCGAATACGAGGCGGAAATACTTTGCGCGCTCCTTCGAACCGAAGGAATCGAGTGCGAGCAGCGTCGAACCAACCTCGGTGTCGGCACGATGGACGGCATGCCGGGCGGTGGCCCACTGGAGATCTTCGTTGCGGAGCAGGACCTCGCGAGAGCCCAGGAACTTCTGGCAGCGTCTCGCGCCGACTAGTCGTTCTCTAGGCTCCCCGCTGGGTGAACCAGCAGCTGCGCTCCTCGTCGCGAAAGACAACGGCGTTCTCCCCTGACTGCAACACCACTTCGAAGTAACGCCGGGACACCGGCTCCTCCGTCCACCACCGATCGACAACGCGCCATTCCTCACGCACGAGCTCGACCGGCAAACGGTTCACTCGTGTAGGCGTTCCGTCGACACGAGCTTCCACGACTGCCGCACGCGGCTCGTTTAGTCGTCCCGCGGCACGAACAACGCGCGCGCTTCCGGGATGCGCGACCACGGCGCGACCTCCACGACCTGGTTGACCGATCCCGAGCCGGTGCTCGCACGCACCTGGCGCAGGCCCTCCCGTAACCGAACGTCCAGCTCGCCGCCGGCAGCGGGCAGGAGCTCGAGCTGCTCGCCGTCGTGCTCCGTCAGCTCGACGAGCTCGAGGCGAAGCTCGACCACCGGAGCCGGGAGCTCCGCGAGCTTCGGCCCGAGCGCAGCCTTGATGCGGTCGAGCTCGGTGGTTGGATCTCGCAGCGTCGCGCTGCGACGCCACGAACCGCCGCCGACGAGCCGGGCAGAAAGGGCGAGCTTCCGCACGAAGCGCGCTCCACGTTCAGGCCGGGCCATCAGCGTCTCGACGAGCGCGCCGAAAGCGCGCCGCAGCGTCAGCTCGTTGCCGATCGCCTCGGGAAACTCGAGCGCCTCGACGATCTCTGCCGGCGGCCGCCGCCCGCGGACCCGCGACGACTTGCCGCCTCTCGCCAGGCCCCAGGCACGCCGGCCGTCCGGCCCCAATCGTTCGGCCACGGCGCCACCCGGGAGCCCAGCAAGCTGTCCGACGCGCTTCACTCCGAGCTCGTGCAGCTCCGCGCGGCGGCGGGGCTCCATCGGCACCAGCTCGAGCGGCAGCGGTGCAAGAAAGTCGCTCAGGCGCTCGTCGGAGACGACCAAAATCTGCCCGGGGCGCGCGACGTTCGCCGCGGCCAAAGCTGCGAACCGGCGCTGCGCTGCGCCCGCACGTGGATCCCAGGCAGTCCCGACGGCGGCGAGGGCGCGCTTGAGCGCAGGCTCCAGGCCGCCGTACAACCTCTCCACCCCACGCGTCTCGAAATAGACGGAGCCGACTCCGGCCGGCTCGACCGAGAACCCCGAGTCTTCGAGGGCGCGCAAGATGTCTTCCCACGCCTGCTCGGCCGCCGCAGGATCCTGCTCCACGAGCACGAGCTCCGGGCAGGTCGCGAGCCCCTCACCGAGCCGCATGCCCGGCCGGACCCCGAGCCGCTCCGCCTCGGCCGTCACCGGACCGAGGACGGGCTCCGTTCCGGCCACCGGCGAGAGCGCCGCAGGCCGCAGCGCGAGCCCCGGCTGCTTGCGCAGCGCTGCCCGCAACTCGAAGCCGGGGATGAGGAGGCAGGCGATCATGGGAACGTATGTTCTACACGAACACCTGTTCCCTTGTCAAGGGTTCTCTCGAGCCCTGTCGAAGACGGTCACCCCATGCGTGCCAGAGCGCTCCTTGCTCTGCCCCTGATCCTTGCCGCCGGGGCCATCACCCCCAGCGCCACGGCGGCCGATGCGGGCGTTGCCGCCCTTCAGGTCGGCCTGCACTCGCATGGGCTCTACAAGGGTCCGATCGACGGCATCACCGGCCCGAGGACGGCCAAGGCGATCCGGCTCCTGCAGAAGCGCGCCCACCTCACCGTCGACGGCGTCGTCGGGCCGAAGACGAGACGCGCGCTCGGCCGCTTCGCCAAGCACCGGCTCGGCAGCCGCAGGCTTCTGATCGGGAACAGGGGCTGGGACGTGGCGTCGCTTCAATTCCAGCTCGCGGAGCACGGATTTCCTTCGGGCTCATTCGACGGGATCTTCGGCCCGCACATCGACACAGCGTTGCGGCGCTTCCAGGACTGGGCAGGGCTGAAGACGGACGGCGTCGCCGGTCCCGCGACGCTCGGCGCGCTCACCGCTCCGCCGCCCATGATCCCGCTGCCACTCGCCTGGCCGTTGGCGGCGCCTGTGCTCGGAGATCGCTTCGGCCCGCGGGGCGATCGCTGGCATTCCGGCATCGACCTGCCGGCCCCACTCGGTACGCCTGTCTACACAGCCCGGTCGGGTCAGGTCGTGTGGGCGGGTTGGCGGAACGGCGGCTGGGGCTTCCTCGTGATCGTCGCCCACGGACGCGGTGAGCGGTCGATGTATGCGCACCTCTCCCGCATCGACGTCCGGCTCGGTGTGTGGATCGGCCAGGGAGTCCGCGTCGGCCTCATCGGCGCGACGGGTGACGCGACCGGGCCGCACCTGCACTTCGAAGTCCGCGTCCGCGGCGCCTCGGTGGATCCGTTGCGCGCGCTCCCTCTAGGAGAAGGTCACTAGAGCCGCGCGCATCCGCGATGCGCCTGTCGTGCACGCCCGCCGCGCCGGCTCCGGGCTCAGCTTCGTACACCCTCGCTCGCGGAACGCGCCGTTCGTGACGACTGCCAGCGTCCGTCCAAGCCACTCGTAGCATCCCGCCCGCGCGTCTACCGTTATTCGTGCGCACGCGCGGATCAGCCGTAGCTGCGCCGACGCGCGACCCGCGAGTGCCTGGTCGGGAACGCCCCGAAGACACGCTGACGCATCCGCCGCGCCGAGTCGTTCGCAGACATGCATCTGGTCGAAGGGATTCGACGAGATCGTCAGAGCCGCGGCGCTGATGCAGCCGGAGCGCTCGAGTCCCTGCAACCCGCGGCAGTCACGCCGGAGGTCCGCGGCGTCGCGCACCGGCAGCGCGAGTGGCTGCTCCAGGAAGTACCGGTACCAGCAGGGCCTGATGTACGTGAGGCGACCATCGCAGAGCTTCCGCGGCGAGATCATCCGCTTCGGCGCGGTCGTACCGTCGGCGCCCCGAAGCGAGATCCAGTAGTCGTGGAAGACGCCCTGCGCACAATCCGGTGCGTAGTCGCGCTGCAACGCCCGGCAGGCGCGCACCGCCTGGCCGAGATCGCCGTGATACGCCCGCAGCAACGCATGACCGAGACCGTGCACGCACGTGTACTGGCGGTACCGCGTCGGCAGTTCGGCGCACGTACGCACTGCGGAAGCGCCGCCCGAGCGGATGATCTGCGGCCCGAGGTACATGACGAGCCCCATGCCGAAGCCGGCCGAGCAGTTGGGATTGTTCGAACGAGGCACATAACGCTGCAGGTTGCCGAGCGTAACGTGGTGGTCACGCGCGAACTCCCTCCCCACCTGATGCATCAGCACGTGACAGCCTGCTTCGGCCGGCCCACCGACGGCGGCTACGCGACGGTCGATGCGCGGCACCTCGCGCGCAGGATTGCCCGACGCTTCGATGTCGTTGCGAAGAAGCCTGACGTAGCAGTTGTACTGCGCCTCGACGTTGTGGATCTGCGTGCACTGCCAGAGCCAGGGCTTGCCGGCCGTGCTCCCCGCTCTCGCCGGCACGATCAGGATGACTACGAGCCCGGCCATGACGAGTGCGAACTTCACGAGTCGCGGATCTCCGCCGCCGGCCCGACCATCCCGACGAACCGGGGCACGACGTCGAGCACGTTCTCGCGCGCGCAGAAGGCAATGTCCTCTTCGAGACCCGGCGGTCCGTAGGTACGCGCGTTGAACGCCTCGAGCGCGGTCGGGAACGCGCGTGCGATCAGCTCAGACCCGATCGCGGCGTCGGTTCGGGAGCCCTTCACGAGCTGGACGATACGCCCGGCGCAGTACGCATCGTCGAGTGCGAACGCGCCCTGAAACCCTGCGCAGGCGACGACCGCGTCGCGCCCGCCCACCGCCGCGGCAACTGCGTCGAGGTTGAGCAGGCTGCCGAGCACGACGTCGTCGCACTGCTTCGCCGTCTCGAGGATCGCGCGCGTCCCGTTCGTCGTCGTCAGGATCAGCGTCTCGGCGCGTGCCTCCAGGAACTCGCGCGGCGAGGCGCCGACGTCGAAGCCCTCGATCCGCACCGCCTTCCGCTCGCCGCCGACGAGCGAGCTCGGGAGCTCCGCCCTGAGCGCCCGCGCCTCCTCGATCTCGGCGCAGCAGAGGACGCGCTCGTACCCCGCTGCAAGCGCCTGCGCAATCGTCGAGGTGGCACGGATCACGTCCACCACGATCCCCAGTGGGGCAGGAGCCGTCTCGACGGGAGTGAAGGCGACGTCGATGTGCATCCAACTACGCTACTTCTGTCATGGCTGAACCCGTCGAGCGGACCTGCTACCGCCACCCCGACCGGGCCACCGGGCTCTCCTGCTCCGAGTGCGGACGCCCCATTTGCACGGAGTGCATGACGGTGGCGCCCGTCGGGATTCGCTGTCCCGAGCACTCCGGCAAGCCGCAGGGTGTTCAGCGGATGACGCGCGGAATCCAGCGCGCGAGCTTCGAGGGCACGGGCGCAAAGGCGACGAAGGCACTGATCGGACTCAACGTCGCCGTCTACGTCGCGGAGCTCGCCCAGGGCGGGGGCGTGTACGGCGTGAACAGCACGATCTACGAGAAGGGGTTCCTCTACGCGCCGTTCGTCGGCCAAGGCGACTGGTGGCGGCTGATGACGGCGGCGTTCCTGCACTACGGGCCTTTTCACCTCCTCCTCAACATGCTCGGCCTCTACTGGTTCGGGACGCTCCTCGAGCAACGGATCGGCTCGGGCCGCTACCTCCTGATCTACCTCGTCTCGGGCCTCGCGGGGTCGGCCGGCGCGCTCGTCCTCAGCCCCTTGAGCCAGACCGTCGGCGCGTCCGGCGCGATCTTCGGAATCCTCGGTGCGGGCCTCGTACTCGAGCGGCAGGGGGACTACGTCTTCGGCGGCAGCGCGCTGGGCGTGATCGTCGCGAATCTCGTCCTCACGCTTGCGTGGAGGGGCAACATCTCGGTCGGCGGCCATATCGGCGGGCTCATCGGCGGAGCCGCCGCGATGCTCGCGATGTCACGCTTCGGCCGAGGGAACGCCGCATACGGGCGCACAGGGCTGCTCGGGATCGCGGGGATCGTCGCGGTCGGAGTGATCTCGATCGCCGTCGCCTACTGGAAGGCGAAGGGCTACGCCTAGCGGGCGTGGCGGCGATGGCCACCGTCCTCGTCGATGCGGAGAACGTGCGCCGGTCGCTCTGGCCCAACATGCCCGGGGACGAGCTCGTCGAGCGAAGCAAGGCCTGGGCCGAGCAGGAGGGTCACGAGGTGCAGGTCGTCTGGGAAGGCAGCGAGTCCGGAGACGATCAGATCGCGCGTCTCGTTCGCGAGCTCGACCCGCCCGTCTGGGTCGTGACTTCCGACCGCGAGCTCCGCGAACGCGTGCACGATCACGCGGAACGCATCATCGGCGGCGGCTCGTTCGCGAGAGAGCTGGCCGCGGACTAGCGACCTACCTCGTTCGAGGGAACTCGTTCGAGGGAGCCTTGATCGAGGGACTCTGCCGATCCACCTTGCGTGGGTCGATCGCTCTTTGCCCTCATCGCCGTCGTCTGCGTCGCGGCAGGCGCAGCCGCGTTCGCGCCGACGACAGCCGTCGGTCGTGTTCAGCTCGACGCACCCGTGAAGAGCGGCGGTTGGGCGCAGGTACGACCTCAGCGGCCCAGGCCAGGCGGTCACGTGATCGTGCAGGTCCGCCCCGGTCACGCACTGGCACTTCGCAGTCGGCCGTTCGGTCCCGTGCTTGCCCGTGTGGGCTCGACGACCCAGTTCGGCTCGCCGCAGTCGTTCAGCGTCGTGGGCTCGCAACGCGGCCGCTGGCTCGCGGTCACCGAGGCCGGCGTCGGCAACAACCGTGTCGTCTGGGTCGATGCACGCTCCGGCGGCCTGCGCTACCAGCGCACACGACTGGAGCTCGACGTCGATCTTTCGGCTCGAACGCTCACAGTCACGCGTGACGGCGCCGTCCTGCGCCGGCTCAGCGTCGGAGTCGGCCGCACTGGATCGCCGACACCGACCGGACGCTTTGCGGTGACCGACAAGCTGAGAGGCAGCGCGTACAGCGCGGCGTACGGCTGTTGCATCCTCGCGCTCTCCGCAGTCCAGCCGAACCTTCCTGCGGGGTGGAGCGGCGGCAACCGCATTGCCATCCACGGCACGCTCGCGGCCGGCGACTTCGGCCGTGCCGTCTCTGCCGGCTGTGTGCACGCGCGCGACACCGACCTGCGCTACCTGATGCGCGCGGTCCCGCTCGGCACCCCGGTCGTCATTCGACCGTAAGCACCGGCTCGAGGCCGAGGAACGCACCTATGCGTTCCGCCTCGTCGGTCAACGCCGTGCGCTCGCCTTTGTGGAGCGGTCGCACCGGGGTCACGCGCAGCTCGACTTGTTTCGCCTTCTTCTTACGCTCCCAGAGCCCGGCCGCGATGCCGTCGATCAGCAGAAAGCGAACGCCTGCCGGTCCCTCGTACTTCCCGCGACCGTGTGCTGCAACCTGGGCTCGCGTCTCGTCCGGCACCAGGTGGTCGCGCTCGCGGAAGCCCATGATGTACGCGTCGTATTCGGGCAGAAGCCGGACACTCGCCACCGGCTCCGGAAAATGGGTGTCTCCCGCGACGACGTACGCAGTGGTGCCCTTCGACCTCGACCTCCTCGAGCTCGCCGACCGACTCGAAGAGCGTGCGCGCGTCCGCGGTCTTGAATGATGCGGAGCCGAACCACTCGCGGAAGTCATTGGGCCGAGCCGGGCCGTAGGTGTGGAGGTAGCGGCGGCAGACTTCGCGGAGCGCTTCCTCGGGGTCGACGTCCCGCCAGCCTTCGATCCACTGATCGGGCCTCGCGAACCTGACCTTGTTCCCGTGCGGGGGGCCCTGGCAGACGTCGCTCAGGAAGAAGGCGAAGCCCGAGCGCAACCGCTCGCGCGCCGCGGGCCTAGTTCGTCCTGCCACCTCCTCGACGAGCTCCTCGCGCAGCAGGCAGCGCCCGTCGAGCGCATCGCGAACCGCAGCGGAGACGGCGTCGACCTCCCTCCGTGACAGCGCCGGATGAAGGGCGCCCGCCGGATCGCGCCACGGCGGCAGGCCTTGCCGGTCGCCGGTGTCCATGGCGCTCCGCGCCGCGTACCAGTGCGGAAGCTCGGCGGCAGGATGCAGGTGGAGTGTTCCGCGAACCGTCCACGCCTTGACCAGCGTGCGATCGCGCCACAACGCATCGCGCACGTCCTGCTGGACGATCCCGTCGACGCGGGCGTTCAATGAGAGCTCGGCAGCGGCCTGGACCTGTGCGTGGATCCCGCACGTGCTGTGCGCAACCTCGACGACGCCCTCCCGCCCTGCCCGTTCCGTCACGAAGCTCCGGGCGAGTCGCCGCGCACGAACCTCGTTCCAGGTGATGCTCGTCAGCTAGAAGAACCGCTCACGGTCGATGAGCTTGCCGCCGCTGATGAACCAGAAGGCACCCTGCTGGAGAATCTGCACGTGCGCCGCTGCGGGGTCGTCCTCCGCGTGGTCCTCACGGTACTTCGAGATCCACGTCCGCACTGCGTCATCGGACTTGACCCGCGTAACGCGGTCGCCGTCGACGAGGATCGCGTAGCTCATCAGCCGCCCGCCGCTGCATACGCTGCCGTCCCGCTCGCGGCCAGCGCGGCCTGGGCCGCGGCGAGTCGCGCCAGCGGCACGCGGTACGGCGAGCACGAGACGTAGTCGAGACCGAGCTCGTGGCAGAACGCCACGGACTTCGGCTCTCCCCCGTGCTCCCCGCAGATGCCGAGCTTCAGGTCCGGCTTGACCCCGCGTCCACGCTCGACCGCGATCCGCATCAGGTCGCCGACGCCGCCGATGTCGATCGTCTCGAACGGGTTCTTCTCCAGAACGCCGTCCTCGAGGTAGTACGTGAGGAACTTCCCCTCCGCATCGTCGCGGGAGAAACCAAGAGCGGTTTGCGTCAGGTCGTTCGTCCCGAAGGAGAAGAAGTCGGCGTGGCCGGCGATCTCGTCGGCGCGGATGCACGCGCGCGGGAGCTCGATCATCGTCCCGCAGAGGTACTCGACCTCCGGCGCCTCCTCCTCGGCGACGCGCACGGTCAACTCGCGCAGTCGGCGCAGCTCTTCCTCGAAGCCGACGAGCGGATGCATGATCTCGACGACGGGCGCCTCACCGGTGCGCTGTTCCACCGAACGTGCAGCACGGATGATCGCGCGCACCTGCATCTCGTAGATCTCCGGCCACTGCAGTCCGAGCCGGCACCCGCGCGTCCCGAGCATCGGATTCGACTCCTGCAGCTGCTTGATGCGCCGGCGCATGCGTTCGTCCGTCGCCTGATCGATCGGCGGCAGAAACTCATGCAGTGGTGGATCGAGCAAACGGATCGTCACCGGCAGCCCTGCCATCGCCTCGAAGATCGCCTCGAAGTCGCCCTGCTGGAACGGGAGCAACCTGTCGAGCGCGGCGCGCCGACCGTCTTCGCCCTCGGCGAGGATCATCTCGCGCACGACGGGCAGGCGATCCTCGGCCATGAACATGTGCTCTGTGCGACAGAGGCCGATGCCTTGCGCGCCGAACTCGCGCGCCTTCGCTGCGTCCTCCGGCGTGTCGGCGTTCGCGTGCACCCTGAGCACGCGGTACTCGTCGCCCCAGCCGAGGATCATCTCGAGATCGTCGTTGACCTCCGGCGCGACGAGCGGAACCTCGCCGATGATCACCGCACCGGTGCCACCGTCGATGGTCAGTACGTCGCCCTCGGCCAGCGTTTGCGTGCCGAGCGTGATCGTCCGCGCATCGAGGTCGATCGATAGCGCATCGCAGCCGGCGACGCAGGGCTTGCCCATCCCGCGCGCCACGACTGCTGCGTGAGACGTCATGCCGCCGTGGGCGGTGAGGATCCCCGCCGCCTTGATCAGCCCGTGGATGTCGTCCGGCGTCGTCTCCCAGCGGACGAGGATCACGCTCTCCCCGGCCGCGCCGCGTTGCTCGGCAGAGTCCGCGTCCAGCACGATCTTCCCGCACGCCGCACCCGGCGAGGCGTTCAGCCCCTTGCCGGCCACCTCCCAGTCTGCCGTCGGATCGATCATCGGATGCAGCAGCTGGTCGAGCTGCGCCGGGTCGATGCGCGTCACCGCCTGCTCGCGCGAGATCAATCCTTCGTCGACCATGTCGACCGCGGACTTCACCGCAGCGGCGGCCGTGCGCTTTGCCGACCGCGTCTGCAGCAGATAGAGCGCATTGTCCTCGACGGTGAACTCGATGTCCTGCACGTCCTGGTAGTGCTCCTCGAGCCGCCGCATCGTTTCGAGCAGCTGCTCGAACGCCGCGGGCAGCTTCTGTTCCATCCGCGCGAGCGGCTCCGGCGTGCGGATGCCGGCGACGACGTCTTCGCCCTGCGCGTTGGCCAGGAACTCACCGTAGAGACCGGGCTCGCCGGTCGACGGGTCGCGTGTGAACGCGACGCCCGTGCCTGACTCCTCGCCCTTGTTTCCGAAGACCATCTGCACGACGTTGACCGCCGTGCCGAGCTCGTCGGAGATGTCGTAACTACGCCTGTAGACGATTGCGCGTGGCGCGTCCCACGAATCGAAGACCGCCTCGACCGCCCGCGTCAACTGGTCGCGCGGATCCTGCGGAAAGCCTTCAGCCGGTCTCCTCGCTCGTAGATCTGCTTGTAAGTCGCGATCAGCTCGCCGAGATCCTCGGCGGCGAGGTCGACGTCCTGGGAGACGCCGCGCGACTTCTTGAGATCGGTCAGCGCCTGCTCGAAGCGGTCCCCCGCGATTCCGTCGACCACCTCGCCGTACATCTGAATCAGGCGCCGGTAGGAATCGTTCGCGAACCGCTCGTTGCCGGTCGCGCCCGCGAGGCCATGTAGCGCCTCGTCGTTCAGCCCGAGGTTCAGGATCGTGTCCATCATCCCCGGCATCGAGACGGCAGCGCCCGACCGGACCGAGACGAGCAGCGGGTCGCTCGTGTCGCCGAAACGCTTGCCCGTCTTCCGCTCCAGCGCCTCGAGGTGATGGTCGATCTCGTCACCGAGCCCGTCCGGCAGCGCCTTGGCGTTCGATCTGTACGCGCGGCACGCATCGGTCGTGATCGTGAAGCCCGCGGGAACCGGAACGCCCAGTTGCGTCATCTCGGCGAGCCCGACGCCCTTGCCCCCGAGGAGCTCACGGCCTCCCTCGGAAGGCTCGTCGAAGTCGTAGACGTAGCGGTGTGCCGTCAAGGCGGGGATCCTCTCACAAATGCCCTGCAATACTCGGCGTTATGCCGGAGCCAACGATCGTGGCGATGGGTGGGCTCACCGACGAGACGCTCCTCGACTACGTGCTGGGAATCGCTCCCGGGAAACGACTCCTCTACGTTCCGACTGCAGGCATGGAGGATCCCGCTCGGACCGTGTCGTGGTACGAGCGCCTGCACGGACGCGCCGAGATGACGCATCTGCACTTCTCGCCGTGGCCTCCTTCGCACCTCCGTGAGCTCGTGCTCGGCCAGGACATCGTCCTCGTCGCCGGCGGGAACACCGCGAACGCGCTCGCGATCTGGCGGGTGCACGGCTTCGACACGCTGCTCCGCGAAGCCTGGGAGCGCGGCATCGTGTTGACGGGCGTGAGCGCCGGAATGATCTGCTGGTTCGAGCACGGCGTCACCGACTCGTTCGGTCCCGAGCTCGAGTCGATGGAGTGTCTCGGATTTCTGCCCGGCAGCGCCTGCCCGCACTACGACGGCGAGGAGCGCCGCCGGCCGGTGTACACGAAGCTCGTCGGAGCAGGTCTGCCGGCAGGCCTCGCAGCGGACGACGACGTCGCGCTCCACTTCGTCGGCACCGAGCTGCACGAGGTCGTCACTGCGAGGCCCGGCGCGACCGCCTACCGGGTCGGGCCCGAAGGTGAGCGACCACTCGAGGCGCGGCTGCTCGGCTGAGAGACGAGCGGCCTCGACTGCGAGGCCGCTCTCTGTCCAGCGTCGGGGAGAGACCCGACTACACGGGTAAAGTATAGCTCCCTCGATATAGCTCTCTCTCACCGCTATATCAACGGTCGCGGGATCTGCGCGAGCGGAACTCCGCGAGCCACGCAAGCCCTCTCAGCCCTAGCCAGATGGGCGTGAGCAGGACGTAGAAGAGGAGCAGCGACAGGCCGAGCAGCATCCACCAGATGGCCCAGCGCCACCAGGGGACGGGCGGCTTTGCCGTCACGTGCCCTCGGCGGCCGCGGCCTCGGCCTTCCGGCCCTCCACGGTACGGAGGATCCGCTGCGCGGTCTCCTCGATCGAAAGCTCCGAGATGTCGATCACGGGACAACCGAGCCTGCGCTGGACCGCCGTCGCCTCCTCGAGCTCGTCGTACACCTCGGTCAGGCCGGAGTAGAGCCGGTTGTTGGCGCCGAGGTTTCTCACCCGAGCCCGCCGAATCTCGGCAAGCCGGTCGGCATGGATCGTGAGCCCGACGATCTTGGCGGGATCGAGCTCGAACAGCTCTTTCGGGGTCGGGATCCCCTTCACGATCGGAACGTTCGCCACCTTGTGCCCGAGATACCCAAGGTAGATCGAGAGGGGCGTCTTCGAGGTTCGCGAGACGCCGACGAGCACGATGTCCGCCTCGTCCAGGCCCGCCCCCACGCCGTCGTCGTACTTGACCGCGAACTCCATCGCCTCGATTCGCCGGAAGTACGCGGGAGTGAGCGGCGCCCGCGACCCGGGCGTCATGCGGGCTGTCTGGCCCGACACGCGGGCGACGGCGTCGATCGGGTGCCCGAGGAGATCGCAATAGTGCACGCGGGCACGACGGCAAAGGCGGCGCATCGCATCGCGAAGCTCCGGATCGACGAGCGTGTAGATGACGACCGCGGCGTGGCCGCGGGCGCTCAGGACTGCGCGCTCGAGATCCGCCACGGTCTCGGCCCGGGTGTGGCGCACCTCCTCGAACTCCTGTTCAGGGAACTGCGCCTCCAGTGCCTGCACGAGCCGCGCGGCAGTCTCCCCGGTGGAGTCGGAGACGATGTGCAGCTCCACGCGTTGCGCCATCGGGCGGAGGCTAGTGGCTGGCGTGCCCAGGCCGCCCAGGACACGTCTTTAGAAAGCCTTTACGTCTTTCTAAGCATGCTCTTAGACCCTGTGGGCACGTTGGAACCATGGCTCGGGGGAGGCTCCACCTGGTGGCGCTCGTCGCCGCGGCGCTGGCCGCGCTCGCTGTCTGCGGATCTGCCGCAGCCGCGACGCCGGATTGCGCGTCACGACTGCTCGCCGACTGGCGCGACGGCCGCATGGACCGTGTCTATCCGGTCGACTGCTACCGAGAGGCGCTTGCAAGCCTGCCGGAAGATCTCCGCATCTACTCGAGCGCCGAGAGCGACATCACGCGGGCAATGCAGGCCCGCGTCAGGACCGAGGGAGTGACGAAGGTCGCCGCAGCGCCGAAGACCGCCGCTGCGCCGAAGACCGACGGAGGCCACCATGGCGTGTCTCCCTTCGTCATCCTGGCCGTGACGGCCGGCCTGGTCCTCGGTGTCGGGTCGTTGCTCGTCTACGCGCGCTAGGCAAAACGCCTCGGATAACGTCCCCGGCCCATGGCTCTGACCGTCGCTCGCCTCCGGCTCGCTCCCGTGAGGGGAACCATGTTTCCCTCACGAGCTCCCTTCTTTAGGGATCGCCTCAAGCCCCGCGCCGCTGAGATCGCCGCGTGGGCTGAGGAAAGAGAACGGGGAAACCTCCCGGTTTCCCCTTACGCCCCTTCCACCGCTCATCGGCCAAGACTCGGCCGATGAGCGAGCCGGTGACGATGGACAAGATCGTTTCGCTCTCCCGCCGACGCGGGTTCGTGTTCCCATCCTCCGAGATCTACGGCGGCATGGGCTCGACGTACGACTACGGCCACTACGGCGTCCTGATGAAGAACAACATCCGGGCACGCTGGTTCGAGGCGATGGTGCGAAACCGCGACGACATCGTCGCAATCGACTCAGCGGTGATCCTCCATCCCAAGGTCTGGGAGGCGTCCGGCCATGTCGGCGGGTTCAGCGATCCGCTGATCGACTGCCGTACCTGCAAGCTCCGCTTTCGGGCGGACAAGCTGGAAGACTCGAGCTGCGGGCGCAAACCGAGCAAGCGGCCCGGTGAGACGCCCGAGTGCGACCTGACCGAGCCCCGCCAATTCAACCTGATGTTCGAGACGACGGTCGGCGCGCTACAGGAAGAGGGCTCGCGTGCCTTCCTCCGGCCGGAGACCGCGCAGGGAATCTTCATCAACTTCAAGAACGTCCTCCAGATCGCGAGACGCAAGCCGCCGTTCGGAATCGCCCAGACCGGGAAGTCGTTTCGCAACGAGATCACTCCAGGCAACTTCCTCTTCCGCGTGCGCGAGTTCGAGCAAATGGAGATGGAGTTCTTCGTCCCTCCGGACGAAGCAGACAAGTGGTACCGCTACTGGATCGACGAGCGGCTCAACTGGTACCGCCGCTACGGCCTGCGTGACAGCAAGCTTCGTGTGCGTGAGCACGGGCCCGAGGAACGGTCGCACTACTCACAGGGGACGAGCGACATCGAGTACGACTATCCGATCGGCTGGGGCGAGCTCGAGGGCATTGCGAATCGCGGCGACTTCGACCTGACGCAGCACACCGAGCACTCGACGACAAAGCTGGAGTACGTCGGACAGGACGGTGAGCGTTACGTCCCACACGTGATCGAGCCGGCAGTCAGCATCGAGCGGATCATGGTCGCCATGCTCGTGGACGCGTACGACGAGGAGGTCGTCGGAGACCGCGAGCGAACTGTCCTCCGCCTGCACCCGCAGATCGCGCCGGTCACGGCCGCCGTTCTGCCGCTCATCGGCAAGAACGACGAAATGGTCGGAAAGGCGCGCGGCCTCTACGAGGAGCTGCGCCGGCGCCACAGCGTGGAGTACGACGACGGTGGTGCGATCGGGCGCCGCTACCGGCGCCAGGACGAGATCGGCACACCGTGGGCGTTCACCGTCGACGAACAGACGCTCGAGGACGACACGGTGACGGTCCGCGACCGCGATTCACTTGCGCAAGAACGGTTGCCGATCGCCGGCGTGCCCGACTGGGTCGGGGCCGCGCTCGAGCGCGACTGGAAGTCGCCGAAGGAGAGCTAGGCGCTGCGCAGCGTGCGCAGCCGAAAGTTCCCGAAGTATTCGTAGGCGGACGTGATCACGGCGAGAGCGTCGCGGGCCGAACGTTCGGCGAGGCCGACGTCGCCCGCCTCGGCGAGCGGTCGCGCGAGCAGCGCCTCGATTCCCGTGATCCCCGCCGGCGACAGTGCGAGCGCGCCGGCGTTGCAGTTCCTGCACACCGCGCCACCTGCTGCCGGCGAGTAACCGACGAGCGGCTCGGTCTCGGACCCACAGTCTGCGCAGCTCGTCAGGTGCGGCAGGTAACCGGAGAGCCAGAGCAGCTTGAGCTGAAACGAGAGCGCGAGCGGGTCGAACGCCGCGCGCGCGCTTCGTGGCTCCAGTACCTTCGACGAGGCCGAGGAAGCGGGTCAGCGCCTGGAAGGCGCGCTCGTTCCCCTCCTGTTCGGTGAAGAGGCGGAGCATCGCCTCGGCGCCGAGCAGGCCGACACCGAGCCGGTACTGCTGCTCGCGCACTTCATGGTGCGAGCGAATGAGCTGGACGCCCGTGACGGTCTGCAGCTCGCCCGCACCCTGGTGGAGCATCAGGTCGACGTGCGAGAGCGGCTCGAGGCGCGCGCCGAACCGCGACTTCGTCTTGCGGATCCCTTTTGCCACCGCGCCGATTCGTCCACGCTCGAGCGTGTAGAGGTGGAGGACGCGGTCGGCTTCGCCCAGGCGGAACGAGCGGAGCACGACCGCCTCGGTCTTGTACGAGCGGCCGGCCATGACTCGGCCAGTCTAGTCTCGAGGGTGGAGGGAACCTTCGCGCCGGGTTCTTCGTTACACCAGGGAGATGGCGAGGATCCGCGTCTACT
The DNA here is from genome assembly GCA_963833255.1 of uncultured Actinomycetes bacterium. Lineage (GTDB taxonomy): Bacteria > Actinomycetota > Thermoleophilia > Gaiellales > Gaiellaceae > 3-1-20CM-4-69-9. Next base: position 53,916 of record CAWHXK010000003.1, read on the forward strand.
CGACCCGTTGGTGCGGCTACTGCGTCCGCGCGAAGGCGCTACTCGACGGCAAGGGGCTCGAGTACGAGGACGTGTTTCTCGACGACGATCCTGCGTTTCGCCAAAAGCTCTTCGATCTCACCGGCGCCTGGACGGTCCCGCAGATCGTCATCGACGGCAAGCCGATCGGCGGCTACGCCGAGCTCTGGCGGCTCGAGCGCGACGGACTGCTCGACGAGGGGGTCGCGGCCTAAGCCGCGTCGAGTCGCTGGCAGGTGGGGCAGTACCACGTGCCGCGACCGGCGGTGCGGATCTTGTCGATCGGCGTTCCGCAACGCGGACACGGTTGTCCTTCGCGGCCGTAGACGCGGAAGCGATCCTGCATACGGCCACGTCCTCCGTCAGGGGTCGAGTAGTCGCGGAGACTCGCGCCCTGGCGTGCGACTCCCGTCTTGAGCGCAGCCTTCACGGCACGGGTTAGCCGTGCGATCTCGTCGTCGTCCAGCGTGCCCGCGAGCCTGAGCGGATGGATCTCCGCGCGCCAGAGCGCCTCGTCGACGTAGATGTTGCCGAGGCCTGCCACAGTGCGCTGGTCGAGCAGGGCCGCCTTGATCGGCGCGCGGCGCCCTGCCAGGCGCTCCGCGAGGCGGCGCGCGGTGAACGTGCGGCCGAGCGGTTCCACGCCGAGCCGTTTGTCGAGGTAGGGCTCGAGCTCTCCGGGCTCGAGCAGCTGCCAGGTGCCGAAGCGGCGCACGTCGCGGTAGGAGACATTGGATCCGTCGTCGAGCGTGACGACCGCGCGTCGGTGTGCGTCGTCGGCCAACAATCCGTTCGCCGCGGTCCGAAGGCTCCCGGTCATCCGGAGGTGAATCAGGAGTGCCCGGCCGGACTCGAACCGGACGATCAGATACTTCCCTCGGCGCTCGAGCGCCGACACTCGCTCTCCCTCGAGCTCGACGGCCACCTCGATCGGCTCGAACGGACGCACCAGCCGCGGGTCGCTGATCTCGACTTGCGCGAACGTACGGCCGACCAGGTGCGGCTCGAGCTTGAGCCCGAATCGTCTCGACTTCCGGGAGCTCGGGCATCAGTCGATTGTCTCGAGGACGATCGACCTCGGCGGTGGTGCATCGCCGCCAAGCTCGTACGCAGCGAGCACCTCGGCCTCGGCACGCTTCGCCGACGCGTCGTCGCGTGCGTGCACCTCGGCGAGCACGGCGCCGGCGGCGACCGCGTCGCCCCGCTTCTTCAGGCAGCGGATGCCGACAGCGTGGTCGATGGCGTCGTCCTTCGTCCGCCGTCCCGCGCCGAGGCGAAGGGCGGCCATGCCGACGTCGATAGCCCCGATCGAGCGGACGAAGCCGTCCGCACTCGCGTGAACCTCTGTGACGACCGGCGCGCTCGGAAGCGCGGCTTCCGCCGGGGTCTCCGCCCTGCGCCGAGATCCACTGCTCGTACTTCGCGAGCGCCGAGCCGTCCTCGACAGCGGCCACGGCACGTGCCCGGCCTTCCCGGCCGTCGATGCCGAGATCGGAGAGCGCCAGCAGATGAGCGCTCGCATCGAGCACCAGCTCCGTGAAGTCGGCGGGGCCCTCGCCGCGCAGGGTCGCGATCGTCTCGCGGATCTCGAGCGCGTTCCCGACCGCCTGGCCGAGCGGCTGGTCCATGTCGGTGAGCACGCAGACGACTTCGCGGCCCGCATGCTTCCCAAGCTCGAGCATCATCTGCGCGAGCTCGCGCGCGTCGTCGATGGTCTTCATGAACGCCCCGTCGCCGACCTTGACGTCGAGCACGATCGCATCGGCACCGGCTGCGATCTTCTTCGACATGATGCTCGCGGCGATCAGCGACACGTTGTCGACGGTCGCCGTCACGTCGCGCAGCCCGTAGAGGAGCTTGTCGGCCGGAACGAGGTCCGCGGTCTGCCCGATGATCGCAAGCCCGACCTCCCGCACCTGCTCGAGGAACTCTTCCTTCGAGAGCTCGACCCGGAAACCGGGGATCGACTCGAGCTTGTCGAGCGTGCCGCCGGTGTGGCCGAGACCGCGGCCGCTCATCTTCCCGAAGGGAACGCCGCACGCTGCGACGATCGGGCCGACGGCGAGCGACGTCTTGTCCCCCACGCCACCGGTCGAGTGCTTGTCGACAACCTTGCGTCCGAGCGCCGAGCCGAGATCGATCGTCTCGCCGCTGCGGATCATCGCGTCGGTCAGCGCGAACGTCTCTTCGCCGTTCAGGCCCTTGAAGAAGACCGCCATGCAGAAGGCAGCCATCTGGTAATCGGGCACGTCGCCCCTGGCATACGCGAGCACGAGCTCGGACAGCTCGTTCCGGCCGAGCTCCTCGCCGTCGCGCTTTCGCCGGATCAGCTCCGCAGGCATGGACCACGCGCGGGCGGTCAGTGCTCGACGATCGGCTGGCCGGGAATACCGCGTGAGGGCGACTTGCCGCCGAGCCAGCGATTCACCGTGGCGCCGACGTCCGCGAACTCGCCCTCGTGAATGCGGCCGGCCGGCATTCTTGCCTTCGACGTAGGCGAGCAGCATCGCGTGCTCGCGCGAATGGTCGGTCGACGGCGTGGTCGGATCGCACCCGTGGTCGGAAGTCACGATCAGCAGGTCTTGCGGGCGCAACGCATCGAGCAGATCGGGTAGCCGGCGGTCGAAGTCCTGCAGGCAGCGGTGGAAGTTCTCGGGGTCGTTGCGATGTCCCCACAGCATGTCCGTCTCGACGAGGTTCGTGAAGATCAGTCCGTCGTCCACCTCGCGCAGCAGCTTCTCGGTCTGCGTGATTCCGTCGACGTTCGACTTGGTCGGATGCGACTCGTCGATGTCCTGGCCCGCGAAGATGTCGCCGATCTTCCCGACGCCGTGGACCTTCATGCCGTTTTCGCGCAGGAGTGTCAGGTAGTTCGGACGTCTGGGCTCGAGCGAGAAGTCGTGACGGTTCGGCGTGCGCTCGTAGTTGCCCGGCTCGCCGATGAACGGCCTGGCGATGACGCGCCCGACCGCGTGCTTGCCGGTGAGGATCTCGCGAGCCGAGCGAGAGGCCTCATACAGCTCCTCGAGCGGAATCGTCTCCTCGTGTGCGGCGATCTGGAAGACGGAGTCGGCCGACGTGTAGACGATCCACTTGCCCGTCCGCTGGTGCTCTTCGCCCAGCTCCTGGATGATCTCCGTGCCGGACGCAGCCTTGTTGCCGAGCACGCCGCGGCCGGTCTTGTGCATGAAAGGGTCGATCACGTCGTGCGGAAAGCCGTGCGGATACGTGGGCATCGGCTGCGGGGTCACCACCCCCATCAGCTCCCAGTGGCCGGTCGTCGTGTCCTTCCCCTTCGAGCGCTCGATCAGCCTGCCTGCGACCGCCGGGGCGCCGGCCTGCGGCGGGCAGCCCTCGAGCGGCTCGACGTTGCCGAGCCCGAGCGCCTCGAGGTTCGGGAGGTCGAGGCCGCGTACGGCGCGGGCGACGTTTCCGAGCGTGTCCGAGCCCTCGTCGCCGTACTCAGCGGCATCGGGAAGCGCGCCCGCTCCCACGGCATCGAGCACGATTATGCAGGCCCTCGGCATGTGGCTATTCTAGGTCGGCCATGTGGGACGTCCTCGGATTGCTGGGAATGCTCGTCTTCTGCGCCTTCGTGATCTCGCTGGCGGCAGCGGTCACGTGGGTCGTGGTCAGGTTCTCACCCGCGAAGAAGCCGAGCTGAGCAACTAGACCGCAGAGAGCGGGAGCACGTCCTCGAGCGGCTGGTACTCGAGCCCGTGTGCGTCTGCGACTGCTTCGTAGGTCACCTTCCCGTCGACGACGTTCACGCCGCGGGACAAGGCGGGGTCGCGGGCGACCGCTTCCGCGATGCCGTGATCGGCGATCGCTTCCACGTACGGGAGGGTGGCATTCGTCAGCGCCTTCGTCGACGTGATCGGGACGGCGCCCGGCATGTTCGCGACGCAGTAGTGCGTCACTCCCGCCACCGTGTACACGGGCTCGCTGTGCGTCGTCGGGTGTGAGGTCTCCGCGCAGCCGCCCTGGTCGATCGCGACATCTGCGAGCACCGCGCCCTCCTTCATACCCTCCACCATCTCCCGGGTGATCAGCTTCGGGGCGACCGCGCCCGGGATCAGGACGGCTCCGATCACGACGTCGGCTTCGCGAAGCGACTCCTCGATCTGGAGGCGTCGACGACATCACGAGGCTGACACGCCCCGACAGCACCTCTTCGAGATGTCGCATCCGGTCGAGCGAGCGCTCGAGGATGGTCACGTTCGCGCCGAGCCCGATCGCGATCACCGCGGCGTTGTAACCGACCATGCCGCCGCCGATCACGACGACCCGGCCGGGTGCGACGCCGGGAACGCCGCCGAGCAGCAGGCCCCTGCCGCCGAGCGGCTTCTCGAGGAAGTACGCGCCGGCTTGCGCCGCCAGCCGGCCGGCGATCTCGCTCATCGGCGCGAGCAGCGGAAGTGCACCCAAGTCGGTCTCGACCGTCTCGTATGCGACTGCGGTGATGCCGCTGTCGATCAGCGCGCGCGTGAGCGGCTCGTCGGCCGCAATGTGCAGGTAGGTGAAGAGAACGAGCCCCTCGCGCAGGCGGCCGTACTCCGGCTCGATCGGTTCCTTGACCTTGAGCAGCAGCTCCGCGTCAGCCCACACGTCCTCGACCGAGGCGATCCGCGCTCCGGCCGCCTCGTAGGCCGCGTCGGTGAAGGAGCTGCCTCCCCCCGCCCCGGTCTCGACGATGACGTCGTGCCCGCGCTGGCCCAGCTCACGCGCGCCGGCAGGCGTCAGCGCGACGCGGTACTCGTCGGACTTGATCTCCTTTGCGACGCCGATCTTCAAGGGGCGTCACCCTACCTTGTGGAGGTAGAGCAGAAGCCCTGCGATCGTCTTCGCGTCTTCGATGGCCGCGACGTTCGTCGCGATCTCGCTCGTCGGCCAGCGCACGACTTCGAGCTCCTCGTCGCTCTCCGGGCTCGCCTCGCCGCGTTCGAGCTCCTCCGCGAAGAAGAGGTGCATTCGCTCGCGGCAGAAGCCCGGCGTCGTGTAGAAGGTCGCGGCCTCGCGCCAGCTGCCACCGGTGAGGCCCGTCTCTTCCTCGAGCTCGCGGCGTGCGCAATCGAGCGGCGCCTCGCCCGCCTCGAGCGTGCCCGCAGGAAGCTCGAGCAACTCCTCCCGCACCGCTTCGCGCCGCTGGCGCACGAGCGTCAGCATCCCCTCGCTGTCGACGGCGACGATCGCGACGGCGCCTGGATGATCGACGATCTCACGTTCGTGATCGCCCCAGCGCTCGACGACGACGTCGATCAGCTTCCCGTCGTAGACGGTCTTCGAGCCATCCGGCTTCATGCGGCAAGACGTTCTACTAGCTGCCGCTGCTCGGCGTCGAACCACGGGGGCGAGCCTGCGGCCGCGTTGGCACGAGCATGGTCCGGATTGCGAGTCGCAGGAATCACGAGGTCGACTCGGTCGTCCGAGAGCGCCCACTTGAGGAGCGCCTGAGCCCAGGAGCTCGACGCCGAGCTGCGCGAGAGCCTCTTGCGGCACCGAGTGTCGAACGAGCTCGCCCTCTCCGAGCGGACGCATGACGATCACCGCGATTCCGAGCTCCGCTGCGAGCGGCAGGATCTCTCGCTCACAGTCGCGCTCGTGGGGGTTGAGCGGCACCTGCACCGTGTCGAACCGGCCGGAACGCAGCGCTCGTCCGAGCTCTCCGAACGCGGAGGGCGAATAGTGCGTCACGCCCAGTCGGTCGATCCGCCCAGCCTCGCGCTCGTGGTCGAGCCAGCCGGCATGTTCCTGCCACGACACGAGGTTGTGAACTTGCTCGATCTCCACGCGGCCGAACCATTCGACCTGTCGCCGGTACTGCTCACGTCCCTCGTCCACGCTTGGGGTCCAGATCTTCGTCGCGATCGCGGCTCGCTCGCGCTTTCCCGCGAGCGCTGCCCCCAGCGAGGCCTCGGCTCCGCGGTACATCGGCGACGAGTCGAGCACGCGGCAGCCCGCGTCCAGCGCGGCGTCGACGACGGTCTGGGCCAGACGTGCGTTGCCACCGAACGTGTTCCAGGTCCCGAGCCCGACCACCGGCCCGAGTCGGCGCTCCTCCATCACCCTTTGCGGCTCGCAGCAGCGCGGCCTGCGGCAAAGGCCGCGGCGAAGAAGAGGCGATCGTCGCCTGGTCCGCGGCCCATGTGACTCAGCGGGAGGTCCGCGCACAGCTCCTCCCAGCCGGTCACGTCGACGTCCGTGCGCCGCTCGAGCCAGGGCGGGGCGTCGTAGCCGGCCGGCCACGGAACGACGACGTCACCCAGGCAGAGCTCGAGCACCGACCGTGCGTGATGGGATGCGCCGCGGTGACGGTCGCGCTCGTCGCTCTCGGATGCACGCACGGCGAGAACGGGCGAGCCCTGCAATGCAGACGCCGTGTTCGCGGCCTCGGCCGCCGCAAGGCCACCGTGGCCGAACGCTGTGCCCGTCCCGACGATGCCCGGCCCGATCCCGCACACGACGATGTCGAAACCTTCCGCTGCGGCCCAGAGGAATGCCGACGCTGCAGAGACGCACTCGACCTCACCGTCAAGGCATGCTCCGACCGCGACCGACGTGCCGAGGTATCCACGCTCGCGCAAGAGCCGGAGCGTGTCGGAGAGCGAAAGGGGTAGCGCTCCGCCCGCGAGCTGCACGTACGCCACGCGGGCGTCCGTTCCGATGCCCGCGCACACCGGTGCGACCTGGCTGTGGAGGGAGCAGCAGACGACCGGGATCCCGGACAGCGTCGACGGCAGCGTCCGCCCTTCCTCACCGTGGCGGACCGCGGACTGGCCCGGCGTGTACGGAAGCTTGACGACATGCGCGCCGGCGATCGGCAGGAAGGTCGAGGCCGCGCGTGAGGTTCACGTACAGCACGTCGAAGCCGCCGGATCCGAGCTCGAGCTCCCGCGCCTGCGTGTTGACGATCACCTCGTCGCCGAGCTCGACAGGGCCGGTGAGCCGCGGATACGCGACGCAGGGCCGGCCGTCCACCTCGACCCGCGAAAGCCCTTCGACGCTTTCGACGACCGCGGTCACCCGGCCGCGTCTAAGCGTCAGCATCTCGAGCGACGTCGACGAGGGCGAGCGTCACCTCGACCATGCCCTCGAGGTCCTCGACGGTGATCCTCTCGTCGGAGGTGTGGATGTCCTGCATCCCGTTCGCGAGATTGAGGCAGGCGAGGCCGCGCTCGTTGAAGACATTCGCATCGGCCGCGCCGCCGCTCAGTGCGTAGGTCGGCGCGTAACCGCTCTTTTCGAGCGCAGTGTGTGCAATTCGTACGACCGGATCTTCCGTCTTGAAGCGATAGCCCTTGTAGCTCTTGGAGATCTTCGTCTCGACCTCGCAGTCCTCGAGCCCGGCCGCAAAGGCGAAGGCGTCGACCATCTCCTGCACGAGCTCCTCGAGCTTCTGCTCGTCGTGCGAACGCGCCTCGGCATCGAGTGAGCACCACTCGGGGATGATGTTCCCGGCCGTTCCGCCCTGGATGATGCCGACGTTTGCCGTCGTCTCTTCGTCGACGCGGCCGAGCCTGAGATCGGAGATCGCGCGCGCCGCGGCGGCGATCGCCGAGCGTCCCTCCTCCGGATACATCCCCGAGTGCGCAGCTCGACCATGGAAGCGCACCTGCATCGCCCGCGAGTAGGGCGCGCCGAGGATGACCTCGCCGATCGGCGCCGCCTGGTCGTAGACGTAGCCGAGGCGCGCATGCAGGCGCTCGTGATCGAAGGCCGCGGCGCCGAGGAGGCCGACCTCCTCCTTCGGGGTGAACAGCAGCTCGATGCCCCCGTGGGGGCGGTTCTCGGCGAGCACTCGGCGCGCGCCCTCGAGCATCGCGGCGACCGCCGACTTGTTGTCGGCCCCGAGGATCGTGCCGGCGCCGTTCCGGATCACGCCGTCTTCCAGCACCGGCTCGATCGCCGCCGTCGGCGGCACCGTGTCGAGATGGGCGCAGAGGAAGATCGGGCTGCCGCCGCCGGTCGGCTCGAGCCTGCAGTAGAGGTTCCCGATGTTCGAGCCGACCTTGGAGCCGGCATCGTCCTCGTCCACCGTCAGGCCGAGATCGCGCAGGTAGCGGATGACCGAGTCGGCCACCGCACGCTCTTCGCCGGGAGGGCTCGGCAGCGCGGCGAGCTCGGTGAAGAGATCGACGACCTCGGAGGGCATCGCGCGATCTTAGTGGCGGCTAAGCGGAAGCTGCGCCGACGGCAGAGCGTTCGCGCGACCGCTCGAGCGCTGCGCCGACGAAATCGCGGAAGAGCGGCGTCGGTCGCGTGGGCCGCGACTTGAACTCCGGATGGAACTGGCTCGCGACGAACCACGGGTGATCGGACAGCTCGACGATCTCGACGAGCCGTCCTTCCTGAAACGTCCCCGACACGACGAGCCCGGCCTCGACGAATGCGGGCCGATAGTGGTTGTTCACCTCGTAGCGATGACGGTGACGCTCGTGCACGACCGGCTCTCGATAGGCCTCGTACGCGCGCGTGCCTTCGACGACTTCGACCGCCTGCGCACCGAGACGCATCGTGCCGCCCAGGTCCTCGATCTCCTTCTGCTCGGGAAGCAGATCGATCACGGGATGAGGCGTCTCCGGATCCATCTCGGTCGAGTTGGCCCCTTCGAGGCCGAGCACGTGCCGCGAGAACTCGGAGACGGCGACGTGCATGCCGAGGCAGATGCCGAGGTACGGGATCTCGCGCTCGCGCGCGACGCGGCAGGCAAGGATCTTTCCCTCCCAGCCGCGGGAGCCGAAGCCGCCGGGAACGAGCACGCCGTCGACTTGCTCGAGAAGCTGCGTCGCTTCCTCGACCGACATCCCTTCGGCGTCGACCCAGCGCACCTGCACCGTTGCGCCGTGGTGTGCGCCTGCGTGCTTGAGCGCCTCGTGCACCGAGAGGTAGGCGTCCTGCAGCTGCACGTACTTCCCGACCAGCGCAATCTCGACGACCTCGTCGCTCCGCTGGATCCGCTCGTTCAGATCGAGCCAGTCGCCGAGGTCCGCTTCCGTCGGCGGCAGGCCGAGCTTCTCGCCGACGAGCCGGTCGAGGCCTTCGGCTTTCAGCCGTGAGGGAACGAGATAGACGTCGGGAACATCCGGGCTCGCGATCACCGCTTCGGGCTCGACGTCGGCGAAGAGCGCGATCTTGTCGCGAATGTCGGCGGAGAGCTCCTCGTGCGAGCGACAGACGACGATGTCGGGGTGAATACCGATTCGCCGCAGCTCGTTCACGGAATGCTGCGTGGGCTTCGTCTTCAGCTCACCGGCCGCCTCGAGGAACGGGACGAGCGTGACGTGGAGATAGAGCACGTTCTCGGCTCCGACCTCACGCCGGAACTGGCGGATCGCCTCCAGGAACGGCAGGGACTCGATGTCGCCGACCGTGCCGCCGATCTCGCTGATCACGACATCGGTCGGCGTCGACACCGCACTCGCACGAATGCGCGACTTGATCTCGTTCGTGATGTGCGGAATCACCTGCACGGTCGCGCCGAGGAACTCGCCCTTGCGCTCCTTTCGCAACACCGCGTCCCAGATCGCGCCGGCGGTGTGGCTCGCCGCGCGCGTCAGGTTCTCGTCGATGAAGCGCTCGTAGTGGCCGATGTCGAGGTCGGTCTCGGCTCCGTCCTCCGTCACGAACACCTCGCCGTGCTGAAACGGGCTCATCGTGCCCGGGTCGACGTTCAGGTACGGGTCGAACTTCTGCGCCTGCACTCGCAGGCCGCGCGCCTTCAGCAAGCGACCGAGTGACGCCGCGACGATGCCCTTGCCGAGCGCCGACACCACCCCGCCCGTCACGAAGACGTACTTCGTCGGGCGACTCGAGGAGCTCACGATCGTCCCAGCCGGTCGATCCAGGCGAGACCGGGCGTGCGTTCGATCCACGCGCCGATCGACGTCCGCTCTCCGATGATGGTGAGGCCGGCAAGGGCGCCGATCGCTACCCACTGGCCTCGTCCCGTGAATCGCTTCACGGAATTCAAGCCTAGCAGGGCACCGAGCGCGTTCGACCCCGCGTCCCCGAGCATCGCCATCTCACGAAGATCGTAGGGAAGCAGGAGGACGGCGACTCCAACCGGAGCGTCGAGCGGGACAGCCGCCGCGAGGTACGCCTTGAGTGCGCGCCCGGGCCGGGTATCGAGCTGATTCAGAGCGTTCGCCGCGAGCCCCACAAGCAGGGCACCGGAGAGCTTCCGGGTGGCGACCAGGCCCACGGCTGGGATACCGACCAGCTTGAGGATGCCCGTCGTCCGGCCTGAAACGAGATGTGCGCGGAAGCCGCGCTCGGGCCCGCTCCACAGGTCGTCGGCGGCCCCGATGGCCGCGACCGCTGCGACGGCAGGACCACTCGTGACGCCCACCTTCCAGCCCACGAGCGGCAGGCGCAGCCCGCGGAAGTTCACGCCGAGCGGGCCGCAGGCGTAGAGCGTGTCGCGGAGCTGCTTCCCCCGGTGGACGAAGCCGCGCAGGTTCCGCCCGGTCGGGCGATGCCGCAGCGGCAGCTCGACTTCGCGCACCGACAGGTGCGAGCGTGCGGCGTCGATCGTCATGCGGACTTCGCAGCCGAAGCCGGCGGCGACCGGGAAGCAGGCGCGGCGCGCCGCGGGAGACAGTGCCCGCTGGCCGGACAGAGGCTCGCGCGCCTCGAAACCTGCGAGGACTTCGATCAGGGCTCGTGCGAGGCGTTTCGCGAGCCCGAAGCCTCCCCCCTCACGCCTCGCGAACGCCGCGACGTTGAGATCGCCACCGCCGTCGAGGAGCGGCGCGAGCTCTCCCGAGAGATCTGCATCGCAGAGGAGCAGCGCGCCGGGCGGGGCTGCGCGCTCGGCTGCGGACAGCGCCTGGCCCTTTCCCCGACGTGGCAGCCGCAAGACGATCGCACCCGCTGCCTCGGCTGCGTCTGCCGTGCCGTCGCGCGAGCCGTCGTCGGCCACGATCACCTCGGCGTCGGGAAACGTCCGCCGCAGGGTCGCGACGGTCTTCCCGATGACGTGTTCCTCGTCGCGCGCGGGGACGAGGATCGTCAGCGGCTCATCCACCGGCCGCCTGTTGGGGCAACGGTGCGATGAGCGGCAGCCGCGGCTTCCCTGCCCTCGTGCCGAAGTCGCCGCTCAACGCAGGGTCGGCGAGCAAGGCGATGAGTGCGAGCTTTCCGAACTGCAGGTCGACGTCGTCCACCGTGGAGAGGCCTGCGGCGTGGAATGCCTTGAGCGAGGAGCCGTCGTCCTTCGTGCCCTCCACGCCGATCACGGGAACACCCACGTCCGAGAGGCCCGCGTAGAGACCCTTGAGGAAGACAGCGGTCGGACCGGTCTGCGCCTTCGCCGTGCGGACGATCACCACTCCGTCAGCGGGTCTCTTCGACGGCCCGATCGTCTCCTCGACGATTTGACTCCGCAGTGCGTTCCACAACGGAGTGTCCTTCCCGGCGACGAACTCCTGTCCCAGCGCTTGACCGAGGTTCTTGAGCTCCTCCGGACCGGCGTAGTGCGCGAGGAACGGCTTCTTCGCGAGCTGCCTTCTGGAGCGAGCTCGGATCGACCGGGACCTTGACCGCCGTGAATCGCAGGGTCGAGCCGGCGTTGGCATCGGCCAGCGCCTGCGTGATCTTCGAGCGGCGATCGTCGCTCGAGGAGCCGACGAAGAGCACCGCGACTCTCTTTCCCTTCAGTCGATTCGCGACGACGCTCTTGTACGTCGCGTCGACGAAGGCGTGGTCGGCAGAACCTGTCTGGCTGAGTGAGTCGACCTGGCTTCGCAGCACATCGGCCTGGTTCTCGGCGCGGCGCAGGTCTTCCTCGAGCCGCTTGCGCTCGGTGTTCCCGAGGCCGTGCGACGCGAGCGCGACACCGACGAGGATGCCGATCACGAGCGCGAAGAAGACCGCGGCGAGTGACGCGACGTGGTAGCGGAGATCGAACATGAGGGGGCGAGCGGCTTAGAGCTCCGCGCCAGTCTGGCACAAGGCGTGCAGCCGGGCTAACGCTCTGCGCGGGAGGGACTTGCTGAACCCGTACAGCCAGGGCGCCTCGACGTTGAGGGTCGCGATCGTCCGGTTCGGGCCCTTCTCCTCGAGGTGCAGCTCCGCATCGATGTGATCGCCGCTCAGCGTCCAGCCGAAGCGTTCGAGAGGTCGCACTGCCGTAACCAGCAGCATTCCGCTCGACGAGGGCCGTCGCAGGAGCGTCGGCTGGTCCTTGCCGTGCACATGCCAGCGCGCGCCCTCGGCGAGGCCGCGCCGGTCCGGCTCGACGGCGGCGATGTCCGGCCACCAGTCGGGAAAGTGGTGCGGCTCGGCGAGGAACGCCCAGACGTCCTCACGCGAGGCGAGCAGCTCTCGCGTGGCCGAGGCTCGGGGCATGGGCGGAAGAGTAGTTTCAACCGATGCCGAGCAGGTCGCGCAAGCGCAGCGCGATGTACTCGATCAGGTGCCGCAGCGCCGGGGAGACCAGGATGGCGACGGCGATCGCCCCCAGGCCGGCCAGCGCGAAGAAGACGAGCGGCCAGATCCCGACCTGCCGGCTCGCCAGCCGGGAAACGCCTTTGGCGTCGATGAGGATCTCGCCCACCTTCAGGCGGGTGACGAACGTCGACGACATCCCGTCACGGTTTCGCTCGAGGAACTCGATCAGGTTGAAGTGCGTCCCCACGGCGACGATCAGCTCGGACCCTTTCTCGTAGGCCAGGAGCAGCGCGATGTCCTCGCTGATGCCCGTCGCTCGCACGACCTCGTACGCAACACCGAGCTGCTGCGCCCGCTCCTCCCCGGGTGCATGCCCGTCGCGGTAGCCGTGGACGAGCAGCTCGGCACCGGAGCAGAGGGCTTCGTCCGACAGCGAATCCATGTCGCCGACGATCACGTCCGGCTTGTAGCCGGCCTCGAGGAGCGCATCCGCCCCACCGTCGACGGCGATCAGCACCGGCTTGAAGTCGCGGATGTACGGCCGGACCATCCGCAGGTCGCGCTTGTGACCGGGACCGCGTGCGACGACGAGTGCATGACGGTCGCGGAAGCGCGTGGCGATCGCCGGGAAATCGATCCCTTCGGCGAGCAGCTTGCCCTCCTCGCGCAGGTAGCGCATCGTGTTCTCGGCGAAAGCCTCGAGGGCTTCGGTCACGCGGCCTCGCTGTTCGGCGAGCGCGCGCTCCAGCTCGCGCTCCTCGAGCACACGGCCTGCAGCGAGGCAGGTGCCGTTGCGGTAGAGCCCTGCGCCGCGCACCGTCAGGAGCTCGCCCTCGTGGACGTCGTCGAAGATGTCCGCGCCGTCGACGTCGATGAGGCGGATGCCACCGCGAACGAGCGCGAGCGGTCCCGGGTTCGGGAAAGCGTCCGGACTGCGACTCGGCGACGTTGACGACGACGCGGACGCCGGACTCGAGCAGTGCCTCCGCAGACACGCGGTCGAGATCGGTGTGGTCGATGATCGCGATGTCGTCGGCGGAAAGGCGCTTGACGAGATTCTTCGTCCGGCGGTCGAGCTTGGCGTGGCCGGTGAGCTCGACGAAGCTCATCGGCCGCCCTTTGGCCGATGAGCTTCGGGGGAAGGGGCGAAGGGGAAAACCGGGAGGTTTCCCCGCCTCTCTCTTCAGCACACGCGGCGATCTCAGCGGCCCGGGGGTTGAGGCGATTCTTCATTTGCTCACGCTCGAGAGGAACTCGCGGCCGCCGAGCATGCGTTGCAGCTCGTCGCGGCGCTCTGCTTCGTCGAGCGGCTGGATACGCGTATGCGTCGGGTCGCCGGGAATCTTCTCGACGCGGAAGTGACGATCGGCGACGCTCGCGATCTGCGGAAGGTGGGTGATGGTGATGACCTGCGCCCGCTCGGCGAGCCTTCGGAGCGTCTCGGCGACGCGGTGTGCCGTCTCACCGCCGACCCCGGCATCGATCTCGTCGAACACCATCGTGTCGCCGCCGGCAACGGCTGCGATCGCGAGCGCGATTCGCGACAGCTCGCCTCCCGACGCGGTCTCCGCAACAGGTGCGAGCGGCAGTCCGCGGTTCGGCCGAACGAGGAATGCGACCTCGTCGGAGCCGCTCGAGCCGGGATCACGTTCGCGCAGCTCTGCGACGAACTCGCCCTCCCCCATCCCGACGCCCACGAGCTCTTGCGCGACGGCCGCTGCGAACCGGGGTGCCGCATCGTGGCGCGCAGCGCGGAGCGCATCGGCGAGCTCCCGGACGTTTTGCTCTGCGACGCTCAGCGCCTTCGCGGCGGCAGCCGCCGGATCGAATCCCTCGTCGATCGCCTCGAGCTCCGCTCGGGCCGCCGCTGCCCGTGCGAGCAACTCCTCGTACGACGTCACGCGGAAGCGGCGCTTCGCATCGGCGATGCGATCGAGATCCGCTTCGAGCTGCTCGAGCCTTCCGGGCTCGGCCTCGAGTGTCGTCAGGAAGCCGCGCAGCTCACTCGCCGCCTCGCGCAGGCGCAGCTCGGCGTCCCGAAGCTCGTCGCCGGCACGCGCGAGCTCCGGCGCCAGCGACTCGATCGGCGCAAGCGCGCGCTCCGCGTTTGCGACGAGCCCGGCTGCACCGTCGCCCTCGTCGGGCGCGAGCGCGTCGGCCGCTGCCGCGGCTCCTTCTGCGAGCTCGGTGACGTGCCGAAGCCGCTCGCGCTGCGCGCGCAGCGTCTCCTCCGTGTCGGGCTCGAAACCTGTCGTGTCTTCCACGAGTGCGCGCAACTCCGCAAGACGTGCCTCCGCTGCGACCGCGCCCGTTTGCAGCTCGTCGTGCCGTCGCCTGGCGGCAAGGAGCTCGCGCCAGGCGACCCGCGATTCGGCGCGCAGCTTCAGCTGGTCGTCGCCGATGAACGAGTCGAGCACGTCGAGCTGGTACGAAGGCCGGCCGAGCCGGCGCTGCTCGAACTGTCCCGACATCGCGATCAGCCGCTCCCCGGCTGCGGCAAGGTCCTCGCGGGCCGCGCCACGCCCCCAGGCATAGGCGCGAGTTCGCCCGTCCGCGAAGACCCGACGGGCGACGAGCAGCCCTTCCTCGTCCTCGGGACGAAGCTCCGCGAAGGACTCGAATTCCTCCTCCTCGAGCAACCCGGGCGGCAGATCGAGCTCGGCCTCGACGTAGGCCTCGGCCCCGTCAGGGCCGATGTAGGCCGCGTCGCCCTTCGCCCCGAGCAGGAGCCCGATTGCCTGCGCGAGAATCGTCTTCCCCGCGCCGGTCTCCCCGGTGATGGCATTGAGCCCGGGGGCGAAGGCGAGCTCGGCCTCGTGGATGAGGACGAGGTTCTCGATGCGGAGGCGGCGGAGCATGGTGCCGTCGAGATGGTAAGCGGCGGAGCGGCGCGGCACCATCGTCCGCGAATCCCACGCCCTTTAAAGGTAGACGCGTCTAGCCTCGGGACACCCCACCTCCCTCCCCTGACTTCGAGCTTAGCCCTGGAAGGCGCACGCGTCTGCGCCGGATCCGGGCCTGGAATCAGGAGCCGAAGGTCTCCCGGTAGCGCCTGAAGAAGGTGGCCTCGGGAAGCGTGGCGAGGAGGCTTCGCCGTTCTGCCAGCCGGATCGAGATCGGCGAGCCGTGGCCGACATCCGTGAGCAGGTGGCCGTCGACGAGGACGGTCACGTCGACGTCGAGCGTCTGATTGCGGATCTCGAGGTCGATGCCCCGAGGAACGACCAGCGGGCGCGCATGGAGCGAATGCGGGGCGATGAACGTGACCACCATCGCGTCGAGCCCGCGCGCCAGAACGGGGCCGCCGTTAGAGAGGTTGTAGGCAGTCGACCCCGCCGGGCTCGCGCAGATCATCCCGTCACACGGCTGCACACCCATGTCTTCGCCGCCGAGAGCCCACGAAAGCTCGACCATCCGGCCCCGAATCGAGCTGAGCACCACGACGTCGTTGATGGCGGCACCGCGGACCCCGTCGACCTCGACCTCGAGCGTCGTCAGGTGCACGACGCGGTAGTCGCCGGCGAACACGCGCGACAGTCCCGACTCGAGCTCGTTCGGCTGCACCGAGGCGAGAAAGCCGACGCGGCCGAAGTTCACGCCGACGACAGGGATCGGCGTGCCGAGGAAGCGCTGCAGCGCGCGCAACATCGTCCCGTCGCCGCCGAGCACGACGGCGATGTCGGCGCCGGTGAGATCCTGCTCGGGCTCGCCGACGCCGTGCTTCTCGACCTCCTCGTCCGGAAGCAGCAGTTCGACGCCCGCCTCTCGCGCGACCTTCTCGAGACGCTCGAGAGCCGGGCCGATCGTCACCGGCTTGCCGTGCGTGATGACGGCCGCGCGCCGGACGGTGTCAGACGATCGCTGCTGCGATCTTGGCGTCGATGTCATCTGGGAGCTGCGGGTGCTCACGGTGATGGAGATGGAGAAAGACCTCCCGGTTGCCCTTCGGCCCCGGTAGCCCGGAGTCTACGGCCCCCAACGTTTCCGCCCCCCAGCGCAGCGCCGCTTCTGCAACTTCGCGCGCGACCCGAGCGCGCACCCCGGGGTCACGCACGACGCCTCCCTTGCCGACTTCCGCTCGGCCCGCCTCGAACTGCGGCTTCACCAGCACCAGCGCTTCCCAGCCGGGCGCGGCGAGCCCAAGAGCCGCGGGTAACGCGAGGCGGACGCTGATGAACGAGACGTCGCAAACGACGAGGTCAGGGGCGAACGGAAGCTCGCGCAACTCGCGCGCATTCGTGCGCTCGAGAACGGAGACGCGTGGGTCGGCTCGGAGCCGTTCGTGCAGTTGTCCGTAGCCAACGTCGACAGAGGCGACACGTGTGGCCCCGCGCTGCAGCAGGACGTCGGTGAAGCCGCCGGTGGAGGCGCCGACGTCGAGGCAGTCGCGCCCGGCCGGATCCACCGCGAATGCGTCGAGAGCGTTCGCAAGCTTCTCGCCGCCGCGGGAGACGTACGGCGGCGGGACGACAACATCCAGCTCGGCGGATTCGTCCACCTGCGTCCCCGGCTTTTCGTAGCCGGGAACACGGCCGGCCATCACGAGCGCCTGCGCCTGCGAGCGGGTCTCCGCAAGGCCGCGCTCGACAAGCAGCACGTCGAGCCGCTTCTTCACTTCACGACGTGCGCGTCGCGAGACCGGCGACGATCTCCTCGAGCTGCGACGTATCGGCAGGGATGTCTGCGAGACGCTCGCGGGCACGGCGCGCGGCTTCATCGGCGCGTGTGCGCGCCCCCGCCTCTCCGTGCACGAGCACGTACCCGTCTCCGTCGAGGATGTCGTCGACGATCTGGAACAGCAGTCCGAGCTCGTCTCCAAACGCGCGCCACGGCGTCTGGTCGCGCTCGGCGATCCCGGCGACCCAGAGCGCCATCCCGACTGAAGCCGCGAAGAGACGACCGGTCTTGAGCCTGTGCAGCGTCTCTTCGTCGGGCGCGGACTCGGTCACGTCGAGGTATTGCCCGCCGATCATGCCGAGTGTCGCCTGGGCGAGCTCGCGCCCCACCTGCGGGAACGGGTACGAGAGCGCAAGCCGGAATGCTTCGGCCAGCAAGGCATCGCCGGCGAGGACCGCGACAGCCTCGCCGTACCGGGCCCACACCGATGGGCGGCCGCGGCGCTCCGTGTCGTTGTCGAGGGACGGAAGATCGTCGTGGACGAGCGAGAACGCGTGCACGAGCTCGAGCGACGCTGCTGCCGGAAGCCCACGCTTCGGTATCGCCGCCCGCGGCCTCGACGGTCGCGAGGCAGATCACTGCGCGTACCCGCTTGCCGCCCTCGAGCGCGTACCGCACCGCGTCGGCCTGCCCATGGAGCTCCGGCGTCAGAGCAAGGTCGCCGAGATACCCCTCGGCAAGCGCACGCAGCCGATCAGGGCTCTGCACCGGCATCCGCCTCGCGCTTCGCCTTCTGGAGCTCCTCCTCGATCGCCTTGCTGAGCTCGGAGAGCTCCGTCAGAACGTCGAGCGCCTTGTCGGCGTCGTCGGCCTGGGTGAGACGTTCGAGCTCTGCCCGCGTCTGCTCGAGGCGAGCCAGCAGCTCCTCGGCCCGCGCAAGGGACTCTTCGGCGCTCATGACACGCGCTCTCTGACGATTCGACCAAGAATGCCGTTCACCAAGCGTGCAGCATCGTCGGTTGCGTAGCGCTTTGCCAGATTGACCGCCTCGTCGATCGCGACCTCGTCGGGAATGTCGTCCCGGTCCAGCTCGTGGAGCGCGATCCGCAGGATGTTGCGCTCGATCGCGCCGAGCCGGTCCGCCGTCCAGCCCTCGGCCGCCTCCGTGATCCGGCGGTCGTACTCGTCGGCGTTCGCGGCGACGGCCTCGGCCGTCTCACGTGCGTAGACGTCGATTTCTCCCTCGTACAGCGACGCAAGCGGCTGGCCGGTGACGTCCCACTGATAGAGGAGAAACAGCGCCGTCCTGCGCGCGGTGCGACGACCGCCGCTCACGTGATTTCCTCGACGAACACGTCGACCCCGTCGACCTCCACGGCGCACATGGTCGCAAGCGCGGACGTGACCTCTTCCTGGACGGCGCGCGCGACGTCGGGAAGGACCGCGCCGTAACGCGCGCTGAGCTCGAGGCGGACGCGGGCATGGCCGGCCGAGACCGCCACGTCGAGCCGGCGCCGCCCACGCCGGACCTGCGCGCCGTCGACCAAGTCGCCTGCCTGTGCGACGAGCGAGTGGAGCGCCGCCGGCGTGACCGTGATGCTGCCGCCCGTCGACTGGGGTACGACGTAGCTCATCCCGCTCCGACCGCGGCAAGCCGCGTCTCGTCGAGAAAGCTCGTCGAGTAGCGCCCGCTCCGGAACGTGTCGCTCGCGAGGATCTCGAGCGCCGCCTCCCTCGTGGTCGGAACGCCGCGGAGCTCGAGCTCGCTCAGGGCTCGGAGCGAACGCTCGATGGCGGACGCGCGGTCTTCGTCCCAGACGATGAGCTTCCCGATCAGCGAGTCGTAGTAGGGCGGAATCACGGACCCTTCCTCGATGTGCGTGTCGAGTCGTACGCCAGGTCCGAGCGGCGGCCGAAAGCGTTCGATCACTCCCGGCGCCGGCGCGAAGCCGCGCGCGGGATCCTCCGCGTTGAGCCGAATCTCGATCGCGTTTCCACGCCGCGCCGCGCGGCCGGTTTCGTGCAACTGTTCGCCGGCCGCGATCCGCAGCTGTTCCCGCACGATGTCGATCCCGGTCACCAGCTCGCTGACCGGATGCTCGACCTGCAGACGCGCATTCAGCTCGATGAAGTAGTAGGAGCCGTCTGGCGCGAGCAGGAACTCGAAGGTGCCGGCGTTCAGGTACGAGATCGCACGGCAGGCCCGCGCGACCCCGGTCTCCATCGCCTCCCGCGTCGCGTCGTCGAGCGCGGGTGACGGGGACTCCTCGATCAGCTTCTGGTGGCGGCGTTGAATCGAGCATTCGCGCTCGCCGAGCGTGAGCACACCACCGTCGGCATCGCACAGCACCTGCACCTCGACGTGTCGCGCCGGAGTGATCAGCTTCTCGAGGTAGAGCGTGCCGTCGCCGAACGCCGCCAGCGCCTCGCCGCTCGCGCGCTCGAACGCGTCTTCGAGGTCATCGGCCCGCTCGACGAGGCGCATTCCTTTCCCACCGCCGCCCGCGGATGCCTTCAACAGCACCGGATAACCGATCTCGGCTGCTGCCTTGGCTGCTTCATCCGCTCCGACGGCTTCGGTGCCCGGCACCAGCGGCAGCCCGGCCGCCGCCAGCTCTCGCTTGGCCTCGACCTTGTCGCCCATCCGCGCCATCACGTCTGCGTCGGGGCCGATGAAGACGAGATCGTTGTCCTCGCACGCGCGGACGAAGTCCGGGTTCTCGGACAGGAAGCCGTAGCCCGGATGGACGGCCTCGCAACCGGTCGTCTCTCCGGCCGCCACAACCGAGGCGATGTTGAGGTAGCTCTCGGTTGCCGAGGGAGGTCCGATGCAGACGGATCGGTCTGCGAGGCGCGTCGGAAGCGTTCCGGCGTCCGCAGTCGAGTAGACGGCGACGGCCTCGATGCCGAGCTCGTGCAGGGCGCGGATCACCCGCACCGCGATCTCGCCGCGGTTGGCAACGAGCACGCGAGAGAACATCGTTAGAGCGCGTCCAGCGGACGGCCGGCCGAGCGGCTCCAGTTCGAACAGAAGCTGGCCGAATTCCACCGGCTGTGCGTTCTCGACGTGGATCGCGCGGACGACGGCTTCGACGTCGGACTTGACCTCGTTCATGAGCTTCATCGCCTCGAGGATGCACAACGTCTGACCCGCGCCGATCGGCTGTCCTTCCTCGACGAACGGGTCCGCTCCGGGCTGCGGTGCACGGTAGAAGGTTCCGACCATCGGCGCCTCGACGCGCACGATGCCGTTCGAGGGTGCCACCGGCTCGAGCTCCGCCTCTTGCGGCTCGCCGAAGAGCGATTCCGTGGGCGCCGCCGGGACTTCACGATCCTCCGTCCGCCGCACGGAGACGCGCATGCCCGACTCCTCGATCGTCACCTCGCCGATGCCCGTCTCCTGCACGATGCGCACGAGCTCGCGGATGCGCTCTGCGCGAGCCTGGTCGACGCCACCGGTCGCGAGCGTCTCGTCGCCGCTGGATCGCCCGCGGATCGTCCGCAGAAGTGGTTCCGCATCGTCGCCGAAGAGACCGAGCAGAAGGAGCTCCTCCTCGCTCGACGCGAGCCCTTCCGACTGCGCCCGCACTTCCTGCAGAGGAGGAGCCGTGGTGTTCTCGACCGAATCGGGGTCCGCGGTGAGACCGATCGCGCGCTGAATCGACTTGTCGATCGGGGCGGGAGTCGTTCCGAGATGGCCCGCGACAAGCGACCGGAGCTCGTCCACGACGACCGAGTAGCGGCTCGAGGAGAGCACGTTCAGGAGCGCCTGTGAACCGAGCACCTGACCGATCGGCGAAGCGAGCGGCGGCCAGCCGACCTCGGCCCGGATTCGGATCAACTCTTCGATCGTCTCGTCGAGCCGGTCTCCGGCTCCCTGCGCGCGGAGGTTCGAATCCAGTGCGGTGACGAGGCTTGCAGGTAGGTCATGTTGAGCGGCGCGAGCGGCAATACGCGGTGCGAGCGGCGTGACCGGCTCGTCGCCGATGTGCTCGTCGACGACGTCGGAGGCGGCCCAGAGCGCCTGCACGTCGACGTCACACTCGAGCCCGAGCCCCGAGAGCGCCTCGGCCAGAGCCTCACCCGACACGCGGTGCAAGATCAGGGCGATCGGGAACACCGCGCACGCCATCAGCTCGGCGCCGGCACGCGCAGCTTCGAGCGCCGCCGCCAACGCGTTTCCACCGGATCCCTGGCAGTAGATGCCGACCGGCAGACCGGTCGCCTCGCGCAAACCCGTAACGAGCTCGCGCGCCCGATGCGGCTGCAGCGAGCCGGTCGGGTCGTGCAGCAGCACGCGCGCGGCCCCGAGGTTCGGAAGCTCGCTGGCCTGCTCCATCAGCGGATCCGTCTCACCGGTGCGGCCAGGGCTGTAGACGAGCCCCGCCTCGAACTCCCCGCCGGCCGTCGCGACTGCATCGGCGGCCTCCCGGAGATTCGAGACGTCGTTGAGCGGATCGTGAAGCCGGAAGACGTCGATCCCGTTCTCCGCGGCGGATGCGATGAATCGGCGGATGAAGTCGTTGTCGACCGGCCGGGAGCCGACGAGGAAGCGGCCCCGAAGCGCCAGGCCGAGCGGGGTCTCGACATTCGCCTTCAACGCTCGGATGCGCTCCCAGGGGCTCTCGACACCTCGACGCACCGCACTGTCGAAGCAACCGCCACCCGAGACCTCGAGGTAGGCGAACCCGGCGCGATCGAGGATTCGCGCGATGTTCAGCTGCTCGGCAGTCGACAGCCGCCCGGCGAGCGGCTCCTGCCCGAGCAGGCGAATAGTCGTGTCGGCAAGCGCCGGCATGCGGGGAGCCTAGCGCCGCCACGATAGGTTTTCTCCCGCGATGGACGTGCGAGAGCTTCGGCCGGGCCTGTGGCGCTGGACAGCGGCTCACCCTGAATGGGAGCACGCCGAACACTGGGGCCCGGAAGTCGGCTCGGTCTACGCCGAGCTACCGGATGCGCTCGTCATGGTCGACCCGCTCGTGCCGCAGGACGAGGAGGACCGTTTCTGGGAGGCCTTGGACCGAGACGTCGAACGGGTCGGGAAACCCGTGCACGTCCTCCTGACGGTGCACTGGCACGAGCGGAGCGTCGCCGCCGTGCTCGACCGGTACAAGGCAACGCTGTGGCGCCCGGAGGAGAGAGGCAAGCTCCCGGCCGGCGTGCATGCCGAAGTCGTGAAGGGAAGCGACTGGGTCGAGGCGCTCTTCTTCCTCGAGCCGCACCGCGCACTCATCGCGGGCGACCTCCTCATCGGCAAGACCGGAGGAGGCATCGAGCTTCCGGTGGAATGGTTCCCGAAAGGCGAACGAGACTGGGCCGAGCAGAAGCTGAAACCGGAGTTACGGAAGCGCCTCGGTGAGCTTCCGGTCGAGCTCGTAGTCGTCTCGCACGGCGAGCCGGTGCTCGAAGACGGCGCCGCCGCGCTGGAGCGTGCGCTGGCCTAGGCCCGTGAGATGTACCGCTTCTCGCGCGGGTCGACCTTGATGCGCTCGCCCGGGTTCACGAAGAGCGGGACCTGAACCACTGCGCCGGTCTCGAGAGTCGCGGGCTTGGTCACGTTCGAGACGGTGTCCCCCTTTACGCCTGGCTCTGTCTCGGACACCGCGAGCTCGACCGACGAAGGAAGCTGGACACCCGAAGGCTTGCCGTTGACCAGCATGATCTGAACCGAGCTCGACGGAAGCATGAACTCGAGTGCATCTTCGACGATGGCATGCGGCAGCGACGTCTGCTCGTACGTGTCGGTGTCCATGAAGACCACCTCGTCACCGGCGTCGTAGAGATACTGCATCTCCTTCGTCTCCGTGCGGACGCGTGCGAACTTCTCACCCGCGCGGAACGTCCGATCGACGACGGAACCGGAGTCGAGCCCCTTGAGCTTCGTCCGGACAAAGGCCCCGCCCTTACCCGGCTTGACATGCTGAAACTCGACGATGCGCCAGTACGCGCCGTCGAGCTCGATGTGCATCCCGTTCTTGAACTGATTCGTGTTGACGGTCTCGGCCACGGCGCAGAAGACTAGTGCCCCTGCCAGTGATGCCGTCGAGCTTCTGGGTCGCGAGCACCAAGCCAGAGGCCGCACTCAACCGCAGCAAGGCTGAACAGCCTTGCTAAGGGCGAGGGTGGACTCCGGCGCCGCGTGATCGCGGGCCAGAAGCCGACATGTATTGCTGGTAGGGGCACAGGGTCAGCCCACGGTGATCAGGTCCTTCCGGAAGCCGGTGAGGTTCTCGAAGCCGCCCTCGGTCACGACGATGTTGTCCTCGATCCGGATGCCGGCACGACCCTCGAGGTAGATACCTGGCTCGACCGTGACCACGTTGCCCGCAGCCAGCGTGTCGGTCGACTCCATCGACAGGCGCGGAGCCTCGTGGACCTCGAGGCCAAGCCCATGGCCGAGCCCGTGCCCGAACGTTCCGGCAAAGACCGTCTCGTCGACGACTCGTCGCGCAGCCGCATCGGCATCGAAGCCCTTGACTCCGGACCGCAGCGCGTCGAAGCCCGCCTGCTGGGCGGCGAGCACGACCGCGTAGGCCTGCTTGACCGGCGCCTCGACGAACCCGCTCGCGAAGGTGCGCGTGTAGTCGGACACGTAGCCGCCGACGACGCAACCCGTGTCCACGACGATCGTCTCGCCGCGGCCGATCGGCCGATCGGTGGCGCGGCCGTGCGGACGGGCCGAGTTCGGGCCGGCGGCGACGATCGTCTCGAAGGCAACCGCGTCGGCGCCCTCGTCGTGGAATAGCTGCTCGATCGTCCAGGCGACGTCGCGCTCGGTTCTGCCGACGAAGGGCTCCGCGATCAGGCGCTCGAACATCCGGTCGGTGATCTCGCAGGCTCGCCGGATCGACGCGAGCTCGTCGTCGTCCTTGACTGCGCGCAGCCGCTCGACGAGCCCGCGGCGAGGAACCGGCTCGATCGCGCCGCCGCGGAGCGTCTCGTATCCGGAGTAGGAGACGAAGTCAGCTTCGAAGCCGATCGGACCCGACAACCTGCCGGCGAGATCCTTCAGGAGCGCGCGTTTCGTCTCCTCGAACTCGACACCCTCGACGGCCCGCGCCGCCTCCGAGTAGCGAAAGTCGGTGAAGAGCCGCGCGCGCTCGCGCTCGACGAGGAGCGCGGCGTTCGAGCTCTTGAACCCGAAGAGATAGTTGATGTTCGTGGGGTTCGTGACGAGCAGCGGCTCTTCCAGCGACTCGCGTAGCCGCTCGATTCGCGGGTTCACGTTGCCGCTCCTGCTTGCTCGACGATGAACTCGAGCGCCTCGCGATACCCGTCAGGGCCCTTGCCGAGGACCCGCATCGCGGCCACGTCGGCGATGACGGACTTGCCCCGCCACTCTTCCCGCTCCTCGATGTTGGAGAGGTGCACCTCGACGATCGGCGCCTTGAACAGCTCGAGCGCATCCCGGATGGCATAGGAGTAATGCGTCCACGCGCCGGGGTTGGCGATGATGCCGTCGGCCGTGTCGACTGCGTCGTGGCACCACTCGACGTATTCCCCCTCATGGTTCGTCTGTCGGCACCGCACGGCGCAGCCGAGCTCCGACGCCCACTCGTAGATTCGCGTCTCCAGCTCGGAGAGGGAGAGACCGCCGTAGAGCGCGGGATCGCGACGTGCGAGGACGTCGAGGTTGACCCCGTTCAGGACGACGACCTGCATCGGCGCACTCTAATCCGCGATCAACTCGTTCAGCGCCGTGCGAACTTCGGCCTCAGGGCGAGCCGCGACAACAGGCCCGTCCTCGTCCAGCAGCACGAGTCGCACCTCACCACGCTCCGACTTCTTGTCGCGCCGCAGCGCAGCCCAGGCGCGGTCGCGGTCGACCGGTACAGGTCGCGGTGCGAGCACTTCCTCGACGACGTCCGTGGAACGCCCGGAGAGCCGAAGCGCAGCGAGCAGCCCCAATGCGACCGCGCTCCCGTGGCTCAGGCCGTCGTACCCGGCCGCGGCCTCGAGCGCGTGCGCGAAGGTGTGGCCCAGGTTCAGGATCGCACGGCGTCCCCGGTCGAACGGATCACCGAGACAAACACCGGCCTTGAAGGCCGCCGCCCCGCGGATCAGCTCGTCCTCGCCGAGCTCCCAGAGAGGACGGCCCGCGAGGAGCCCCGCCTTCACCACCTCGGCCATGCCTTCGCGGCGCTGAGCCTCGCTGAGAGTGACGAGCACGTCGGGATCGACGACAACGCCTGTGGGATAGTGAAACGCGCCGACGAGATTCTTGCCCGCGGCAAGGTCGACGGCCGTCTTGCCGCCGATCGCGGCGTCCACCTGCCCGAGCAGCGTTGTCGGCACTGCGAGCCAGCGCACGCCGCGGAGATAGGTCGCGGCCGCAAGACCTGCGACGTCCGTCGTCGAGCCGCCGCCGTAACCGACGATCGCTCCGCTGCGATCGAGGTCGAGATCCGCCCACAACTGCACGAGGACCGACGGCGTCTTGGCGGCCTCACCGCGCGGGACCGCATGCACCTGGTTCGGCCCGAAGCCGAGTGGATGCAGCCCGAGCACGTGTTCGTCGGCGATCACCGCGACGGCACCGACAGCGTCGAGACGGGCCAGTCGACCCCGCGCGACCTCGATCTCGAGCGCGGCGAGCAGCACGTCGTCGACGGTACTCACGCGGGCGGCGGAGACCTGGTCGTACAGGGGCTGCCGTTCGTCAAAGAGCGCTCTGAATGCGTCTTCGCCCCTCGCAAGCGGACGATCGCTTCGCCGGACGCGCTCCCAGGCCGCGGCGGGGTCGACCTCGACCCGGACGGTGTAGGCACGACTGCGCAGAAGGTCGCGCGTGCGCTCGGAAAGGACTGCTCCGCCGCCGAGCGCGATCACGGCCGGCTCGGGCGAGGAGAGCACCTCCGCAGCGAGCTCCGCTTCGACGCGGCGGAACTCCGGCTCGCCCCGCTCGAAGAGCTCGGCGACGGGAGCATGGCGGTACTCGATCTCACGGTCGAGATCGACGAAGGGTCGCCCGCTCAGCCGCGCGGCTTTCGCCCCCAGCGTCGATTTGCCCGCGCCCATGAAGCCGACGAGCGCAAGGTGACGCCCGAGCGCACCTACCTGGGTGACCAGTCGATCCGCTCCAGATAAGCGCGGTGCGCGGCGAGGAGATCGGCGAGCGAGTCACCGCCGAACTTGTCCTTCGCGGCGCGCGCGATCTCCCACGCGACGCAGGCTTCGGCGACGACGGCAAGGGCTTCCACCGCAGCTGTGTCGCTGCGTTCGACGAGCGCCTCGGCGGGCTCGCCGGTCTGCAGGTCGACCGAGGCAAGGGGCTTCATCAGCGTCGGAAGCGGTTTCATCGCAGCGCGGACGACGATCTCCTCGCCGTTCGACACGCCGCCCTCGATCCCACCTGCGCGATTCGTCTTGCGATAAAGGCCGCGCTCGTCCCGCAGGATCTCGTCATGCGCCTCGGACCCGCGCTTCGCTGCAAGCGCGAACCCCTCACCGATCTCCACTCCCTTGACCGCCTGCGTCCCCATCAGCGACGCGGCGAGGCGTGCGTCGAGCCGCTCGTCCTTCGTCGCATAGGTGCCCAGTCCCGGTGGCACGCCGCGCGCACGCACTTCGACGACGCCGCCGACGGTGTCCCGATCCGCGCGCGCGTCGTCCACCTGCTGCTCGAGGTCCTCGGTCAGCACGCGACCTTCGACTGCGATCCCGAGCTCCGCAATCAGAGCCTTGGCCACCGCACCTGCGGCCACGATCGCGGCAGTGTGTCGCGCGCTCGCGCGCTCGAGCACATCGCGCACGTCGGCGAAGCCGTACTTCAAGGTCCCCGCGAGATCGGCATGTCCTGGCCGCGGGAGCGTGACTTCACTCGTCCCCTTGCCGACCGGCTCACCCTCTGGCGGCCAGGCGCTCATCCCCCACTCCCAGTTCTTGTGATCCCGGTTGCGCACGACGAGCGCGACCGGAGTCCCGAGCGTACGTCCGTGGCGCAGGCCGGCGAGCACCTCGACCTCGTCCTGCTCGATCTGCTGCCTCGGGCTGCGCCCGTATCCCTGCTGGCGCCGATGCAGATCCGCATCGATCGCCTCCTGCTCGAGGACGAGACCTGCCGGCAGTCCGCTCACGATCGCGACGAGCGCCGGACCGTGCGACTCGCCCGCCGTGACCAGGCTCAATGCCACGGGCCAAGCCTAAAGGGTGAGGGAGCCTCAAAGCGGCGGAGAGCCGAAGATAGGTGGAGGCTTTGACGGTGTCGCAGCGATGTTAACGTCAAAAAGTTCGGTCGAGGGCGACGGCAAGGCGGAAGTGGCGAGAGGGTGAGGGAGCCCGCAAAGCGGGCTCCTCAACTCATCGCCACTAGTGCTGCTGGATGTTGCCGCCGGCAAGCGTCCGCGTGCCGGAGTCGTAGCCGAGAGCGCCGCGCATGACCTCGATCGGCGCCGGGAGGCCCGTCCAAAGCTCGAAGGAGGCGGCGCCTTGCGCGAGGAGGACCTCGAGACCGTCCACCACAGTGGCGCCGGCAGCCTCAGCTGCTACGGCCGTCGCGGTCCTCGGATACGGGAGGTCGACAAGCACTTGCCCGGGCGCGAAGCTCGACGAGCACCTCTTCGCGCTCCGAGGTCGCGTTGGCCACGAGATCGACCTCCGACACCTCCGGCGGCCAGGTGCCCCGGCGTGAGAATCGAAGCGCGTCCGGGAGCGACGCCGCAAACGCGGTCGCCGCGCCGCCGTCGCCGAGAATCGCAGCACGTTGAAAGTCGAGCCCACGCAGGATCGCTGCATCGGTGGAGTAGCCGCGAAGCCGACCGTCGTCGACGACGACAGTGTTGACGGAGTGCTCGTCGGTTTCCACGAGCTTGGCCACGGCGAGCTTGTGGGGAGTGGTCACGTTCGCGCCGGCGAAGCCAAGCGCGACCAGGCCGCGCAGCGCATCCTCGAGCTGTTCACGCGTGACCGGCAACGGCACATACACCCAGTCGAGCCCACGGGCTGCGAACGCGGCGTTCTGCATTCGCGGGGACAGCGACTGCGAGACCGGATCGCCGACCAGCCCGACGAGGCGGGTCTCACCGGAGATCATGGGCCGCCGTAGCCGTGCGCGTTCGCGTAGTTCAGGAAGGCCCGGTAGCTCGCGGTGAAGAAGTGGTGCTTCTTGTCGGGCTTGCGCACGAAGTAGAGGTACTTGACCTTGGCGGGGTGCGCTGCGGCCTGCAGCGATGCAAGTCCCGGGTTCGCGATCGGCGTCGGCGGCAGTCCCTGCCGCTTGCGCGTGTTGTAGGGCGAGTTGCTCTCGAGCTGCGACTGGCGAATCGATTCCGTCGGAGGAATGTCGAGCCCGTAGCGAAGCGTCGCGTCGATCCCGAGCGGCATGCGCGCGTGAAGCCGGTTGTAGATCACGGCCGAGACGAGCTGGCGCTCGTCGGGCGAGAGCGTCTCCTTCTCCACCATCGACGCGATGATGAGGACGTCGTAAGGCGTCAGGTTCTTCGAGCGCGCGTAGCCGAGATCGATCTGCTTCCAGTTCGCACAGAACGCATCGAGCTGATCCTGCACGAGCTGCTGCGAAGAGGTCTGCTGGAAGAACTCATAGGTCGCCGGAAAGAGGAAGCCCTCGATCCTCCGCGGCTTGGCGCGAAAGCAACTCGGCACCCGCGGTGTGGCGGTCGCGGCGAGATAGGTCCGCTTGGAGAGCTTCGGACGCCTCTTCGACTTGCGTTCTGCGATCCTGGCGACTGCCCCGACCCGATCGGCCATCTGCTTGCGGGTGAACCCTTCGGGAAAGACGACGTGAAACGGCTTCGGCATCGCAATCACCGTCACGACGGGGCCGGTCGCCGTCGAGCGCGTCACCGTCCTGTACACAAGCGTGCTCGAGAGCGTCGTCGGTGCGCTGTTGCTGGTGTTGTCGCCACCGCCGATCGCAGCGACTGCGAGCCAGCCGAGACCGCCGAGCAGGAGGAGGAGCACCCCGAGCGCGAGAATCCGGCGCCGCGCGACCTGGCCCGGGTTCGGACCTTCCGGCGGGCGCCCTTGCCGCGGCGGGATTACGCCCCGGCGCCG
>CAWHXK010000004.1:0-3542 GCA_963833255.1 uncultured Actinomycetes bacterium
AGACAGCGGTGGTGCAGGAGATCCTGGCTAGAGCGCAGGCCGCCTCCGGCTGAAGGCTCTAAGAACCTCTAACTCCGCGAAGTTCGCCTTCTCGTGCGTGCCATCGCAGAAGGGCTTGGTGCTCGAGTGGCCGCAGCGGCAGAGGAAGATCGTCGTCTGCTCGGAAAGTTCGTATTCAATCCCGTCGGCATCGACTGGCGCGGGGCTGCCGCGCTCGGCTTGGTGGCAAGCGAGTTCGGGAGTGGGCCCGTCCGCACCGCGAGTGGACCCACTCCCTCGGTCTTGCTGGGCTCAGTGTCCGGGTGGGGGGCCTGGCGGGCCGAGGATCTCGAACCCGTTTCGCTTGGCGATCGGGGCGAGTCGCGCCATGTCGGGGTGGCCCTCCATCGGCGGCGGCAGGACGCGTTCGGGGGCGGGCTCGCCGACTTCGCGCTGGAATCCCTCGAACTGCATCGGCGCGAAGCCGACCAGCGCTCGTGCCCCGCCTGCCTCGGCGTAGAAGGTGTGCGGCACCCCTTTGGGGCCGAACCCGAACGAGCCGGCCTTCAGGGACAGGCGGGTGTCGGCGACCCAGAAGGTGATCTCGCCCTCGAGGACGTAGAACCATTCGTCCTCCTCGGGATGGACGTGCCAGGGCGAGCCGACGCCCTCGGGCACGACGATCTCGGCCAGGCCGTAGGCCCCGCCGGTGTCGTCGCGGCCGATCTTGATCGTCTGCAGCATCCCGAGCAGCCAGAACGCTTCACCCTCGTTCTCGTGCAGCGCGTACCCGGTCTGTGCTCGCTCCGGAGCGATGGTGGCCATTGCGTACTCCCTTCCTCGTGTTGATATGATCTGCGACTGTCTAACTAGCAACAGTTGCAGAGAGGACAATCGCACATGGAATCAGACTTGTCAAGTCCTTCCCCCGAGCGGCTGCGGGCCTGGCGCCTCTACATCGAGAGCGCGCTCGCACTCGTCGACGTACTCGACACCGAGCTCGAGCAGGCTGCCGGCATCTCCCAGCGCTGGTACGACGTTCTCGTCCACCTCGAAGAGTCGCCCGAGGGCATCCCGATGAACGAGCTCGCTGAACGGATCCTCTACAGCAAGAGCGGCTTCACCCGAGTCGTCGACCGCATGGAAGAAGCAGGTCTCGTCCGCCGCCTCCGCCTCGAAAACGATCGACGCACGATCCCCATCGTCCTCACCGACAAAGGCACCCAGACGCTCGAGCGCGCCCGCCGCTACCACCGAGACGGAATCCAACGACACTTCTCCGAGCACCTCACCCAAGCCGACATCAAGGCCCTCACCCGCGCCCTCGAAAAGATCAGCACCCACGCCCGCCCACTCCGCCCCGGCCGCATCCGCAGCTAGAGACTCGGGTGAACTTCCGAGATCTCGACGGGATCTCATTGAGTTAGGAGTTCTAAGGCAGGATGTTCACCGCGCGCGCCGCGACCAGGAGAATGGTGACCGCCGAAAGCGTCGATTCGGCCGTCATCAATGTCTTCGCCGGGCGGGTTAGTGGCATCGCGTCGGTCGGGCTGAACGCCATCGCATTCGTGAGCGAGACGTAGAAGTAATCCAGTAGGCGCGGCGCCCAACCCTCGCGGGCCAGCTGCGGGTTTTCGTCCTGGGGGAACTGGAAGTCGGGTTTGCGCGGTTCCGTCGCCAGTGCGCGGGCAACGGGGCCGCCGGAGTCGAGTTCCCAATAAGCGAGTCCGAATGCGATCGCGTTCGCGAACCACACGACGCCGCCACTCATCAGTAGCTGCCGTCCGGTGATGTTGACCGCCGTGTGTGACACCAGCGAGCTGACGAGCACGAAAACGCCCACGACGTTGAAGAACCAGACGACACCGAGGAGCCCGATCACGATCTCGCGCCGACGGTCGTGCCGGACGAGGCGCCCGAAGCCGAGCACCAGCGTCGCGGAGAGGAGGACGTACGGAGCCGCGACGACGAGCCACATCCACCAGAGCCGGTGACCCAGCAGGTCCCAATTGGCATGCAGGCTCACGAGCGCCAACACGATGAGAATTCCAGCGGCTCCGAAGGCGAAGGGCGCCGCATCGTCGCGTGCCTCGCGCGCCGCTGCGTGCAGGCGATCCGGGTCCGCCATCGCTGACCAGAGTGCAAGCACCGTCGGACAGCGGCTGAGATGGGACGAACTGGCAAGCTTTTGCCTGATGCCCGTCACTCCCCTACTGGTCGAGCAGATGCGTGCCGCTCTCGACGCCCACGACATCGACGCTTTCGTCGACTTCTTCCACGAGGACTACCTCGGCGAGCGGCCACGGCACCCCGACGCTCCGCCGAGCACACGCGAAGACGTCCGTGGAAACTGGACCGAGGTGCTCCGTGACGTTCCCGATCTTCGGGTCGAGATTCCCGCGGCCGTCCAGGAAGGGGACACGATCTGGAGCGAGTGGCGCGCCTACGGGACGTCGCGGAGCGGTGCGGTGCTCGAGCTTCGGGGAGTCTTCATCCTCGGCATGCGCGACGGGCGCGTGGCCTGGTCCCGGATGTACTTCGAGCCCGTTGAACAGGAGGGATCGCCGCTCCCGGGCTTCCTTGCGGAGCCGCTGCCGCCGCCCTTGGAGTAGGGATTCGACAGGCGGGGTAGCCTCTTTCCGAGTCCAGAAATGGGGAAGGAGGGGGTATGAGAAGGCAGTACAAGAAGTACGCAGCGTGGGGGGCCGCCTTCGCGGTGCTGATCACACTCGGCGCGGCGACGGCCGCATTCACTGCAGGAGCGGCGCCGTTCGGGGCGCAGGCGACGACGACGATCGTCACCACCGTGACCACAGGCGGCAGCACCGTCGTCACGACGATCACGACGACGACGCCGGACTCGAGCTCGAGCACCGACACGTCATCGACGGACACGTCATCGACCGACACCTCGTCGACGGACACTACGAGCACGACCGACTCGGGTGGCGGTGGCAATGCGCCGGCGGCGACGCCGAAGTCGGCGCAGCCGAAGTTCACCGGGTAGCCGCTTGTGACAGGTCGCCGAGCTAGCTGGATCCTCGTCCTGCCGATCCTGGCCGCCGGCTGCGCCGGCGGTTCTGGTCAGCCTGCGGCGGAGAAGCCTGCTCCGGCGGCGGTGCAGAGGCAGGCGGCGAAGCCCGCGGCGCCAAGGAAGCTGCACAAGGTCATGCCGGCGGCGGCCCCGAAGCAGGTGACGAAGGCGAAGCCTGCGAAGACGTCGAAGCCGCGGCAGCGGCAGCGTTCGCTGCCGTGGCGGCCGGATGGGATCAGCGAGGTGGCCCACGTCCGCGTGCGCCGCATCGGCGTGTATCGCTCGCTCGCTGCGAAGCACGCGTCGCTCGTCCTCGGGAAGCGAGACGCGAACGGCACGCAGCGAACGTTCCTCGTGCGACAGACGAAGGGCGACTGGGTGCACGTCTTTCTGCCGACGCGGCCGAACGAGAGTCAGGGCTGGGTCAAGCGGCGTTCGGTTCGCGTGTACACGAACGGCTACCGGCTCGTCGTGCGGTTGCGGAGCCACCAGTTGCGGCTGTGGCGGGGCGACCGGCTGCTGGCGCGAT
>CAWHXK010000005.1:0-26181 GCA_963833255.1 uncultured Actinomycetes bacterium
AGCACCGCCGCCGGCGGCGGGCTGATCTGCGGGCGCTGAGCTCCCTGATCGGCCGCGCCCGACGAGTCGCGGGCCTCGAGCTCGACCTGTAGGGGACGACCGGAGGGGGACGCATCGCCCAAGCGCGCCTGGAGATTCACTTCTCCAGGCGCGCGCTCCAATGCGCACCACTAGTCTCAACCGCGAAGTGCGCACTCCAGCCGTCCTGCTCGCCGTCGCGGTCGGCGTCGTCCTCGCCGACTCGTCGGTCGTGACGATCGCGCTGCCGGACATCCTCGCTCGCTACCACGTCGAGATCTCGACGCTCGCCTGGGTGCTCACCGCTTTCAACCTGGCACTCGCCCTCTCGGCACTGCCGGCTGCCTATCTTGCACGCCGCCGACCAGTTCCTGTTTTTGGGGCCGGGATCGTCGTCTTCTCGGCTGCCTCACTTCTCTGCGGCTTCGCGCCTTCGTTCGGTGTGCTCGTCGCAGGTCGCGCTCTTCAGGGTGTCGCAGGCGCCGCCGTCGTCTGCGCAGCGCTCGACCTCCTGAGTCAGGCTGCACGAACGGAAGCACGCGCGGCGCGCATCTGGGCGCTCGCCGGGATCGTCGGCGCCGCGCTCGGCCCTGCCGTCGGCGGGATCCTCACCCAGTTGCTGGGCTGGGAGTCGATCTTCTTCGTCCAGGCGCCGGTCGTGCTGCTCGCGCTGGTCGCGCTGCGCGGCGCGTACACCGTGCCCGTACCCGTGCCCGCCGGACGGCCGCACATCGGCGCGAACGCGGCGCTCCTGCTCATCTCCGGAGGCCTCGTCGCGGCGCTCTTCCTGCTCGTGATCCTGCTGATCAACGGCTGGCGGCTCGATCCGCTGGAGGCGGGGCTCGCCGTGACGGTCATGCCGCTCGCCGCGATCGCGGCCGCACGCTTCGGACGGACGATCACACCGCTCTGGGTCCGTGCGAGCTCGGGCGTGCTCCTCATCGCCGGGGGGCTGGCCGCGCTCGGTTGGCTACCGCACGCCGGTGCCGCCTGGACGTTCCCGCCGCAGCTCTTGATCGGGGCCGGCCTCGGCTTTGCTCTTTCGGCATTGACCGAGCGCGCGCTCGCCGGCCGCTCGGCGCAGGCGGTGCACGGTGGCTGGACGATCGCAGCGCGCCACGCGGGCGTCGTCCTCGGGTTGCTGCTGCTGACTCCGATCTTCACGCACGACCTCCACAAAAGCGAACACGAAGTGCTCGCGTCCGGAACGGCCGCGATCCTCGACAGCCGGATCCCGCCGCTCGACAAGATTTCGGTCGCGCGGCACATCGCGGCCGCCGTCGACGACGCGAAGCAGCAGGCGCGCATACCTAACGTCTCGGAGGTGGTCGGCAAGCACGGCGGGTCCGGCTACGCCGACCTCATCTCCCACCTTCAAGATCAACTCGACCGCGCCGTCACTCAGGCGTTCTCGCACTCATTCCTCGTCGCCGCGCTTCTCTCCCTTACCGCCCTCGTGCCGATCTTGCTCAGCCGTCGGGATGTGAGCCTCTGATGCGGACGATCGTCGCGGCTGCGGCAGTCTCGCTCCTGCTGATCGTCGTTTACCTCGCGCTTGGCGGAGCGTCCTACGCGCCGGCCCGGGTCGCCGATCCGTGTGCGGTTCGCAGCTGGCGCAACCCGCAGGGCCTCCAGCAGACCGCCGAGCAGATCGTGCTCTCGGGTCTCGACGGCGCGGCCTGCAAGCTCCACGTTTCGCGCGAGGACATGGTGCTCGCGTTCGCGAGCCGCGACGCACTCTCCCGCTTCGCTCGCCAGCATCATGTCTCGACGCAGCAGCTCGACGAGCTCGTCCGCGCCGGGCTCCTGCGCTCGATCGACGACGCCGAGAATGCGGGCGCGCTCAACTCGACGATCGCGGACCTCGTGCGTGGACTAGTCCACCGCTTTCCCATCGAGCAGCTCATCAGCGTGCTGCAGCAACTAACCGGGGTTTAGGCTGGAGCATCGAGTTGATCAGCTACTTTCGTGGGCGTGGGCGAAGCAGGCGGGGAAATCGATTTCGAGCGGGAGGTAGAGGACGCAGTAGCCTCGCTTCCGCGCGAGCTTCGAGACGAAATCTCGAATGTTGCGATCGTCGTGGAAGAAGAGCCGCCGCCCGGGCAGCCGTTGCTCGGGCTCTATCAGGGCATTCCGCTGACGCGACGGACCAGCGGGTACTCCGGCGTCCTGCCGGACAAGATCACGATCTACCGCGGCCCGCTCGAGCGCCTCTACGGCGCCGATCCGGAGACTCTCCGCGGCCAGATCCGGCACGTGGTGATCCACGAGGTTGCCCACCATTTCGGGATCAGCGACGAGCGTCTCCAGGAGATGGGCCGCTACTAGTTCGAAGCAAGTGCTTAGAGTGACCCCATGACCTTCGCCGTACCCGCGGATTCATATGACAAGTTCATGGGGAGGTACTCGACCCTGCTGGCGCCGCAGTTCGCGGATCTTGCCGGTGTCGGCTCGGGACAACGAGTGATCGACGTCGGCTGTGGTCCCGGCGCGCTCACCACCGAGCTAGTGGAGCGTGTAGGCGCGTCGAATGTCGCGGCCGTCGATCCGTCGGAGTCGTTCGTCGCAGCTGCGCGCGAACGTCAGCCCGGTGTCGACGTTCAGGAGTCGCCGGCGGAGACGTTGCCGTTCGCCGACGGAATGTTCGACGCAGCGTTGGCGCAACTCGTCGTCCACTTTATGGCGGATCCCGTTCAAGGGCTGAGCGAAATGGGTCGGGTCACACGTGCGGGTGGCGTGGTCGCGGCGTGCGTGTGGGATCACGCTGGAAAGCAGACGCCGCTTGCGCCCTTCTGGCAGGCCGTGCGCGAACTCGACCCGGACGAGGAAGGCGAAGGCACCTTCGCCGGCGCGGGAGAAGGTCAGCTCACGGAGCTCTTCCGTGAAGCGGGGCTGCGTGAGATCGAGGAGACGACGTTGCCGATTCACGTCGACCACGCGACCTTCGAGGAATGGTGGGATCCCTTCACACTGGGCGTCGGACCGGCCGGGGCTTACGTGGTGCGCCTCGACCCTGAGGAGCAGGCTGAGCTACGTGAACGGTGTCGGCAGCAGCTGCCCGAGGCGCCGTTCACCCTCTCCGCGAGGGCCTGGACGGCACGCGGCCTTAACCGGACCCCCTGAACCGATCCGTCTCGTCTGAGACACGCTTGACCGATGAGATCTGCGCCTCGAAGCGACACCACCTGTATGTCTCGCCGACGACAAGCGCAGAGCTGCAAGCGCAAGTGGCGTTCCGCGATCGGCTGCGGGCCGATCCGACCGTCGCACGCGAATACGTCGCGCTGAAACGGGAACTGGCCGCCCGCCACCGCGACGACCGCAGTGCGTACACCGAGGCGAAGACGGAGTTCATCGAGGCAACCCTGGGGTTGGACTGAACGGCCGATAGCGGGCTCCGACGAGGTTTGACCGTGCATCGTCGAGTCGGCGCTTGGCTACCTGACTACTTAGTAGCGGTGATACCGGACTACCCAGGTTCTGCCGAAACCGCGACTACGCTCCGCCTAGCGCGCAGGTTCAGGTTGATGCGCCGACCGCGCCCGAGGGACATCTTGCTCTAGCCCTGGCGGGTCGGGCAGGATTTCCCGTACCTCTTGCGCGCAGCGGCAGGCGACGGCGATCTTGGCAGCCCACTCCAGCGCCTCCTCGCGGGAGGACACATCGACGATCGAGAACCCGCCGATGACCTCCTTGGTCTCCGGGAACGGGCCGTCGGTGATCACCCCGTCGGTGGCCACGATGCTCGCCCTCTGGCTTTCCAATCCAGCGCCATAAACCCACACTCCGGCGTCTTGGGCCTCCTTGACCACCTCGATCCCTGCCTTGGCCACGTCGGGCAACTCCTCCTCGGGGAAGGTCATCCAGCCGTCATCGAACGAGATCAGGTACCGCGTCATCCGTGCCTCCCTTGTCTCCCGGCGGCCTCCTCCGGCCGCCTCTTCACCTCTTAGACGGAGCGCTGCCTCCGGATTCGACACTCTGCCAAGAGAATTTTTCAGGCGAGCGTCCTGTCGCTGACTACGAAGTAGCGGTAATACCTGACTAGCTGGATCGAGGGAGAGGACGCTTGCCCACCCGGGCGGAGGTTTCCGGCTCCACCGATGATTTCTGGCCTCTTGGCGAGTCAGACCGGGTGGAGTGACACAGGCGAGAGGATCAATCGAGCGCGAGGCGAGTTCGATCGAGCTGACTGCAGCTCTGGCGTCATTCCGGAACGCTGGGCCAGGCGAGGGTCCTGGGCCTCATTACGGAGTAGGGGTAATACCTGGCAGCCTCTGGCGAGAGGACGCTGGCCCCACGACGGCCATCTCGCCGTCCGGCGGGCCTTCGGGGCGCGTCCGCCGACCTCTACCTTGCGCCGCAAGACAAGTTGTACTATCATGCGACGCATGGCAAGTGAAAGTCGACGTAGCCAGCTGCTCCGCGGGGTGCTCGACCTTTGCCTACTAGCGGTGATGGACGAGGGACCTGCGTACGGCTACGAGATGACCAAGCGGCTGCGCGCCCGCGGTCTCCCGATCGTCGGCGAAGGCTCCATCTATCCGTTGCTGGGACGCTTGGAGCGTGACGGCCTGGTCGAGACATACCGGGCCGCGAGTAACGGCGGGCCGCCGCGGAAGTACTACCGCCCCTCGAGCGCCGGGCGGCTGGCACTCGCGCTGGGCGTGTCCGAATGGCGAGCTGCCCGCGATGCCGTCGATGCCGTGCTCGCTCCCATCAAGATCGAGGTGATTTCATGAGTGATTTCGTCGAGCAGTGCCGCCGGGAGT
This sequence comes from uncultured Actinomycetes bacterium, assembly GCA_963833255.1. Lineage (GTDB taxonomy): Bacteria > Actinomycetota > Thermoleophilia > Gaiellales > Gaiellaceae > 3-1-20CM-4-69-9. The sequence continues at coordinate 4,791 of CAWHXK010000005.1, forward strand.
GGAGGCGCCTCGGTGTCCCCGATCCGCTAGCCGAGGAGATGGCGGCAGACCTAGCCTCCGACCTCAACGAAGCCGAGGCCGAAGGCGTCTCCGCCGAGGAGCTCCTCGGAAACAGCTCCTCTGATCCGCGTTCGTTCGCTGCCTCCTGGGCGGCCGAACGAGGGATCATCCCCAGACCGCTCAGCCAACCGACTCGCCGCAGACCGCGCTCTCTCATGGCGTTCACAGCCATTGCAGCGATCGCGCTCATTGGCGCAGCGGCGTTGCTCCTGACTGGAGAACCCCAGTTGACACTCCGCACGTCACAAGCGCCTCACCCTCTCGGGCCGCTACCGCCCGGCGTCGGCGGGCAAGTCGTCCACACAACAAGCGCATCCGCCCCGATCGAGTGGATCCTCCTGGTTCTCGCGATCATTGCGCTCGGCTTCGCTGCATGGTTGTGGTCGAACTGGAGCCGCTCACGGCCACCCACCGCCCCTGCCTAGCAGCGACCTCACGCGGCCCTGCTCAGGGTCATCGCGGAACACTGGCGCACGCCACGCGGCGCGTATCCCCGCCGATGCCCTAACTCGAACAGGATGCCGCCTAGCCGCAGGGACTCTCAGACTGTCAAGCGACATTCCCGCACACTCGCGCAGGGCGAGAGTTTTCTCTCTAACTACAGGGTTGCGATAACACCGGACTGCGCCTTCTGGAACGCGCGCGAGCGATCAGCGCGAATGAAAAAACGGGGCTAATGCACCATTCTTGAAGTCGTCCGGCGTGATCGCTACGTCGCCTGAAAAGGGATAGGTGAGGTCGAGGAGCACCACAAGCGAGATCGCGACGACGATCGCGATCGCGGCCGGGCCGAGCACGTGAAACCAGAAGTTCGGAGATCCGACGAGCACGGCGTAGGCGACGATCACGAAGCTGCTGACCAAGATGAGGACGACGATGTCCCGCGGAAGCCCACCGCTGGCTGTTTCGACCCGATTGCGGCGAGCGTCGAGCGCATCGTTCAACTGGCGTACCGCGTCGTCGTAGAAGGCCGTCTGCTCGCGTGACCTCGGCTTGACCGTGCGGAACGCTGCGAAGATGTTGTCCAGTCCACCCTTAGCGAGCGCGCTGTCGTGGCCTTCGTGCATCTGCCGCCATTCGTCGTTGACCACGGCTCGCGCGTAGGTTCCCACGGCGCGACGCACGTTGCTGCCCCCGGGCTCCGGGAAGGCCGCACTGTCTCTGACCACCGACGCGAGAGAGTCAGCCTCCCGACTCACGTTGTCCTGCGCGCCGAGAAAGTTCTGATACGCGATGACGATTACGAACGCGAGGATCAGGCCGAACAACGCTGCGACGACCCCGAGCATCGGCGCAGAGATTTCTGCGTGGAAGCCTTCACTAGTCGCCGGCACCCAGCGCCGGATCAGCCAGACGGCCAGCACGACGACAGCGAACGTGAAGGCGACCGCCACGATGATGAGCACCGCGAGCGGTACGGAGTTGAGTGTTCCGCGGAACACGGACCGAGTCTAGTGGGGAGGGTTCAGCCCTATAGGGTGGCACCTTGCGTCAGCGTGGGACCAAGTGCTCGGGCTCGCGTTATGACCTCGATAGCGGTGAGCCTCGGCGATATGTGGGGGACGAGCGCGTCGCGCCGAGCGCAAGCGGAGGTGTAGCAGCAGCTGGTCCAGGCGAGGGTTCTCTCTCCAACTACTGAGTAGCGGTAATACCTGACAGCCTCCGAAGACGGGACGCTCCTGCAGGCCAGTCGTGAGGCGGGGAGGCAGCCTCGGTCATCTTGAGTGGCGCTTCGTGAAGAGCGTCAGAGCGGCTGGACGAGCCAGGCGAGTCGTTCCATGACGAGGTTGGGATCAGAGAAGTGGCCGCCCTGCTCATCGACGACGGCCTCGGCGTTGGGCACGTTTTGAGCGAGCCACTCGCCGTGCTGGGGCGGCGTGAGCACGTCGGTCACCAGCCATGACGGCATCATCTTGCGTCGCGTTCATGGTGGCAAGCTCGCACTCGTCAGGGACATCTACAGACGCTGGCGCAGGCGAGGGGATGGATGTTGTGCCGGTGCTGCGTACGATCCGAAGCGTGGCACCGCAGCACGTCGAGGACGGCCAGCGGATCGAGATCGCGCACATGCAGCGGCTGCTCGCCGAGCGCGACTAGGGCTCGGCGAGGAACGCCTCCAGACGCCCTGCCTCGTCCTCGATCTCGCGCCGCGCCGCGGCTGAAAGAGGCTCGAACGGCTCCAGCACGACACGGCCGTCGTCGACGCGCCAGATCCCGGCGACGAAGCCGTCGACGAGGAACGTCTGTGCGACGTCGCCGTTCATCTTGATCACCGTCTTCCGGTACTGCTCGGGGAGCACGCGCGTGCGGTCGGCCCACGCGAGCAGGACGTTGTCCCACTTCGGCAGGAAGCGTACGGGCGCCGGGGTCTCGGCGTCCGGCAGCGGCGCTCGTGGGACGTCGAGGAGCTCGCGGCCCTGCTCGTCGCGGAAGCGGCGCAGCGGCTCGAGCAGCTCCAGCGCAGCGTCGATCTCGGCCACGCGGATCATGCTCCAGGCTCCGATGTCGCGGCGCGTCGAAGGGCCGAAGGCCGCGAGGTAGCGGCGGAAGATCTCGGCGCGCGCCTCGACCGGGATGTGCGCCTCCGGTTCCTCGATTGCGACAAACCGTCGCTCGTTGCGCGGCTGCCAGAGGGCCGTCTCGTGGTGGTGGACGATGTGGGCTGCGACGCGGGCCATCTGCCAGGCGCGGCGCGCATCGACGCCGGCGAGGCCGTACTCGCTCTCCAGGTGGGCGAGCGCCTCCGCCGACGTGACGGGTCCCCGGGCTGCGAGTGCGCGCACCGACGGGGCGAGCTGCTTCGCCCGCTTCGTCTCCCAGGGGAAGGCCGCCCGGATCAGCGCGTAATCGCGCCGCGTGACGAGGTGCAGCGTCTGCCGCGTCGCCGTCGCCCTGACGATCGCGGACTGCCGGAGAAGTCGCTCGAGCGACCCGCGCCGGAACCCCGTCGTGCGCGTCCAGATACCGACGTACGGAGCCTGCGGCGACTGCGCCTGCATCCCGACGAGGCGCTCGATCACCGCCGTTGGCGAGAGTCGCGCGCGGTGGAGGAGGAGCTGCCGCGCGAGTGTCGCGCGGTTCAGTTCTCGCAGCGTGAGGACGCGTTCGGCCACAGGCCCGAGGCACTCTAATCCGCCGACGGAGCGGCGAATCCGGTCGCGCGGATCGTTCGTAGTCGCGGGGGACATTGCCGCCAACGCTTTCAGGGGACATTCGCGAACGCTGGCCCAGGCGGTGCTCCTCTCCGCAACTAAGGAGTAGCGGTAAATACGCGACTAACCGAACCGGGGGAGAGGACGCTCGCGCAACCCACGCCTCTGTCGCCTGATTGGCAGCGCCTGAGTACGTTTGGGCGATCGCGCGAGCGCTGCGCGCGCATCGCGGCCTTTGACATCGGCTTCGCCGCGCTGTGTCACTGCGATGGGTGCCCCGGTCAGAGGATCCCCGCCCCCGCCATCCCTCTGCGCATCAGGTCGCCTCTGACGCGGCCTGCAGCGGCGGGGATTTCGTCGGCAAGAGGGGGTCGGGTATCCGGTTTCCGAGTCGAAGGAAGCCGGCTCCCGTCAGTGCCAGCGCCAGGGCGCCGCCCCACCAGATGGTGTCAGGTGACGTTCCGAGCAGCACGCCGCCGACCGCGGGGCCGAGAGCCACGCCGACCATGAAGCTGAGCTGGTAGAGCGACATGTAGCGGCCGAGCAGATGCGGCGGCGCGATTTCCGCGACTAGCGGGCCGAGCACGATGAACTGGCCACACTCAGCGATCGCGATCAGGATCGCGACGCTGGCCAAGACGGTGGTAGCGGCGAGCGTCGAGTGCGTGAGCGTTGCGAGCAGGACCGCGAGCAGGCCGACTGCGAATATGGCGCTGGTGGCGAACAAAGTGTGAGTGCGGCGCATCCGCGCCACCACCCGTGTCGCCGGTACCTGCGCTACGACGATGAAGAAGGTGTTGATGAAGACGACGACACCGATCCCAACGGGCCCGACAGGTGTATGCGCCTCCGCAAACGGCGGGAGGATGAAGGAGAAGAACGCGCCGCCGATCATCACAAGCGCGAGGTTGCCCGCGATCAAGGCGAGCAAGAGCCGATCCCGAGCAACAGCTCGGAAACCCCGTGCGCCCTCGCTCGCCGACGGAGCATCCGCGAGGCCAGGATCCGGGATCCAGACGAGCACAACCAGCGCGAAGACGACGAACGTGACTGCGTCGAAGAGGTAGAGGCCCTGGAACGCCTGGAGGTGATGATGGGTGGCCGCGACGATGAAGCCCGCAGCCGTCGCGCCGAGGCCGAGACCGAAGTTGCCTGCGACTCGTCGGAGCGCGGTCGATGCGGCGCGCTGCTCCGCCGGGACCAGGGTCAAGGTCAGGACTTGGCCGGCGGCTCCCACGAGTCCAAAGCCGGCACCGCCGACGGCCGAGCAGACGAAGCCTTGCCAAGGACGGTCGACAAACGCCAAGCCCCCGTAGCCGAGTGCGTTCAAAACATTGCCCGCGATCAGGATCCGTTTCGCACTGAAACGATCGAGGAGCGCACCCGAAGGGAGCGTTACCACTGCGGCCGTGCCCATGACCGTCGCCAGCACCAACCCCGCGGTCGCCGTCGAGAAGCCGCGGACCGCGTGCAGGTAGATGATCTCGAAGGGAAGGATCAGTCCGGTGCCGAAATAGTTGAGCGCGTCCCCGCCCTGCAGAACGAGGACAGGCCTCGGTAGGCCCGTACGCCAAACGGCGAACACACGTGCGAGCGCGCTGCTCACTCTGTTGAGCGACCCGCCGCTCCACGACGGCGAGCGAGGCACTCGAGCTCCTCGCGGCAGGCGCTCAGCCGCAGCTCGATCGCCGTCCGCACGGGCCGGGGCGGGCGGATGTGGGCCTCCCGGGCCTGGCGGTACCGATCGGCATCGCGCTGGAAGCGGGCCGTCCGCTCGAGCGCTATCTGATGAATCAGCTCGGGGTGCATCGGAGGTCAAAGACACCGCGATGCCGCGAAACGGACCGCCGGTCCGTTTCCGACGGACCTGGTGTCATTGATCCGATGACCGTCGATCTCGAGCGGGCCAAGGGAGGCGACGAGCGCGCGTTCGCGTCGCTGGTCGAGCCGTTCCGGCGCGAGCTTCAGCTGCATTGCTACCGGCTACTCGGCTCCGTGCAGGACGCCGAGGATCTCGTCCAGGAAACACTGCTCGCCGCCTGGCGCGGGCTCAACGGCTTCGAGGAGCGGGCGTCGCTGCGCTCCTGGCTCTACCGGATCGCAACCAACCGAAGTCTCAACGCAATTCGCGAACGCGGGCGCCGCCCCGCCACGGAGAACACCATGAGACCGTCAAGAACCCGCCCCGCCGTCGAGCCCAGCTGGCTCGAGCCTTACGCGGACAGCGCGCTTCCGGATCCCGCTCCCGGACCTGAAGCACGCTACGAGCAGCGCGAAGCGATCCAGCTCTCGTTCATCGTCGCGCTGCAGCAGCTGCCCGCGAAGCAGCGCGCAGCGCTCGTGCTGCGCGACGTGCTCGGCTTCCACACCGACGAAACCGCCTCGATCCTCGAGACCACGCCGCAGTCGGTCAAAGCCGCGCTCCAACGCGCACGCGCAACGCTCGACTCGTACACCATCGAACGCCAGCAGGCGCCGCTTCCCGACTCGCCGACCGAACGGAACCTTCTCGCCACCTTCAGCGACGCCGTCGAAGCCGGCGACACGGCGCGCCTCCTAACTCTGCTGAGCTCCGACGCTCGTGTGACCATGCCGCCGAGCCCGGGCGAGCTCATCGGACACGAAGCGATCGGCGTCTACCTCGACCACGGCGCCGAGGTCCGCGGCGCCCCGCTACAGGTACGCCCGACCCGCGCCAACGGCCAGCCGGCCTTCGGCTGCTACCTGCGCTCGCAGCCCTGGGGCATGATGGTGCTCACCTTGAGCGGAAGCAAGGTCGACGAGATCACCTTCTTCATCGACCCCGCACTGCCCGGCCGCTTCGGTCTTCCCGAACACATCTAGCCGACAAGGATGGGTTCGACGTGAAATGGAAGCCGCCGTTCAGGGGTCATTCCGCATCTGTGAGTGTGTGGGTGTCTCGTCTGGGGCGTTTGTCAGGTTGGCGTCGGTGCTCTTTGTTCGTGACTCGATTTTCGAATGACCCGTTGTTGCGGTGTCTTTCGAGTGATTTGTCCGAGCGGAGAGACCGGTGCCGGCCTGGCGCCCGCTTGCTGGCCTGATCAGAAGCCTGTCCGCGTTGTGAGCGCGTGACCCATCACAGTTATGCCGCCAGCGGTCTCAACGTCCAGACCGACACCGGAGTGTGTCCCCCAACCTCGGCTGGAGGTAGAAGTGATGCTTGCAGATCAGCTGGACTACGTGGTCGGTGTCGACCCGCACCGTGACTCGCATGCGCTCGCGGTCGTGCACGTCGTCAGCGGCGCGGTCGTCTTCGAGGAGACGGTTGTCGCGAGCGGTGACGGCTATGCGAACGCGCTGAAGCTCGTCGACCGGCACGCACCGGGTCGGCGAGCGTTCGCTGTCGAGGGCACCGCCTCGTTCGGTGCCGGCCTCACGCGCTTCCTGAGCGGCCGCGGTGAGCGGGTGCTCGAGGTCGGCCGGTTGCGGCGGGAGCGCCGCTCGGGTGGCAAGACCGACGCGCTCGACGCTGTCCGCGCCGCCCGCAGTGTGCTGACGAGCGAGCGGCCCGCGACACCCCGGGCCGGCGGTGAACGCCAGGCGCTGCAGGCATTGGTGGCCGCACGCGAAGGCGCGGTCAACGCCAAGCGCGCCGGCCTCTGCCAGCTGCGAGACCTCCTGGTCACCACACCCGAGCCGTTGCGCAGCGAACTGCGCCCGCTGACACGGGCCCGGCTGCTGCAACGCCTCGCAGCAACACGACCAGGTGGCGGACGAGATCCCGAGCTGCGCGGCAGCATGCTCGCGCTGCGCTCGATCGCCCGCCGCGTGTTGCAACTAACAGCAGAGGAGCGCGAGCTCGCACGGCAGATCGAAACGATCACTCGCAAGCTCGCGCCGCAGCTGCTCGACCAGCCCGGCGTCGGACCGCACGCGGCCGCACAGATCATGCTCTCCTGGTCGCACCAAGGACGGATCACCTCCGAGGCGGCCTTCGCACGACTCGCCGGCGCAGCGCCGATCCCCGCCTCCTCCGGGCAGACGATCCGCTACCGGCTCGACCGAAGCGGCGACCGCAAACTCAACCGCGCTCTCCACATGATCCTCGTCACCCGCAAACGCTCACACCCCGCGACGATCGCCTACATCGAACGACGCATCCAAGAAGGCAAGACCCGACGCGAAGCAACCCGCTGCCTCAAGCGCTACCTCGCCCGCAAGCTCTACCGCCTACTCGAACACGGAGCGCCACTGGCGACTTGACAAACATAGAAGCATCGCTGGCCCAAGCGAGCGCCACGCGGCTGGGAGCTAGCGGTCCCCGTGGAAGACCGCTTCGACGTTGTTCCCGTCCGGGTCAATGACGAACGCTGCGTAATACCCGGCGTGGTAATGCGGGCGAAGGCCCGGCGCGCCGTTGTCGCGGCCGCCGGCTTCGACAGCGGCGCGGTGGAACTTGTCAACAGTGGCTCGGTCGGCTGCGGCGAAGGCCACATGAACGGGAGCGGCCGGAGGTTCCCCTTCCCCGATCCAGAAATCTCCACCGCCCTCGATAGCGAACCCAGGCCCCTGCGAGCTCTCCACTACCTTCACGCCGAACGGCTCGAGGGCCTGCTCGTAGAACGTGCGGCTGCGTCTTAGGTCACGTACTCGCAGGGCCAAGTGGTCGATGAGGGGAAGCGGTTCGGGCCGTGACACGTCCTCGATCTTAGAGCCCGATCTCGGGGAACATTCCTGAACGATGGCCCAGACGTGAGTCCTCGGCGTGACAACGGGAAAGACCACCGGCCATCGCCGAGCTGGAAGCCAAGCCGGCGGGTGAGCTGCAGCTGCACGGCGGCGGTGCCCTGATCCGACGGCTGCTCGAAAAAGACCTCGTCGACGAGATCAACCTGCTCATCGTCCCCGTGGTCCTCGGCCAGGGCACGCGGCTGTTCCCCGACGCCGGCCCGGACATAGCGCTGGACCTGGTCGACTCGCGAGCCGACTCGAAGGGCGTAACGATTCAGGTCTACCGGCCTAACGGGCGCCCGCAGTACGCCGACTGAAGCACTAGCAGGGCCAGGCTAGCGTAGGCTTTGGCGCTGTGGCCAGGTGCTGCAATCCGCGCGGTTGCGACTCGTTCTTCACGCCACGGTTCGCGCGTCGCATGGCGACGCGCTACCGAAAGCGAGGACTTGATCGAACGGCGCGACGGATGGTCGAGTTCCTCGAGCAGCGCGGGATCGAGGGCGCGACTGTGCTCGAGATCGGCGGCGGCGTCGGTGAGATCCAGATCGAGCTCCTGAAACGTGGCGCGGCTCGCGCCACGAACCTGGAGCTCTCCCCGGCGTATGAGGAAGAGGCGAACCGACTGTTGCGCGAGCTGGCGCTCGAAGACCGTGCGGAGCGCCGACTCCACGACATCGCGATGGAGCCCGACGGCGTAGAGGCAGCCGACATCGTCGTGTTGCACCGAGTCGTCTGCTGTTACCCGGACTACGTGCGCCTGCTGGGAGCGGCAGAGAATCGAGCCCGGCGGCTGCTCGTCTTCAGCTACCCGCCTCGCAACGCGTTGTCGCGGATGTTCGTGGGTGCGGAGAACCTGGCTTTCAAGCTGCTCCGCAAGGAGTATCGGAGCTTCGTCCATCCGCCGTCGGCCATGCTCGGCCTGCTTGACGAGCGCGGGCTTCGGCGCACGTTCGCCGTTCACACCAAGGTCTGGCAGGTCGCCGGGCTCGAGCGCTGACGCCTTAGCTCAGGAAACCAGCGCCGACTGGTGGCCGATCGCCAATGCGCAGGCCTCGTCGAGCGTCAATGCCCGTCCACGTTCGTAGTGCATCGAGTACGTGTTCGTGTCGAGATGCGCGAGCGTTCGTGCGAGCCAGCGGTCGTAGAGAATCTGGTGATCGGGCTGGCGTTTCGCACCGATCGACGCGCGGGCTGCGTCGCTCGCACCGAACAACGTTGCGGCTCGTTCGACCTCGCCGCCCGTCGCCGCAAGACCGGCGAAGGTATCGAGGCAGACGGCGATGCCGTGTGGCTCGCCAAGCTCGCGGGCGAGTCCAAGGCTCTCGGCGAGCAGGGTGGTCGCCTGCGCACCTTCACCGAGCTCGATCATCGCAGCCGCGAGTGAGCGCGACGCGGCGCCGATCTCCCGGTCGTCTCCGATTTCGCGTGCGAGCTCGAGCGCTTCGGTCAACCAGGTCACTGCTTCCGGTACATCTCCCGCCGTCAGGGCCATCAGCCCGACGTTTTCCTTTGCCAGAGCCTGCCCGCGAGTGTCTCCGAGGGAGACGAAGTGCTCGATGCTCTCCTTGTACAGATCGCGCGCAACGTCGAGCTCACCACCGAAGAACGCGAGGTTGCCGAGGTTCACGAGGGCAGACGAGATCACCCGCGTCGACCCGGAAGCACGGGCGTCTGCGAGTGCCGCCTCGAACCGCGCACGCGCCGCATCGAACTCTCCCTGCTCGCCGGCGAGGATCCCAGCCATGTTGAGAGCGTTCGCGCGGAGCTCTGACGGCTCCTCAGAAGCGGCAGCCAGCGCGGACTCCAGCGCCTGACGACCCTCCGCCAGATAGCCGTGGATCTGCCAGAACCGCCGGATCCCGACGACGAGCCGCAGTGCCGAAACGGAGTCACCGGTCTCGAGCGCGAAGGCAAGCGCGGCGCGGAGATTGTTGTGCTCGTCTTCGAGGCGGGCGAACCAGGAGATCTGGTCGCGGTCGGCCAGCTTCGGTTCGGCCTCCTCGGCAAAGGCGACGAAGTGCTCGAGATGGCGACGGCGCGTGTCGTCTGCCTCGCCAAGCTCTGCAAGCCGCTCGAGCGCATATTCGCGGACGATCTCGAGGACCGAGAACCGAGGCTCGCCGTCAGACGTCTGGCGCTGTCGCACGAGACTCTCGTCGACGAGCGCCGAGAGCCCTTCGAGCACCGAGCTGTCGCCACTGCAGACAGCCTCCGCGGATGGAAGCGTCCAGCCGCCGGCGAACACTCCGAGCTGCGCGAAGAGACGCTGCGCCTCAGGATCGAGGAGGTCGTAACTCCAGTCGAGCGTCATGCGGAGTGTCTGCTGATGACGAGGCGCGTCGCGTCGTCCGCCGGTGAGCAGCTCCAGCCGGTTGCCCAGCCGTGCAAGCAGAGCCGCAGGCGGTAGGAGCTTCGTCCGCGCGGCCGCAAGTTCGATTGCCAAAGGCAAGCCGTCGAGGCGTGCGCAGAGCTCGGCAACCGCGCCCGCGTTCTGCTCGGTCAGTGCGAAGGCTGGATCGGCGGCCTGCGCACGGGCGATGAAGAGCTCAGCAGCTTCATCGTCGGCCAGCGGCGGTACGGGCACCTCACGCTCGGCCGCCACACGGAGTGGCGCGCGGCTCGTCACGATCACCTTCACCCTGGGCGCCGCCGCGAGTAGGCGCGCGATGCTCGGCGCGGCGGTTATGACCTGCTCGAAGTTGTCGACCAGCAGCAAGAGCTCCGAGCTCGCCAGCGCCCGAATCAGCTCTTCCTCGGGATTCGGGCCGACCTCGGGGACCTCGAGCGCTTCGAGGATCGCGCCTGCCACAAGGGCCGGGTCGCGAAGGTTCGCGATCGTGGCTACCGCAGACCCGTGTTGAAACTCGGGGGAGAGGCGCCGGACGAGCTCGAGCGCAAGCCGGGTCTTGCCGATGCCGCCGGTTCCGGTGAGCGTGACCAGCCGCGTGTCCTCGTTCCGCACGACTTCCGCGATTGCGGCGAGCTCGCGTTCGCGACCGAGAAGCGGTGTGGCAGGAATCGGCGCCCGCCGCGGCGACGTCGGGCCAGCCTGCGGGACATTCAGTGACGGATCGTGCGCGAGGATTGCCCGCTCGAGGCGGCGCAGTGAGTCGCTCGGCTCGATCCCGAGCTCATCCACGAACGTCCTACGCGCTCGCTGGTAGACGGCGAGTGCGTCCGCCTGGCGGCCCGAGCGATAGAGCGCAAGCATCAGCTGCGCGCGGAACCGCTCTCGCATCGGCTGCTCGGCGACAAGACGTTCGAGCTCTGCGACGAGCTGCCCGTGCCGGCCGAGAGCGAGGTCGGCATCGATCCGTTCCTCGAGTGCCGCCAGGCGAAGCTCCTCGAGCCGCACGATCTCGGACTGCGCGAATGGCTCCCAGGAAAGGTCGGCGAGCGGTGCGCCGCGCCAGAGCGCGAGGGCGGCCCGCAGCGTGTCGGCAGCACGCGCTGGGTCCCCGGCTCCGAGCGCGGTTCGCCCTTCCTCGCTGAGGCGGATGAACTCGAAGAGGTCGATGGCGTCCGGCTCGATGACGAGCCGATAGCCCGCCGTCGCCGTCTCGAGTACGCCTTCAGGCAGGAGCTTCCTGAGTTGCGAGACGTAAACCTGGAGGGTGTTGCGCGCCGTGTCGGGCGGCTCGTCGCCCCACAGCGCGTCGATGAGGCGATCGCGAGAGACGACCCGACTTGCATCCAGGACCAGAACCGCCAGCAGGGCGCGCCGCTTCTGCCCTCCGAGTGCGATCGGCTCGCCGTCCAAGCTCATGGAGACCGGGCCGAGGAGGCTGAACTGGGGGCGAGCAGCCGTCACCGGAGGGGTCTTACCACGATTTCAGGACGCCTTCAGCGTTTCTTCAGCGCCCCGCGCAAGGATCGCCTCGTGAACTCGGTGCCTGACAACAGTCCTAAAAGCTCTGCGGCAATCGCCGGCGGGACGGCCGTCGCCGTCGCGGGCGTCCCGTCGCGGGAGAGGAGGAGTCATGAAGAAAGGCAGCACCTGGAACTAGACCCTTCGGGGAAGGGGGAGGGCGGCGCTTCGGCGCCGCCCGCAGTTCGGCCGATCAGATGGCTGCCCTGACCAGGGCGGCAAAGAGGTTGATGCCGGAGCGGCTCGAGCGGCCGCTTCGGTCTGCGTCGTTCAGGCGCCTCGTCGTCGGCAAGAGCATCTCGTACTTCGGCGACTGGCTGATGGTGGCCGTGCTCGTCGGCTGGGTGTACGAGTCGACGTCCTCAGTTGCGCAGGTCGCGCTGCTGATGGCGATCAGGCTCGTCCCACCGATCGTCGGCGGCGGCGTTGCGGCGTCGCTCGTCGACCGGCTGCCGCGGCAACGCGTCCTCGTGTGGAGCGAGGCCGCGTGCGCCGCGACGATCGCCGGAGCGCTCGTCGGGGTGATGACAGGGTCTCGACCCACGGTCTATGCCTTCGTCGGTCTCTGCGGGCTCGTCGGGATGGTGTCGACGGTCGCGGGCAACGCGTTGATTCCGATGGTCGTCGAGCAGGACGAGCTTCCGGCCGCCAATGGAATCCACTCGGTCGGCCAAGAGGCGGCTATGGCGTTGGGCGCGGTCGGAGGCGGCTTGACGCTCGCCCTCGGCGGCGCAACGGCAGGACTCGCAGCAAATCTCGTCAGCTACGGCATTGCCGTGTTGCTCTATGCGCGGATTCGCGTCGTCGGCGATGCCGGTGGTCATGCGACCGGCAGACGCGGTGGCTTGATCGACGGCCTTCGCTACGTGGTCGGCAACCGTCCGTTGGCGGTCGTCGTCGGAGGCTTCGCGGTGGGAACGCTTGCCGCCGGCCTCGTGAACGCGACGCTTCCGAAGTTCACGGCTGACCTCGGCCTCGGCGCCGGCGGTTACGGGTGGGCGCTCGGCGTGCTCGGCTGCGGCATGATCGCGGGTGAAGCGCTGACCGGCGCAATCGCCGAGCGAATCGAGCCCCGGTGGCTGGCTGCCGGGCTGGCCGGGATGGGCTGTCTCTTCTTCGTCTTCGCGTGGTCAGGCAGCACCCTCGTTGCACTCCTTGCGCTGGCGGCGTTCGGTGTTGCGAATGGCTTCACGGAGGTCGTGATGATGACCGCGATCCATCAGGAGGCAGCCGCGTCGCATCAGGGAAGAGTCTTCGGAATCGGATCGACCGTGTGGCGAACGACGATGCTCGGTGCCGTCGCGCTGGCACCGGCCATCAATGCAATCGCATCGCCGTCCGCGGCGATCACCGTTGCGGCGGCCGCGCTCCTCGTCGGTGCGGTCGTGGTTCAGCTCACTCTGCGGCCGTCGCTGCAGACGGCAGCAGCTGCAGCCTGAGCATCAGGCGACGCGGATCGTCCGCTTCGGCTCTGCGCCGAAGGCTCTCGGATCGCTTCGCCAGAGCTCCTCGAGCGCATCGACGACGCTGGGGCAGAACTGCGTGCCCGTGTGTTCGCGGATCTCTGCGAGTGCGGCGAGCATCGGTCGCGATGGCCGGTAGGGGCGCACGCTCGTCAGCGCGTCGAGCGCGTCGGCGACGAAGACGATTCGCGCCGGCAGCGGAATCTCGTCGCCGCGCAGACCGTCGGGGTAGCCCATCCCGTCGATGCGCTCGTGACTGGAGCGCGCGCATTGGCGGACAAAGGGATGCAGGTCGAGCTCGGACAGGATGTAGTCCGAGATCAACGGATGCCTCTTGATCAGCGTCCACTCGTCCTCGTTCAGCTTCCCGGGTTTGCGCAGGATGTGCTCCGGAATTCCGATCTTGCCGATGTCGTGCAGGAGCGCACCGATTTCGATCGCGTCGAGCTCCTCGTCGCGAAATCCGAGTCGGCGGGCGAGTCCTACGGCGACGGCCGCAACTCGCTCGGTGTGGCCGCCGGTATAGAGATCTTTCGCCTCCATGCTGCGCGAGAGTGCGGCGATCGTGTCCTTGTGAGCGCGGCGTAGCCTGAGGTTCGTCTCGCGGATCTCGTCGACCGCCGCTGTGGTGCGCTCGAGGTACTGGCGAACGGAGAGGATCATCAGCGCGGGCGGGAGGGTGAAGGCGACGAGTCCTGCGATGCCGATCTGCTCGTAGGCGATCGTCGCGGCGAGCGCCAGCGGCCCGAAGAGTGCGAAGTGGAAGCGTGCCCAGTGGAAGCGCTCGAACCAGACGGTCGTCCAGGGGATGCGCTCGGCAAGGCTCATGACGAGGCAGAGCAAGCCGTTGTTGATGACCGCGAAGACTGCACCGGCCAGCACCGCCGCAGGGAAGCGCCACTCATGCAGAGCATGGAAGACGAGGGAAGCGGCGCCGGCGGAGATCGCGAAGTTCGAGGCGTCGAAGACGGCCTTGTGGAGCTCGCTGTTCCTGCGAACCAACTGAGTGGCGGCCGCGAGAACGGCGATCGCCATCGTCGTGCCGGTGTCGAACAGGAAGGCGCTTGCGACGATGCCGATCGCGGAGACGCTGACGCTGCCGCGCCCGTAGACGCGGACGGAGAACATCTGCAGAGCGAGCGTCAGCGCGAGGAGCGTGACGATGCGCCCCGGCTGTTTCTCCGCGGTGGAGATGAGCCCTGCGGATGTGGCGGTCAGCGCCACGCAAGCGGCGATCGCCAGGCCGACGATGAGCGTCACGACTCGCTCGTCGAGCCCGGACGACGCTGCCTCCGGAGCCGGCGGCCGGGTCAGCACGGGGCGAGGCCGCGCGAGCAGGACATCCACCTTGCTGATCATCGGATGGCCTCGCCCGCGCGCGGGTACGCGAAGCTCAGCTCTTCATCGCGAACGAGGCAAGAGCCGCAGAGCAGGGGACTTTCGTTGAGGCCAGACCGCATGACCGAATCCCGGCCTCCGAGCTTTTCGGCCGGTTGACTCGATATGTGCGATGGCAGGCGATTTCTCGTCCCCCGTTGGAGGGATCACACCGTGGAAACCCGCGCGACGGCTCGCAGGACATCGTTCATCACCTGGGGCGATGCGTTGCCGAAGCGGAAGTTGAACACCGCGAAATCCCGGAGGCCTGCTTCCCGCCGTGCCGCGAGATAACGCGCGCGCCAGCTGTTCACGTACGCACGCGACCGGTGGTTCACGTTGCCGCCGAGGCCCGGAGCCAGCCGATAGCCCGGTGTGACTCCCGCCTGGTAGCGCCGCGCCAGCGAGCGGCGAACCGGTCCTCCGGCGGCGAGTGCGCGTCGTCCCGCGTCCATCGCGTGCGCGGCAGCAACCGGATCGCCGGCGAACGGCGGGAACTCCTCCCCGACGACGTGCGACGCCGCTGCACTGAGCGTCTGCCAGAACGCACTGAGCTCGGCGTCGACCGGCTGCGACGCGAGACCGAACGCGCTCTGCGCGAGCCAGACGAAGCCGCGCAGAGAGTCGTCGTGGAGGCCGTCGAGGACGCCGCGCGCAAACTCGCGTGTCGCGCGCGAGCGCGTGACAAGACGTGAGATCTCGTCGAACTGCCAGGTCTCGGCGGACTCGCCCATCTTGTCGCGGAACGAGCGGCCGACCGCGCGTCCCGCGGCGATGCGTCGAGCTGCCGTCGAGGGCAGCGGCTTTGGCAGAACGGTGCGGAGGCCGAGCATCGGTGCGTAGAGCGTCCCTTCTTCGTGGGCCGCGTTGGCAGTCTTCGGATTCGCCCCGTAACTCCCGATGTAGACGTCAGCCTGCTCGGCGATCCCGCTCCGCCGCACGGCGTCGAGCAGGTTCCCGAGATCGCGCAGGGTGAAGTACGAGAGGAGGACGACGGGACGCCGGGGCACTCTCGGCATCTTGGCCGACTTCGAGCGGGAGCGGAGGCGTCGCCGAGGTGGCATACTCGAAGGCATGGCCCACGAGCCGTCGGGGGCAAACGACGCGCAGAAGCCTGCGCCAACCGGAGCGGACAGCGCTCAGGAGCACGGCTTCGCCGATCTTCAGTTCTACGTCCCGCAGGACCTCCTCGACGTTCGCTTCCCGGCAGCGGTCCGCGGCTACGACCGCGCTGCGGTGGATAAGTACGTCAAACGAGTCAATCGCGTGATCGCCGAGCTCAAGGTGAGGAGCTCGCCGCCGGCCGCCGTGAGACACGCAGTCGAAGGAGCAGAGGAAACGGTTCAGGGCCTCCTCCAGGCCGCGCGGGAGGCTGCGCACCAGATCACGCAAAGCGCTCAACATGAGGCGGAGGAGAACACAGCCCGCGCGAAGGCGGAGGCGGCGAGGCTCACCGTCGACACGAGCGCCGACGCGGATCGCATGAAGGCCGAGGCAGAACAGGTCATGGCCAACGCGAAGCGGGAGGCGGAGGCAACGGTCGAGAACGGCGGAATCCACGGCAGCTGAGTTGCGAGCGAGCGCGAAGGCAGACGCCGAGAACATCGTCGCGCGGGCCCAGGCCGAGGCGGACGAGCGCATGCGGCGATTAGAGGAGGACCTGACGGCGCGTAGGAAAGAGGCGGAGGCGCGAATGCGTGAGCTTCAGGCGGATACCGACGTGGTCTCGAACGAGCGTCACGAATTGCTCGAAGACATCCGGCAAATGTCAGGCGACCTCGTGAATCTCGCGAATGCCGCGGCTACCCGCATCAAAGGCGAGGAGAGCAAAAAGGAAGCCGAGAGCGAGCCGCAGGAAGTGTCTCAGCCGTCGAATTCTTAATGACGCATTAGGTGACGGCACATGCTAAGAAGGAAGCAGCGGAATGTGGAAGCGCGGCGACCGTCAGCTACGGCATTGCCGTGTTGCTCTATGCGCGGATTCGCGTCGTCGGCGATGCCGGTGGTCATGCGAGCGGCAGACGCGGTGGCTTGATCGACGGCCTTCGCTACGTGGTCGGCAACCGTCCGTTGGCGGTCGTCGTCGGAGGCTTCGCGGTGGGAACGCTTGCCGCCGGCCTCGTGAACGCGACGCTTCCGAAGTTCACGGCTGACCTCGGCCTCGGCGCCGGCGGTTACGGGTGGGCGCTCGGCGTGCTCGGCTGCGGCATGATCGCGGGTGAAGCGCTGACCGGCGCAATCGCCGAGCGAATCGAGCCCCGGTGGCTGGCTGCCGGGCTGGCCGGGATGGGCTGTCTCTTCTTCGTCTTCGCGTGGTCAGGCAGCACCCTCGTTGCACTCCTTGCGCTGGCGGCGTTCGGTGTTGCGAATGGCTTCACGGAGGTCGTGATGATGACCGCGATCCATCAGGAGGCAGCCGCGTCGCATCAGGGAAGAGTCTTCGGAATCGGATCGACCGTGTGGCGAACGACGATGCTCGGTGCCGTCGCGCTGGCACCGGCCATCAATGCAATCGCATCGCCGTCCGCGGCGATCACCGTTGCGGCGGCCGCGCTCCTCGTCGGTGCGGTCGTAGTTCAGCTCACTCTGCGGCCGTCGCTGCAGACGGCAGCAGCTGCAGCCTGAGCGTCAGGCGACGCGGATCGTCCGCTTCGGCTCTGCGCCGAAGGCTCTCGGATCGCTTCGCCAGAGCTCCTCGAGCGCATCGACGACGCTGGGGCAGAACTGAGTGCCCGTGTGTTCGCGGATCTCTGCGAGTGCGGCGAGCATCGGTCGCGATGGCCGGTAGGGACGCACGCTCGTCAGCGCGTCGAGCGCGTCGGCGACGAAGACGATTCGCGCCGGCAGCGGAATCTCGTCGCCGCGCAGACCGTCGGGGTAGCCCATCCCGTCGATGCGCTCGTGACTGGAGCGCGCGCATTGGCGGACAAAGGGATGCAGGTCGAGCTCGGACAGGATGTAGTCCGAGATCAGCGGATGCCTCTTGATCAGCGTCCACTCGTCCTCGTTCAGCTTCCCGGGTTTGCGCAGGATGTGCTCCGGAATTCCGATCTTGCCGATGTCGTGCAGGAGCGCACCGATTTCGATCGCGTCGAGCTCCTCGTCGCGAAATCCGAGCCGGCGGGCGAGTCCTACGGCGACGGCCGCAACTCGCTCGGTGTGGCCGCCGGTATAGAGATCTTTCGCCTCCATGCTGCGCGAGAGTGCGGCGATCGTGTCCTTGTGAGCGCGGCGTAGCCTGAGGTTCGTCTCGCGGATCTCGTCGACCGCCGCTGTGGTGCGCTCGAGGTATTGGCGAACGGAGAGGATCATCAGCGCGGGCGGGAGGGTGAAGGCGACGAGTCCTGCGATGCCGATCTGCTCGTAGGCGATCGTCGCGGCGAGCGCCAGCGGCCCGAAGAGTGCGAAGTGGAAGCGTGCCCAGTGGAAGCGCTCGAACCAGACGGTCGTCCAGGGGATGCGCTCGGCAAGGCTCATGACGAGGCAGAGCAAGCCGTTGTTGATGACCGCGAAGACTGCACCGGCCAGCACCGCCGCAGGGAAGCGCCACTCATGCAGAGCATGGAAGACGAGGGAAGCGGCGCCGGCGGAGATCGCGAAGTTCGAGGCGTCGAAGACGGCCTTGTGGAGCTCGCTGTTCCTGCGAACCAACTGAGTGGCGGCCGCGAGAACGGCGATCGCCATCGTCGTGCCGGTGTCGAACAGGAAGGCGCTTGCGACGATGCCAATCGCGGAGACGCTGACGCTGCCGCGCCCGTAGACGCGGACGGAGAACATCTGCAGAGCGAGCGTCAGCGCGAGGAGCGTGACGATGCGCCCCGGCTGTTTCTCCGCGGTGGAGATGAGCCCTGCGGATGTGGCGGTCAGCGCCACGCAAGCGGCGATCGCCAGGCCGACGATGAGCGTCACGACTCGCTCGTCGAGCCCGGACGACGCTGCCTCCGGAGCCGGCGGCCGGGTCAGCACGGGGCGAGGCCGCGCGAGCAGGACGTCGACCTTGCTGATCATCGGATGGCCTCGCCCGCGCGCGGGCGCGCGAAGCTCAGCTCTTCATCGCGAACGAGGCAAGAGCAGCAGAGCAGGGGACTTTCGTTGAGGCCAGACCGCATGACCGAATCCCGGCCTCCGAGCTGTTCGGCCGGTTGACTCGATATGTGCGATGGCAGGCGATTTCTCGTCCCCCGTTGGAGGGATCACACCGTGGAAACCCGCGCGACGGCCCGCAGGACATCGTTCATCACCTGGGGCGAGGCATTGCCGAAGCGGAAGTTGAACACCGCGAAATCCCGGAGGCCTGCTTCACGCCGTGCCGAGAGATAGCGCGCGCGCCAGCTGTTCACGTACGCACGCGACCGGTGGTTCACGTTGCCGCCGAGGCCCGGAGCCAGCCGATAGCCCGGCGTGATTCCGGCCTGGTAGCGCCGCGCCAGCGAGCGGCGAACCGGTCCTCCGGCGGCGAGTGCGCGTCGTCCCGCGTCCATTGCGTGCGCGGCAGCAACCGGATCGCCGGCGAACGGCGGGAACTCTTCCCCGACGACGTGGGACGCCGCTGCACTGAGCGTGTGCCAGAACGCGCTGAGCTCGGCGTCGACCGGTTGCGACGCGAGACCGAACGCGCTGTGCGCGAGCCAGACGAAGCCGCGCAGGGAATCGTCGTGGAGGCCGTCGAGGACGCCGCGCGCAAACTCGCGTGTCGCGCGCGAGCGCGTGACAAGACGTGAGATCTCGTCGAACTGCCACGTCTCGGCGGAGTCGCCCATCTTGTCGCGGAACGAGCGGCCGACCGCGCGTCCCGCGGCGATGCGTCGAGCTGCCGTCGAGGGCAGCGGCTTTGGCAGGACGGTGCGGAGGCCGAGCATCGGTGCGTAGAGCGTCCCTTCTTCGTGGGCCGCGTTTGCAGTCGTCGGATTCGCCCCGTAGCTCCCGATGTAGACGTCTGCCTGCTCGGCGATCCCGCTCCGTCGCACGGCGTCGAGCAGGTTCCCAAGATCGCGCAGGGTGAAGTACGAGAGGAGGACGACGGGACGCTGGGGCACTCTCCGCATCTTGGCCGACTTCGAGCGGGAGCGGAGGCGTCGCCGAGGTGGCATACTCGAAGGCATGGCCCACGAGCCGTCGGGGGCAAACGAGGCGCAGAAGCCTGCGCCAACCGGAGCGGACAGCGCTCAGGAGCACGGCTTCGCCGATCTTCAGTTCTACGTCCCGCAGGACCTCCTCGACGTTCGCTTCCCGGCAGCGGTCCGCGGCTACGACCGCGGTGCGGTGGATAAGTACGTCAAACGAGTCAATCGCGTGATCGCCGAGCTCAAGGTGAGGAGCTCGCCGCCGGCCGCCGTGAGACACGCAGTCGAAGGAGCAGAGGAAACGGTTCAGGGCCTCCTCCAGGCCGCGCGGGAGGCTGCGCACCAGATCACGCAAAGCGCTCAACAGGAGGCGGAGGAGAACACAGCCCGCGCGAAGGCGGAGGCGGCGAGGCTCACCGTCGACACGAGCGCCGACGCGGATCGCATGAAGGCCGAGGCAGAACAGGTCATGGCCAACGCGAAGCGGGAGGCGGAGGCAACGGTCGCAACGGCGGGATCCACGGCAGCTGAGTTGCGAGCGAGCGCGAAGGCAGACGCCGAGAACATCGTCGCGCAGGCCCAGGCCGAGGCGGACGAGCGCATGCGGCGATTAGAGGCGGACCTGACGGCGCGTAGGAAAGAGGCGGAGGCGCGAATGCGTGAGCTTCAGGCGGATACCGACGTGGTCTCGAACGAGCGTCACGAATTGCTCGAAGACATCCGGCAAATGTCGGGCGACCTCGTGAATCTCGCGAATGCCGCGGCTACCCGCATCAAAGGCGAGGAGAGCGAAAAGGAAGCCGAGAGCGAGCCGCAGGAAGTGTCTCAGCCGTCGAATTCTTAGTGCCGCGCGAGGTGACGGCGGCATGCTAAGAAGGAAGCTGTCGCTCCAACCACCAACCTCGGGAGGGACGATATGGCGAAGGCGATTCCGAAGGGCTATCACGCCCTCACGCCGAGTATCGCCGTGGACAACGCGGCCGATGCGATCGAGTTCTACAAGCGGGCGTTCGGCGCCAAGGAGCGCATGCGGATGCCCGCGCCGGGCGGCACGATCGGCCACGCGGAGCTCGAGATCGGAGATTCAGTCCTCATGCTCTCCGATCCGTTCCCGCAGGCGACCGTGAAGCCGCCCAAGCAGATCGGCGGCACGAGCGTGGGCATCTTCATGTACGTCGAGGATGTCGACGAGGTCGTGCAGCAGGCGGTCGACGCCGGCGCGAAAGTGTCGATGCCGGTGGAGGACCAGTTCTGGGGCGATCGCTTCGGGACGGTCACCGATCCCTTTGGCCATGAGTGGCTGCTCGCTACGCACGTCGAAGATCTCTCAGATGAAGAGATCGCAGAGCGTGGCAAGACCGCGATGGCCGCGATGGGCTGAGCTTCGACGTAGGGCCGCCGGCATCCGCCGGCGGCCCTACCTGCTCCACAAGGCTGCCCACCGTCATACGCTTCGCGGGTGAGCGAAGCCCGCCGAGAGCGCAAGGTCGTCACCGTCCTCTTCGCCGACCTCGTCGGCTTCACGACGCAGGCCGAGCAGCTGGATCCGGAGGACGTGGAGGCGATCCTGCGGCCCTACCACGAGCGGCTGCGGTACGAGCTCGAGCGCTGGGGCGGAACGGTGGAGAAGTTCATCGGCGATGCGGTGATGGCGCTCTTCGGCGCGCCGGTGACGCGCGAGGACGATCCCGAGCGCGCCGTCCGTGCCGCGCTCTC
>CAWHXK010000006.1:0-22543 GCA_963833255.1 uncultured Actinomycetes bacterium
GCCAGCCCAGCCGTTGGAGCCATTCCGACAGTGTGGTGGATCGCCAGAGCTTTGTCACGTCTGCCTCAAACGTGGAAGGGCGCCATCAAGGGCGCCCTTCGGGTGCGACTGGAGCTGGTGTTGTGTTAGTTGGCGTTGACGCAGATGGCGTACAGCGTCATGTCCGCCGCGTTCACCTTGTCGTTGACCTGCACGATCCAGCCAGAGTTGTCGTTCGGCTTGACCGTATTCGTGCTCCAGTCCATGCGACCAGGGAAGGACGAGACGATGCCGCTTCCGTCCGAGACTGCCGCTGAGTTGAATCCGTTTTCCGTGAACCGGTAGCCGCCGCTGATCGCGACCTTGCCAGGCGAGCACGCAACCGTGGCGATAGCGCCGCTGCCGACGCCGACGTACCCCGGACCCATGTCCGAATTGGCGTCGTCCTTCGAGTAGCGCCAGGTGCGAACCTCGTACCCGCTGAAGCCAGACGATCCCTGCGGGCCGCGAGCGCCGGCTGCGCCCGCGTCGCCCTTGGGGCCCTGCACACCGGCAGGCCCCTGCGGGCCCGCGATGCCCTTGCTCCCCTTCTGGCCATGCAGCGCCTTGCGGGCGGCAGGCGTGAGGTCGGAGATCCTGACGACGCCGTTCTTGATCTGGCTGGACGACGTGATCAGGTAGTGGTGGGCGGCGAATGCGCCCGAGGTGACCGAGAGCACTCCGACGAGCACTGCGATCAGCGTGATTCCCTTCTTCAAGACGTTCCTCTCTCTTATCCCCTGGCCCTCAAGGCGTGACTCGGGAGCAGCGGCGGGCCTGGGATCTTCACGCCGCTCTCGACAGGAACGACGGTAGTCCCTACCACTGCCGAGCCACAATGACGCGATGGGGTCGGTTCCAGGCGGGGCGACGTTTGCGCTCCCCCTCTCGGCCGGGCGATCACGCGCCACCGGTAGGCCCCCAGAGACGCGAAGGCACCGTTTTGGGTGCCTTTCGTAGTAGTAGCGGGGGCAGGATTTGAACCTGCGACCTCCGGGTTATGAGCCGCCTCGATCGCGTACACACATTCCGCCGTAATCCGCCGAACTGCAGACTTGGAGCCAGACTCGCCCTGGGCGCGGCATTTAGACGGAACACGGTGACATCGCCGCGGAAGCCTGGTGCTTGCAGAACGCTTGCAGCCCAGGCCGATTCCAACCGCTGTGCGAAGACACCTCCCTGGTGAGTGGCGTCGCCGGTCAGCCGTTTCGACGTCGGTCCTACTGCGGCGGGCTGCTCCTACTCCGGAAGTGTTCGTGGCGGTGAATCACTCCGGCGTCACGTAGGCGGCGGTGAGGCCGCCGTCGACCAGGAACGTCGTCCCGGTGACGTACGAGGACTCGTCGCTCGCGAGGAACAGCGCCGCATTCACGATCTCGCGCGGTTTCGCCAGCCTCCCCGTCGGCCAATGCCTGCGCCGCCGCTCGAACGCCGCCGGATCGTCTCCGTAGATCGAGAGCAGGAGCGGCGTCTCCACCGCCGCAGTTTTCGCCGCCTCGATCCCTGGAGGCGCGTCCTCGATCGCGACGGCGTCGGCTGCCTGCGCCTCCAAGACGTGTTCGGAACTGCCGCGCTCGGGCCACTCGAACTCGCCGTGCTCGCACCCTTCCCGCTTATCGTCTGCGGCGCCGATTAGCTGCGGTGCGCCCACGCGCGGCGTGCGACAGCGCGTGCGCGGCCCGCGTGGTCAGCCTGTAGCGCGCGGGAAAGCGCGGAGACGGAGTCAGTGGCAGCCCCGATGCCGCTGCGCCCACCCTGAGAGATCCTGTGGCACGCCAACGGAAAGGAGATCGCGATGACTCAGTCTTCACGCGCACACGTCGGCGATCTTGTTGTCGTGCACGGGCATCGGCTCGGCGAGTCCAGTCGGACCGGCGAGATCCTCGAGGTCCTCGGAGCCGCCGAAAACGAGCACTACCGCGTGCAGTGGGAGGACGGTCACGAGAGCGTCTTCATACCCGGCAGCGACGCCGTCATCCGACACGTCGATCAGTCCGAGGACGACGAGTCGGTGCTCACCCACGAGCCCTGAACTGGAGCGCCAGATGCCTACTTTGCAGACATACCCGACCCTGGAGACACTTCGCGTCGCTGAGGCGATGCACCCCGGCCTGATCTCGTGCTCACCCGACACTCCGCTGCGGGCGGTAGCACGGATGATGGCGACCTACCGGGTGCACGCGATCCTCGTCACCGCTCATGGGGCCGAGGAGCTACCCGGGGGCGGCGTCTGGGGCGTCATCTCCGACGCCGATCTGCTCCGGGAAGCCCAGAGCGGAAATCTTGACGAGGAAGCGTCACGGGTGCTCGCCTCCGCACCGGTGCTGACGGTTACGATCGCTGACGAGCTCGCTCACGCTGCCCGGCTGATGGTCGAGCACGAGATCTCGCATCTGATCGTGGTCGAGCCTCACACCGCGCGGCCCATCGGCGTGCTCTCGACGCTCGATGTGGCGCGGGCACTCGGCGGCTTCCCGGAGACACACCCGGTGCGAATGAAGGTGGAGATCATGCAGCCGAAGAAGGCTGCCGAGGCGAGGAGGTAGGGATGACGCCGACGACTGAACTTCACCAGGAGCTCGATCGCGCGGGGATCGATTTCGACCTGATCGAACACCGGCGCACCGAGACGGCGGGTGCCGAGGCACTGGCGATCGGCGTACCGCCCGACGAGGTGGCGAAGACAATCGTGCTCGTCAGCCGCGAGCGGTTTGTCCGCGCGGTCGTCCCCGCGTCGACGCGCCTCGACCTCCACAAGGTGCGGGAGCTGCTAGACGACGACCAGGCGCGGCTCGCCAGCGAGGAAGAGCTCGTGTTCGCCTACCCGATGTACGAGCTGGGCGCAGTCCCACCCTTCGGCGTCCCAGCCGGCGACCGAGTGCTGCTCGACCGGCGGCTCGCAAAGCTCGACTCCGTCGTGCTCGAGGCAGGCTCCCACAGCAAATCGGTAAGGCTGAAGACCACCGACCTCCTCACCTTGAGCGGCGCTGAGGTCGAGGACATCTCGAACGAGGAGACCTGACGACGTTCGTACCACCGAGGAGTCGCGGCGGCGAATGCTTTCCAGAGCCGACCGGCTCACAGCGTGGTCATGCGCGCAGGCGTATCTGACGACCCGGCGTGCCACGGTCCTGGAAGTGCCTCCCAGCCCTCAAGGGGAAGGTAAGGAGCCGGGAGCCCGAGCGCGTGAGCGGCATCCGAATACACATCGGCTCCCGGCAGGGAGTAGTCGCCGTCGAACTCGACAGCTGCGTTGAGCTCGACGATCACGTAGCCGTCGTCGGTCGGGAGAAGATCGACGCCGACGAGATCGGCGCCGATTGCAGCCGCGGCAGACTCGGCCAGTGCGGATGCTGTTGCCGACAGAACGCACGGCCGCCGCGAGCCCCCCAGGGAGATATTCGTGCGCCATTCGCCCGGCGCTGCGACGCGCTCGACCGCGCCCACGGCGGTGCCGCCGGCAACTACCACACGCAAGTCGAAGCCACACGGGGTCACCAGTTGCTGCAGCAGCGCGCCGTGGCGCCTGAACCACGATCTGGTGCGCACTTCATCGAGTCGCCGCTCCAGTTCTTCCTCCGTGTCGCAACGGAAGACGTCCACGCCCCAGCTGCCGAAGCGCGGCTTGAGCACGACGGGGGCGGTTAGGCGGGGCACCTCAGACCCGGGTGCCAGGCGCACCGTCCACGGATGCGGCAAACGAGCCCGCGTCAGCATCTGCGTCGTCCGGAGCTTGTCGTGTGCGCCCAGGAGCGTCGCTGCTGGATTGAGAACGCGGAAGCCGGCGCGTTCGAGCAACAGCAGCTCGAGCAGCCCCGGTTCGACTCCGTCGAGCGTCGGCAGGACGTCGAGTCGCGCCAGCACGCTGTCCCCCCGATGCAGAGCCGCTCGGAGGGAAAGCGGTGGCACGAGCTCAGCCCTTAACCCGCGATCGTGCCACGCGTCGACAAGATCGGCACTCGTTTCGTTGGTGTCGGCAGCTGCGACCAGCACGCGCGGCTCCCGTCTCCAACGTCTGAGCCGGGCCGGCTCGCTCGCAGGCTCGAGCATCAGCAGCGCCAGAAGGGCCGCCCGCACGGCGATGCTCGAGACGCTGACGTGCTCGTCGGCGGCGTGGCCACCGTCGCCGACGGGGCCGAGCCCATCAAGCGTTGCGGTGTAGACACTGGTCGTGTTCGCGTCCGAAGCTCCGCCGACGAGCCCTGCGTCTTCGAGCTTCAAGCCGAGCTCGCGTCCGAGGCGCTGCGCCGTCTCGAGCAGCCGGCGGTTGCACGAGGTTGGCTCCATCGGCGGACGGCCAATCCCCCCTGTGACCTCGAGCGAGCTCCCCTCGAGCGTGGGCTGGAGTGCGTGAATCGCACGCTCGACCTCCGCCTCCGCCGCGGTCGTGGGCACGCGAACGCCGATGCTCGCGCTCGCCTCTGGCGCGACCACGTTCGGTAGCAGGCCGCCGTCGACGGTGCCGACGTTGACCGTGATGCCGCGCTTCGGATCGTTGAGCGCGAACAGCCGCGGCACCTGCTCGGAGAGCTCGAGGATTGCGCTCACTCCCTCCTCGTAGCTCGTGCCCACGTGCGAAGCGCGGCCGCGAACGGTGAGCTCGAAGCACCCCGCTCCCTTGCGAGCGATCTTCAGCCGACCCTGTGCGCCCTCGCCCGCTTCGAGCACAAAGGCGCGCTCGGCCCCGCGCGCCAGCGCCCGGATCACGCGCTCCGAGGAGGTGCTCCCGATCTCCTCGTCGCTGTTCACGAGGACGACCGGCGTCACCGAGGGCGCGAGCCCGAGCTCGCGCAGGGCGCGCAGCGCGAAGACGAGCTGCACCAAGCCGGCCTTCATGTCGTGGGTGCCGGGGCCGAAGAGCGTGTCGCCCTCGCGCCGCAGTGGCATTCTCTCCAGCGTCCCAAGCGGCCAGACGGTGTCCATGTGGCCAACGATCAGCTGGAACGGCGCGCCGCGCTGTAGCGATCGGGGCCGAGCATAGAGGTGGTCGCCGGTATCGAAGCCACGGACGCGCCGAACGGCGTAGTTGAGCGCATTGAGCTCTCCGGCGAGGATCGAGAAGGTCGCCTGCTGGGCAGCGGGATCCGTCGAAGGCGACTCTGCGCGGACGAGCTGCTCCAGAAGCGCGACGATCTCCGGCTCGCGCTCTTCGAGCCAGGCGAGCACCGTCCGGGCCCGATCGCGCTGCATCGCTACCGCCGGAAGTCGACCGGGAACGGGAACGCGTGCGTCTCCCGAACCTCCGCGAGGCGGCCCGGTGCGAGGTAGACGAGCGGACGAAGCTCGTGGAGCAGATCGGCGTCGTCGACGTCGTGACCGCGGAGCGCCGCCCGAGGAGCCGACGCAGCGACGACGCGGCCAACGATGACGCTGTTCTCGCCGAAGCCGTCGATCACGCGTTCGAGTGCACATTCGAGGTAGAGCGCGCAGCCCTCGACGAGCACGCCGTCGACCTTGCGGGCCGGGAAGACCGGGACGGCCGCGAGCGTCGGCTTCGAGCGGTCGTCGCGCCGCGCGCCGGCCGCGAGGGTCGCATGCAGGATCCGGTCGACGCCCGGGAAGCTGACCGTGAATTCCGAGTGGGCCTCCAGGTTCCGGTAAGTCGCATGGGAAGGGCCGCAGACGAAGCCGAAGTAGTTCTCCCAGCCGATCGGCATCGCCAAGTGTTTCGGAGCGATGTTGTGCCGATCGCGCTCCTTCGTGGCGATGAGGACGAGTGGCGCGACCGTGAAGAACCGCTCCCAGATCGGTGTCTCCGTCGAGATCTGCACAAGGTCTTCGTCGTCCGGGAGAAGCGGTTTCGCCTTCACAAGGTCATGCTCCATCCTGCTCGACCCAGCTGAATCGGCCCGCTCGCTGATACAGGCTTCGGCGAACTACGCAGCTGTCTGCGGGCCTACGGGTGGGCGAATCACACCTTCCCGATCGGGACCCTGCGTGACTTCGCTGTCTTCACCTTCGATGCACGGATCTCGATGAGGCCCTTTCGAAGCGGGCCTTCAGGCGCTCCGGATCCGCCGTTTCCGGCAACGAGAAGCGCCGCTCGAACTCGCGCTCGAGCCGCTCGTGGAAGCGGAACGACTTCTCGCTCTCGTCCTTCGTCTCGCTGCGCGCTCCCTTGATCGTGAGCGTGTGGTCCGAGACCTCCACGCTGAGCTCCTTCTCAGCGAAGCCGGGCGCCTCGAGACCGACGACGAAGTCGTCGTCGGTCTCGTAGACATCCGCAGCCGGGAGTGGGCCGGTGATGAAGCCGACAGTGTTGAACAGGCTTTGCATCCGGCGCTCCATCAGCTCGAGCTCGTGCAGTGGCGTCCACTTGTCGAGCGTGGTCATGGGCGGGTCACCCCCTTTCCTCCCTTCGATCCCCGTTTTCTGCACGCGACCGGCATCTTGGCGGGCGCCGTCAAGGTCGTCAGGCGGCAGGACGCGATAGAGCACGACCGTCACGGAGATGTTCCCCCGGTACGGTGCGGCTGCGCGGTCAGCTCCTCCGCAGCCGCCGCTCGATCAGCTTCTTCACCTCGTCGGCCCAGAGGACGACGCTCGCGAGCCCGAGACAGATCAGCCACTCGTCGAGATCGAGTGGCGTGGTGTGGAAAGCGCGGTTCAGGAACGGCAGCTGTACGACCGCGACCTGGAGCAGCGCCGAGAGCGCGATCGCGCCCCAGAGCCACCGGTTCGTGAACAGTCGGTGGAAGGCGCTCGTACGATCGGAACGGGCGTTGAAGCAGTTGAAGAGCTGAGCGAGGACGAGGGTCGTGAACGCCATGGTGCGCGCCTCGGCGACGCTTCCGGAGCCGCCGACGATCCCACCCGAGAGGCGTAGGTCGAGCGCGAGCAGGGTGACGACCGCCATCACGGCCCCGACCCAGAGAATCCCGACCCACATCTCTGCGTCGATCACTCGGTCGGTCGACCGGCGCGGCGGCCTGCGCATGACGTCTGCGGGAGGCGCATCCATTCCGAGCGCGAGCGCCGGCGCACCGTCGGTCAGGAGGTTGATCCAGAGGATTTGGGTCGCGAGCAGCGGCACCGCGATCGCCTCGCCGGTGTCCTCCAGCCCGAGCGCGCCCGCGAGCACGACGCCGAAGAACATCGTCAGCACCTCGCCCATGTTCGACGAGAGTAGGAAGCGCAGGAACTTCCGGATGTTCGTGAAGATGCCGCGGCCTTCGCGGATCGCACTCACGATCGTGGCGAAGTTGTCGTCCGCGAGGATCATGTCCGCTGCCTCCGACGCGACGTCGGTCCCCGCGATCCCCATCGCGACGCCGATGTCCGCCGCCTTGAGCGCGGGCGCGTCGTTCACGCCGTCACCCGTCATTGCGACGATCTGGCCGTTCGCATGGAGCGCGTCGACGATCCGCAGCTTGTGCTCCGGCGAGACGCGGGCGTAGACCGAGGCGTCCCGCACCAGCGCGACCAGCGCCTCGTCGTCGATCGTCTCGAGCTCGCCGCCCGAGACGACGGGCGAACCGGCCGGTGCGATGTCGAGGTCGGCCGCGATCCGCGCCGCGGTCCGCGGATGGTCGCCGGTGATCATCAGCACGCGCACGCCTGCCGCGTGCGCGTCGGCGATCGCGGCTCTCGCCTCCGGCCGCGGCGGATCGATGATCCCGACCAGGCCGAGGTAGACGAGCTCCTGCTCCACCGATTCATCCGTCGGCGGCCGCACGTCGGCCGGGAGCGGTCGGTACGCGACTGCGAGCGGCCGCAGCGCTAGGTCGCCGAGTCGCTCGACCGTCGCGAGGATCTCGGCTCGGCGCTCGTCGGTGAGTGAGCGCGTCAGGCCCGCGACCCGTTTCTCCGTGCACCGCGCGAGCAGGACGTCGGGTGCGCCCTTGGTGAAGACCGCGATCCCGGGCTCGCCCTCGAGCGCGGCATGCACCGTGCTCATCAGCTTCCGCTCGGAGCTGAAGGGGATCTCGCCGACGCGCTGAAAGCGCGCGCGGCGCGACTCGGCCAGTCCCTCGACCTTTGCCTCCGCCACGAGGAAGGCTGCTTCCGTCGGGTCGCCCTGAATCGTCCACTCGCCGTCCTCCTGGCGCAGCACGGCGTCGTTCGCCAGGCTCCCGCCGGCGAGCACCGCGCTCACCTCGGTAAGCAGGACTGGGTCCTCGAGCGGCTGCCCGTCGACGCGTAGGTCACCCTCGGGCCGGTAACCGCCGCCTGTGACGTCGACCTCGCCCGAGGGGGTCACGACCTTCTGGACGGTCATCTCGTTCTTCGTCAGCGTCCCGGTCTTGTCCGAGCAAATCACCGACGCGGAGCCGAGCGTCTCCACCGACAAGAGCCGCTTCACGATCGCTCGCTGCCGCGCCATCCGTTGAACCCCGAAGGCGAGCACCACCGAGAGCACCGCGGGCAGCCCCTCCGGGACCGCGGCGACGGCGAGCGCGACCCCGACGAGCAGCACCGAGACGACGTCGGAGGCAGTGTCGATGTCGGACGTGAGCAGGATCGCGGTCACCACCACGACCGCGATCGCGATCACCGCGATGCCGAGCATGCGCCCGATACGCTCGACCTCGCCTTGGAGCGGCGTGCGCTGCTCGCGGGTGCGCCCGAGGAGGCGCGCGACACTTCCCATCTCCGTTGACATTCCGGTCGCAGTCACGACCGCACGCCCGCGACCGCGCGCAACTGCGGTGCCACTGAAGACCATGTTCACGCGGTCGCCGAGCTCGACCGCGCCGTCGAGCGGCGCGACGTCCTTCAGCACAGGCTCGCTCTCTCCCGTCAGCGACGCCTCGGCGACGGTCAGCAAGTTGGCCTCGAGCAGACGGCCGTCCGCGGCGACCGCGTCACCCTCCCCGAGCAGCAGAACATCGCCGGGCACGACAGCGGCGGCAGGGATCCGCTCCTCGCGCCCGTCGCGGAGCACGCCGGCCGTCGCGGCGGCCAACCGCTGCAACGCGGCCACCGCCTGCTCGGCTCGCGACTCCTGCACGTAGCCGAGCACGGCATTTGCGAGGACGATCGCGGCGATCACGATCGCGTCGTAGGGCGCAGCCTCGCCGCCTTCCAGCGCCCAGGCGACCAGCGAGACCACGACCGCCGCGAGCAGCAGGTAGACCAAGGGGCTCGCGAACTGCCGGAGGAGCTTCCGCCACTCCGGCACCCGCTCCGCGGCCTCGAGCAGGTTCGGGCCGTACCGCTCGAGCCGCGCCCGGGCCTCCGCCCGGAAAAGGCCGCGGCCCGTGTCGGTCTCGAGCGCCACCGCGACCTCGTACCCGTGGCGCTGCCACGCCTCCGCCGGCAGATCCGGAGTGGTTGCACTCATCCGAGCCTCGATGTCAGGAATCAGGCTCACCACTCCCGCAGCGTCGCACAGTGCGCCGGGCAGCGAATCCGAGCCTGCCCCGACGAGGCCGCGGGTTCTTCCATCGAGCCCTCGGCCGTCGGCCAAGCCGGTGCAACGTTGCCACGCGTATCGCGGGATAGAGTCCCACGATGACGGTCTTCGTGCGTGTCGTCGTCGGCGTCGACGGCACCGATTGGGGTTTCGAGGCGCTCCGCCAGGGACTCGCGCTCGCACCGGCCGAAGACTCGCGCGTGGATGCTGTCACGGCGCTCCACACGAGCCCGGCCGCACGCGCCGGCTTCGAGGCGGCTCATTGGGTGGACGTGCTCAGCGAGGAAGCCGCAGAGGCGCGCGACGCGGCCGCGACCATCCTCGGCGATCGGGCCGGCTCCTCCGCGCGAATCGTCAGGGGAACGCCGCTTCACGTGTTGCGGCAGGCGCGCGACGAGTCGCACGCGACGCTGCTCGCGCTCGGCGCGCGGTACAGCAGCCGCTTTCTCGGCATCATGCTCGGAGACACCGCGAGCGAGCTGCTCCACGACGGCTCCTGCTCGGTGCTCCTGGCTCGCCCGCAGGAGGAGGGCGCCTGGCAGCCACGACGCGTCGTGCTCGGCCTCGACGGCTCCGCGCCCGCGCTCACCGCACTCGCGACCGCCGACGAGCTCGCTAGCCGCGTCGGTGCGACTGTCGAGGTCGTCTGCGCGACGAGCGGCGGCTCGCCACCCGAGGGCGCCTGGACCGGCCGCGTGGACAGCTGGGCCCCCGCTCAGCCGGTCGCCGCCCTCGTCGGGCGCTCACGCGAGGCAGACCTCGTGATCGTCGGCTCTCGCGGCCTGCACGGCCTCCGCGCCCTCGGAAGCGTCAGCGAGAGAGTCGCACACTGGGCCCACTGCTCTGTCCTGGTCGTGCACGAAGGCTGAGCGCTACCTCCTCGGTTCGTCAGCGTTCGGGACTGCGAGACCCTGCAGGCGGGTCAGCTTGGAGGTTGACCGCGACGACGCCAGGCACTCTGCTCACCAGCCTGATGAGCTTCTCGGTGTCCACACCAGGGGGCTCACCAGCGAGCCTCACCTCGCCGTCGTCGACCTCGACCTGCACGCTGCGCCGATCCAGGCCGAGAGCGCCGACGACCACCTCGTCGAGAATCTCCCTTGCAATCTCAGCATCGCTTCGAGCGAAGGCTCGGACGAGGTCGGCGCGCGTCACGATCCCGACGAGCCTCTCGTCCTCGATCACTGGCAGGCGGTTGATCCCCCGCTCGCTCATGAGCCTGGCTGCGTGGGCGAGCGGCCGGTGTGACTCGATCGTCGCTGCCGGCGAGCTCATGGCCTCGCCAGCGAGGCGTGCCTCGAGCTTCGAACGGTCGACCTCGGTGTCGAAGCCTGCAAGCCACGCAAGCGCTGTCGGGACAGCGCGCCCTCCCGCTTCCTTTAGCATGATGTCGGCTTCAGAGACGACGCCGAGCACGTGTCCACAGCTGTCGACGACCGGCAGACCGGAGATGCGGTGCTCGACGAGCAGGTGCGCGGCTTGCTTGAGCGAGGCTCCAGGCAGCACCGCCACCACCTCGCGTGTCATGACGTCTTGGACCTTCATCTGTCCTCAAGGCTTCATGAACGAGCACTCGATCGTCGTCTTGAGCGGTCCACGTGCTGGATCACGGCGTCGCTGCCGAGGGTGAAGACGCTTTCGCGACCGTCACCCCACTGCACGCGGTAATGCTCATGCTCGGCCGCGCCCAAGACCTCGAGGATCTCTCCGGTTCGGGTGGGCTCACCAAGCCGATGCCCGTGGACGACGATGAGATCGCCCACGTGTGCGCGCGAAGGCCGGGTCATCGCGATCTCCTTTCGTCTGGCGTGTCGAAGAGGATCGCGACGAGTTGGGGCCGCAGCATCGGGGCTGACACTGACTGTACGTCCGCGCTTTCCCCCGACTTCAGACCTTCGTGAAAGCGGCCTTCCGGGTCCGTGCAACGCGCTGAGAGGACTCGGGTGACACCCGCGACTTGCAGGATGACCCCGAGAATCGATCGACGGATCATGCTGGCGAGACGGGACCATGGGCTCGGGCAAGCGGATTTTGCTGATGGCGACGGCGGCGCTCCTCTCGGCGTCCGGCCTCCTCGCGATCGGCATCCTGCTCGGATCGCCTAGAAGCCGCATCGCGAGTCTCGATCCGCCGCAATGAGCACCCTGGTCAGGTGGAAGTCATGGTCAACGCCCCCATAATCGCTTCGGGGAGAAGATCGACCCGGAGGCAGTTCGAGTGTCCAGCTGAAAAGGGCCTTCCCGCTCGTCGGCTGACTTCATCAGGGTCGCGGAATCCTCCCTGCTCGGTGCAGGCGGAGGAACCCGAGCCAACGGGACGAGTGCCCTGACGCCCGGTCGGCCTCGAGCAGATGATTGACCCGTGGCTCTGTGGTTGGCGGTCTCGTTTGCGCTCGCGTTCGCGCTGACGAACGGGTTCCACGACGCGGCGAACTCAATTGCCACGCTCGTGGCCACGCGCGGCGCTCTGCCTGGGCAGGCCATTGTCCTGTCGGCGGTCTTCAATATGTTGGGCGCGCTTCTCGTCGGGACCGCCGTCGCCGACACGATCGCGGGGATCGTGACAGTCTCAGGCGCGGAGGCCGTCGTCGTGATCGGCTCGGGTGCGCTCGGGGCGGTTCTCTGGAACCTCCTCACCTGGTGGCGGGGGTTGCCGTCGAGCTCTGCGCACGCGCTGGTCGGCGGTCTCGTGGGCGCGGCGCTTGTCGAAGGTGGGATCGGTGCGGTTCACTGGGGCGGGCTGAACGGCTGGCGACCGGTCGGCGTCTTCGGCGTCCTGATCGCGCTCGCAGTCTCGCCGCTGATCGGTCTCGCCTTGGGGTTCGTGTTCATTCGGCTCGGCCGGCTTGTGCTTCGCCGGGCGACGCGTCGAGTCCGGAGCCCGATCCTTGGTGCGGAGTGGGGCATGGCGGCTGGCCTCTCGTTTAGTCACGGGTCGAACGATGCACAGAAGTCGATGGGAGTGATCGCTGCGCTGCTACTGGCTGCGGGCAAATTGCAGACGTTCGAGGTTCCGCTCTGGGCGAAGGTCGGCTGCGGAGCGGCGATCACGCTCGGAACGGCGCTAGGCGGATGGCGGATCGTCCGCACGGTCGGCCGTGGAATCTTCCACCTAGCGCCCATCGACGGGTTCGCCAGCCAGACCGGCTCGACTGCAGTCATCCTCCCCGCGTCGTACCTGGGGGCTCCGGTCTCGACCACCCATGTCGTCGTCTCCTCGGTGGTCGGGGTCGGCACCGGGCGGCGCCGCTGGCGGCACGTCCGCTGGGTCGTCGTCCGATCGATCGCCTTCGCCTGGCTTTTGACGCTCCCCGGGTCCGCCGTCCTCGGTGCCGGTACGTTCCTAGTGTGGAGGGCGGTCGGATGACGCGAAGCCGCTGGTTTCTGCCCGAGACGCCGGACGTCCTCGGCATGTTGCGCGAGCAGACCGCGATCACTGTGGAGGGTATGGAGGCGCTCATCGCTTGGTCGGTGGGAGAGCCGGGCGCCGCGGATCGCCTGCGCGACTGCGAGCACCGAGCCGACGATTGCAAGCGCGAGCTTCGCGCTGCGCTGACGATCTCGTTCACGACGCCGCTCGAGCCCGAGGACATCTTCGAGCTCTCGACCGAGCTCGACCGCGTGCTGAACAACGCGAAGAACACGGTCCGCGAGGCCGAGGTCATGGAGACCACTCCGGACCAGGCGATCTCGGAGATGGCAGCCGAGCTCGCAGAGGGTGTTCGGGATCTCAGCGAGGCGTTCGAGCAGCTCGCGGCCGGAGCACGGGTCGCGGCGACCGATGCCGCGGACCGCGCTGCGAAGAGCCAGAGTCGAGTCGAGAAGGTCTACCGGCAGTCGATGTCGGCGCTGGTCGCGGTGGACGACCTGCGCGAGGTCGCCGCGAAGCGGGAGCTCTACCGGAGGCTCGGGCGCACGAGCGACGATCTCCGCGAGGTTGCAGAGCGCGTCTGGTACTCCGTGCTGAAGGAAAGCTGACGCTGCGGACGCCTCGCGCCGGGGTCGATGAGTCGGTCCGGGCGGTCTGTTGTACTCGGCGTTGACGGAGTGCCGGGCGAATCACATCCGTCATCACGCTACTCGTGGACGTAGCCGATCCGCACTACGAGCTTCTGGCCGATCAGCTCCATCGGCGTCGGGGTGGCGCCACTCGGAGCGTGTGCTTGGCTCGCTTGCTAGCGAGAGGCCCCGTTTCCGGGCCTTTCAGTAGCGGGGCAGGATTTGAACCTGCGACCTCCGGGTTATGAGTCGCCTCGAGCGAGTCTGTGCGTGCCGCTGCGTTCCGCCTCAGCGCAGGTTCCAGGCGAGATTCGGCTTCAACGGCTGCACTAAGGCGGAACACGGTGGCATGGCCGCGGAAGCCCGATGCTTGCAGAACGCTTGCAGCCGGGTTTGCCGCCCACCGGCCGACTCGCCGCGCTTCCGCCGGCGGCTCCTGCGCGACACTCGCAAGGCGGACCGGATCCTGCTGCATCTCGTCGAACTCGAGCGTCGCGCCATGTGCGCATGCGACCTTCGGTGCGGTTTCGCCGCCGAGGCTCGCGGGGTCAGGAGGCAGGCGCGGCGGGGGCCGGTAGCTCGAGCCGGCCGCCTGCCGAGAGCTTCGTGAGTGCTCCGCCGAGCCCGATCGAGATCGGGGTGCCACTCGTCGTCTGCGATGCGACCGTCACGCGGTCGTCCGCGAAGTCGAGCTCGACCAGCTGCCCACGGTAAAGGATGGTGAAGGCGAGTCGTCTCAGCTCCGTTGGCAGCTGGGGGTTCAGCCACAGGACGTCGTCGCGAACCTCGAGCCCGGTGTAGCAACGCTGCAGCAGGTCGAGCGTGCCTACCGTCGCGCCCAAATGGATTCCCTCGGCCGTCGTCCCGCCCTGGGTGTCGGAGATGTCGCTCTCAAGCGCCTCGAGGAAGAAGTCCCACGAACGACTCCGGTCGGATCGAGCGAGCACCCATGCGTGGACGACGCGGCTCAGAGTCGAGCCGTGCGCCGTCCGCTCGAGGTAGTAATCGACCGCTTGGGGGATCGTCCCTTCGTCATAGTCGTAGCCGAGTCGCGCGAAGATCTCGCCCAGCTCGTCGGACGAGAGGAGGTAGAAGAGCATCAAGACGTCGGCCTGTTTCGAGACTTTGTACCGATTCGGAGTGTCGCCCTCGCTCTCTAGGATCCGGTCGAGCCGACTGATGTCGCCGTAGCGGGAGCGGTAGCCCTCCCACTCGAACTCCTCCAGCTGCTCGTAGCCCTCGAACTGGCTGAGGATGCCGTCCTCGTGAAAGACGAGGCGCATCTTCCGGCTCTGGTCCTCCCAACGCTCGATCTCCGCGGCGCTAACGGAGAGGCGCTCCCGCAGATCGTCGCTGCGATCAGAGGGAAGCAGCTCGAGCAGGTCGAGAGCTCGGCAGAACACCCAGACCGCCATGACGTTCGTGTACGCATTGTTGTCGAGGCCGGCTGTCGATGCGGCCGGGTAGGCGTCGTGGTACTCGTCGGGACCCATCACGCCACGGATCTCGTAGCGGTCGAGCGACCGGTTGTAGTGGGCGATCGAGCTCCAGAAGCGCGCGATCTCGATGATCAGCTCCGCCCCGAAACCGCCCAGGAAGCCGAGGTCGCCGGTGACCTGGTAGTACTGCCAGACGTTGTAGGCGATCGCGGCGTTGATGTGCCGTTGGAGCGAGGAGTTGTCGGGTTTCCAGCGCCCGGAGCGGGGGTTCAGGTGTCGGCGCTGGGTCTCCTCCCGTCCATCGCTGCCGCTCTGCCAGGGGAACATCGCTCCGTCGTAGCCCGCCTCCTGCGCCGCCCACCGCGCCTCTCGCAGCCGCCGGTAGCGGTAGCGAAGGAGCGCGCGGGCGAGCCGGGGCAGCCGGAGACTGACAAACGGGATCACGAAGAGCTCGTCCCAGAAGACGTGGCCGCGATACGCCTCTCCGTGCAGGCCCCGGGCCGGCACGCCCACGTCGATGGCAGCCGTGTGACGCGAGAGTGTCTGCAGGAGGTGGAAGGTGTGGAGGTTCACGGTGCGGCTCGTTCGTTCCTCGCCCTCCTCGAGGGAGATTCCGAACCGGTGCCAAAGCTCGTGCCAGTTGAGGACGTGCCTGGCGAGCAGCTCGCTGAACCCCGGTGCGTGGGCGATCTCGCGGCCCGCCGCATACCCGGGCTCGGACAGTGCCGGGTCGCGCGACGTGAAGACTGCGACGACCTTCTCAATCGTCACGGACTCCTCAGCGCCGACCTCGACGGCGAGCTCGTGCCCGATCGCGCCCTGCTCGTGTACGAGCGCCCGCGCTACCGCGTCTTCGGCGCCGTCCCGCTCGACGCGCGTCCGGGCCGCCTCCGCGACGAGGACGCGCGAGCTCTTCGTCAGAGCCCTGAGGACGACCGTGCTCTCGTCCAGCGCTGTGGTCTCGACCGCCGTGAGGTGATCTCCGGCCAGCCCGCGATAGCGCGCGACCCCGGAGTTGACGACGTTTCCGTCGAGGACCGAGCGAACATGCAGACGACCCGACCAGTTCTCGGGGACAACTGTCGTCTCGAGTGCGACCAGGTGCGGGTTGTCCATCGAGACGATGCGCCGCTGCGTCAGCTGGGTGACGCGGCCGCCGTCGTCGCGGGCACGTGTGAGCCGGGTGAGCACACCGCGGCGGAGGTCGAGCTCGAGACGATGCTCGAGGAACTCGGCTGCCTCGAGCCAGCACCCGTCCTCCGCACGGAACGTCAGCGGGAGCCAGTTCGGGAGGTTGACGATGCTCTCGTCCTCGAGCGTGAGGCCCGCGACGGTGGTGGGCAGGCGGTTGAAGACCCCCGCCGCGTAGGTCGCCGGATAGTGCACCTCGTCGGCCGTGCGCTTCCGGTGCGGCACCCCTGGTCCCGAGAAAGCCGTTGCCGAGGGCGCAGAGCGCCTCCCGCAGGCCCTCGCTCGCCGGGTCGAAGCCCTCGTACTCGAGGACCCAGGCGCTCATGCCATGACCTCGGCCAGGTCGCGAACCACGAGATCGGCGCCGGCGGCCCTGAGTGCCTCTCGCTGTTCCGCCCGGTCGACACCGACGACGAAGCCGAAGCGGCCCTGCCTGCCTGCCTCGACGCCCGAGATTGCGTCCTCAACCACCGCCGCGTGGGCCGGTTCGACGCCGAGGCGGCACGCGGCCTCGAGAAAAAGCGCCGGGTCGGGCTTGCCGGCGAGCCCGAGCTCGGCGGCGTCGAGGCCGTCCACCTTCACCTCGAAAAGCTCCCGGATCCCGGCGGCCTCGAGCACGGCCACGCAGTTGCGGCTCGACGAGACGATCGCCGTGCGTACGCCTCGCGCGCGCAGCTTGGCGATCAGCTGGAGGGTCGTCGGGTAGGAATCGGCACCGGTTCTCTCGAGCGCTTCGAGGAAGTAGCGGTTCTTGCGGTTCCCGAGCCCGCAGACGGTCTCGCGCTCTTCCGGGTCGTCCGGCGAGCCGAACGGAAGCTCGACCCCGCGTGACGCAAGGAAGCTCGCGATCCCCGCGTAGCGAGGCTTGCCGTCGACGAACCGGCGGTAGTCCGAGCGGCGGTCGAACGCCTCAAAGGGCTCGCCGAACCTCCGAGCGCGCACGGCGAGGTACTCGTCGAAGAGCTGCTTCCAGGCCTCCGCGTGGACCTCCGCGGTGCGGGTGACGACGCCGTCGAGGTCGAAGATCACAGCCTCCATCGCACCGAGATCGGCAGCCGGATCCGACACTCAGCCCTGGCCGCCGGCGGCGAGGTCGAGGTTCTCGGCGAGGAAGGGAGCTAGGTGGAGGCCCGCGACCTTGGCCGGCGGCCACCAGAGCGGCTCCCAGTCAGAGACCCCAGGATCGCCGTGATGGCCGCCGAGCGCGGCGCGCACGTATGCCGGCCGATCACCCGTCAGCAGCAGCGCTCGCAGGATCGGGTCGAGAGGCGTCGGCTGGACGGGAACACCGGCCTCCGAGGCGATCGTCTCGGCGACCACATCTGCCTGCTGTGTCGCGAGGCCTCCCTGCTTGACGGGGAAAGCGATTGCGTCGCCCGCTGCAAAGACGGCGGAAACGTGCTTCACGCGGCCGTGGTCGTCCACCTCGAGAAACCCTTCGCGGTCATGCGGAAGGCCGCTGAGGTACGGGCCGCGCAGACGTGGCAACGAAACGACCGCGTCGACGGCCATCGTTTGGCCGCCGAGGAGCTCGAGGCTGCCGTCGCTGAAGCGCACCGGGTGCTGTTCGAGCGCTAGCTGGACGCCTTGTTCCTCGAGAAGGGCACGAGCGAGGTTGCTTGCGCTCGTGCCGAAGAGGGCGAGTGGCCCCCTCTCCGGCGTGACGATCGTGATCTCGGCCTTCAGGGCCGCCGAGCGTGCGCGACGGGCGGTTAGGAGGGTGAGCTCGTACAGCGGCAGCGGCCAGGAGACACCCGCAGGGACGGCGAAGGCGACTCGCTGGACGATGCCCGAGTCGATCTCCTCGACGAGCTCTCTGAAGCGACCGACGTCCTGCGTGCCCTTGAAGGTCAGGGCACCCGGAAGCGCCTCCTCCGCCTGCGCCCCGCACGCGACAACGAGCGCGTCGTATGCGAGCGCCTCTCCCTGCGCGGTCCTCACCCGGCCTGCGGGCGCATCGACCGCGGCCACGCGGCCGGGCCGGTAGCGGGCGCCGCAACGCGCGGCGAGAGAACCGAGCGGGAACCGATAAGCCTCACCGAGCCCGAACGGCTCTGCGACGGCCAGGGGTCGGTACAGAAACTCCGGATCCGGTGCAAGGAGCTCGACGGCAACACGGTCTCGGGCGAGCACCTGCAGCGCTAGCATCGCCTCGAGGCCCGCGAAACTCCCGCCTGCAATGAGGACCTTGACTGCGGCCCCGGTGCCCACACCGGCATCATCGCTGCTTGAGACCTACACGTACAGCCGGCCTGGCCTCTCTGCCATCGCGACGAGCTCGGGGCGCTCACGGGCCGGGATGGGCGGACGCAACCCACCGTTGACGGTGGCACCCACAGCCGAGTCATCCTCGACCACCAGCACGCCCGGAGTTCGGGCCATGCTCCCGCGTCAACAAAAAGGCCCCGCCAAGCAGGGCCTTTCGAAGTAGCGGGGGCGGGATTTGAACCTGCGACCTCCGGGTTATGAGCCGCCTCGATTTGGTACAGGCGTGCCGCCGTATTCCGCCGGAACGCATGCTCTGAGCCAGATTGGCGCCCGGCGTTGCATTTAGGCGGAACACGGTGACATCGCTCCGGAACCCGGATGCTTGCAGAACGCTTGCAGCGTCGAGTCGACCTCCAAGTCAATGCATTCGACCTTGGCCGACGGTATGGCTTGGGCCAGCAGGTCGGTCGCCTCCGCGAACGCCGGCGGAGAGTCTTTGCTAGTGACGAGAAACGTCGGACGGACAGTGCCGAGCTCCAGGCTGACTTCGAGGAGGCCGCCGTGGAAACTCGGCAACGATCGCCGGGCCGTTGGCGGAAGATCTGCTTCGTCGGCTCGGGCAATCCCTCCCAGGCTGCATCGCCAAGGACACGTTGACCAGATCCCTGCGAGCGGCCGACGCGTCTCTTGCACATGTTCTCCAGCTCGAGTCCGGTCAGCGCCGGCGCCTCCCCCCTCCCCCGAGATCGCGACCGACTGCCGCAGACGGTCGCTCCGCCGTCTTACCACTTGCAAGGCCGGCGACTTAGTGCGCACCCCCGCTACGCGTCCGCACCGCGTGCGCGACGTCTCGTGGCGCGGCGTCGAGCTTGCCGGGCGTCGGCCAGGATGGCCCCGGCTGCGTTCCTCCCGGGGCCGCCCGTGACCCCGCCCCCAGGGTGTGTACCCGCCCCACACATGTAGAGGCCTCGGATCCCGGCAAGCCGGTAGCGAGCATGGCCGAGAAGGGGCCGCCAGGCGAAGACCTGGTCGAGGGCGTGCTCGCCGTGCATCGGGTGCCCACCGCTGAGCCCGTACTCTCGCTCGAGGTCCGCAGGCGTGACGACGTGGCGAGCGACGATCTTGTCCGTGATACCCGGTGCATAGACCTCGAGCGTCCGCACGGCCCCGTCCGCTACACGATCGCGCGCAGCCTCGTCCCAGTCCGCGTCGCGGAGGCGCCGTGGCGCGTACTGGAACAGCGCGGTAATGACGTGGGTCCCATCAGGGGCGAGTGAGGGGTCGGAGAGGGTAGGGATCGTCGCCTCGAGATACGGGTGCTCGGAGATCCGGCCGTACTTCGAGTCGTCGAATGCCCGCTCGAGGTCGTCGAGGCTCGGTGCGACGACGATCCGCCCGTGCAGGCGCTCGCCGTCAACGCCGCCGATCGCCGGCAGGCCCTCCAGGACGAGGGTCACCTTCGCAACCACGCCGGGCGTGCGGATGTGCTCGACCCGCCAGCCCAGAGTCGGGCCGACCTCGGCCGGGTCGACGAGGCGCAGAAGCGTCTGCTTGGGGTCGGCGTTCGACACGACGATCCGCGCGTCGATCTCCTCGCCGCTCGCAAGAGCGACCCCTTCGACAGAGCCTCGTCCGGTTCGGATGACCGCGACGTCGGCGTCGCGGCGAATCGTGGCGCCGCGGCTCCGCGCAGCGGCGACGAGCGCCTCCACCAGGGAGTCCGGCCCGCCGCGCGCGAAGACCGTGCGGCCCGCCGCTCCTCCTCCTGGGGCCGAGTCCCACAGGAAGTTGAGCGCCGTCCCCGCCGACCGAGGGCCCATGGCCGCGTAACGAACGCCTCGCGCGCCGAGGACGCCGCGTAGCGGCTCGCCCTCGACGGCTTCGCCGACGAGGTCCGCGACCGACATCGGCAGCACCCGCAGCGTCTCGCGCAACTGCTGTCTCCCGAGGTGCCGCAGGCCGTTCAACAGCGTGAGGCTGCCGGTGGCGTCCGTTAGGGACGGAGACGCGAGGTCCGGCGGTTCGGTCGCCTGGACCCGGGCCATGAAGGTGCCCAGCGAGCGGATCCTGCGGTCGAAGGCGACGAACGCCTCGGCATCGCGCGGCCGGGTCCCGGCCCGGAGCTCCGTCGCCGTTCGGACCGGGTCGCGCCACAACGTGAGGCCGGGCCCGTCGGCGGACGGAGCGAAGGCCGCTACCTCCGGCTCGATCGCGCGGAAGCCGTGCGAGCCGAGCCCAAGGTCACGGGCGACGTCGTCGCGGAGGCCTCCGACGCAGTCGGCTGCTACTGGCGCGCGCACACCCGGCGCGATCTCCTCGGTGGCCAGGAGGCCGCCCGGTCGGCTTCGCCGCTCGAGAACCAGCGTCAGGAGCCCCGCCTTCGCCAGGTACGAAGCCGTGACCAGCCCGTTGTGCCCGGCTCCGACTACGACGGCGTCGTATCGCTCCCGGGCCACTCTCAGGCGGCCTTCTTGGCGCGGAGCGCGCGCAGGACCTGCAGCGCTGCGAGGCGTCCCGACGCGCCCATGATCCCACCCCCGGGGTGCGTGGCCGAGCCACACATCCAGAGGTTCCGCAGCGGCGTCCGGTAGCGCGCCCAGCCCGGCACCGGCCGGTTGAAGAAGAGCTGCTCGAGCGAGAGCTCGCCCTGGAAGATGTTTCCCTCGGAGAGCCCGAACTGGTCCTCGATGTCCTTGGGGGTGAGCACCTGCGCGTGCAGGATCAGCTCGCGGATGTTCGGCGCCCGCTCCGCGATCGTGTCGAGGACGGTCTCTCCGAACGCATCACGCCGGCCGTCGTCCCATTCGTCGCCCTCGGCCAGGCCATAGGGCGCGTACTGGACGAAGCAGCTCATGACGTGCTTGCCCGGAGGCGCCATCGACGGGTCGACCAGGGTCGGGATGACCATGTCGATATACGGGCGCCGGCTGAAGCGCCCGGACTTCGCGTCGTCGTAGGCCTGCTCCATATAGTCGATGCTCGGGCTGAAGCTGATCGCGCCGCGCAGGTGGTCGCCCTCGCCGGGCAGGCACGTGAACTCGGGAAGGCCGTCCAGGGCCAGGTTCACCTTCCCGCTGGAGCCCCGGTACCGGTAACGCGCGACCTGCTCGAGGAACGACCCGTCGAGCAGGCCGGACGGCAGGAGCCGGACGAACGTCTGCTGCGGGTCCAGGCTCGACAGCGTCACCCTTCCGGTCACCTCGTCGCCCGCCGACGTGACGGCGCCGGTCACCTCGTCGCCTCGGGTCAGGAAGTGCTCGACGGCGGTCTCGGTCCGGATCTCGGCGCCGAACGACCGGGCGGCGCTCGCGATCGCCTCGCTGATGGCGCCGGTCCCGCCTCGTGGTATTCCCCAGGCGCGCAGGACGCCGTCGATCTCGCCCATGTAATGGTGCAGCAGGACGTAGGCGGTCCCAGGAGAGCGGATCCCCTGGAACGTGCCGATGATCCCGGAGGCGCTCATCGTCGCCTTCAGCGGATCCGTCTCGAACCACTGGTCGAGGAAGTCGGCGGCGCTCATCGTCATGAGCTGGATGAACACTGCACGCTGCTCCAGGGAGAGGCCGTTGAAGGAGCGGGCGAGGCGTGCGACCGGGAGCCACTCGCGCGGATCGAGCCGGCCCGGGTCCGGCGGCGCCATGGACAGGATCGGCTTGACGAACCTCGCCATCTCGACCATCAGGCGGCTGTACTCCTCGTACGCCTCCGCGTCGCTCGCCGACCAGCGTCGGAGCTCGCGCACGGTGCGGCCGTGGTCGTTCACACGCCACAGGTAGTCGTCGTCGAGCGGCGTGAACGTTCCGTCGAGAGGCAGGATCTCGAGGCCGTGCTCCGGCAGCGCGAGCTCCCGGACGATCTCGGGGCGGAGCAGCGAGACGACGTACGAGGCCACGCTGAACCGGAAGCCGGGGAACACCTCCTCGGTTACCGCCGCCCCGCCAAGAACGTGGCGCCGCTCCAGCACGACGACCTTGAGTCCGGCCCGCGCGAGGTACGCCGCGGCCACGAGCCCGTTGTGGCCGCCGCCGATGATTACGGCGTCGTACGTGCGGTGATTGGAGGTCGTCATCAGCGGCGACACTAACCGCGGCACGGCCTGGCGCGCTCCCCGAGAGCCGCCCGACTATGCTTGCCGACTTTGTCGGTCGGAACCGCGTTATTATCCCCGTACCGCGCCACTGAACACCAAGCTGCAGTGGCGGGAGTGGTCGGGCTATCTCGCGGCGAGCGCGTACTCCGACTCCCACGAGATCGAGTACAACGCGATCCGGGAGGCGGCGGCGCTCATCGACGTCTCTCCGCTCTACAAGTACCTGGTCTCCGGGCCTGACGCC
>CAWHXK010000007.1:0-38876 GCA_963833255.1 uncultured Actinomycetes bacterium
GGCAGCCGCCGATTATTTCTTTGGAAGGGCCGCTTCGGCGGCTCTTTTCTTTTATTCAGACCGGCAGGGTCAGGCTCTCGAGGTCCCGTGGGTAGTAGGTGAGGAACTCGATCCCGTCGTCGGTGACCGCGACGGTGTCCGAGTGCCGAAAGCCACCGAGGCCGGCCGCGTAGAGGCCCGGCTCCACGGTGAACACCATCCCCGGCTTGATCTCGGTGTCGTCGCCGATGTCGAGGAACGGCCCTTCGTGGTAGCGAAGGCCGATCGCGTGGCCGACATGGTGTTTCCAGTAGTCCCAGAGGCGGTGGTCGTCGTAGTACTTGCGAACGGCGCGGTCGACATCCGAACACCGTGCGCCCGGCTTGATCGCCTCGAAGGCGGTGTCCTGCAGCGCGAGCATGTGGTCGAACATCTTGCGGTGCTCGGCTGAGGGCTCCCCGATCACCATCGTTCGTTCGAGCTCGGACAGGTAGCCCCAGACGGGAGCCGTGGCTCCGGTGACCAGGACGTCGCCTTCCTGAAAGACGATGTTGTTCGCAAGCGCGTGCGGAATCGCGGCGTTGCGGCCGATCTGGCCGCGGTAGCCGGCGCTTGCGCCGTCGAAGAAGAAGCTTTGGGCCCGGTAGATCGGGCCGATGGCGTCGAGCATCGCCAGCGAGGCCTCGGTGCTGGCACGACGAGAGACCTCGCTCTCCGTTAGCCCCGGCCGCGTGTAGCGCTGCAGCAGCACGTGCGCGAGGTTTCCCCACTTCGAGCTCTCGCGGATCAGTTCGATCTCGGCCGGGCTCTTAACCGCCAGCTGGTCCTCAACGAAGCCGGTGATCTTCTCCGGCGTAGCGCCGACGAGGTCGGTCAGGGAAGGGC
This sequence comes from uncultured Actinomycetes bacterium, assembly GCA_963833255.1. Taxonomy (GTDB): domain Bacteria; phylum Actinomycetota; class Thermoleophilia; order Gaiellales; family Gaiellaceae; genus 3-1-20CM-4-69-9. Next base: position 865 of record CAWHXK010000007.1, read on the forward strand.
CGCGATAGCCGAGCACCCACGGATAGCCGTCCTGGTCTGCCCCAAGCGGCTCGCGCACACCCATCTCCTCGAGCAGCCCTCGAAGCGATTCCGTGGGATGGGTCTCCGACGGATACTCGGGGTAGTCGGCAACGTGGTCGACGCTCGCGTTCGCCTGCGCGTGCTCGCGCTCGAGGCGAGGCACGAGCATTCCTCCCTTTCCCTCCGCGTTGACGATGAAGGCGATCGGCCGCTCCGTCGGCGCGAAGGCGAAGCCTGCGTAGTAGAGGACGTAGTAGGGGTCGAAGAGCACGGCTCCGGTAAGGCCTCGCTCGATGAGCTGCTCCGTCAGGCCCGCCAAGCGCTCCTCGTACTCGGGTTGCTGGATCGCCAGCCTCATGCGGCGCGCAGCTTCTCACGCCAGTCGGGGTCGAGCTCGCGCAAGCGGCGGACGCGTTCGCCCACAGGGGGATGGGTCACGAACAACGCAGCGAGACCCTCTTCGAGGAACGGATTGATCGTGTAGAGCGGCTCCGTTGCCGGGCTGCCCTGAAAGGAGACCAGCTCTGACGCCTGATCCAGGCGCACGAGCGCATCGGCCATCGGATGGGGCGAATCACAGATGACGGCTGCGGCGGCGTCGGCGAGGAACTCGCGCTTCGGGGAGAGCATCAGGTGAACGAAGGCTGCGGCTACGGGGCCGAAGACGAACAGCAGCGCTCGTGAGAACCAACCGCCGACCCGCGTCAGCTCGAGAAGCGTCGCGGCCAGCACGACCACGGAGGTCTGGATCACGACGTCTCGGTTGCGCACATGCGCGAGCTCGTGGGCGATCACCGCCTCGAGCTCGGCGGGCGAGGCCGCCGAGAGCAAGCCGGCGCTGAGCGCAAGGACGTGGCCCCGCACTCCGCGGCCTGCCGCGAACGCGCGGGGAAGCCCGTCCTCCATCAGGTAGAGCCGCGGCTTTGCGACTCCGGCGATCGCGGCGAGCCGCTCGACCGCTGAGTGCAGGCCGGGCGCTTCGCCTACGGGCAGTTCGCGCGCGCCGGTGAGCCCCACCGCAATCCGGTCCGCATACCAGTAGAGCGCCGCCGCGAGCAGTGCGCCGCAGAAGATAAAGATCGAAAGGAGGCGGTAGCCGCCGAGCGCCCAGCCGAGGAGCCCGAGCACTGAACAGGCGCCGACGAGCAGCGCCCACGCCTTCAGGACGTTGCGAAAGACGAGGAGGCGGCTGGCACTAATTGCCGTCCTCTTGCTCGAGCCCGCGAGGAGGCCAATCGTCCTCCGGAGCGTCGCAGCGGCTCGAGCAGTGGAGCGAGGCGATGTTCTGCAGCGGGACGAGGATGTGGCCGTTCAACTCGATGTGGGCGACGTCCTCGACGTAGCAGTATGCGGTGAGGACACCCTCCTGGTACTCGCCGCCGAAAAGCGCGACCTCGACCTGCTCGCCTTTGTACTTGTTCGTGTAGTCCTCGATGCCCCGGAGCGTAGCCGGTCCGGGTTGGTCAAACGGGTCGTCAACCCCCTATTTGCGGTCAAAAGAGTGCTTTGGTGTGAGCCGGGTAGGCTCGCCCCTCCGACCACTGGAGGTGATCCGGATGTGGGTGCGTGTGGCCAGATTCGAGGGTGGGACTGCGGCGGGCCTCGACGCCGAGATGGCCCGGTCGAAACAGGTCCTGGAGGGGTTCAGAAGCGGCGGTCTTCCTCCTGGTCTCGAGGGCGTGACGCGTGTCACTAGAGGCGATCAACCGCGCCGAGGGGACCGGTCTCGCGGTCATCTTTTGCGACACAGTGGAGGACATGCGCAACGCCGACGAGGCGCTCAACGACATGTCTGCTCCTGCGGATGCGTCGGGCCGGAGAGTCTCCGCAGGGGTGTACGAGGTCATGCACGACGTGGACATGACGTAACGGGAGTCAGTCGAGCGGGGCGAGCTTCCCATCCTCGGCCGTGTACCGGGCGATCACGCAGTTCGGCACGCCCGGGATCAGCCTGTGATCTCTCACATAGTCCAGTCCTGTCGCGAGCGCGTGCATCGCGCGGATCGAGCCGCCGTGCGAGATCACGAGCACCTCCTCGCCGGGGTGCTGGCGTAGAACGTCGGTGAGGAAGTCCTCGATGCGGGCCGAGAACGCCTCGAAGGGCTCGGCGTCATCCGCGCCGGGACCATTGCCGGCCCGCCAGAGCCGATGAGCCTCGCCGAAGCGGTCCTCGATCTCCGGAGTCGTCAGACCCTCCCAGGAGCCGAACCCTCGCTCGCGCAGGCGCGGATCGAGGCGAACCTCGAGCTCGAGACCTTCCGCCAGGATCTCTGCGGTCTCGCGCGCCCGGTTCAGGTCGCTCGAATAGATCGCGTCGACGGTGCCGTCGAGGGTGCCGGAGAGCGTGCGCGCCTGTTCGCGGCCGAGGTCGTTGAGGCTCGTGTCCGACATGCCCTGCCAGCGCCCTTCGCGGTTCCAGTCGGTCTCTCCGTGCCGAACGAGCAGCAAGGTGGTCATCGGAGACTAGGCGCCGCTCGCGGTGCCGTCTTCAGGACGTGCGGGCTTCGCCCGCGCGTCCGTCGGAACTGACCGGTCGAACCGATGGAATCCATACCAGAGGCTCTAGGCTATCCAGCCGATGGATCTCGGCCTCGAGGATCGAATTTGCCTGGTCACCGGCTCGACCGCGGGTATCGGGCTCGAGACTGCGCGGCTCCTGAGCGCTGAAGGAGCGCGGGTCGTGGTCAACGGTCGAGATCCCGATCGCGTCGAGCAGGCACGTGCCGGAGCGGGTGCCGCGCTCGGTGTGGCCTGCGATCTGTCGGAGCCCGGCGCCGCGGAGGCACTCGTGGCCGAGGCGACCGAGGCGCTCGGGCCGGTCGCCTGCCTGGTGAACAACGTCGGCGAGGCGTACCAGGTCGGCTTCGAGGATCTGACGGACGAGCAGTGGGATGCGATGTGGCAGCTGAACGTGATGAGCTATGTCCGCTGCATCCGCGCCGTTCTGCCTGCAATGAAGGAGGCCAAAGCCGGGACGATCGTGAACGTCTCCTCGACCGCGGGCAAACGGCCCTCCACGGGAATGCCGAACTATTCTGTGACGAAGGCCGCGGTGCTTTCGCTTTCCCGCCTCGTCGCCGACCTCTACGCCAAGCACGGGATCCGGTGCAATGCCGTCGCGCCCGGCCCGACGGCGACTCCTGCATGGCTGGCAGAAGGCGGTCTGGCCGACCAGCAAGCAGTTGCCTCTATTAAGACGCGTCTAGAAGTACTCGAGGCGGTCGGAGCCGGTCGTCCGCTCGGACGCCTCGCCGAGCCGGAAGAGATCGCCTCTGTAATTGCATTTCTCTGCTCGGAGCGCGCTTCCTACGTGACAGGTTCCGCGTGGAGCGCCGACGGTGGAACTGTCCCGATCATCATCTAGCCTGAAGACGTGATGCCTGAGGTCGCAGGAACAGTGGCGGAAGCGTTCGAGCTACAGGTGCGAGAGCTCGAAGGACGGTGGCTGTCTCCACTCGCCGTAAGGTCGTACGAGACGCGTGGCCGGTTGCAGGCCGAGGACGATTGCCGCCTGCGCACGCCGTTCCAGCGCGATCGCGACCGGATCCTGCACTCGAAGCCCTTTCGGCGCCTGAAGGGCAAGACCCAAGTCTTCATCGATCCCGCAGGCGACCACTACCGCACGCGGATGACGCACACGCTGGAGACAACCGCGATCGCCCGAGGCGTCGCGCGGGCACTGCGGCTCAACGAAGACCTTGTCGAGGCAATCGGGCTGGGCCACGACATGGGCCACCCGCCGTTCGGTCACGCGGGCGAAGAGGCTCTCGACGCGGCTCTGCAAGAGCGTTTCGACAGAAGCTTTCGGCACAACGAGCAGTCGCTGCGGATCGCCGAGTCGCTGAACCTCACCGAAGAGGTTCGCGACGGAATCCTCACGCACACCGGCCCGCAGGAGCCGGCGAGCCTCGAGGGCAAGATCGTCCGGATCGTCGATCGCGTCGCGTACATCAACCACGACATCGACGATGCCGTCCGCTTCGGGATCCTCGACCCGGCAGAGCTGCCGCTCACCGAGGTGGCCCTGCTCGGAGACCGCGGCTCGAAGCGCATCGACACGCTCGTCCACGATCTCGTCGAGAGCTCCGAGCGGGCGGGCGACATCGTCCAGAGCGACGAGATCGGCAGTGCCATGCTTGCCCTGCGGACGTTCATGTTCGAGCGGGTCTATCTCGGGCCGCATGCGCAGCTCGAGCAGGATCGCGCACGCGCGGCTATCCGGCGCATCTTCGACCATGTCGCCGATCGGGGTGACGACCCCGAGCAGATCGTGGAATTCATCGCAGGGATGACGGATCGGTTCGCCCTGAGCTACGTTGCCGAGCTGAGCAGATGAGCCGGATCAAGGACGCGTCGGTCGACGAGGTCAAGGCGGCTGCCGACATGGTTTCGGTGGTCTCCGCACGCTCTCCGTTGCGTAAGGCGGGCGCGCGCTACGTCGGCCGCTGCCCGTTCCACGAGGAGCGGACGCCGAGCTTCTCGGTGAACGCGGTCGACAAGCTCTACTACTGCTTCGGCTGCGGGGCGAAGGGTGATCTCATCACCTTCGTCCGTGAGACCGAGCAACTCGATTTCGCCGGCGCAATCGAGTGGCTCGCGGACCGCTTCAACGTCCAGATCGAATACGAGGAGACGTCGCCGCAGCAGGATGCGCGCCGACGCCGGCGCGAGCGGTTGCTCGAGGTGCTGGAGGCGGCGGCATCGTTCTACGAGCGCTACCTCTGGGACTCGCAAGCGGGGTCGCTCGCACGCGACTATCTCGCCGGCCGCGGGCTTGGCGAAGAAGTATGTCGTCAATACCGACTCGGTCTTGCGCCCGGCGGGTCGACGCTGACGCGCAAGGCGCTCGAACGCGGCTTCACCCGCGACGAGCTGCTTGCGGCAGGCCTCGGCAATCGCCGGGGTAACGACTACTTCTTCGGGCGCCTGCTCTTCCCGCTTGCCGATGCGCGTGGGCGTGTGCTCGGCTTCCAGGCGCGCAAGCTGCGCGAGGACGATCCGTTGAAGGCCAAGTACGTGAACTCGCCGGAGGGAGAGCTCTTTCGCAAGGGCGACTTGCTCTACGGGCTGGACCGCGCGCGGGCTGCGATCGCGAAGCAAGAGCGTGCCGTCGTCGTCGAGGGGAACACGGACGTACTGGCGCTGAGCCAGGCGGGTATCGAGCCCGTCGTTGCGTCGATGGGGACGGCACTGACCGAGCGTCAGCTGAAGGAGCTCAGCCGTCTGACGAATCGTGTGTGGCTCTGTTTCGACGGCGATGCGGCGGGCGAGACGGCAACACTGCGCGGCATGGAGCTCGCGGCGGCGCAAGGCCTGGACGTTCGCGTCGTCGCGCTGCCCGCGGGTTTCGATCCCGCCGATCTTGCGGAGGGCTTCGATGCGCGACTGGGACGAGCCGAGACGTATCTCGGCTACCGCGTGCGGCTCGAGATCGAGCGGGCTGCAGATCGTCAGGAAGGGTTCATTCGCGTGCGCGAGGTTCTCGCGCGCTTCGAGGAGTCACCCGAACGCCAGGACGCGATCCGGTACGCGGCCGACAAGCTCGACCTGCCGAAGGAAACGCAGCAAGGGCTCGCGCCGAGCAAGTCGGCGTCATCGACCGGCCGGGTCTCGGCGAGGTTGCTCGATGCCGGTGAGCGGCTCGAGCAGAATGCGCTCGCCGGCGTGGCCGCGCATCGCTCGCTCATCCCCATCCTCGCGGAGCTCGGGCCCGAGCACTTCGACCGTGAGGAGCTCCGCCGCCTTCGCGAGCAGCTCCTCTCCGGGGCCGAGCCGGAAGGCGATCTCGTGGGCCTCCTCGCGGAGCTCGACGCCCGCGCCACGTCGGAGGGCATCGACGAGCGCACGGCGGAGCAGTTGCTGCTGCGACTCCGGGAGCGGCAAATCCGCCGCGAGCTGATCGACGCGGATCCGGCCCGGACCCTGGAGCTCCAGGCATCGCTCGCCCGGATCCACTCCACGGTCGAGGAACTGGCAGCCGCGCAAGTGTTTTCTCGCTGAGGTGACGCTCGTAACGCTTGAGAATTGGGGTTACGATCGTCGCCATGCGCGATGAATCGGAGGTTTGGCAAGCGCTGCTGAAGCGAAAGGGTCTGTCCGTCACCGACCTGGCCGGGCAACTCGGTGTGACCCGGCAGCACGCTCACCGGCTGCTGACGGGCCGTCGGCCGGCGGAAGCGCAGCGCGACGAGCTCGAGCAGGCGCTTGCCCTCGGCACGCCGACTTCGGGCAACCCGCTCTATGGGGTCGGCGAGCTGGACGACAACGGCGAGCTCGACTTGGTGCCGGCCGGTGATGCGCAGCCACTCTTTGCAAGCAGGGACGTGGCGACGGACGTCGCCCGGGCGCTTGAACCTGCTTCGCTCCATGTGTGTGTGGTTCCGGTCTGGCCTGGCTACGCCTGGCGGAACCTTGTCGGCTTCCACGCCGCGTGGGGTGCACAGCCGGAACCGCGCAAGCTCTTCATCGTCGACAACGGCGAGACGGAGATTCCGGTGGCAGCAATCGTCGAGGAGATCCGTAACGGGCTCGATGCGACGCTCAGAAGCCGCGCACAGGCACGAGATCCGGCCTATCTCAGCGAGGTCGAGCTGCGACTTCAGCGGCTAAACTAGCGCCCGCTGCCGTCCCCGGTAGCTCAATTGGCAGAGCATCCGGCTGTTAACCGGAGGGTTGTTGGTTCGAGTCCAACCCGGGGAGCTTTCTACTCCCGTCTCTCTCACTTTCGCGCCGTGGTTACAAAAAGATAGGCCGTTCGGCCTATTGCTTGACCGATCACGCGATAGGCCCCGCGGCCCATGCGGTGTGGCCCGGAGGCGGCTACTCTGCGGCCTGGATGCGGAAGGGGGGCTTCCTTTTCACGGCGGCAGCTGTGCTCGCGCTCGTACTCGGTGGTGTCGCGCGGGCCGACGACTGGTGGCCGCACCCGGCCGACGCGACCTGGACGTACCAGTGGACGGACAGCGTCTACAACCAGTCGCCCACAAAAGAGGCGGTCACCGTCAAGGACCAGAAAGGCAAGAACTTCACGCTCACGTGGACGACCAAAGATCAGGGCAACTCCGGTGATGCGCCGCTGAGCTTCGGCGACATGGCGTTCCAGGAGACGACCGCCGGTCTCGTCAACACCGGCTGGGCGAGCAACCCCCCGCCGCCTGACTTTCCGATCCTCTGCCCGCAGATCGGGGGCTGCAACAACAGCCTCGCGAGCACGATGTACTACTTGATCTGGGGCAGCCGCAGCCCGGTCCTCGCCGAGCCGCTTCTGCAGGGGACGACCTGGCAGGGAACCGGTGGCGCGCAGAACGACGTCTCGAGCACGTCGAGGTACCAGGGCACGGAGGTCGTCAAGGTTCCTGCATTCCCCGACGGCGTCATGGCTGCGAAGGTCCGCACCGAGGCGACCCAGGCGGGCGCGCTCGGCGACCCGTACGGGAGCGGCGTCCGGACTGTGTGGTGGGTCTTCGGCGTCGGGCCGGTGAAGATGACCTTCGAGCACGCCGGCGGCAGCGATGCCCCGATCACCACTTCGGAGCTGCAGGTCACGAACCAGACGCCGAAGCCTGCGCCGGCGGACACCAACTACTTCCCGCTCACCAAGGGGCTGAAGCTCAAGTACCGCTGGACGAACACGAAGTGGATCAAGAAGCCGTCGATCCAGGTCGCGACGATCGACGAGGTCGTCAACAACTCCGCCCGCTTCACGTTCCATCACGTCAGCGGACCCATCAAGGTCGCAGGCAGCTACGGCTTCTCGACGCGGACCGACGGCGTCACCAATATCTGGGGACTGACGAAGGCCGCAACCGCGATCAGGTTCCCGGCCCTTGGCCCGAAGTCATTGCCTGCCGGCAAGCGCCGCCACTTCTTCACTCCGTTCGATCTGATGAACTTCGGCTTCAATCCGCTGCTGACCGCGTATCCCGCGCCCGGGCAGGTCTGGGGCTCGAAGAATCCCAGCCGTGACTTCTCGACGTTCGGGGTCAACGGCTCGTCGAAGGTGCTGGGCATCCAGAAGGTGAAGGTTCCCGGAGGGACGTTCGACGCCCTCGTCGTACGGGCCTCGCTGAGCCAGCCAGGCTTCAAGTTCGGGAGTGGCACACGCACGAGCTGGTTCGCCCCGGGCAAGGGCCTCGTCAAGCTCGTCTTCCATCATCGAGACGGCAGCGTGTCCACCGTCGTCCTCCTCAAGTAGCCCGTGCGCCGAGCGTTCGGCTGTTCCGTCCTCCTCGCGGTCCTGGTCGTCACCGGCTGCGGCTCTTCGGCGAAGTCGAAGCGCCGTGACGCGGTCAACGCTTACCTGGGCCGAGTCGAGAAGATTCAGCTGCACTTCCGGCCGTCCTTCGACCTTGCGAACCAGGCGTACCGTGACTTCTCGAAAGGAAAGACCGGTAAGCGACAAGTTGAGCGCCTGCGGGGAGCCGAAGTGTCGATCCTCGCCGCACGGGACGCGCTCCAGGCCGTGAGCCCGCCCCAAGATGCGCGCAAGCTGCACGCAGAGTTGCTCCAGCTCTACGACCTGAACGCCTCGCTGGGGCTCGAAGTGATCACGCTCCAGCAATTCCTGCCAGGGGTGCGGAACGTGCTCGGCAATCTCGCCGATGTCAACAAGTCTTACCGCCAGAGCCTGTCCGGCTCGAAGACCGCCACTGCCCAGGCAAATGCCCTTGACGGCTACAGCACCGCCGTGAAGAAGGTCGTCGATCGCTTCGGGGGCCTCGCGCCGCCACCGGCGCTTCGACCCTGGCAGCGCGCCCAGGTCCTGCGGCTGCAGCAGATCGCCGATACCGGACACACCCTGGCCACCGCCTTGCGCGCCCGGGACCGCAACGCGACTGCGGCGACTGATCAAGCGCTTCCGCTTCCTCCTTGCGCACCAGCCGAACGTCTCGCAGGCACAGCACAACGCGGTCAAGGCCTACGACAACCGGTTGGTCGGGATCTCGAAGCTTCAGGGAACGATCGCCCGGGAGCATCAACGCCTTCAGAACCTCCTCAGCTAGAACCGGTTAGTAGCGGTTGATTCTTGACCTGAGCAGGGGTTTCTGAACTGAATAGCGCATGCTCCTGAGGGAGGTCGAATACGCTCGTCCGGCGAGCGTCCAGGAGGCCCTGCGCCTGCTCGGATCGCACGAGGGTGCGCGAGCGCTTGCGGGCGGCCAGACGCTGATCAACGTCATGAAGGCGCGGGCCGCCTCACCCGACGTCCTCGTCGATCTTGCCGACATCGCCGAGCTACGGGGTATCGAGCTCGGCTCCGACGGCACGCTGTCGATCGGGGCGATGACCACCTACACCGACATCGTCGACTCGGCGGAGGCACGCGCGCGGCCGATCCTCGGTGAGGTCTGCAGCCAGATTGCCGACGTGCAGGTTCGCAACCGCGGCACGGTCGGCGGCAACGTGTGCTCGAACGATCCGACGAACCACCTGCCGCCACTGCTCGTCGCGGTCGGCGCGACGATGACGATCCTCGGGCAGGACGGCGAGCGTTCCGTGTCCGCGCGCGAGTTCTTCCTCGGTGTCTACATGACCGCCGCCGGGCCCGGCGAGCTGCTGACGAAGATTTCCGTGCCTCCGGGCAAGGGCGATGGTTTCGCGTCCGTGCCGATCGGCCGGGATGGAACCTGCATCGTCAACGTGGCGGCCTCGCTCGACGGCGGCGCGCCGACGCTGGCGATCGGCTGCGTCGACGCCGTGCCCGTTGTCCTCACGCCCGATTCGGCCGCGGAGGACACCGTGCGCGCGGCGGTCCGCGGCGCCAACCTGGATCCGCCCTCCGACGTGCACGCCTCTGCGGACTACCGGCGCCACCTCGCCGAGGTTCTCGCCCTACGCGCGGTCGCCCAGGCCGCAGGAAGGAAATAGATGGAAGCCGTCTCGAGCAGGACGATCACCGTGGAGGTCAACGGCGTGCAGTACGAGCGCGAGGTCGAGGCTCGCCGCCTGCTCATCCACTTCATCCGGGACGACCTCAGCCTGACCGGCAGTCACATCGGCTGCGACACCGGCAACTGCGGCGCCTGCTCCGTCCTCATCGACGGCGTGCTCGTGAAGAGCTGCATGATGCTCGCGGTCCAGGCCGACGGCGCAAAGATCGAGACGGTCGAGGGACTCGCCTCCGACGGCGAGCTCAATGGGCTGCAGCAGGCGTTCTCCGACCACCACGCGCTCCAGTGCGGCTACTGCACTCCCGGAATGCTGATGAGCGCCACGGCGCTCCTGCGGGAGAACGCCTCCCCGAGTGAGGAAGAGATCCGCAAGGGCATCCAGGGGAACATCTGCCGCTGCACGGGTTACGTCAACATCGTCGAGGCGATCAAGGCGGCGGCACAGTGACCGAGACAACCGTTACTCCGGAACGGCCGCTCGTCGTCGAGGAAGGCGAGTCGAAGGCCGGCTTCATCGGGCAGAACATTCCGCGCAAAGAGGACAAGCGGCTCGTCCAGGGCGAAGGGGTCTTCTTCGACGACGTCAAGCGGCACGAGATGGGTTTCGTCCACTTCGTGCGCTCGCCGTATGCACATGCGCGCATCAAGTCCGTCGACGTGTCGAAGGCGCTCGAGCTCGACGGCGTGTACGGGACGCTCACGGGAGACGAGGTCGCGATCCTCACGGATCCGTTCTTCGAGCTCTCGACACCACCCGGCGCGAACATCAAGGACTACGCCCTCGCAGTCGGCCGTGTGCGGCACGTCGGCGATCCGGTCGCCGCCGTGGTCGCCCGCACCCGCGAGTTGGCGCGTGACGCGACCGAGCTCGTCGAGGTCGAGTACGAGCCGCTGCCGCACGTGCTCGACGGGGAGGAGTCGCTGAAGGACGAGGTCGTCCTGCACGAGGACGCGGGCTCGAACACGGTCTGGTCGGGTGTCTTCGACTGGGGCGACTTCGACGCCGCTCTCGAAGACGCGGACCACGTCGTCCGCATCGAACGGCTGCACTTCGACCGCTTCTCCTCGACTCCGCTCGAGTGCTCCGGTTGCCTCGTCGAGTTCAACCGCGGCACGGGGCAGTGGACGATCCACGGGACCCACCAGATGCCGGGAGTGGGGGCGATCTGGATGGCGCCCGCGTTGAGAGTCGGCATCGACAAGCTGCGCTTCATCAGCCAGGACATCGGCGGCGGCTTCGGCAACAAGATCACGCTCCACCCCCAGTACACCGCCTGCTGCCTGCTCGCGCGCAAGCTCAACCGGCCCGTGCAGTGGACGGAGTGGCGGACAGACCAGCACACGGCAAACACGCACGGCAACGAGCGCACCTTCCTCGACGTCACGGTGCCCGTGAAGGCTGACGGCACGATGCTCGGCTTCTCGGTCCGGGCGATCGACGACTGCGGCGCATTCCCGCGCTACGAGCCGCTCGGCTGCATCATCTGGGCCCAGGTCACGCCGGGCTGCTACCGCTGGCGGAACGTCCGGGTCGACTTCACCCAGGTCTGCACGAATAAGTCACCGGTGGCACCAAACCGCGGGTACTCGCGGATGCAGCACCTCTGGCTGACCGAGCGGATCGTCGACATCGTCGCGGGCGAGCTCGGCCTCGACCCGATCGAGGTTCGCAAGAAGAACTACGTCAAGCACGAGGAGTTCCCCTACGAGACGCCGAACGGCTGCATCTACGACTCGGGCGACTACGCGCGCTGTCTCGACATCGCGCTCGAGCTGATCGGCTACGACTCGCTCGAGGAGAAGCGCCGGGACGCCGAGTCGCGGGGGAAGGTCTTCGGGATCGGCATCGGCTCCACGCTCGACTCCGGAACGAACAACTTCGGGCAGTCGATGATCTTGAACCCGGAGCTTCAGTTCTCCGGGAACAACGAGGTTGCGACGGCGAAGCTCGACATCTTCGGCGAGGTCGTGGTCACGCTCGGGACCGTCCCGCAGGGTCAGGGACACGAGACGACGACGTCGCAGGTCGTCGCCGACATCCTCGGTTGCACTCCGGACGACGATCAACGTGCGCGCCGGTCACGACACGTACTGGAACTCGAATGCCGGCTTCTCCGGGACCTACGCGTCGCAGTTCGCCGTCACCGGGCTCGGCGCGGTCAAGGGCGCCGCCGACAAGCTCGCCGGCGAGATGAAGCAGCTCGCGGCGGCCGTCTTCGGCTGCGGGCCCGACGACATCGAGCTCGTCGAGAGCCAGGCGCGGATCAAGGGCAATCCCGAGGCTGCTCTTCCGTTCATGGCGTTGGGAGCGATCCTCAATGCCAACAACGCTGGGCTACCGCCGGAGCTCGACGTCACGCTCAACGTGAGATACGTGTACAGGCCGCAGTTCGAGAAGCCTGACCTGGAGCGCAAGTACGGCAATCTCACGCTCACCTACGCGACCCAGATCCACGCCTGCGCGGTCGAGATCGACCCGGACACGGGTGTCTACGAGATCGTCGACTACGCGGCGGTGGACGACTGTGGCAACCGCATCCATCCACAGATCGTCGAGGGGCAGGTCCACGGCGCTACTGCCCAGGCACTCGGTGCCGCAACACACGAGATCTTCACGTACGACGAGGAGGGCAACCTGCTCACGCCCAACTTCTACGACTACCACGTGCCGCACGCACTCGACATGCCGCCGATGAAGACCGGCTACATCGAGTCGACGTCGCCGTTCACGCCGCTCGGTGCGAAGGGCATGGGAGAAGGCGGCGGCGCCGGGATCCACGCCGTCTGCGCCGCCCTGCAGAACGCACTCGGCAGGAAAGGCGAGGGCCCGATCGTCTGGCGCAGCTGCAATCCCTACGAAGGTGTGTGGGACCTGTTGCAAAAGCCGGAGGACACGCGCAAGCTCGTCAGCGTGGAGACCAGATGAAGGTCACGGGGGAGAGACAGTTCGAGGCACCGCGGGAGACGGTGTGGGAGGTGCTGAACGACCCGGCACAGATGGCGAAGACGATGCCCGGGGTCGAGTCGTTCGACATCCAGGACGACAGGCACTGGCGCGCGCACGTGAAGATCCCGCTCGGTCTCGGCGGCCTGCGCATGTCGATCGACTTCGAGAAGATGGAAGAGCGCGAGCCGGAGTTCGCAAAGCTGCACGCCAAGGGCAACGGCGTCGGGGCCGTCTTGAACATGGACACGTCGTTCCACCTCACCGAGGAGGGTGGCGGCACCAAGATGAACTGGGAGGCCGAGGTGCACCTGCTCGGTCCGGTCGCTTCGATGGGCCAGCGCGTGCTGCAGCCGATCGTCAACCAGCAGGTGGCGCAGGTGCTCGGTGCGCTCGACAAGCAGGTTCAGGAGGCGAAGGCCCCGGCCGCAGGGGCGCCGACGACCTCGACAGAGGGCTCATAGGGGCGGCTCTGCGCTTTCGTCGGGTCAGCCCGTCGGAGGCGGATGGCATCTGCGGCAGCCTGGCGGCGGTCCACCTCGACGCCCTGCGGTCCGGGATGGCCCTCGGCGCGCTCGACACGATGGGGCTCGCCGCCCTCGAGCGCTGGTACCGCGAGGTCGTTGCGAGCCTCGACGAGTCTGCGCGCATCCTGCTCGTCGGCGAGGAGGATGACGAGATCGTCGCGATGGGGCAGCTTGCCCCGAGCGGCGCGACGAACGCCGACCATCGCGCCGAGGTTCAGCGCGTCGGGGTGGCGAGCGGGATGCGCGGCCGCGGGACCGGGCGTCAGCTCATGGCGGCGCTCGAAGCCGCCGCCCTCGAGAGTCGGCTCACCCTGTTGTGGCTGACGACACATGACGGCACCGACGCCTGTGCCTTCTACGAGGCGATCGGCTACACCAAGCTGGGGGTGATGCCCGAGTACTCGCGGCGGCCGGACGGGACGCTCTGGCCGGGAGCCTTCTACTTCAAGGTGCTGTCCGCGTGAGAAGATCGCTCTGATGGCGCAGCCGTTTCGCATCGGGGTGATGCAGCTCACCATGGAGCCGCTCGAGGAGATGCTCGAGTCCGCGCGCGCCATGGATCGCGCCGGCATGGACACGATCTGGCTCGCCGAGGCGTATCCGTGGTGGCGCAAGCACGGGATGGAAGCTCGCTCCTCGACGGTCGTGTCGGCGTTGATCGCGAGGGAGACCGAGCGGCTCACGGTCGGCTGGGGGATCATCTCCCCGTTCACGCGGCACCCCGTCCAGGTGGCGATGGACGCGCGGGTCGTCCAGGAGGCGGCCGGCCCTGGGCGGTTCCTGCTCGGCTTCGGCACGTCGAAGATCTTTCTCAACAACGCCCGCCTGAACGGCAAGCGCACGCTGGGGCCGATGCGAGATGCCGTCGAGATCGTGCGCGGCGTGCTCGGGGGCAAGCCGTTCACCTACGAGGGCGACACGTGGAGCGCGGATGTGCCCGGCCTGCAGGACGAAGCGGAGACTCCGCGTGATGTTCCTCCCGTGTATGTCGCGGCGACCGCTCCGAAGATGCAGGCGCTCGCGGGCGAGATCGCGGACGGTTGCCTGACGCCGTCCATCACGACGCCTCCCTTCGTCCGCTACACGCGTGACAACGTCGGGGCGGACATCGACATCGGCTGCACGATCGTCGCGTCGATCCACGAATCGGATCGCGGAGGCCGGCCGCGACGGCGCCCGTGAGATCGCCGGCATGTACCTCGCGAACAAGGTGCAGAACATCAAGGGGTCGGCGGACACGCTGCTCGATCTCGCGGGCCTCACCCAGGACGAGATTCGACCCGTCGCAGAGGCGATGGAGCAGGGCGGACGCCTCGCCGCCAAGGCGAAGGTGACGGACGAGATCCTCGACAAGTGCAAGCCGATCGCCGGCACTCCCACCGACTGCATCGCAGCGATCGAGGAGTACCGCGACGCGGGCTGCACGCACGTGATGCTCGAGCTCTGGGGCGACCGCCGGCACGAGCAGATCGAGCTCTTCGGCAAGGAGGTGCTGCCACATTTCCGTTGAGATCGACGCCGACCGGCTCGTCGCGCTGGCTGTCGACCTCGTCTCGATCCCGAGCCCGACCGGCGACGAGCAGGCGATGGGCGAGCGCGTGCGCGACGAGCTCGCCGACATGGGGCTCCAGGTGCAGTGGCAGGAGGTCGAGGACGGCCGGCCGAACGTCGTCGGCCTCTGGGAGACCAGGGTGGGCGGCGGGAAGTCGCTCATGTTCAACGGGCACATGGACACCTCGTACTCGGGGCAGGAGCCGTGGCTCGCAGGGATTCGCGGTTTCCAGCCTGAGGGCTTCGTCCAGGACGGACGGATCTACGGCCTCGGTATCTCGAACATGAAAGGTGCGCTCGCCTGTTACATGGAAGCGGTGCACGCGCTGCAGGATGCAGGGGTCCGGCTCAAGGGCGACGTGATGATCGCCTGCGTCGCCGGTGAGATCGAAAAGACGCAGTGGCACCCGGACTTCGTGGGAGCGGAATATCGAGGCTACGCCGCCGGTTCGCGCTTCCTGCCCACGCACGGCGGCGTCACGGACATGTGCATTCTCGGCGAGCCGACGGAGCAGAAGATCGTGCTCGGCCACTACGGCGCGATGTGGGTGCGGATCTCGACGAGCGGTCCGTTCATCCACACGGCCTTCAGCGAAGGGCGGCGCGACGAGACGTCGATCGTGCGGATGCGCGACGTTCTCGACGCTGTGCTCGAGTTCGCGCCGGAGTGGGAGGAGCGCACCTCGTACGGCGGCAAGAAGGGGATCGTGAACGTCGGCGCGATCAACGGCGGCTTCGCCTGGCGCGTGTCCCGTACGCCTCACCGGACCGATCTCTTCGTGGACTTCCGCGTTCCACCGACGATGCCGATGGCGGAGGCACGCGCAGCCGTGGGCGACTTCGTGCGCGGATTGCGCGAGCGCTTCCCGGACAATGGGATCGAGCACGAGGTCTACGTGACGGCGCCCGGATCCGAGATCGCAGAAGGGCACCCGCTCATCGAGGCGATCGACGCCGGCCACAGCGAGGTCTTCGGCGCGAAGCCCGAACGCGACACGGTGCGCTGGTTCTCGGATGCGTCTGCGCTGACGCGCTACGGCATCGAGAGCGTCAACTACGGCACGTCGAGCGGTCTCCCCGATCCGGTGCTCGGCGAGAACCTCGAGATCGACGGTCTCGTGAAGATGGCGAACGTCTACGCGCTGGTTGCGCAGCGGGTCTGCGAAGCCGAGTGATCATGCACGACCCCTACGTGCTCCCCGAAGGCCTGCCGGTACCCGTCGACGACGGCGCTGCCGACCACCTGACCGGGAGCGAGGTTCCCGATCTGGTGCTCCCGTCCTCGCGTGGCGCGGTCAGCCTCCGCGACTTCGAGGTCCTCTACGTCTACCCACGTTCGGGTCGGCCCGGGAGGGATCTGCTCCCCGGCTGGGACGACATCCCCGGCGCGCGCGGCTGCACGCCGCAGTCGTGCGCCTTCCGTGACCACAGTGCAGAGCTCGCAGCGCTCGGAGCGCGGGTCGCGGGACTGAGCGCCCAGACACTCGACGATCAGATCGAGTTCGCACAGAGGAACCAGATGCCGTTTCCGGTCATCAGTGACGAGTGGCTCGAGCTGGCGCGAGATCCGGGGCTGCCGACATTCGAGGTCGAAGGCCTGACGCTCTACAGGCGGCTCGCGCTGATCGCAGAACACGGCCGCATCGTGAAGGTCTTCTATCCCGTGTTCCCGCCCGACCGGAACGCGCAAGACGTCGTCGAGTGGCTGAAAGGGGGTCGCTCGTGAAGCTCGTCACTTACGACGACGGCCGCGTGGGCGAGCTACGTGACGAAATGGTCGTCGAGCTCGACGTTCCTTCAATGCGGGAGTACTTCGAACGCGGTGGCGCTACCCCGACCGGGAAAGAGGCCGCCCTCGCCGACGTCACGTTGCGCGCACCGATCATTCCGAAGAAGTTCCTCCACACCGCGGGCAACTTCCGCGAGCACGAGGAGGAGTCGAAGCGGGTCGGCTGGTCGCACGAGATCGCGCCGTGGATCGTCTTCTTCCAGAACGTCGACGCGATCATCGGCCCGGACGAGCCGATCGTCTACCCCGAACACCTGACCGAGGAGCTCGACTACGAGCTCGAGCTCGCGGTCGTGATCTCCAAGGCCGGTAAGTGGTTCGGCCCGGAGGAGGCAGCGGATTACATCGGCGGATTCGTGATCTTCAACGACATCACCGCGCGCGACATCCAGCGGCGCGAGATGCGCTCCGGCGTGTTCTCGTTCTGCAAGGGGATCGACACGTTCTGCCCGCTCGGCCCCTGGATCGTCACTCCAGACGAGATCGGCGACCCGCACGACCTGCAGATGACGTTGCGGGTCAACGGCGAGTCACGGCAGGAGTCGCACAGCGGCAACATGTCCGTGACGATCCCGGAGATCCTGTCGCACTATTCGGCACTCGGGTACTCCGCAGGCGACGTCGTGTCGACCGGAACCGTGAGCGGTGTCGCCGGATTCAGCGAGGACGCCGCGTCCCTCTATCTGAAGCCGGGCGACGTGATCGAGGCCGAGATCGAGAAGATCGGGATCCTGCGCAACCCGGTGATCTCGTGGCAGGACGCTCACGGCGAGCCGGCGCCGCCTCGCGTCGCGTGGTGAGCTGGCCGTACGACCAGGTCAAGCTCGATCGCGTTCAGGGGCTGATGGCCGAGGAGGATCTCGACGCGCTGGTCGTCCGCGCACCCGACAACGTTCTCTATCTCACGAACTTCTGGGGGATGAAGGGCTACGACGCCGCCGTGTTTCCGCGGGAGGGCCCACCGGTCCTGATCACGATCGAGCCTTCGGCTGAGGACGCAGCCGACACCGCCTGGACGACCGCCGTCGTGCTCGTTCCGGGCTACGACGCGGACGATCCGCGGCCCCCGCTCGCACGCACGCTCGATGCGGTCCTGGAGGCGGCCAAGCCCTACGGGAAGGTCGGCCTCGAGCTCTCGCTCGGCACCCAGGCATCCGACCGGATGGTGGGGGAGCCGACCACTTTCACGAAGGCCTGGTTCGACGCCTTCCCCTCGGCGGTCGACGCCACGCCGCTCCTGGCGCGCGCACGGGCGCTCAAGACGCCGCAGGAGATCGAACGCATGCGGTTGGCGAACGAGATCGCAGCGGCGGCGATGGAGCACGTCGCGAAGGAGCTCCGGCCGGGGATGAAGGAGAGCGAGGCCGCAGCTCTCTGGCAGGGGTTCGTGCACGGCCAGGGGACCGGCTGGAAAGGCCGTGTCGGGCTCGCTCTGGGCTTCTCGCTCGTGTGGTCGGGCCAGGGGATCCGGACGTTCACGGCGACCGGAGACGGCCCCGTGGAAGAGCACGAGCCGACTCTGTTCGAGATCTGGGTCTGCGTCGACGGGTACTGGTGCGACCACACCAAAAACGTCTGTCCCGGCGACCTCGACCCCACCTACGAGGAGCTGCTGGAAGCGCTGCTCGGCGTCTATGGGCGAGCGATCGACCATTGCCGCCCGGGGGCAAGCATGGCCGAGCTCGACGTCCTCGTCCGCGAAGGGCTCACGGCCGCCGGCTATCCGGGGCAGCCAAGCCATCCGATCGCGCACGGGGTGGGCGCGCGCGCGCACGAGCCGCCCTATGCGCACCGCGCAGGCGGCGGTGTCATCGAGGAGGGGATGGTGCTCGCGATCGAGCCCGGCGCCTACTGGCCGGGGGGAGGAGGGCTTCGAGTCGAGGACAACTTCCTCATCACCGCGGACGGGGCCGAGAAGCTGTCGTCGTACCCGGACGACTTTCGATGAGCACCCGCAGCGCCACCCACCTGCTCATCTCGTGCCCCGACCGCCCGGGCATCGTCGCAGGAGTTTCGCGCTTCTTGTTCGAGCAAGGGGCGAACATCGTCGAGGCGGACCAGTACGCGACCGAGCCCGAGGGCGGGACGTTCTACATGCGGATGGCGTTCCGTCTGGAAGGCGGCTCGCGCAACGATTTCGAGCGGAGCTTCGTGGCGGACGTCGCCGAGCCGTTCGGCATGGATTGGCGGCTCGCCTATCCGGACGAGCCGCGTCGCGTCGCCGTGTTGGTCTCGCGTGAGGAGCACTGTCTGCTGGACCTGCTCTGGCGTGCGCGGCGGGGAGACTTCGATGCGCAGATCGTCCGCGTGATCTCGAACCATCCCGACCACGAGGCCGACGTCGAGGCCTTCGGCGTTCCGTACGCGCACATCCCCTTCGGGAACGGGCCGTCCGCGGCCGAGGATCAGATGGCCACAGTCCTGGCCGGAAACGTCGAGCTCGTGGTCCTTGCGCGCTACATGCGCATACTTTCCGGTGGCTTCCTCGAGCGCGTGCGGCGTCCCGTTCATCAACATTCATCACTCATTTCTCCCCGCATTTCCCGGCGCGGAGCCTTACGCTCGTGCTGCCGAACGAGGCGTCAAGATCATCGGCGCGACCGCCCACTACGTCACCGAAGAGCTCGACGAGGGCCCGATCATCGAGCAGGACGTCGCGCGCGTGTCGCATCGCCATTCGACCGAGGAGCTCGCCGCGATCGGTCGCGACATCGAGCGGATCGTTCTTGCACGTGCGGTCGGGTGGCACCTGCAGGACCGCGTGATCGTCCACGAGAATCGCACCGTTGTCTTCTAGCGGCGCATTCTGGACCGGCGCGCTCAATGCCGCGCATGCGTTCTCGGCAGAGGTCGGCTTCTACGACACGACGCTCCGAGACGGCGAGCAGACCGTCGGCGTCGTCCTCACTCCCGAGGACAAGCTCGAGCTCGCACGAGGGCTCGACGCACTCGGGATCGAGCGAATCGAAGCAGGCTTTCCGCGAGTCTCGAAGGACGACTGGCGTGCGGTCGAGCTGATCCGCGACGCGGGCTTGGACGCCGAGGTCTGGGGTTTCTCGCGCGCGGTCGAGGCCGACGTCAAGGCTCTCCTCGAGCTTGGGGTCGGTGCGAGCGTGATCGAGTCGCCGATCTCAGATCTGAAGCTTCAGGCGCTGGGCGTCGATCGTGAGGCGATGCTCGAGCGGATCGTCTATGCGATCTCGTTCGCGGTCGAGCAGGGCGTTCGAGTGGCCTTCTTCGGCGTCGACGGCACTCGCGCCGACGCCGGCTACTTCGAGACGGTGTACAAGACGGCGGTCGAAGCAGGCGCAGAGGAGGCGGTGGTCGTCGACACGATCGGCATCGCGAGCCCGGAGGCGGTCGCAGACCTCGTCGGCCAAACGAGGGAGTGGTTGGGTGCGGACGTCCCGATTCACTTTCACGGACACAACGACTTCGGCCTCGCGACGGCAGCGGCACTGGCGGCGGTGCGCGCCGGGGCGAGCTGGATCCAGGGCACCGTCAACGGCATGGGGGAACGTGCCGGGAACGCGAATCTGCCCGAGATCGCGCTCGCGCTGCGGGGGCTCTACGGCGTCGAGACGAACCTGAGGCTTGATCGTGCACGGGCGTTCTCGGAGCAGCTCCGCGAAGTCTCGGGATACGAGGTCGAGCCGTTCAAGCCGCTCGTCGGCGACAACCTCTTCCGCCGGGAATCGGGAGCGGTGGCCAGCCAGTTCCATGACCCGCCGGCGATCGAGCCGTACTCCTCCGAGCTCGTCTCCGCGAAGCGGAGCATCGTCCTGGGCAAGAAGAGCGGGATCGACTCGATCCGGATCAAGGCCGAAGAGCTCGGGCTCGACCTCTCCGACGACGAACAGCGCGACCTCCTCGTGCGCGTCAAGGAGCTGGGCACGAGAAAGCGCGGGCTCGTCACGGACGACGAGTTTCGCGAGCTCGCACGTGGCTGAGCACGACGCGATCATCGTCGGCAGCGGAGTGAACTCGCTTGCGTGCGGCGCGTTCCTCGCGCGCGCAGGTTGGCGAGTCGCCGTGCTCGAGCGCGAGTCGGAGCTCGGGGGCGCGGTCCGCACGGCGGAGTTGACCGAGCCCGGCTTCCACCACGACGTGTTCAGCGCCTGGCATCCACTCTGGGTCGGCGGTCCGGCGCATGCGGAGCTCGGCGACGCGCTCGCGGAACGCGGCCTCGAGTATCTGAACACCGTGCACCCGACCGGGACGCTCTTTCCAGACGGCGAGAGCGCCTTCCTGACTACCGGGACCGACGAAAACGCTGCCGAGCTCGACCGGCACGCTCCGGGTGACGGCGATGCGTGGCGGGAGACGATCGCCGCCGTCGCCGCCCAGGCGGAGCTCGTCTTCGGAGTCCTCGGAACCGAGCTCTGGTCAGGCGCCGGCCTGAACCTCGGCGTCAAGGCCTACCGGAGACTCGGACGCAGAGGTCTGGCGGAATTCAGCGGGGAGCTCGTGCAGAGCAGCCGCGACTGGCTGACGACCACCTTCCGCTCCGAACGCGCGCACGGGTTGCTCGCCCCGTGGGTGCTCCACACCGGCCTCGGGCCGGACGCGGCCGCGTCCGGGTTCATGACCAGGGTGATCGCGTTCGCAGTCGAGGCCGGCGGCATGCCCATCCCGCGCGGCGGTGGTGCGCGCCTCGTGGACGCGCTCGTCCGGCTGATCGAGGATCACGGCGGCACGTGCCAGACGGGCCAGGACGTCGAGCGCGTCGTCGTCTCCCGCGGCCGTGCGACCGGCGTGCGTCTGACGGACGGAAGTGTTCTCGACGCCGGACGTGCTGTCGTCTGCAACGTGACACCGACCCAGCTGTACGGACGTCTGCTCGGGCCCGGCGACGTCCCGGCCGAGATCGGCGAAGCCGGAAAGCGCTTCCGTTTCGGCCGCTCCGAGATGCAGATTCACTTCGCACTCTCGGAGCCGCCGCGCTGGGACGGGGACGACCGCCTCGGGCGCACCGCGATCGTCCACCTCACGCCCGGCCTCGACGGTGTCTCGCGGGCGGTCAACGAGGCCGAGCGAGGTCTACTGCCCGCCGAAGCGCACTGTGGTCGTCGGCCAGCCGCTGACGATCGACGACACTCGCGCTCCCGCGGGCAAAGGGCTCCTCTGGATCCAGCTGCAAGAGCTTCCGTGGCAGGTGAGAGGCGACGCGGCCGGCGAGCTCGACACCGGCGACGGGACGTGGACGGAATCACTCCGCGAGCGCTACGCAGACCGGATCCAGGCGCGGCTCGCGCAACACATCCCCAACCTCGAGACCGTCGATTCTGAAACGAGTCGTCCTTTCACCCGCGGACCTGCAGGCGGCGAACATCAATCTTCAGCAGGGCGATCCCTACTCCGGTTCGCTCGCGCTCGACCAGAACTTTCTCTGGCGGCCGTTCGCGCGCCAACCCGGTCACAGGACGCCGATCGACGGTCTCTTCCAGATCGGTGCGAGCACGTGGCCCGGTCCCGGGCTCGGTGCGGGCTCGGGCACGCTCGTCGCGAAGGAGCTGCTGCGACCGCCTGTCGCGGAACGGATCGCCGGGCGGGTCAGCTCGTTCCTACGGCCTCGGCAGGCATAGAATCCCCTGCATGCGGCCACCTTTCTCGATCTCGCAGATCACGACGCTGGGCGCGACGTTCGAGGCGGACCTGCGCGCCTACGCTGCCGCGGGAGTCGACGGAATCGGCATCTGGGAGATCAAGCTTCCGGAAGGCGGCGACGACCTGGCGCTCGAGCAACTCGAGGCGAGCGGGCTCGGCAGGGCTGGCTGCGGTCCCCGCGGTGCCGTCGATCTTGCCGCTGCCGCTGATGGAGGGCCCGGCCGACCCGCGCGAGCGGATCGACGCGATCTGCGCATCGGTTCACAGGCTCGCGCGATTCGAGCCGAGCTCGGTGGTGTGCCTGACGGGACCGGGCGACGATCGCGACACCGTCGTGGAGGGCCTGCGCACGATCGGAGACGAAGCGGCACGTGTGGGAGTGCGCATCGGGCTCGAGCCGATCAACCGCGTCGGTGGGGAGGACTGGACGATCATCTCGTCGCTTCAGGAAGCGGCGGAGCTTCTCGACGACGCCGACCGGCCGGCGCTCGGCATCCAGTTCGACAGCTGGCACGTGTGGAACACGGCAGAGGTCGTCGACGAGATCGAACGTCATGCCCACCGCTTCGTCGGTGTCCACATCGCCGACTGGCGCGATCCGACGCGCGGCTGGGCGGACCGGGTTCTGCCCGGCGACGGCGTCGCAGACCTCCCGGCGCTCCTCGGTACGCTCGAACGTGCGGGGTGGGACGGGTTCTACGACCTGGAGATCTTTTCCGACAACGGGACGTTTGGCAACGCTTGGCCCGGCTCCCTCTGGGATGTTCCCGAACAGGAGCTGGCACGTCGGGGGAAGGAGGCGTTCGAGCGTGCCTGGTCGGCACGAAACCGGACGCCGCTTGACCAGGTATCGCCCGGTGCCGTGTAATCGACCAATGAGGACGACCCCAAGAGGAGGCACTAGATGAAAGTTCGAGGAAGGTGGGCGTTCGCCGCAGTTGGACTGCTGGCGTTCGTCGTGATCGGGAGCGCGCTTGCGGCGACGTCTGGGCACCAGAGCAAGCAGGCAAAGCCGCCGATCATCATCGGTTGGGCGTTCGACAGCACGGGCGCCATGAAACCCTTCGACACTCCTGCCTTGGCCGCGGCACAGCTGCAGGTCGCCAAGGTCAACGCGCAGGGCGGAGTCGGGGGCCGGAAGCTGCAGATCCGGACCTGCGATACGCAGGGGAACAATCCCGCAATTGCGAAGGCGTGCGCTCTGCGCCTGCTCGGACAGAAGGCCAACGTCCTCTTCACGACCTGCGACGTCGACTTCGCCGCGCCGGTCGTCAAGGCGGCGATCGACCGGGGCGTTCTTGCGATCGCACCGTGTATCGGTACAGACCAGATGGGACCGAAGCGGTTCGGCCCGAAGGGGCGACTGGCGTTCAGCTTCGGCAACGTCGCACAGGACGAAGGGTCGGCCATGGCCCAGTACGCGCGGAGCAGGGGCTGGAAGACAGCGGCCCTCGCGACCGACACGGTCATCGTCTACTTCAAGAACGTGGTCCAGGCGTTCGAAGTCCGCTTCAAGCAGCTCGGCGGCAAGATCGTCGCCAACGAGACGTACCAATCGCTCGGCGGGAACAACGTGCAGAACGCGGTCAGCCGGCTGAACAACGTGAAGGCCGACGTGATCGTCACGTCGACAGCCGGCGCATTCGGCGCTCTCTCGCCGTTCATCACGGGGCTGCGAACGCTCGGGAACAACACCCCGATTCTGAACTCGTGGGCCGGTGACGGCACGTACTGGCTGCCGACGAGTCCCAAGGTGTCGAACTACTGGTTCGTCACGTTCGCGTCGTCCTTCGGCGACGACCCGAGCAAGGTCGTCAACGCACTGGCCAAGAAGGTCGGAGCGGGAACCGGCGGCTTCATCACAGGCCCCGCGGCGATCGACGGGCTTGTCGTGGCGATCAAGCGCGCGCACGGCTCGACGAAGGGCATCGCGCTCGCGAAGGTGATGGAGAAGTTCAGGAACGTGCCGACGATCTCCGGCAACGTGAGCTTCTCCCGGACGCTGCATACGGTGTTCGGCCGCCGCTACCGAATCATCAGGATCCAGGACAACGTTCCGAAGGTCGTCGGAACGATCGTCGCCAAGAAGGTTCCCAAGATCTAAGGCTCGCTTGGGACGAGCGAACCCGGCCGAAACGACGAGGAGGCCCGGAGACACACTCCGGGCCTCCTCCGTGTCGCGGTCATTCGAAGGTGTGCACGCTCTCCGCGACGTCAACCTGGAGCTGGGCCGGGCGGAGATCGCGGGGCTGATCGGCCCGAACGGGGCCGGCAAGTCGACCCTCGTGAACGTCCTCAGCGGATTCGACCGCCCGACGTCCGGGACGGTCGAGCTCGAAGGGCGCGACGTCACTCACTGGAGCCCGAGCCGCCGGGGGCGGCAGGGCCTGTCGCGCACCTTTCAACACAGTCATGCCTTTCGGTCGCTCTCGGTGCGCGAGAACCTCGAGGTCGCGGCGCTCGGCGTCGGCGCGGCTGCTCGCGAAGCCCGGGTCCGGGCATCCGAGTTGCTCGAAAAGCTGGGTCTCAGCGCGCAGGCGGAGGCGCCCGCCGACACGCTCGCGCAGGGCGACGAGCGGCGCCTCGGCGTCGCACGCGCGCTTGCGACGAGACCACGCTTCGTCCTGCTGGACGAGCCGGCCGCCGGCTTGCCCGAGGCCGAGGTGCCCGACTTCGCCGAAGCGGTGCGCGGGGTTCGTGACGACCACGACGCCGGCGTCCTCCTGATCGACCACAACATGGCGTTGATCATGGGTCTCTGCGACCGCATCTACGTGCTCGACCAGGGACGCGTCCTCGCGGAAGGGACGCCGGCAGAAATCCGCGCCAACCTCGACGTGGCGGCGGCCTACCTCGGCGAAAGCGCCGTTCATGACGAGGGCGACGCGGGTTGAGCGTCCCGCTGCTCGCCGTCGAAGGCCTCGAGGTGCGTCATGGTGCCGTGACGGCCGTTCACGGCCTCTCCCTCGAGGTCGACCGTGGCGAGATCGTCGGGCTGATCGGCCCGAACGGCGCCGGCAAGTCGTCGACGCTTCACGCCATCATGGGCGCGGTCCGGGCCGCTGCCGGCGACGTGCGGGTGAGGGGAGAGTCGGTGGTCGGCAAGCGTCCCGAGGCGGTCGCGCGAAAGGGAGTGGCCCTCGTGCCGGAAGGGCGGCGGATCTTCGCGGACCTGACCGTGGACGAGAACCTCAAGCTGGGTCTGGCCGGCCGGCGCACACGTGACGGCGCAGACGACGACCTCGCACGCGTCTACGAGCTCTTTCCCGCCGTCGAGGAGTCCCTCCGGCGGAAGGCCGGCACGCTCTCGGGCGGCCAGCAGCAACAGCTTGCAATTGCGCGCGCTCTCGTGGCCGACCCCGAGGTCCTGCTGCTCGACGAGCCCTCGCTCGGCCTGGCCCCGCGCATGGTCGACGTCGTCTTCGAGACGCTCGCGGCGATCCGGGACCGTGGGCTCGCGGTGCTGCTCGTCGAGCAGCGCGCGCAGCGGACGGTCGCGCTTGCGGACCGCTCGCACGTCCTTGCGAACGGGCAGCAGCGACTCACCCTCGGCCCGGAGTCGGCGGGGGACACCGCCGCGCTCGTCAGCGCGTACATGGCATGACCGTCGCCCTCCTCAACATCGATTGGCAGACGCTCGCCGACGCGACCGGGCTTGGCGCGATCTACGCACTCATGGCCGTCGGGATCGGGCTCGTGTTCGGCGTGCTGCGGCTCGTGAACTTCGCGTACGGGCAGCTCGTCATGGCCGGCGCCTATGCGCTCGCCTTCGCCTCGGAGCGCGGCTGGCCGGTCTCGATCGGCATCGTGCTGTGCTTCGCCGTCGTCCTCACTCTCTCGCTGCTGATGGACCGGATCGTCTTCAGGCCGCTGCGCGGCCAGTCGCCAGCCGTGATGCTCGTCACGACCTTCGCAATCGCCTTCCTGCTCCAGAGCATCGCGTTGCTCTGGTTCGGACCGCTCGGCAAGATCGCCTCGTCGCTTGCGACGCTCAACCAGCCGGTCACCATCTCCGGCGTCGACATTCGCAAGATCGCCATCGTTGCGACCGCGCTTGCCGCCTTCTGTCTGCTCGCCCTCGTTCTCCTGCTCGAACGCACGCGCGTAGGCCTGCACATGCGGGCGGCGGCGATGGACTTCCGCACCGCAGAGCTCCTCGGTGTGCGCGCGGGCCGTGTGATCAGCGCCGCGGTTCTCGTCTCGGGCGTCCTCGCTGCGATCGTCGCGGTCATGCTCACGGTCCAGAACCCGCTGGTAACGCCCGACTTCGCGTTGCGCGACACGATCCTCGTTCTCGCGGGCGTCGTGCTCGGAGGGATGAACCGGCTCGTCTCTGCGACGCTCGGTGGGTTCGCGATCGGCTTCGCGTCAGGGCTCCTCGGCGGTGCGCTCCCGACGAACCAGAGCCAGTACCTGCCGTCGTTCCTGTTCGCAGCCGTGATCCTCGTGCTCCTCGTCCGTCCGGGCGGTCTCTTCACGCGTGAGGGACAGCAGGCGGTGGAGCGCGTCTGAGACGGCTCGACGCATCACTTCAGCTACTGGCCCCGCTTGCGCTCGTCGCGCTGGCCGCGCTCGTGGGGACGCTGGTCTCGACCTCGACCGAGACGTACGTGATCAACGCGCTCGTGAACGTCGCGATCGTCGTCGCCCTCTACGTCTTCATCGGCAACTCGGGCGTGCTCTCGTTCGGCCACATCAGCTTCGTCGCCGTCGGCGCCTGGGCGGCCGGAGTGCTCTCGATGCCGGTGCAGGAAAAGCCGGCGATCATGCCCCACCTCTTCGGTCTGCTCGGCGACCACACGATCGGGAACGTCTGGTCGCTCGCGCTCGCGGCTGCCGTCGGAGCCGCGTACGCACTCGTCGTCGGGCTTCCGCTCATGCGGCTGTCGGGTCTCGCCGCAGGAATCGCAACCTTCGGCGTGCTCGAGATCACGCACAACGTGCTGCGCTACTGGGAGAAGATCGGGCCGGGCCTCAATACGTTCTCCGCCGTCCCCGAGACCACCGGGCTGAGGGAGGCTGCTCTCGGCGCCGGGCTCGCCGTCGTCGTCGCGTTCGCGTACAGGCGAATGCGGTTCGGGCGGCTGCTCAGCGCCACGCGGGAAGACTCTGCTGCGGCAAGGGCGGTCGGGGTGTCGGTCTATCGCCAGCGTCTCGTCGCCTTCGTGCTCTCCGGCGCAATTGCGGGCTTCGCGGGCGGGCTGCTCGTCCACATGCTCCCCGTGAACACCGAGTCGGTCTACCTCGACCTCACGTTCATCACGCTCGCGATGCTCGTGATCGGCGGAGCGACGAGCCTCTGGGGCGCCGTGGTCGGCGCGCTCGCCGTCAGTGCGGTCGACTCGTTCCTCGCCGAGGCGGAGAACGGCATCCATCTGTTCGGCCGGTCCGTCGACCTGCCCGCCGGGACGCGGATCGTGGTCGTGGGAGCACTCATGGCTCTCGTCCTGATCCTGCGGCCGGGCGGGCTCACCGGCGGACGTGAGTTTTCGGTCCGGCTGGCCCGGCCCCGGCGCCTTCTGACAAAGTTCGCTCGATGACCGATCCCAGGTTCGCAGAGCTGCAGCAGCGACTCGCCGAGGTGACCGACCTCACGAAGGCGGCGACGCTGCTCTTCTGGGACCAGCGGGTGATGATGCCGCCGGGAGGCGCGGCCGCCAGGGCGGAGGCGATCGGCACCGTCAGCACCCTCGCGCAGGAGCGCTTCGTCAATGCGGACATCGGCCGGCTCCTCGACGAGCTGCGCGGTCTGGAAGAGAGCTCTGACTACGACTCCGTTCGAGGCCAGTCTCATCCGCGTGACGCGCCGCGACTGGGAGAAGGCGACGCGTGTTCCCCCCGAGCTGGTCGGTGACCTGAACAGGGCGTCTGCGGTTGCACTGTCGGCCTGGGGGCCCGCGAAGGAAGAGTCCAACTTCGAGGCGTTGCGTCCGTACCTCGAGACCAATCTCGAGCTGAGGCAGCGC
Organism: uncultured Actinomycetes bacterium; assembly: GCA_963833255.1. Lineage (GTDB taxonomy): Bacteria > Actinomycetota > Thermoleophilia > Gaiellales > Gaiellaceae > 3-1-20CM-4-69-9. The sequence goes on from CAWHXK010000007.1 coordinate 29,160, forward strand.
TACATCGAATGCTTCGACCCGGCCGACGAGACCTACGACGTACTCCTCGACAACTACGAGCCGAACATGAAGACCGCCGACGTCCGGCAGATCTTCGAACAGCTGAAGGAGGAGCTCGTGCCGCTGATCCAGGAGATCGGCGCTGCCGGCGACGTCGACGATTCCTTCCTCCAGCAGGCCTTCGACCAGGGTGTGCAGCGGGCGTTCAGCCTCGAGGTGTTGCGCCGCTTCGGTTACACGGACGACGAATGGCGGATCGACCAGACACAGCATCCGTTCATGACCAGCCCCGGACACGGGGACATCAGGCTCACGACGAATTTCCGCCCCGACGACCTGAGCTCGCTCTTCGCGACGATGCACGAGTTCGGGCACGGCGTCTACGAGTGGGGCGTAGACGAGTCGATCGCGGGGACGCCGCTCGGCTCGGGTGTCTCGCTCGGTCTGCACGAGTCCCAGAGCCGGACCTGGGAGAACCTCGTCGGCCGGAGCCGCTCGTTCTGGCGCTTCTTCTACCCGCGCCTGCAGGAGGCATTCCCGGGCCAGCTCCGCTCGGTCGACGAGGAGGCCTTCTATCGTGCGGTCAACAAGGTGCACCCGTCCCTGATCAGGATCGACGCGGACGAGGTCACCTACAACCTGCACATCATCCTCCGCTTCGAGCTCGAACAGGAGCTGATCGAGGAGCGACTGGACGTGCGCGACCTGCCCGAAGCCTGGAACGCTCGGATGGAGGAGTACCTCGGCGTCGGCGTTCCCGATGACGCACGCGGCGTGCTGCAGGACATGCACTGGGCCGGCGGCGGCTTCGGGTACTTCCCGACGTACTCGCTCGGCAACGTCATCTCCGTCCAGATCTGGGAGCGCCTGAAAGAGGACCTCGGCGATGTCGACGAGCGCTTCGAACGCGGCGAATTCGGTGAGGTGCGTGAGTGGCTGCGCGACCACCTCTATCGCATGGGCCGGAAGTTCACGCCCCAGGAGACGATCGAGCGCGTCACGGGCAGCCCGATCGATGCGAAGCCGTACGTGCGTTACCTCCGCGAGAAGCTCGCGCCGCAGGCGGTTTGAGCGCAACGGCGCCGGCTCAGTCGCCGCTCGAGCGGCTGAAGGAAATCCTCGCCGAGCTTGCCGACCTCGGACACGCGGAGCAGATCCTCGATTGGGATGCGCGTGTCTCGATGCCTCGCGGGGGAGCCGACGCGCGCGCTGATGTGGCAGCGACCCTCGCGGAGTTTTCGCACCAGCGGTTCGTCACCGACGAGGTGGGTGAGCTTCTCGAGCGGCTCGCCGCCGACGAGGATCCCGACTCGGTGGACGGAGCGCTCGTTCGCGTCACTCGCCGCGAGTGGGACCGCGCGCGACGGATCCCGTCGGACCTCGCGGGCGAGCTGGCCAAGGCGAACGGCGTCGGCGTCGCGGCGTGGGACGACGCGAAGGAGTCCTCAAACTTCGCTCTCTTCCGGCCGCATCTCGAGCGCCAGCTGGAGCTGAAGCATCAATACATCGCGTGCTTCCCCGAGGTCGACGAGCCGTACGACGCGCTGCTCGACGAATACGAGGAAGGGTTCACGACCGCGAAGGTCGAGGAGATCTTCGGGCGGCTGAAAGGCGAGCTCGTCGAACTCGTGAAGCGGCATCGCGGCGACGTCGTCGAGGATCTGAAGGGCCCGTTTCCCGTTGCAGCGCAACAGGAGGCCGGACGGCTGGTGCTCGAGGCGTTCGGCTGGGATCCCAGTTCGTGGCGACTCGACGAGACACCGCACCCATTCGCGTCGAAGCCCGGGGCGGGAGACATCCGGTTGACGACACACACCGACGAGCGGGACATCACGTCGCTCTTCTCGACGATGCACGAGTTCGGCCATGGTGTGTACGAGTTCGACATCGACCGCTCGTTCGCGAGGACACCGCTCGGAGGGGGAACCTCGAGCGCGATCCACGAGTCCCAGAGCCGGACGTGGGAGAACCTCGTCGGACGAAGTGCCGGCTTCTGGCGCTGGTTCTACCCGCAGCTCCAGGGTCTGTTCCCCGACGCGCTCGGAGAGATCGGCGAAAGCTCGTTCGTCCGGGCGGTGAGCGCCGTGCGCCCCGGCCTGATTCGCGGCGACGCCGACGAGGTCACCTACGGGCTGCACATCATCCTCAGGTTCGAGCTCGAGCGTGAGCTGCTTGCAGGAACCGTCGAGGTGCAAGACCTGCCCGACGTTTGGAATGCGCGAATGCGCGAGTACCTCGGCGTCGACGTAACGGACGACGCGCACGGTGTGCTGCAGGACATGCACTGGTCGGCGGGGCTCTTCGGGTACTTCCCGACCTATCAGCTCGGCAACGTGATCTCGGTCCAGATCTGGCGGCGGGCGGTGTCCGAGCTCGGCGACCTCGAAGAGCAGTTCGCGCGCGGAGAGTTCGCGGTCCTCCGCGAATGGCTGCGCGAGCAGATCTATCGCCACGGGAGCCGATATTCACCGCCGGAGCTCCTGCGCCGGGTCACGGGCTCGGGGATCGATCCGGATCCGTACCTCGAGTATCTCCGTGCCAAGTTCGCGTGAGGGTCTGCGTCATCGGTGCCGGTGCGATCGGGAGCTTGCTCGCGGCTCATCTGGCGGAGGTCGCGGACGTATCGGTACTCACGCGGCGGGACGATCACGCGCAGGCGCTGAACGAGCATGGGTTGAGGGTGAGCGGGCGGCACGACTTCACCGCGCAGGTCGCGGCGGTCGCCGAACCGAGCGAGCTTCCCGAGTTCGACCTCGGCATCATCGCGACGAAGGCGACGGGGGTGACAGGGGCGGCGGCATCGCTTCGCGGCCGGTTCCCCGGCGCGACGATCATGACCGTTCAGAACGGGCTCGGGGCAGAGGAGATCGTGCGAGCGCAGGGAGGCTGGCCACTCGTCTCCGCCGTCACCTTCATGAGCGGGACGAAGCATTCCGACACCCACGTCGAGTACATCCTGGACACGCCGACGTGGCTCGGTCCGTACGAGGGCTCGTCCTACGAGCGGGTGCAGGAGATCGCGCAGCTCCTCCTCGACGCGGGGCTCGAGGCGGAGGCGTTGCCGGACCTGCGGCCGGCCCAGTGGTCGAAGCTCGATCTTCAACGCGACGGTGAACGGCGTCTCCGCGCTGACCGGCCTCCCGCACGACGCCCACTTCGCGGCCGAGGCAGCGCCGTCGGATCTCGGTCACCTCGTGCATGACCTGGTCGACGAGGGGAAGCGTGTCGCCGCAGCGGCAGGAGTGGAGCTCTACGACGATCCCTGGGAGATGAACGTGTTGGCGACTCAGCGAGGCAGCGCGCACTATCCATCGATGCTCGAGGACGTGGAAGCGCGTCGGCCGACCGAAGTCGAGTTGATCAACGGCGCGCTCGTGCGCGAGGCGGCGCGCTGCGAGATCGACGTGCCCCTGCACACGGCCGTCTATCGGCTCGTAGCGGCACGCGAGGCGTCGTACTCGTGAGGGTCTGTGTCGTAGGGTGCGGCGCCGTCGGCTCGCTCTTCGCGGCAACGCTCGCACAGCTCGACGACGTCGAGGTCTGGGCGTACGACCTCAACCGCGAGCACGTCGACGCGATCAACCGCGACGGCCTGCGTTTGAGCGGAGCGGGGGAGGCCCTGGGCCGGCCGAGGGCGACCTCGGATCCCGGCGAGCTTCCGGCCTGTGACTTCGGGATCGTCGCGACCAAGGCGATGCACACCTCGGCGGCGATCGAGGCCACGGCGGCTGCGTTTGCGGATGGTTGCGTCGCGACCGTACAGAACGGCCTGGGTAACGAGGAAGCAATTGCAAAACACACCGAGCGGGTGATCCGGGGGACGACGTTTCCGGCCGGCAAGCTCCTCGAGCCCGGCCACGTCCAATGGGACGTCAAGGGCGACACGACCTTCGGTCCGTTCGAGCCCAAGCCGGCCCCATTCGAGGAGATCGCCCGGCTGGCCGAGGCCTGCAGCCGCGCCGGAATGCCTGCCAAGGCCGTCGAGGATGCGCGCGGGCCCCAGTGGCGGAAGGTCATCTTCAATGCAGCGACGAACCCGATCGGTGCGCTCACGCGGCTGACGCACGGACGAGTCTGCGAGGACCCCGGGCTGCGCCGGCTCGTGAGCGGCCTCGTCGACGAGGGCAAGGCGGTCGCGGCGGCACAGGGGATCGTCCTCGACGCCGATCCCGAAGATCTGATCGACCACGCGGCGAAGCCGGAGGTCGCCTACGGTCACAAGGCGTCCATGCTGCAGGACGTCGAGGCACGCCGTCCGACCGAGATCGACTACCTCAACGGTGGGATCGTCCGGTTCGGCGAGGAGCACGGGATTCCGACGCCGTTGAATCGCGCGATCTGGTCGCTCGTGAAAGGCTTGGAGCAATCGTGGTGAGCCCCGCCGAGATCGAACGACGTTACAGCGCCATCCGCGAGGCGATGGCCGAAAAGCAGCTCGACGCCGTCGTCGTCTGCGGCTCCGAGTACACGGGGTTCGAGGGCGCCGTCACCTACATGTCCGGCTTCGTGATCGTCCACCGCTACGCCTACGTGATCCTGCCGCGTGAAGGAGAGCCGACGATCGTCTTCCCGGCAGAGGCTCGCTACGTCGGCGAGCACGGAACGTCGTGGATCGAGGACCAGGTCTTCGCGGAGCGTCCCGGCCAGTACATCGGCGACCGGTTGGCCGCACAGCGGGTCGGGGTCTACGGGCTGGACTACGTGATGGCGGTCCGCGATTTCGCGGGCACGGACGTGCGCGTCGAGTTCGTCCCGTTCGACGTCGAGTTCGATCTGGCGCGCGCAGTGAAAAGCGAGACCGAGCTCGAATCCGTGCGCGACTCGGTGCGGATCAACACCGAGGGATTCTGGGCGTTCCTCGAGGCGTACGCACCGGGGAAGACAGCGGCTGAGGTTCTCGCTCCCGCGGAGGACCTGTTCGTCGAGGAAGGCTGCGGCCGGCTGACGATGAACATGGTCCTCGTCGGCGCGGAGTTCGCGATCGCCCGGAAGAGCACGGTGCTCGGCGAGTTTTGCATCCCGTCACTCGAGATCGCCGGGCCGGGCGGCCACTGGGTCGAGGTGTCGCGGTCGATCGGGAAGCCGAATGCCGAGGTGAGCAGGATGTTGGAAGCCTACGAGCAGTATTTCGAGGCGGCCAAGACAGCTCTCAGGCCGGGTGCGACCTCCCATGACGTGCACCGCGCCGTCTCGAAAGGCTTCACCGATCGCGGCTACCACCTCGGTCACGTCACCGGACACTCGATCGGGATGACGATGATCGAGCATCCGAAGATCGGCGAAGCGATCGAGACCGAGCTGCGCGAGAACATGGTCTTCTCGATGCACCCGCATGTCATCGCCGACAACGGACACGACTGTCTCTACATGCAGGACACCTGGCTCGTCACCGCCGACGGCGGTGAGCCGCTCGCAGGCTTGCCGATGCGCATCTACGCGGCCGGCGAGACCCGGCCCTAGGCCCGTCAGCCGACTTCGGCGTGAATGCGGCCGGACGACTCTCTGAGCCGCCCGCCGTCGCGGCCGGCCCGCACGGCCATGATCTCCGCAAGCATGGAGAGCGCGGTCTCGGCCGGCGTGTGAGCCCCGATGTCGAGACCAGCCGGGCCGGAGATCCGGTCGAGCGCCGACTCGTCTACTCCCGCCTCGAGCAGGCGTTCGCGGCGCCGCTCCTGATTGCGACGCGAACCGAGCGCGCCGATGTAGTAGGCGTCGGTCGTCAACGTGCCGATGAGCATCGGAATGTCGAACTTGTCGTCGTGCGTGAGGACGACGACCGCGGTGGCGTGATCAGGCTGCACCTGCGCGAGCGTCTCTTCCGGCCACGCGACGATCACCTCGTGCGCATTCGGGAGCCGCTCCGGGGTCGCGAAGCGCCCGCGCGCATCCGCGACGATCGTGTGCCAGCCCAGGCCGCGTGCCGCGGCGCAGAGCGCGTCGGCAGTGTCGACGGCGCCGTAGACGAGCAGTCGCGGTGGTGGCCCGAAGACATCGGCGAAGACCCGTCTGCCGTGCAGCTCGACCACCTTGCTGTGGCCGCCTCGAATCAGGTCGTCCGCAACCGGATCGTCGCCGTCGAGGACGAGCCGTTCGGTTCCGTCGTCGAGGTCCGTGAATGCGACTGCCCGGCGTTCCTCACGCGCGACGTCGGCGAGGCGGCCGAGGAGCTCAGGATCGGGCTCGGACACCCAGACGTCGATCTCGCCTCCACAGGGAAGCCCAACGCTGAGTGCCAGGTCGTCGGAGATGCCGAAGATGAGCAGCCGGGGCTCGCCGCCGGCGAGCACCTCGCGCGCCGCCTCGACGACCTCACTCTCGACGCAGCCGCCGGAGACGGAGCCTGCGAGCTCTCCGCCTTCGGAGACGGCGAGCTTCGAGCCGATGGGCCGCGGGGCGGAGCGGCGCGTTGCGACAACGGTGGCAAGCGCGATGCGGTCCCCGGCCGCACGCCAGCGCTCGAGCTCCTCGAGGATCTCCTTCACGGAGAGATCGTAGCCGGGGCCCTCAGATCGGAACGACTAGTGCCCGCAAGGCCTCGGCGTCGCTTGCGATGCCGAGCGAGAGGGCGGGCGGGCTTTGCCCGTGCGGCCGCTTTACGCCCGCAGTGGGTGTCGTGCGAAGTGACCCTCAGTGCCCGCAGCGGCAGACAGCTTCGCCGAGCTGGGAGCGCTCGAGCTTGAGGCCGCAACGCGCGCACATCGGGGGCGCGATCTTGGCCCGCACGAGCAGTGCCCGCATGAGTGCGGCCCACAGGACCATGTAAGGGACGAGGAGCTGCCCGGTCATGCCCCCCGTATCGGCTCGAGGCGCTCCCGGGTTTAGCCACAATCTCATCGAACATGGCACCGGCCGACGGCGGGTAGAATGAACCCGTGGGCTGGTTGATGATCGCCCTGCTGATTGGCACCGTCGCGGCGGTACTCGGCGCTGAGTGGCCGAGGGTTTCGGCGCGGTTCGGCAGCGAGGCAAGGCAGCGGCGCGAACGCACGCAGCGCAAGAGCCAGCTGAAGCTGCTCCGGACCGAGACTGAAGAGTTCGCCGCGAGCGTCGAGCGAGACCTCGACCAGCTGCCGACGATCGAAGAGACAGACCGGAAGCGCTAGCGGACGACGAACGAGGTCCGCAGCGTCCGCGTGTTGGGGAGGATGCGCGGAACGTTTTCCATGTTCTTCGTCTCCTGGTAGTCGGCGACGGAGAAGGTCAGCGCGTGCCGGCCGGCGGAGATCCCCGAGAGCGGCACTCGCACCCGTCCCGCGCCATACGAGACCGGCACGAAGTCTTCGTCGATGTGAGCTTGCAACGAATCCGGATCGACGCCGGAGCCGCCGTCGCTCACTGCCAGCTCGAGAAAGCGACCATGTACCCCGAGAACCCGCGCGGACGGGGGAGTCGCGTCACCGAGCCAGAACCGGAATCGAAATCCGCCGGTCCTGCCACCCGCCGGCGTGTCGAAGACGATGTCGTATGTCCCCGGGCCGGGGAGAGCGACGCCGGCAACCAGCCGGTGGCGGCCGTAGCTCGCGCGGTAGGGATTCTGGTCGTACGGCAGCGCCGTGTAGCCGGCGAGCCGATTCTCGTCGCCGGCCCTGACCACGCGTGGCTCGACCTTGACGCCTCGATCGCGCGACGTGACCGCCACCCCGAAGTTCGCGATCCGGCGACGAATCTGCACGCGATACACGACTTCGCGACCCGTGAGGCGGACGGGAAACGGCGCGTGGCCCGGTAGGACGTCGGGGTAGCGGTACGACGTGACGCGGGAGGCGCCGCGGGACGTGTTGCCGGCGTAGTTCCCTGTTCTCGTGAGGGACGTGTGCCGATCGAGCCGGAGTTTCGGCCGCTCGGTCCGGAACCAGAACGCGATCCGCCGGCGGACGCCGTTACGCGTAAGGATGACGAAGCCGGTGACGTCGCCTTCGCGCGCTCCACGCGGCACGTTCACGCGCACCGGGAGCACGCCCGGCACGGTCACCTGCGCGGGGGCCGAGACCGGCGCGGCTCGATTGCTCAGCCCGACGCTCCAGCTACCGGCGCCGCCGCCCGCATCGGACAGCGTCAGGTTGCGCGTTGCGCGTGCGCCGGGCTTGAGTAGGCCGAACGTCAATGAGGTCGGACTGGAGAACACGAGCGGCTGATCGGCCTTGACGAGGTCGATCCGGCCACCGCCCTCACGAAGTGGGTTGACCTCGAACGTGCTGCCGTTATGAACTGGATCGCCCGTCAGCGCCAGTGCCGACCTGACGTTTTCCGGTGTCCAGGTCGGATGCCGCTGGCGCAGCACGGCCGCCGCTCCCGCGACGTGCGGTGCCGACATGCTCGTTCCGCTGAGCTCGACGTAGCTGCCGCCTGGCGCCGCTGAGGCGACGTCTTCGCCTGGGGCGGTGACGTCCGGCTTGAACATCAGCGAATAGGGCGTCGGGCCGGCGGAGGAGAAGCTCGCGATGAAATCCACGTCGGGGCTGCCGTGCCCACCGCTCGACGCGGCGACCGAGATCACCTTCGCCGCGTTCGCCGGTGACGTGATCGTCCCGTAGCCGTACTGATCGAAGTCGTTGCCTGCCGAAACCGCCGCAACAACGCCGGCGTCCGCCGCCGCATTGAGCGCATTGACCACGATGTCACGGCGCGGATCGATCTCCGTTTCTCCGAGCGAGAGGTTGATCACGTCCATGCCGTCGCGGACCGCAGCCTCGATCGCAGCGGCGAGCTCGGGAGAATTGCCGTTCGCACCGAACTGGCTCGGGATCCCGAGGGCCTTGTAGTTCCCGAGATAGGCGCGAGGCGCGATGCCGGAGAGGCGCACGCCGGTCCGCGTCGCCGTGTTGTTGTCACCGGCTGCGATCCCGGCCACATGCGTTCCGTGATCGGAGAGCTCGGGATCGAACGGCAGATGCGCATTGCGGTATACGGGCGTCGCCGGCGCGAAGGCTCGCGCGACGATCACCTTCGGTGTCGTATAGGCCGTCTGACCTTTCGGAAAGCCCGCGGGGTATGACAGACCCGTGGGCGCGAAGAACGGATGCGTCTGGTCGATGCCGTCGTCGACGATCGCGATCTTCATGCCCTGTCCTGCGGTGGCGAGCGTGGGCCCCCAGACCTGGGGCGCACTGATCAGCTCCGGCGTCCTGTCGAGCAGCGTGTGGTAGGTCACGCTCGGCCAGACGTGCGCGACCCCCGTGATGCGGGCGATCGTCGACACCCGGCTCCTGGGCACGACGACCGCGAAGCCGTTGAGGACGACGCCGTAGCGCCAGCGAACGTCGGCGCTGGGAATCGAGGCGCGGATCCGCGCCTGCACGACACGCTGAGCACGATCGAGGCGCCCGAGGTAGTCCCTGCTCGCCGGCGCGCCGAGCAACAGGCGCTGCGGCCGCGCGAACGAGGAGTAGGCCAGCGTGCTCCGCTGGGCGAAGACCTCGGCCAGCGCAGGCTGCTTCAAGGTGACGAGCACCTCGACATTGCCGGCATGTGCCGACGAGGCGAACGCCAGACTCGCCAGACCGCAGATCAGGAGACCCCTCTTCAGGTCGAAAATGGTACGGCCAAACTGTTAAGCCCGTTGGGTGAGTGGACGAACCTGACTGCCGGGGCGAATCGATCGGTCCCGCGACGCCTGGCTAAACTGTTCGTCCGCGCGGATGTGGCGGAATTGGTAGACGCGCACGGTTCAGGTCCGTGTGGGGGCAACCCCGTGGAGGTTCAAGTCCTCTCATCCGC
>CAWHXK010000008.1:0-5370 GCA_963833255.1 uncultured Actinomycetes bacterium
AGCGGTTCAGCCGCCAGATCTCGAGGTTGAGCGCCGCCGCATAGGTCGACCACGCCAGGTACGGCGCGTAGAGCAGCCCGGCCCGACGGTCGACGCGCGCGCTTGCGACCGCGGTGGCCGCGACGGCGGGCAGGAGCGCGCCGATGACAACCGCGCCGGCGCCGGTTCGGCGTGCGCCGAAGAAGACCGGCGTCCAGGCAGCGTTCAGCCCGAGCTGCAGCCACCACAGCGCAAGCGCACGCCGACGCCCGGGATCAGACGAGCGTGCAACCCGCGCCGCCGAGTACGCCATCTGTGCGTAGAGCAGAGTCCAGACCGGACCGAACGCCTGCGAGGGCGGCGTCCAACTCGGCTTGCGCAGACCGGGATACCAGGTGGCGACTGAGCGGCGCGTCGCCGCTCCTCCCCCGGCAGCCGCCACGGCAACCGCCGCTGCGTACCGGAACGTGCGCACACACGGACGATACCCCCTGCGGTCGACCACAGCGCGCATCGCCTGCGCGATCGTTGGCGGGTGGCGATCGTCCTCTCCTTCCTCATCTCCCCGGCGGCGAAGGCGGATGGAGATCTCCCGCAACGGCGATGGACCCGAATCCGTAGCGGGGGAATACCCTTCGCCGATGGCGGTGGCAGCGTGACGGGCTGGGAGACATCGGAGCGCGTCCTCGAGTCCGGCGCCTTCGAGTCGCGCCAGCGGGTGTTCGTCGCGGAGCCCGTGGTCGACGCGTGCGAGGCGGGCGCCCGCACGCTCGGTGTCACCTACTGGCAGGCGGTCGACCGCTTCACCCGCGGCGTCGTCCGTGCGAGCTGGACGGGCGGCGGAGGCAAGCTGAAGCTGCTCGGCGGTGCGACGCTGCTCACCTTCGGGCAGCCGGAGCTCTCGTTCGACGATGGGCTTGTCAGCTGCCGGCACGCGATCCAAGGTGGACTGCTCGCGCTCCGAGCCGGCGGCTCCGTCACGCTCGCACAACGACCCGAGGGCGATCAGCAGGAGCTGAGCGTCACCGTCGAGGGGTACCTGCCGCGGCTCGCCGCCCGCGCGGGCGCGCCGCAGTGGACCGGGATGCTCTACGCGAAAGGGCAGAGCCCCTTCCATGCCGCGGTCAGCCTCCGCTACTTCGAGCTTCTGCTGCGGAGCGGGGACTCGTGAACGTCACCGTCTTCGGCGCAACCGGCGTCGTCGGCCGGGCGCTCGTGCCGCTGCTGGCAGAGCACGAGCTGACCTCGGTCTCGCGCACCGCACGCGACGAGCCCGGCGTCCGCTGGCTGGTCGCCGACGCAGCGAGCGGAGACGGCGTCGCCGCGGCCCTGGAAGGCGCCGACGTCGTCTACTACCTCGTCCACTCCCTCGGCGCCCAGAACTTCGAGGAGCAGGATCGCGCGGCGGCGGAGACGGTCGCGCGCGAGGCGACGAACGCAGGCGTACGGCAGATCGTCTACCTCGGCGGGCTCGGCGCCGACGACCCCGACGCGTCACCGCATCTGCGCAGCCGCCGCGAGACCGGAGAGCGGCTCGCCTCCGCGGGCGTCCCGGTAACGACCCTGCGTGCGGCCATGATCGTCGGCAAGGGGAGCGCCGCCTTCGAGACGATCCTCGGCCTGGTCAAGCGGCTACCGGTCATGGTGACGCCGAGCTGGGTCTCGACGCCGACGCAGCCGATCGCGCTCGACGACGTCGCCCGCTACCTGGCAGGCGTCTGCGGCAACGAAGCCGCGTACGGCGAGGGCTACGACACGGGCGGGCCCGAGGTGATGACCTACCGGCAGATGATCGAGCGGATCGCCGCCCTGCTCGGCCGCAAGCCGCTAATCGTCGAGGTCCCGGTGCTGACGCCGTACCTCTCCTCGCTCTGGCTGAACCTCGTCACGCCCGTGAGCGCGTCGGTCGCGCGGCCGCTCGTCGAAGGGCTGCGCAATCCGACGATCGCGCGCGAGGAGCGGATCCGGAAGCTGCTGCCGCTCGAGCTCACGCCGTTCGACGAGGCGGCGCGGCGGGCGCTCGCGTGAAGCAGCACGGGCACCTCACCAGTCCGACGGTGATCACGGACTACCTGATCGAGCCCGGCCGCAAGAACGGGATCGCGATCCGGGTCGCGCTCATCCGGTCCGGATACCAGCACGACGGCCATTTCGTTAAGCCGGTCGAGGCGTAAGTGGCGCTTCATCCGACCTAAAAACGCGGAAGACGCGTAACGGTGGGCACCCGCCGCGGCGGCGCGATGCGGTACATATAAGAGCGCGGCAGGCGTGGCCATCGGTGAGCTCTGCCCGGCCGGTCGGTTCGACCTCAAGTATCTTCAGCGAGATGGCAGAGGATCGAGCACCGTCGGCATTCCAGGACAACTTCGTCCGGCTGCTCGGCTTGCATGGGCTCAGCCAGCACTTCACCGCCGAACTGCTTGGCGTGTCGGAGGCGACGATGAGCGCCTGGATGAACGGGAAGGCGACTCCGTCGCTCGCGAAAGCGATCGATATCGCGGAGCTTTTTCAGATCTCGACCGATCGGCTGATGGGCGCGGAGTTTTCACAGCTTCTTGCGACCGAGCTTGCGGATCCCGAGCGCTTCGAGCGTGTCGAAAAGCGGATCAGGCGCGGCGGGACGAAGCTCAGCTCGGTGTGAGCGGGGACGACTGGGAGTCGGGATTCGAGGATGTGCCTCCGCCGTTTGGGAACTCCGAGGCCGAGCGGTTCAAGTGGGTCTGGAACGAGGCGGAGGGCGAGCTCGTATGGAGCGTCAGCGGGCCAGGTGACGGTCGGCCCTTCCACGAAGAGCGGCTTCGACAGGTGTGGGGGAGAGAGCCGAGGCCCGCCTCGGGCGACGTCCTCGGCTTTGCCACCCATACGCCCAACGCAGGTGGCGAGCGTGCACTCGTTTCTATCTATCCGTACTTCGGGGCAGCGATCCCCGCGAGCATCGAGGGCTGGTTTCTTCACGCATTTCCAGACGCCGAGGTTCGGGAGCCCAGGTCATGAGCTGTAGAGCTCTCGTGGGTCGTCGTTGTGGAGCCTTGGCTAGAATCGGCCCCGGATTGCGCGCTCTTGAAAGAGTTGGGAGAGCGTAAGTTGTAAGAAATCTGTAAAAGTGCCTGCAAAGAGCCACAATTTGGGGCGGTTAGCTCAGTTGGGAGAGCACCAGCTCGACAAGCTGGGGGTCACTGGTTCGAGCCCAGTACCGCCCATCGCCGATCGAAATCCGGCCTGCTTTCGCAGGCCATGATGATTTCGATCGACTTGTTTCGATTCGATGCCGCAGTGGCCGACGCCGGCTGAGCCGGCATCGGCGGCGATCTGGGTAGGTGCGTCCCCGGTCGGATGCTCGTGCCCACCTGATGAGCCCCGTCAGCGCGGGGTTTTGCACAGTGGCCGCAACGGTGTCAAATCTCGCCACCTCTGACAACGCCGCTGCCCTTTAGGGTTCCGAGCATGCTCGGCGCCCTTGTTGCGCTTTTCGCGGGATTGGCCGATGAGCGTTCCAGCCGACGAGGGCCGATGCCGATAACTCTTGAGATCGCCGCAGGTACGACACACCAGCTCGTGGGGTCTTTTACCTCTGCGTCGCCGTGATGGCGCTTTGGCTCGCCTGGGGCGTGTTGTACTAGGCAACCGGGTTCCCCGGAGTCAATTACCTGAGCTTCGGCCTCGTGTCCCTACCTTGCGGCGCGGTGCTGTTCCTTGCGAGCATCATCGCCTACGCGCACGGCAGTCCGGAGGAGCACGCCAAAGCGGACGCCGTCGCTGCTCTGCTCGGCAGCGTTGCCGTTGGACTCGTGCCGTTCGTCGTGATGCTCGCACTCATCGAGGACTACTCGTAAGACGGTAAGCAATACCGAGAGGCGCGAAACCTCGTGGCCGCGGTGGCCGCACGGAGCGTTCGCTCGGGGTGCCGTCGCAGCGAGCGTCACGAAAACGAAGCCGCGTTTTTTGCAGCGGTAAGCGAACGGGCGGGAGGCGAACGGGCGCGGCGCGAACCCTGTCTGCACGAGCAATGCTGTTCGCGGGTGAGCTGAGTCGCGACGTGCGCCTGTCGAGCTGGTGCTCGCCGTGGCCGTTCGTGAGTACCTAGGAGCGCTCGTAGCTGACGCGACGGCGCAGGTTGCCATGGTCAGCTGGGTCGAACCAGATCGAGATCAGCACCGCGCCACGCGTCGCCGGAGAGTCCACCTGCTCCGCATACTCGAGCGCAGTGGCGATGCCCCGTGCCGCGATCCCTGCTAAAGCATCACTGTTACTTGAGCGTTCCGCAGCAGCGTGGGCCTTTTCCCAACAGCGAACCTCGGCGTGGAGTTCTTCGCCATCGTTGCGTCGGATTCTTAGTCAACCGCCCAGCCGTTCTGTGAAGGCGCAGTGAGGTCGTGTGATTCGAGCACTTCGGCGATAGGTGCCACCGTACCAAGAGTTGGCAGGAATCCCAGCTGTCCGCTGCCACGGAAGGAGAGACGCATGAGTGAAGAACGGTTGGAGCCCGCAAGCCACGCCCCAAAGCCGGGGTTCTTCAAGGGCTATCGTAGGCGGCCTAGCGGCAGGTACCAGGTACGCGTAGCAGGCTTTCCTCCTGAGGTTGTTGACGATGAGCTCACGGCGATGCTGCGCGTCGCGGCAACTCCGGATACTTAAGCGCCACGAGCAATACGTGACGCCTGAGCTAGGGAGGGTTCCAGGACTTTGACCGACAATCGGCAGTCGGTCAAACGTGCCGGTTGCGAGCGCCAAGCGTCGCTAGGCCGGACAACAAGCGGGATCGCGGCGCTGCTGTCGCGGGGCTCCGCAGCCGACTAATGGAAGCCGCTGATCTGCGATCATCCGCGGGTCCAAGTGTCGCGTTTTGGTCGCGGGCCGGAGACGCGACTTTTAAACTCGATCGCCTGGAGGTTGAGTACCGATGGGAGGCCGATTCCGAATACGGGGGCTACGCCGCCGCTGTCGTACTGGTCGCGTTCGGGATCGGCGCGCTCGTCCTCAGCATCAACGGCAAGAGCACGGTAAAGGACAACCTCAGCCAGGAGAAGATCGTTGGCTCAGCCGACATGACGCCGGACGCGATTGCTGCGGAAGCCCAGAAAGCCGGGCTCAGCGGTGTCGATCTGCCGAGCTGCTCGGTGGCGGGCGAGCAGGTCGACACGGGCAGCGAGGCTCGCTGCTTCGCCAACTACATGCGAATCCACGCGCTCGAAGCAAGCGGCGGTAAGACCTATGCAGAGATGCCGCGGTACGCGACCGCGGACGGGAAAGGCACGAACGACCCGGCGCAGGCGCAGAAGGACGCGAACGGCCAGCCGGTCCGAACGCTGCCCGCGACCTGTGGGTGACAGAGACCGCGCTCTCAACCGCGCTCAACACCGCCTACATGGCAGACCAGCTAGGCAACTTCGG
>CAWHXK010000009.1:0-10346 GCA_963833255.1 uncultured Actinomycetes bacterium
CCCATCGCGCTGAGTAGGAAGGATCGAAAGGACATAACGCACACACTGGCCTCAGGCGAGAAGGACGCTCGCCCAAGCGAGCCCGCTCCGCTTGACGCCGCTTGAGGCACGATGGGTTGGCCAGTTCAAGTCCAGCGGCCGTGCGTAGCAGGCAGCGACCATGCGTCGACGCGAGGCCGGCAGGGGACGCGACTCAGCGCGCCGCCTGCACGAAATCTCGCGGCTCTTCCTCTGCGGTACGGAGCAGCGCCAAGGCCGTCAGCGGGAAGAGCAACACCGACAAGAGTCCGGCCGCGCGCTGGCGCAGGCGGTGGTCCCCCCGCACATCGTGGTGCGCGCGCCGGAGGGCGGAGACCGCGGCGTTAGAGTGAGACTGTCATGGCGTTCCTCCGTCGGTGGCGCCGCCGGGGACCCGGTATTACGCAGCGTTCGTCATCGACCCGGACGGCAACAACATCGAGGCCGTCATCCACACGCCCCAGTAGTCGTCAACGCGAGGCCACGAGACCGATCGGCTGCGCAGGACGCTGCAATTCCACCATACTTTATGAATGAGAATTCACGACGGTATGCGGTGATGTTTTAGTTGCAGATTAACCCCGTGGGTATGCATAAGTACATCCGTCCCAACAGAGGTATGTCGACCCACTTACAATCGAAGTAGAACGCGCAACCATCCCGGTTGAAGATATACACGTCGTCACCCCAACCGGTCCAGATGATTCCCCGGCTGCTTCGCGCGCTCGCCTCGGTCTTCGATTCCTCGGACTTGCAACCGCACCCGATGGAAGTCGCGTTCACGACCTGCTCGACAGAGACAAGCAGATTGGCATCAGGCGAAGTTCGCACGAAGAACAGGTGCTCGTGCCGGTTCACTTCAACGACGTCCTTCTCTCGGAACGTAAGGTTGAACCCGCCCGGCTGAGCCAGTGCGACGGTGCCGGGCGATGCCGGACTCGGTTGGCCCATGAACCAACGGCTCTCCCCATCTTTGATCTTCTCCTCGGGAGCCGGGGCTTCGTGCGAACTGCACGCTTTCTTGAGTTCCGCCAGGTGGTCGGCCATGGTGCTCCTTTCGCTGTGCAGTCGGATGGGTAGCCGATCCTAAACCCATGCAGTCCGGGGTTCGAAGGGGGGAGAAGCCGGCCCGCTGCCCAAGGTGCCCGGAGGGCTCACAGCCGGTCCGTGTCGCGCCCGTGACATAGGCTCGGGGAGTGACCGAGTTCCGCGCCGGCCGCCTGTGCGAAGCTACCGAGGGCTCGTGCGTACCAACGGTGACAGCGGCCGCCCGCAGTTCGCTGAGGAGCAACCCGCCCCTGCCCACCTGCCACGGGCTCTAATCGACGTCGCCGCTTCTTAAATCGGGTTACCAGGGCCTCATCAGGGCTTGACCGCAAACAGGCGCCATTCGCCGCGCACACCCTTGAGCTCGGCGCTGCCCCTGTTGTCGAACTCGATTCCGGAGCCGGCCACTAGGTCCTTGACGGTCGACGAGACGAGGACCTCACCGGGGCCCGCCTCCGCGGCGACCCTCGCTCCGATATTCACGGCGATTCCGCCCACCTTGCCATCCAGAACCTCGCACTCGCCCGTATGCAAACCCGCCCGTACCTCGAGCCCGAGCTCCCCGACGGCTTCGCGGATCGCGCAGGCACACCGGATTGCCCGCCCTGGCCCGTCGAACGAGGCGAAAAAGCCGTCACCGGCGGTGTCGTGCTCCCTGCCCCGGTGGCGGACGAGCAGTCGGCGAATCAACATGTGGTGTGACTGAAGGAGCTCGCGCCAGCGGGCATCGCCGATTTCAGCCATCTTGGCCGTCGAGCCGACGATGTCGGTGAAAAGGATGGTGGCGAGAACCCGCTCGCTCTCGAAGAGATCCCAGTCGCCGCGTTCCCAGATCCCGGTGAGGAAGTGCTCCGCCTCGTCCGCAACTCTCCTGGGCTCGAGGAACCACACCATGCTTGAACCAGGAAGCTCCACCAGCTCGGCGCCCGGAATCCGCTCCGCCATGTATCGGCCTTGGTGAAGTGACTGGCTTTCCTCGCTTGCAAGGATCAGCGTCGGGACGTGGATGTTGGGCAGGACGTGGCGAACGTCGGTCTCCATGTTCATACGCATGAGCGTGGCCGCCGCGGCCGGGCTGGCCGATAAGCGGAGGTACCTTGGCCACCAGCGCTTGACGTTCTCGCCGTAGTCTGTACCCAGCGCGGCTCGGTCGAGCTGGCTACTCGTGTCCGGCTCCGTTCCCCAAACGCGCTCACGCTCCCGAACGAATTGGAGGTAATCGTCACGGGTCGGCCCCCACGGGTGGTCATCGGATCTGAGAGTCGAGGCGCTGGTGCCAAAGACAACAGTCGCAGCCGTACGGTCGGGATGCGTGGCGGCGAAGACCAACGCCATCGGCCCGCCCTCAGGAGCGCCCATGATCGCTGCTCGTTCCGAACCCGCGGCGTCCATCACTGCGCGGACGTCGTCCATCCGCGTCTCCAGGCGGGGAACCCGGTGACGGAGTCCGAAAGGCCGGTGCCGCGTTTGTCGAACAGGATCAGCCGCGAAAACGAAGCGAGCCGACGGAAGAAGTCTCCCGGCGGCCCCTCCCACGCGTAGTCGAGAGTCGAGAAGGCGGCCCCGAACACGAGGTCGAAGGAACCACCTCCGACCACAGCGTAGGCGATGCTGACATTGCCGCTCTTGGCATAGCGAACCTCTGGCGCGTCCACACCGCAAGTGTCCGCGTTCGCGCTCCCGGCAGCAAGGCGATCGCATGCCGCTGGCGGTGTTCGTAGCATCGCGCGTGCTGTGGAGCGCCAAGCTCTGTTTCACATGGCCGGGTAATCCCGATTTGCAGGCCGCGCTGAGCGCCGACCCGACACGGATGACGCCGAAAACTCAGCGGGTAGTCAGCGGGTAGTCGTCCCGACAACGTGACCTCCCGCCCCACCTGAGTAGCGTGGAGCGTTAGGACAGAACGGCGTTGGTTCAAGCGAGAGGACGCTTGCCCAGGCGAGCATCTACGGTCTCGTCGCGGCGAGGGTGGTCGATCCTTGCCGGGGCGCTCGTTAGGTTGGTCGCTTGCTGATTCGCACAACCCGATGGAGGACGGCCGAATGAGCGGTTACGCGGTGGCCCAGATTGACGAGATCGACGAGATCAGCGACGGCCGCTGTCCTTGGCGGCCCGTCCGGTTCCACTTCGGTATCACGTCCTTCGGCGTCAATGCGTTTACAGCGCATCAGGCGGGCGATCGGCTCATCAACGAGCACGACGAGTCACAGGAGCATGACTTGCAGGAGGAGCTGTACCTCGTCCAGCGAGGGCGCGCGACGTTCGAACTCGACGGCGAGCGGGTGGACGCACCCGCGGGCACACTCGTCTTCGTTCGCCCCGCCGTTAAGCGGACAGCGTTCGCTGAGGAGCCGGGGACGACGCTCGTCGCGCTCGGCGGAACTCCGGGGAAGGCTTACGTGCCCCAGGGCGGCGAGCTTTGGATGCCGCTCAACCATCTCTACGAGTCAGGCGAATACGCCGAGGCCGCCGATCAGGGGCGCGAGTTGATCGAGGCTCATCCTGAGTACGCGGGGCCGCTCTACAACCTCGCCTGCTGCGAGAGCCTCGCCGGGCGGACAGACGACGCGATCAAGCATCTCCGGCTCGCGATTGACCGCCACGAACCGTTCCGTTCGCTTGCTGCCGAAGACAGCGACTTCGACCCGATCCGCGACGAGGCCGCGTTCAAGGAGCTGGTTCAGGGCAACGCAGCCAAAACTATGGGGTAACAGACTCGCACCGGTCGCTTCAGGGGACACTCCCGAACGCTGGCCCAGACGAGCGACCTGCGCCTAGAGCTCGACTACTGCATCGCCGACGCGGATGACGCCACCCACGAGGATGTCGGCATTGATCCCTGCCCGATGGGTGAGCTCCTTGATGATCCCCGGCCGCGTCATCTCCTCCAGATGCCGACACGGCTCGCAGAGCTCCATACCGAGGCACTCGACCTCGCCGACCCGGAAACGTTTGCCAACGAGGCTATTCACGTCCACGTCGCGCACAGTCACCTGCCGGCGAGTCTCTCCCGGCATTAGTCCAACGTCCTCGACGACCTCGGCGGAAACGAGCGTCAGCGCTTGGCCTGACGCTGCTCCGTCGGCATCGAAATGACGGTCGCCTTCGAGCCCCTTCCCGGCAACTGCTCGTACTGAGTCGACCGACCACAGTTCCGCCTTACGAGGGGCACCGAGATGGATCGCCTCCACAGGCATTGCGTGATCATGCACCAACCATGGTTTGAAGCAGGGTTCTGGGGTCATTCCGGAACGCTCGCCCAGACCAGAGTCACCTCCCTGGGAGTCTGGTCGCGCGGGTACGTCACTGCCTCTACGGGACTGGGACACGCGCAAGCGTTCGGGAACGGCGTTAGGCGTTCTCAGGCTTGCGTCGGTTGAGCCGCTGCGAGTCTTTCGCGGACGCGGCGCGCGAGCGGGATGATCCCCTTGCGCTCGTAGCGGTCGAGCGCCTCGCGCCACGCGTCGATCGCGTCGTCGCGGCGGCCGGCGGCCTCCAGCACCTCGGCGAGCTCGCACCACGCGTCTCCCTGCCACGCGAGATTGTCGGACTGCTCGGTCAGCGCCAGCGCCTCCCGGGCGCTGCGCTCGGCTTCTGCGTGCGCGCCACGATGTGCGAGAACGCGCGCCTGCACCTGCCGCCAGAGGCCGGCATCCACGGTGTCATCAGTGGCGAGCTCTCGTCCGCGGCGGGCGAGAGGTTCGGCTTCGTCGAAGCGACCGAGGGCGCAGAGCTCGCGCCCGAGCAGGCAGACGTACGTGCCGAGGAGCCCGTATTGCTCTCGCTCCTCGAGCCAAGCGCACAGGGTCTGGAGGTGAGCCGCCGCCGCTTGGTGATCTCCGGCCATGCGCGCGATCTCGGCCAATCTGATCTCGCCGATCCGGAGACCGTCGAGCTCGCGCTGGCGCTCGTTCGACTCCCGGGCGAGCGGGACGGCTTCGTCAAAGCGGTCGAGCATTGCCAGGAGCCAGGCCCGCGCGAACCAGCGAGTACGGGCTGGGCGTCGCGGGCAGCAGCTCGTCGAGCTGCGCCAGCGCCTCGGCGGCCGGAGTCGGTCCGAGACCGAGTGCGAGCTCGATCCAGAAGAGACCAGTCCGTTGCTGGCCCGCGAGTCTCGCGTGCTCCAACGCCCGCCTGCTCGCCCGGGCCGAGTCCGCCCACTGCTGGCGTGCGTTTGTCACAGCAACCGCGAAGACTTCCCACGCATAGACGAGTGCGGCGTGGTTCGCCTCCTGCTCGAGCAGGGGCAACGCCTTCAGCAGCAAGATCTCGAGCTCGTCGGCCGTGCACTCGTTGAGATTGAACCGGTGGTAGCCGGCCATCGCTCGGGCGAACGCCTCGCCGGTCGCATCATCCTCGGCAGCCGCGCGCTCGACCGCGCGCTCGAGGATCGCTGCGGCGCCCCGCGCATCCTCGCTGAACAGGGTCGCCGCGAGGTCGACCTCGAGCAGGACATCGAGCCGCAGCGGACGCGTCAGCTCGAGCGCGCGCTCGAGCAGCACGCGCGCCGCGCGCCGGTCCTCTCGCCAGAGCGCGCGCCGGCCGCCCGCGGCGAGCCGCTCCGCGGCGCGGGCGGCGAGCTCATCCGCCGGTTGGCCGAGCTCGCGCCGGTAGCGGACGGCCTGCTCGAGGTGGTAGCCGACGACCTCGTCCAGCTCAACGAGCTCCTGGTGGGTGTCGAGCCACTCCGCGAAGCGCTCGTGGAGCTCAGCCCGAACGCTCTTTGGGAGCGAGTCGTAAGCCGCGTCGCGGATCAAGAGGTGGCGGAAGCGAAAGCCGTCGTCGCCCGCCAGCTGCGCGCGCTCGGGTCGGACGAGCTCCCGCCGCACGAGCGCCGTCAGGCGCGCCGTCACCTCTCGCTCCTCCGGTGCGAGCGCCTGCACCGCACCCCGGTGGAAGAGCTCGCCCTCGACGGATCCCCGCTCCAGCACCCGCCGCTCGGACTCGTCCAATCGGTCGAGCCGCGCTGCGAGCAGGGCCTTCAGCGTCGGAGGCACTTCGACGTCCTCTTGCTCACGCGCCATCGCCAGCATCTCGGAGATGAAGAGCGGGTTCCCGCCCGCAGCGTGCGCGATCCGGTCGCGCAGCTCGCCGGACGCCTCGTCGCGAATCAACTCGTCGGCCTCAGCCTCGCTCAGCGGGTCGAGCCGGAGCACGCCTGGCCAGGCCGGCCGGCGCTCGAGGAGCTCCGGCCGCGCCATGCAGAGCAGCAGCAGCGCGGCACCGCTCGTAAGCAGTGCGGCGGCCTCGACCAGGTCGAGGAAGGTCTCCTCGCCCCACTGGATGTCGTCGAAAACGACGACAAGCGGCGCCTGCTCTTCCAGCAGCTTGCGAAACGCCCAGGCGATCTGATCGGCGTTCATGCCCTGGTCGCTCTCGCCTAGCAGTGATCGGACGGCCGCAGCCACAGCGGGATCGGAAGGCAACGCGCCGATCTGCTTCACCACTTCGATCACGGGCCAATACGTGATGCCTTCCCCGTAGGGCAGGCAGCGGCCGCGCACGGCCCGCGCATTGATCTGTGACAGCGCCTCCGCCACGAGACGGGACTTGCCCACGCCGGGGTCGCCGACTACCGCTACGAGCTCGCAGTGCTGGCCGTCCAGCGCCCGCTCCCAGGCGTCGGTGAGCTGTCGTAGTTCGCGCTCGCGGCCGACGAAGCGAGAGACGTGCGAGCGCTCGGCGGCCTCAAAGACCTCGAGGAGGGGACGAACCGCAACCAGCTCGCTCTTGCCCTTCAGCTCGAGCATTCGCTCCTCTCCGACATCGACCGTGCCGCCAACGAGGGCGAACGTGGCGACGCCGACCAGCACCTCCCCCGGGTTCGCTGCCTGCTCCAGCCGCGCTGCCACGTTCACCGCGTCGCCGGTCGCCAGCCGCTCCTCGGTGCCGGCGAGCACCTCGCCCGTGTTGACGCCGATCCGACCCTCCAGGCCGAGCTCCGGCAGGGCTTCCCGCATCTCAACCGCCGCCCGGCAGGCCCGCAGCGCATCATCCTCATGCACCACCGGGACACCGAACACCGCCATCACCGCGTCTCCGATGAACTTCTCCACCGAGCCACCATGTGACTCAACGATCCCCTTCATCCGCTCGAAGTAGCGCGCCAACAGCCCCTGCAACGCCTCCGGATCCACCGACTCCCCCAGCGCCGTCGACCCGACAACGTCGCAGAACAGCACCGTCACAACCTTCCGGTGTGCGCTGACCGACATGAGGCGAGGCTAGAACATGAGCGCAGGCGCACCTAGCGCTTCAGACGCCATCGGGCTCAGCCGGGCGAATCTCGTTCGCGCGATTCGCCTCCCTCGTTCCGGGACAGCGTCAGGGGTCATTCCCGAACTCAATGTCATTCTCGCCGCTGTGGCGGCGTCCGATTGCTGTTCCAGACTCGGCCGGCGGCGGCTGACTCGATTCCGAATGTCGTCCCGTGGGGTCTGACTTTCCAGCGTTGTGTCGCCGCCGCCAACCGAGACCGCCGAGCGTGACCTGATAGGAGCGTGGCCTTTCGGCCTCGATTGAGGTCTGTCCGCTCGCCGGTCGCCCGCAACGGTAGGAGGCGATCTGAATGATCGTGATCGGAGTGGACGTGCACAAGCAGTCGGTGACGGCGGCGGCCGTCGATGAGGCGGGTCGGCCGCTCGAGGAGAAGGTGATTCCGGTCGGCAGCGACGAGCTGCTCGGCTGGGCATCGGCGCTCTCAGCGGAGCGGCTGTGGGCGGTCGAGGACTGCCGTCAGCTGACCGGCTGGCTCGAACGGCAGCTGCTCGACGTCGGTGAGGAGCTGGTGCGGGTGCCGCCGAAGCTGACCGTGCCGGAGCGTCGCGCCGGCCGGACGCGTGGGAAGTCGGACCCGATCGACGCGCTCGCGATCGCCCGCGCCGCGCTCAGGGAGCCGAACTTGAGCAGTCCGCGGCCGGACGAACGCGTCTACAGGGAGATCAAACTGCTGGTTGATCACCGCGACGATCTCGTCGACCAGCGCCGCCGCACACAGCAGCGGCTGCGCTGGCACCTGCATCAGCTCGACCCGACCTTTGAGGTGCCGCTGCGGAGGCTCGACCGGGCTTCCCAGCTGGAACGGTCAGGCGGTGGCTTGTGCGCCGTCAGCCGGAGCTGCGGGTGCGACTCGCACGCGAGCTCCTCTCGAGGGAGCGTCCGGGGTTCTGTGTATGCATGATCCGTAAAGGAGGGTCATGCCCCCGAAGGAGATCCCGGACGAGCTGATCGATCAGTTGCTTGCCGGGCATGAGGGCCCTGAGGCGATTACAGGGCCGGATGGGTTGTTGAAGCATCTGACCAAGCGCGTGGTTGAGCGTGCGGTATCGGCGGAGTTGAGCGGTCACCTCGGCTACGAGCTCGGCGAGCCGCCGCCTGAGGGCGAGCCGAATCGCCGCAATGGCTGGACGTCGAAGACGTTGATCACTGATCACGGGCCCGTGCCGGTCGAGCTGCCGCGCGACCGTGAGGGCAGTTTCGAGCCGCAGATCGTGCCCAAGCACCAGCGCCGCTTCGCGGGCTTCGACGACAAGATCGTCTCGATGTACGCGCGTGGGATGTCGACGCGAGAGATCTCGAAGCACCTGGAAGAGATCTACGGCGTCGAGGTCGGCCGCGACACCGTCAGCCGCGTCACCGACGCAGTGCTCGACGACGTCAAGGAGTGGCAGGCCAGGCCGCTGGAGAAGCTCTACCTGGTCGTCTGGCTGGACGCGATCGTGCTCAAGATCCGCGATCAGGGCTCGGTGCGCAACAAGCACGCCTACCTCGCGATCGGGGTCGGGATCGACGGGATCAAGGAGACGCTCGGGATCTGGCTCGAGCCCAGCGAGGGGGCCAAGTTCTGGTTGCGCGTGATCAGCGAGCTCAAGTCGCGCGGCGTCGAGGACATCCTCGTCTTCTCCGTCGACGGGTTGAAGGGCTTCCCGCAGGCGATCGAGGCCGTCTACCCGCAGGCGATCGTGCAGACCTGCATCGTGCACATGATCCGCAACTCGCTGCGCTTCACCAGCTACAAGGATCGCAAGCAGCTCGTCAAGGACCTGCGCATGATCTACACCGCGGCGACCGAGGAAGCCGCCCAGACCGGCCTGGAGACCTTCGCCGGCATCTGGGACAGCCGCTACCCGCAGATCAGCCAGTCATGGCGCGACGCCTGGGAGCAGGTGATCCCGTACTTCGCCTTCCCGCCGGCGCTACGCCGCGCCGTCTACACGACCAATCAGATCGAAAGCCTCAACGCGGTCGTGCGCAAAGCCGTCCGCGTCCGCGGTCACTTCCCCGACGACGAATCCGCCCGCAAGCTCGTCTACCTCGCGATCAGAAACCACGAGCGCAACTGGAAACGCCCCATGGCCGGCTGGTACGAATGCCTCGCCGCCTTCCACGCCCACTTCCAAGACCGACTAACACGGCAGAGCTAACCGCGTACACAGAGTTTCGGACGCTCCCCCTCTCGACGATCCGCTCGCTCAACCGGGCGGTCGCCGAGCTCGACCAGGAGCTCGAACAACGAACCGCTGACGTTGCGCCGGCGCTGCTCGAGCTGCCCGGCTGCGCCGCACTGACAGCCGCGAAGCTGCTCGCCGAGATCGGCCCGATCAACCGCTTCCGCAGCGACGCGCAGCTCGCCCGCCACGGCGGCGTCGCACCGCTCGAAGCAAGCTCAGGCCGCACCCAGCGCCACCGACTCGACCGAGGCGGCAACCGCCAACTCAACGCCGCGCTCTACCGGATCGCGATCACGCAAGCCCGCTACCACCCAGAGGCGCGCGCCTACCTCGAACGCAAACGCGCGGAGGGCAAGAGCCGCCGCGAGGCACTCCGTTGCCTCAAACGCCTCCTCGTCCGCGTCGTCTTCAACACGCTCAAAGCGAGCCCCTCCTTGACATAGGAGCAACACTGGCCCATGCGAGAGCTGTTGACCAGACGCACTTGCTGAAGGCGCTGTTGCGACACACTCGCGCAGGCGAGCGGTACGACGGCGAACTCGTAGTCGAGAACCGGGCCCATCGCGCTGAGTAGCGTCTCAGGCCAGAACGCTGCCGAGTTTCACATCAAGCCTCTAGCGGCCGCCCCTCGAACACGCTTCGGCTTGCACCAACCCCGCTCGGACGGGAAGCGCCCGAATCGACACTCCCACCAGCACAGGATCCATCGAACCTCCTCCCACCGAGTGGCCGCATCCGGCTCCCGTAGGGTCGGTCCACTTCGTTGGTCGCAGTCGCCACGTCAAATCACCATCGAGTGAGACGCACGTGTTCGGGCGTCATTCCGGAACA
>CAWHXK010000010.1:0-13205 GCA_963833255.1 uncultured Actinomycetes bacterium
CAGCTCGGCGGCGACCTCCTCGCGCGAAGGCTCGGGGCTGTCACCGTCGACGATCTCGCGTAGCGCCCAGGGATTGCCCTGCGCGCCGCGGCCCACCATCACCGCGGCCGCGCCCGTCGTCGCCAGCACACTCTGCGCACGCGCGCGCGAGGTGACGTCGCCCGACGCGATCACCGGCACGTCCACGAGCTCGACGAGCTCGGCCGTCAAGGCGTGATCCGCCTCGCCTGTGTACATCTGCCGCGCCGAGCGCGGATGCAGTGTCAGCGTGGCGGCACCGGCCTCGACCAGACGCGGTCCTACTTGTAGACACGCGCGAGAACCATTATCGAGGCCGCGCCGCATCTTCACGGACACCGGGACGTCGACCGCGTCGGCGACCGCCCCGACGATCGCGCACGCACGGTCGGGGTCGTCCAGCAGGGTCGCGCCGGCGCCGGTCTTCGTCACCTTGCGCACGGGGCAGCCAAAGTTGATGTCGACGATGTCGGCGCCGGCGGCGACGACCATCCTGGCGGCGTCGGCCATCACTCCCGGCTCGGAGCCGAAGATCTGGATCGCCAGCGGATGCTCGTCGCGGCCCACCCGCAGATAGCCCAAAGTTCGCTCGTTGCGGTGTTCGAGCCCGGCGCAGCTGACCATCTCCGAGCACACGAGCCCGGCCCCATAGCGCCGCCCCTGGCGACGAAAGGCCTGCACACTGACCCCTGCCATCGGGGCGAGGACGACCCGGGTCGGAATCTCGACCGGACCGATCCACCAGGATTCTCGAAGATCTACCTGCACAGAGCGGGAAATAGTACCCCCAAGCAATGTTGACGCCTACCCCGCGTGTCGCTACCATACGCGCCCGCGACGGCGCCTCTGCGCCGCGTTTTTTTCATGAGAAGGGGACGAAAACCGTGAAGGAAGTAATCCTCACACCTGAGGGGTACGAGAGGCTCAAGCAGGAGATCGAGGACCTCTCGACGACCAAACGCCGCGAGGTAGCCGAGCGGATTCGAATCGCGCGGGAGTTCGGCGACATCGCGGAGAACGCGGAATACGACGACGCAAAGAATGAGCAGATGCTGCTCGAGCACCGCATCGCGACGCTCGAGGAGCGCATGCGCGACGCGCGCGTTATCTCGAAAAAGGACATCGCCAAGGACGTCGTCTCGATCGGCTCGAAGGTCAGGCTCCGCGACGTCGCCGCCAAGGAAACGATCGAGTACCACATCGTCGGCTCGGCCGAGGCGAACCCCTCCGAGAACAAGCTCTCGAACGAGTCGCCCGTCGGCAAAGCGATCATCGGCAAGAAGAAGGGCGAGACCGTCGAGGTCGCCGCACCGCGCGGCAAGATGAAGTTCAAGATCCTCGAAATTAAGGCCGCGTAAAGTCCGGCGCGCGCATTCGCGCGCGCCATGATGACTTTACGCGGGGTTGCCCTAGGGCCGTTGCGGCCGAGTCGGGCAAAGCCCGCCTCGGCGGCGGAGGGTTGGTTGGTTACCCCCACGGAACCGATCCGGTCGGGCCGTATCAGCCGCTCAGGGCGATGGGGCCCGGCTCTTGACTACGAGTTCGCCGTGTACCGCTCGCTGGGCCAGTGATGCTTCTATGTTTGTCAAGTCGCCAGTGGCGCTCCGTGTTCGAGTAGGCGGTAGAGCTTGCGGGCGAGGTAGCGCTTGAGGCAGCGGGTTGCTTCGCGTCGGGTCTTGCCTTCTTGGATGCGTCGTTCGATGTAGGCGATCGTCGCGGGGTGTGAGCGTTTGCGGGTGACGAGGATCATGTGGAGAGCGCGGTTGAGTTTGCGGTCGCCGCTTCGGTCGAGCCGGTAGCGGATCGTCTGCCCGGAGGAGGCGGGGATCGGCGCTGCGCCGGCGAGTCGTGCGAAGGCCGCCTCGGAGGTGATCCGTCCTTGGTGCGACCAGGAGAGCATGATCTGTGCGGCCGCGTGCGGTCCGACGCCGGGCTGGTCGAGCAGCTGCGGCGCGAGCTTGCGAGTGATCGTTTCGATCTGCCGTGCGAGCTCGCGCTCCTCTGCTGTTAGTTGCAACACGCGGCGGGCGATCGAGCGCAGCGCGAGCATGCTGCCGCGCAGCTCGGGATCTCGTCCGCCACCTGGTCGTGTTGCTGCGAGGCGTTGCAGCAGCCGGGCCCGTGTCAGCGGGCGCAGTTCGCTGCGCAACGGCTCGGGTGTGGTGACCAGGAGGTCTCGCAGCTGGCAGAGGCCGGCGCGCTTGGCGTTGACCGCGCCTTCGCGTGCGGCCACCAATGCCTGCAGCGCCTGGCGTTCACCGCCGGCCCGGGGTGTCGCGGGCCGCTCGCTCGTCAGCACACTGCGGGCGGCGCGGACAGCGTCGAGCGCGTCGGTCTTGCCACCCGAGCGGCGCTCCCGCCGCAACCGGCCGACCTCGAGCACCCGCTCACCGCGGCCGCTCAGGAAGCGCGTGAGGCCGGCACCGAACGAGGCGGTGCCCTCGACAGCGAACGCTCGCCGACCCGGTGCGTGCCGGTCGACGAGCTTCAGCGCGTTCGCATAGCCGTCACCGCTCGCGACAACCGTCTCCTCGAAGACGACCGCGCCGCTGACGACGTGCACGACCGCGAGCGCATGCGAGTCACGGTGCGGGTCGACACCGACCACGTAGTCCAGCTGATCTGCAAGCATCACTTCTACCTCCAGCCGAGGTTGGGGGACACACTCCGGTGTCGGTCTGGACGTTGAGACCGCTGGCGGCATAACTGTGATGGGTCACGCGCTCACAACGCGGACAGGCTTCTGATCAGGCCAGCAAGCGGGCGCCAGGCCGGCACCGGTCTCTCCGCTCGGACAAATCACTGGAAAGACACCGCAACAACGGGTCATTCGAAAATCGAGTCACGAACAAAGAGCACCGACGCCAACCTGACAAACGCCCCAGACGAGACACCCACACACTCACAGTTCGGGAATGTCCCCCGACGAATGCGAGTCTGCCGCGACCGCGGGCCTTGAGCGATGATGCGGCCATGGCTGGCGCGTCTGGCACGCAGGCGGTGGCGGCCGCCGATGGGCGGAGGCTGACGATTGCCGAGTGGGGCGACCCGGACGGGTTCCCGGTCTTCTCGCTCCATGGCACGCCGGGCTCGCGCTTTGTCGGGCAGGCGAACGCGAGCGCGTACGCAGATGTCGGAGCGCGCGTGATCACCTACGACAGGCCCGGCTACGGCGGCTCCGATCGCTTCCGCGGCCGGCGGGTGGTCGACTGCGTCGCTGACGTTTCCGCGATCGCAGGCAGCCTCGGTATTGAGCGGTTCGCCGTGAGCGGCGGCTCCTGGGGCGGCCCGCATAGCCTGGCGGTGGCCGCACGTCTGCCCGAGCGGGTGACGAGATCCGCCTGTGTAGCGGGGGTCGCGCCCTTCGACATGCCTGACTTCGACTGGTTCGCGGGCATGGACGCGGTCAACATCGAGGAGATCGGCTGGGCACTGGAAGGCGAAGACATCCTCGCTCGCGAGATCGACCGAATGGCGACTGCGTGGCTCGAACGGCTAGCCGACGATCCTTCCAAGGCCGGCGAGGTGGAGTTCTCTGAAGCTGACCGTGCTGTAATGGCGAATCCCGAGCGGCAGGCGGTGGAGCGACGGATGCTTAACGAGGCGTTTCGCCAAGGCGTCTGGGGCTATGTCGACGACGCCCTTTCTCTGATCCAACCTTGGGGCTTCGACGTGACAGAGATCCGCGTCCCGACCCGCATCGCTTATGGCCTGACCGACGTGCTCGTGCCGCGCCAGCATGGTGAGTGGCTCGCTCACAACGTGCCCGACGCCGAGGTCGTTATCGATGAACAGGGCGGCCATTTCTCGGCTCCCAACCTCGTCACGGAACGATTCGGCTGGCTCGTCCAGCCGGGCTGACGCTCTTTACGCCGCGTCATTCAAGATGACGAGGCAGCTTCCCCGGCTCACGAGTGGCGTGCGCGAGTGTTCGGGAATGTCCCCGAGCCGAGGGTCTGTCGGATCGGTGCCTAATACTGCCTCGCCCAGTCCGGGAGGAGGCGATGCGTTAGCGCGCGTTAGACCGGCAACGTGAGGCTCTCGATGTCGCTCGGGTAGTCGGTGAGGACGTCCACTCCGTCCTCTGTGACGACCACGGTGTCCGAGTGACGGAAGCCGCCGATCGCCGGGTCATAGAGACCTGGCTCGATCGTGAAGACCATGCCTGGCTCGAGCGGAGTGTGGTCGCCGAGGTCGAGGAAGGGCGCTTCGTGGTTGCGCAGGCCGATCGCGTGGCCGGTGTGCTGGCGCCAGTACCGGACCAGGTCGTTCCGCTCGAAGTAGCGCATGACTGCGCCGTCCACGTCGGCGCAGGTGGCGCCCGGCCGGACCGCGTCGAAGGCGACCTGTTGCACGGCGACGGTGTGGTCGAAGAGCCGCCGCATTTCGTCCGTCGGCTGGCCGATGATCATCGCCCGCTCGAGCTCGGCGTTGTAGCCCCAGATCGGCGCGCTCGTCTCCGTGACAAGCACGTCGCCTGCCCGAAACTCGATGTTGTGCGCGATCGCGTGCGCCCACGAGCTGCGCAGGCCGATCTGGCCGCGGTACCCGGCGGACGCGCCGGAAGAGGATGAGAGCCCGCCGCCATACGACTCGCGGAGTGCCTCCAGCATCGCGAGCGTCGTTTCATGGCTGGCCCGCAGGCTGGCCTCGGCCTCAGTCGTGCCGGGCCGTGAGTACTCCTGCAGCAGCCGGTGCGCGTGCGCGCACCAACGCCCGCTCTCGCGGATGAGCGCGATCTCGCTGTCGCTCTTGCGCGCCATCATGCCCTCGATGACGTCGCCCAGTGGAGTGACCGAGGCGCCCGCCGCATCGCTGAGTGCCGGCCCCTTGTAGCCGAGCAGACCGGGGTAGCCGTCCTGGTCGGCGCCGATCGCATCCCTGATCCCGAGGTCGTCCAGGACTCGCGCAAAGATCGACATCGGGTGCTCGATCCCCGGGTACTCGGGATAGGACTCGACCCGCGCGAACGCGGCCTCGGCACGCGTGCGCTCCACCTCGAACTCCGGCACGAAGACCGCAGACTCGCCGCCGACGCCCTCGGCGTAGATCACCGGCCGTTCATTCGAGAGGAACCAGAAGCCGGTGAAGTATTGGATGTAATCCGCACCGAAGAGGACGTAGCCGGACAGGCTCTCCCGCCGAATGTGCTCCAGCAGCCTTTCGCGCCGCTCTTGCAGTTCGGCGGCGAGGATGCCGGTGCGGGACTCGGCGCGGTGTTCCACCATCTTCTCGTTCGTCGCACGGTCGGGCTTCTTGGCGACGAGGCGCCCCGAGCCTACCTCGTCATGCAAGCAGGGACGCATGCAGAGACCCAGACATTTGCCCGGGCAAGACGTTCAGATGGAGCGCCCGCGGGACGATTTAGCGCGCCCACGCCGTTTACACGCATGTGGGAAGGGAGCTTGCAATCGCGGCATATCGCCCGAAGGGGAGCACCGACGAGCTGTTGCGCTTTGCTGGGCGACGACCTCGCCACGCTCCGTCGCCGCGGACACGTGACCGATCGCCCCGCTCCAGTCGCCTGTACAGAGAACGGCGAGCTGCTCGTCGCGCTCGAGTGGTCATCGGACCACGCTGTGGCCGACGCACACGCGGATCCCGAGGTGCTCGCGGTGTGGGAGCGCAAGACGCTGGTCGCCGACTACATCGCGCCCGATGCGGTTGCGGGTGCCAATATTCCCTTCGCTCGCTGGCCGGTCGTTGCCGACCTGTAGCTCCTTCAGGGGCGTCAGCGTCCGGTGGGGCCCTGCCGTTCACCGGCATCTCGCTCGCGGCGACCGTGCTGGTGTCGCTCGTGCTGATGACGCTCGGGTTCGCGCTCAGACGCCGCGCCAACGCGAAGCAGTAGACGAAAGTCCAAGACGCACCAGATGCCGAGCGGGGCGGCGATGAGCCGCCCCGTTCACTATTGGGCTGCGTAACCGATGAGAGCGCGTCGGCGAGTGACCTTCCGCCCATTTCCCGCGCAGCCATCTCGGCTGCCTGGAGGTGGCGGCGATTGATCGCCCTGGTGAAACGGCCGTGTGCACTCCCCTGCGATGTCATCTAGACGAACCGCTGGGGTGAACGGCCTGTTTGGACAATAATCAGGAGGAGCGGACGGATTACCCTCCCGCGCATGCATGCCTTCGCCCTCGCCGAGATCGGACGCAGCGAGGCGATCGCGGTGTACCTCCGGCGCGAGGACGCCTGGGCCGCTCTCGAGGAGATCCTCGACGATGAGCCGGACTGGGCCATAGCGCTCTTCGTCACTCCCATTGAGCTCGACGAGCGCGAGCTGTCGCTGAACTAACTCGCGCCCCCGTGAAAACTGCGGCCACAGAAGCCCCGCACAACGGGCTTTTTCTTTGCCCGCCGCCATTCGGGTGCAGCATCGCGTGGCGACGCAGAATGCGTGAGTGAGAAGTGTTCGCGCAGCGGCGGGCAGCGTGTTGTTTCTGGCGCTGGCGCCGGGCGTCGTCGCCGGCCTCGTGCCCTGGCTCCTGACCGGCTGGAGCTCAGCCGGCGCGCCGGTGTGGGTACAGGCCGTCGGGTGGGTCGCGTTGGCTGCGGGAGCGGCCGTCCTTCTCGACTACGCGAGGTATCAGAGCTAAGGCAAACAGAGTTCTCCGTAGGGCCAGTTTTCTGTTTCCGCTGTGATTCTTAGCCGGCGAAGTCAGTGTCAATCGCGCTTAGCGCAAATTCCGCGGTTTCCTGGAGTGTCATGGCTCGTCCACGCTTGAACTCCGAGGCGAATGTTTCCGCCCCAAGCGTTGCGCGAGCCGAAGCGGTGGCAGCTTCATGCTTGCCCTGCTCGAAGGTCTCGCGGACGCTGCCCAACTCCTCGTGCATTCGGTCGGTGGCACCGAGTAGGCGAGCAGTCTCGGACGCTCTGCCAAGCGCGGACGTCAAGACTGCCGCCGTGTCGAGGCCCGCGGCAAAGACCATGTCAGCCCCGACCGCAAGGCTGTCCTCGAGAGCAGCGCCCACGCTTTGGCTCGCGTGCTCCAGACGACCGAGTTCGATCTCAGCCTGTGCGACATTCGCTCGCGCGAGCGCCGAGCCCCAGCGATCGCCGAGCTCGCGCCGGATGTCGCTGCTTCGCCCGCAGAGCTCGACGGCGCGCTCCCAGTCACCGGAGTTGAGCGCGATGTCGCCCAGATTATTCAGGGCGATCGCGCCGTTCCAGTCATCACCTATTCGACTCGCGATCGCTGCGAGTTCCTCGTACGTCACTCGTGCGCGCTCCCGATTCCCTTGCCACATCGCGACCTTCCCGCGCTCGCGAAGCGCGTTCGCGATTCCCTGTTCGTCACCAGCCTCCGTGAAGGCGGCGTAGGCAGCCTCGGCATGTTGGCTCGCGGCGACAACGTCGCCAACCCGCTCCGCCGTGACGGCTCCGCACTCGTGCACCCTTCCGACCAGCGCCTTCGGCTGGCTGTCCTCAAACACAAGCGCTCGGTCGACCCACGATCGAGCCTCGAGAAAACCGCCTCGGAGGTAAAGGAAAAAAGGCAGGCCTCCCAGTAGCCGCATAGCAAGCTCCGGCGCCTCGCTCAAAGCGAAGTCCATCGCAGCACGGACGTTTCCGTACTCCACCGAGATGCGGTACGCCCATACCTGATGATCTGGCCCGTGCCGGAGATGCGGATCTGCGCGCTCTAAGAGGGAGGCGAAGAAGTCAGCGTGCCGCAGACGAATCACGTCGGTCTCACCGCGGCGTTCGAGCTCCTCGGCCGCGAATTCACGGATCGTCTCCAGCATCCAGTACCGGCTTCCCTCCTGGTCTTGGCGCCGTCTGACGAGACTCTTGTCGATCAACGACTGCAGTGAGTCGACGCCGGCGTCACAGACGGCCTCGGCCGATTCGTGGGTGCAGCCGTCGACGAAGACCGACAGCCGCGTGAAGAGCTCCTGCTCGTCAGGCTCGAGCAGGTCATACGACCAGCGAACCGTCGCTCGCAACGTCTCCTGGCGGGGGTCTGCGTCACGCCCTCCCTTCAACAAGTCGAGCCGCTCACCCAGCCGCTCGAGGAGTTGCTCCGGCGTGAAGATCGAGCAGCGGGCCGCCGCCAGCTCGAGCGCGAGCGGAAGCTCGTCGAGACGGCGGCAGAGCTCCGCCACAGCGGGTGTCCCCGCGAACGACGCGTCGACCTGGCGAGCCCTGGTGAGGAAGAGCTCAGCGCCGTCGCGGGGGGTCAAGGACGGCACGGAGTAGGCGTGTTCGGCCTGAAGGCGGAGACGTTCGCGGCTGGTGACGAGCACGTTCGGCCCACTCGTCGAGAGGAGTTCGCCGATGCGCGAGGCGATCCCCGGTAGCAAGTGCTCCGCGTTGTCAAACACCAGCAACGACCGCTTGCCCGCAAGACGTTCATCGAGCGTGTCCTCGATCGGACGACCGGGCTCCTCGTCCACGTCCAGGCTCCGCGCGACGGCCGGGCCGATAAGGGCCGGGTCTCGCAGTGCGGCGAGCGGCACCCACCACACCCCGTCGGGAAAATCCTCCGCTGCATCTGCAGCGACCTGAAGCGCAAGCCGCGTCTTGCCCGTTCCGCCTGGACCGGTCAGGGTCAGCAGTCGAACGTCCGACCTCGTGAGAAGTTGAGAAGCCTCGGCGAGCTCGTCCACTCGCCCGAGAAACGGCGTCGTCGGAACCGGGAGGTTCGTCCGATAGAGCGATTTCAGGGGCGGAAATCGCTCCTCGCCCAGCTGATACACCCGCTCCGGCGCGGCCAGATCCTTGAACCGATGCTCGCCGAGATCGTGCAATCCATCGGGCTCCACGAGCGCGGCTGTCGCGGAGGAGACGAGCACCTGGCCGCCGTGTCCGGCCGCTGCGATCCTGGCGGCACGATGGACGTCGACCCCGACGTACCCTTCTTCCGCGAGCAACGGCGTCCCGGTGTGCACCCCCACACGCACCTTGATCGGGCCGTCCCCGAGCGCCTCCGTCAGGTCGCGCGCAGCTCCAAGGGCGCCGGACGCAGCTGGGAACGCAGCAAAGAAGGCGTCCCCCTGCGTGTCCACCTCGACGCCGTCATGGCGGAGAAACGCCTCTCGAATCGCGCGACGGTGCGAGGCGAGCGCCCTCGCGTAGGGCTCCGGGCCGAGCTGATGCAGCAGCTGGGTTGAGGACTCGACGTCCGTGAAAAGAAATGTGACCGTGCCCGATGGCAGCTCCGCCATACGGGAATGATGACGCCCTCTCCAAGCGCGGCAAGCCTCAGCGTCATATCCACCTGAGCTCGACGTCGACCTCTTCGACGACAACCGCAGTTGCGCGCCGTCATGACTTTATGCCGGGGTTGCCCTAGGGCCGTTGCGGCCGAGTCGGGCTAAGCCCGCCTGGGCGGCGGAGGTTGGCCGGTTACGACCAGGGGAGGCGGTTCCAGTACGACGGCCTTTCACGGCGGGACGGCTCGAATCCTGTGTACGCCTGGCTCGGGTCGGTCGTTTCTGTCTCGGCGCTCGCACCGTGGCGCGCTGCTAGCTCTGACACCGGGTAGACGACGTTCCAGGTCTCTCCCTCGGGCTCCGACCATGAAGATCACGCACGGGCCTTCGCCGGCGCCTACGAAGATGTGCTCGGTTCGGGCTGGGGAGTGGAAGAAGTCCCACTGCCTCAGGAGGCGCTCCTCGCCCTCCACGAGCAGCGTGCATTCGCCCGACAGCACGAGGAACGCTTCCTGCTCCGACTCGGCGTGGTAGAGGCCGTTCGGCTCGCCCGGTTCCAGGACATGGAGTCTGATTCCGAGTTGCGGGAACTCCGACTTTGTGCTCTCGAAGGAGCACTCCGAGCCGGACGGCCGCTTCTCGCCGTTCTCCGAAGTCAGCCACTGGGCGTCCCGCACGTTCACGACGAACCAGCCGTCGGAGGCGGGGGCGAGGCCTGAGCCGGAGTCTTCGAGCTGCGCCTCGGGCACGGCGCGACTCTACACAGCAAGGGTTAGCCTCGCGTCGTGCGAACGCGACCTCTCGTGCTCTGCTACCACGCTGTTTCGCCGACGTGGGATCACCGGCTCTGCATTCAGCCCGACTTGCTGGTGCGGCAGGTGCGGGCGCTTTCACGGTTCTGGAAGGTCGTCGCATCGTTCGACGACGCGTATCGCAGTTCGGCGTCCGTCTTTCCCGAACTCGAGCAATTCGGAGTGCCGATCGAGATCTTCGTCTGCACCGGGTACGCGCGCGACGGTGCTTCCCTGGCGATTCCCGAGCTTGCCGGCGACGATCCCGCAGAGCTCGCCACCATGAGCTGGGACGAGCTGGCGGGTCATGCCGATCGTGGGGTTCTGATCGGCTCGCATTCCGTGTCGCATCCACACCTGGCGGAGCTGAACGACGACGAGCTTCGCCGCGAGCTCAACGAATCGAAGGCAGAGATCGAGGATCGGCTCGGCCTCGTCTGCTCAGACCTCGCCTATCCCTACGGCGAGCACGACGAGCGAGTGCGCTTGGCCGCCCGTGGGGCCATGTATGAACGGGCGTACGCACTCCGCCGCCCGCAGGGAGGCCACTATGCGCTGCCGCGCCTCGACCTCTACCGGCGCCACACCGTCCCCAGAACGCTGCTCCGGGCCGTAGCCTCTAGAGCTTGATCGACCTCCACTCCCACATCCTCCCGGGCCTCGACGACGGGGCCCGCCACCTCGAAGACTCCCTCGAGATCGCACGCGGAGCCGTTGCCGACGGGATCACGGCGATCGCCGCGACGCCGCACGTCCGCGAGGACTATCCGACGACCTCGGACGCGATGGAGAGCGGCGTGAGACAGCTCTCCGCGGCGCTGGAGCGTGCAGGCATCGACCTCCAACTCCTTCCCGGCGGCGAGATCTCGCTCGAACAACTCGAGCGCCTGTCGATCGACGAGCTGCGCCGGTTCGCGCTCGGCGGCAACCCGACGTACCTCCTGATCGAGACGCCCTACCGAGACTGGCCCCTTCCCTTCGACGTGATCGTCTCGCGCCTCGCTGCGTCTGCGATTACTCCGGTGATCGCACACCCGGAGAGAAACGCAGCCGCGCAGGCGGACATCGGGAAGGTCGCGGAGCTGGTCACCGCGGGGGCGCTGATCCAGGTGACGGCGGCGTCGGTCGACGGACGGCTCGGCCCGCGCGCACGCACGTGCGCCCGCAAGCTTCTGTCGGCCGAGCTCGTCCACATGATCGGCAGCGACGCGCACACGGCAGGCGTGCGCGAGGTCGGCCTCTCCGCGGCGCGGGAGGCCGTCGGAGACGACGCCCTGGGCCGGTGGCTGACCCAGGATGTTCCCAGGGCGGTCGTGGAGGGTGGGCCCCTGCCGCCTCGGCCGGAGATGAGCAAGCGTCGTGGCTTCCGCCTTAGGCTGCGCCGATGACGCCGAAGCGCTTTCCCGACACGGTGCCGCTCGAGGCCGTGCGGGCTGAGGCAGAGACGCTCGAGCCGGGCGCGGAGGCCGACTCGACGGTCAGTGTGGCCGGCCGCGTGCTCGGACGGCGAGAGATGGGCAAGCTCGTCTTTCTCGATCTGGTCGACCGCAGCGGGCGGATCCAGTTGCTGTGCGACACGTCGCGGAGCGGCGTGATCGACGTCGCCCTCGGGGATGTCGTCGGCGTGACCGGTGCCCCGGCGAAGGCGAGGCGGGGCGAGCCCTCGATCGCCGTCGAGGAGCTCGTTCTGCTGGGCAAGAATCGCAGCCCGCTGCCGGACACGTTCCACGGTCTGACCGACACCGAGCAGCGCTACCGCAAGCGTTACCTCGACCTACTCATGAACGAGGATGCGCGGACTGACGCGCTCGTTCGCTCGCGCATGATCGCGGCGATCCGGGCCTACCTCGATTCCGACGGCTTCGTCGAGGTCGAGACGCCGATCCTGCAGCCGCAGTACGGCGGCGCGTTCGCGGAGCCGTTCGTCACGCACTCGAACTACCTCGACCAGGAGGTGTACCTGCGAATCGCGGACGAGCTCTACCTCAAACGGCTCATCGTCGGCGGTCTCGAGAAGGTGTACGAGATCTCGAAGGACTTCCGCAACGAGAGTGTCTCGTACAAGCACTCGCCGGAATTCACCCAGCTCGAGTGGTACGAGGCGTACGCCGACTACAACGACACGATGGAGCGCACGGAGACGCTCGTCGAGCGTGCGGCCCAGGAGGCGATCGGCGGAACGAAGGTCACCTTCCGCGGCCACGAGATCGATCTGGCGCGACCGTGGCGACGCGTGAAGTTCGTCGAGGCGCTCGAGGAGAAGGGTGCGTGGTCGCGCGAAGCCAACGAGCTGCGCGCCAAGCTCGATGCAGCAGGCGTCGACACGAGTCACGACAAGACCTGGGCCCAGTTGGTCGACCATGCTTACTCGCACTTCGTCGAGCCCGAGCTGATCCAGCCGACGTTCGTGATCGACTGGCCAATCGAGATGTCTCCGTTCGCGCGCAGCACCGACGACGATCCGGGGCTCGTCGAGCGCTTCGAGGCGGTCGTCGCCGGCATGGAGTTCGCGAATGCGTTCAGCGAGCTGAACGACAGCGTCGAGCAGGCCGAGCGTTTCGAGATGCAGGCGGCCGAGAAGGCGGCCGGCGACGCGACGGCGGAGGAGGGCGATCCGGACTACGTCGAGGCGCTCTCCTACGGGATGCCGCCGACGGGCGGGTGCGGCATCGGGATGGACCGGCTCGCGATGGTGCTGACGGGCCGGGACACGATCCGAGACGTGATCCTCTTCCCGGCGCTCCGCGAGCGCAGCTGAGGCGAATGAGCTCCGGTTCGGCTCGTCGCTGGTGGCCGCTGGCCGCTGGTGTCCTGGCCGGAATCGTGCTCGCGCTTGCAGTCTCGCTCCTCGGATCGACCTCGAGGAAGGCCGAGGCGAAGGTGCTGATGACCTCGCCCGCAGGGACGGCTGCGGTTCGGCCGCTGCTCGGCAATCTGCGCGAGCTCGCCACGAGCGGGGTGGTGGCAGGGAACGTGAAGAGCACGCTCCGTCTCCCCGAGTCCGCTGAGAGCCTTCGGCGCCACCTCGCTGCGAGCGTTCGGCCCGGCTCGGAGGTGATCGCGATCACGGCGACGGACGCGAGCGCCGACCGGGCGCGGCAGCTTGCGCAGGAGGCGGCGGTCGTCTTCGGCCAGCTGGTCGAGGCACGTTTCGGCACGAGCACGCCCGAGCTGCATGCCGCCGGGCTCGACTCGGCCCACGTGCTCGCAGGTCCCGACCGCCACTTCCTTCGCAACGGG
>CAWHXK010000011.1:0-33978 GCA_963833255.1 uncultured Actinomycetes bacterium
TCCGAGGGAATCGGGGCCGCTGCAGAGCTTCTGGCCAGCCTGTAAGGGTCCGGCCCCCTCCCCCGGTAATAGGGGTGCAAAGGCGAATTAGCACCCAAGGGGAGGCTGGAATTGATGTTTTTCCGTAAGCGGCAGGATCAAGGGCTCGAGGATCGGCTTCGCGGCCTGAGCGCCGAGCCGCGCGACGACTTCGTGCGCAGTCTTGCGACCGAAGTTCGCTCGAGCCGCGTCCGCACCGCGATGCGATCCCGGCGTGTGCTCGCCGCGGTCGTCACCAGCGGGCTCATGCTCATTCCGTTCGCGGCCTTCGGCGGCGTCGGCTACGCGGCTCAGGCCGCCAAGAGCGCTGCCCAGTCGTGTCAGGTGGCGGGAACAAGAGCAGCGGCGAGGGACCAACGGACAAGGGCAACGCGCAGGGCGGCAACTAACACTCAGAGCAATGTCAACAAGGCAACTCGAATTCGAACACGCCCAACGGGCCACGAACACGCCCGACGAAGATCAGTACAAGCCGGGCAAGGGCTGTGGCGACAAGAACCACGAGCACTCTCGCGAAGACGAGTGCAAAAAGCCCCCGAAGTAAGCAAGAGCTAGGAAAGCGAAGGACCAAGGAGGCCGGACCCCCATCCGGCCTCCACTGTTTTTGGCCTGGAAACAGCCGGTTAAACCGCTCCGGCGACACAGCGTCTGACCCAGTTGTAACCCTGGTACTGGGTGGGGCCCTCGATCGCCGCGCGGGTCTCGCCGCAGTGACCCTGCGCGGTTCCCCCACGAGGGCCTCCCCCATTAACTAGACGTGCCGCCCGGCCGAAAACTTGCGGTGAGTTCTAGCCGCCGCCGTAGATCGAGATCGGCATCGAGTCCAGCAGGATCTCGTCGGTCGGGTCGGGCAGCTCCGCCTCGAGCTGCTCCACGATCGACGCGGCGCCAGGCGCAGCTACGAACAGCCGCGTCACGACCTCGTCCGTCGTCTCGAGCTGCACGATCTCCTGCTTGAACGGCCTCGGGAACCGGCCGCGGCCGAGATACCAGCCGTAGAACTTCTTCAGGAACCCTGACGCGCGGTGCTCGCCGAGCTCGCGCACGGTCTCGCGGATGAAGAGGATCA
The DNA here is from genome assembly GCA_963833255.1 of uncultured Actinomycetes bacterium. Taxonomy (GTDB): domain Bacteria; phylum Actinomycetota; class Thermoleophilia; order Gaiellales; family Gaiellaceae; genus 3-1-20CM-4-69-9. The sequence continues at coordinate 1,109 of CAWHXK010000011.1, forward strand.
GCTCGGCGGCGACCTCCTCGCGCGAAGGCTCGGCGCTGTCGCCGTCGACGATCTCGCGTAGCGCCCAGGGATTGCCCTGCGCGCCGCGGCCCACCATCACCGCGGCCGCGCCCGTCGTCGCCAGCACGCTCTGCGCACGCGCGCGCGAGGTGACGTCGCCCGACGCGATCACCGGCACGTCGACGAGCTCGACGAGCTCGGCCGTCAACGAGTGATCCGCTTCGCCCGTGTACATCTGCCGGGCCGAGCGCGGATGGAGCGTCAGGGTGGCGGCACCGGCCTCCACCAGACGCGGTCCTACTTGTAGACACGCGCGAGAACCATTCTCGAGGCCGCGCCGCATCTTCACCGATACCGGGACGTCGACCGCGTCGGCGACCGCTCCGACGATCGCGCACGCCCGGTCGGGGTCGTCGAGCAGGGTCGCGCCGGCGCCGGTCTTCGTGACCTTGCGCACGGGACAGCCGAAGTTGATGTCGACGATGTCGGCGCCGGCGGCGACGACCATCCTGGCGGCGTCGGCCATCACCCCCGGCTCAGAGCCGAAGATCTGGATCGCCAGCGGATGCTCGTCGAGGCCCACCCGCAGATAGCCCAAAGTTCGCTCGTTGCGGTGTTCGAGCCCGGCGCAGCTGACCATCTCGGAGCACACGAGCCCGGCCCCGTAGCGCCGCCCCTGGCGACGAAAGGCCTGCACACTGACCCCTGCCATCGGGGCGAGGACGAGCCGGGTCGGAATCTCGACCGGCCCGATCCACCAGGATTCGCGAAGATCTACCTGCACAGAGCGGAAAATAGTACCTTCGATCACTGTTGACGCCCCCTCGCCGGATCGCTACCATACGCGCCCGCGACGGCGCCTCTGCGCCGCGCTTTTTTCATGAGAAGGGGACGAAAACCGTGAAGGAAGTAATCCTCACACCCGAGGGGTACGAGAGGCTCAAGCAGGAGATCGAGGAGCTCTCGACGACCAAGCGCCGCGAGGTAGCCGAGCGGATTCGCATAGCGCGGGAGTTCGGCGACATCGCGGAGAACGCGGAATACGACGACGCAAAGAACGAGCAGATGCTGCTCGAGCACCGCATCGCGACGCTCGAGGAGCGCATGCGCGACGCGCGCGTCATCTCGAAAAAGGACATCGCCAAGGACGTCGTCTCGATCGGCTCGAAGGTCAGGCTCCGCGACGTCGCCGCCAAGGAGACGATCGAGTACCACATCGTCGGCTCGGCCGAGGCGAACCCCTCCGAGAACAAGCTCTCGAACGAGTCGCCCGTCGGCAAAGCGATCATCGGCAAGAAGAAGGGCGAGACCGTCGAGGTCGCCGCACCGCGCGGCAAGATGAAGTTCAAGATCCTCGAAATTAAGGCCGCGTAAAGTCCGGCGCGCGCATTCGCGCGCGCCATGATGACTTTACGCGGGGTTGCCCTAGGGCCGTTGCGGCCGAGTCGGGCAAAGCCCGCCTCGGCGGCGGAGGGTTGGTTGGTTACCCCCACGGAACCGATCCGGTCGGGCCGTATCAGTCGCTCAGGGCGATGGGGCCCGGCTCTTGACTACGAGTTCGCCGTGTACCGCTCGCTGGGCCAGTGATGCTTCTATGTTTGTCAAGTCGCCAGTGGCGCTCCGTGTTCGAGTAGGCGGTAGAGCTTGCGGGCGAGGTAGCGCTTGAGGCAGCGGGTTGCTTCGCGTCGGGTCTTGCCTTCTTGGATGCGTCGTTCGATGTAGGCGATCGTCGCGGGGTGTGAGCGTTTGCGGGTGACGAGGATCATGTGGAGAGCGCGGTTGAGTTTGCGGTCGCCGCTTCGGTCGAGCCGGTAGCGGATCGTCTGCCCGGAGGAGGCGGGGATCGGCGCTGCGCCGGCGAGTCGTGCGAAGGCCGCCTCGGAGGTGATCCGTCCTTGGTGCGACCAGGAGAGCATGATCTGTGCGGCCGCGTGCGGTCCGACGCCGGGCTGGTCGAGCAGCTGCGGCGCGAGCTTGCGAGTGATCGTTTCGATCTGCCGTGCGAGCTCGCGCTCCTCTGCTGTTAGTTGCAACACGCGGCGGGCGATCGAGCGCAGCGCGAGCATGCTGCCGCGCAGCTCGGGATCTCGTCCGCCACCTGGTCGTGTTGCTGCGAGGCGTTGCAGCAGCCGGGCCCGTGTCAGCGGGCGCAGTTCGCTGCGCAACGGCTCGGGTGTGGTGACCAGGAGGTCTCGCAGCTGGCAGAGGCCGGCGCGCTTGGCGTTGACCGCGCCTTCGCGTGCGGCCACCAATGCCTGCAGCGCCTGGCGTTCACCGCCGGCCCGGGGTGTCGCGGGCCGCTCGCTCGTCAGCACACTGCGGGCGGCGCGGACAGCGTCGAGCGCGTCGGTCTTGCCACACGAGGGGCGCTCTCGCCGCAACCGGACGACCTCGAGCACCCGCTCACCGCGGCCGCTCAGGAAGCGCGTGAGGCCGGCACCGAACGAGGCGGTGCCCTCGACAGCGAACGCTCGCCGACCCGGTGCGTGCCGGTCGACGAGCTTCAGCGCGTTCGCATAGCCGTCACCGCTCGCGACAACCGTCTCCTCGAAGACGACCGCGCCGCTGACGACGTGCACGACCGCGAGCGCATGCGAGTCACGGTGCGGGTCGACACCGACCACGTAGTCCAGCTGATCTGCAAGCATCACTTCTACCTCCAGCCGAGGTTGGGGGACACACTCCGGTGTCGGTCTGGACGTTGAGACCGCTGGCGGCATAACTGTGATGGGTCACGCGCTCACAACGCGGACAGGCTTCTGATCAGGCCAGCAAGCGGGCGCCAGGCCGGCACCGGTCTCTCCGCTCGGACAAATCACTGGAAAGACACCGCAACAACGGGTCATTCGAAAATCGAGTCACGAACAAAGAAGTTCGGGAATGTCCCCCGACGAATGCGAGTCTGCCGCGCCCGCGGGCCTTGAGCGATGATGCCGCCATGGCTGGCGCGTCTGGCACGCAGGAGGTGGCGGCCGCCGATGGGCGGAGGCTGACGATTGCCGAGTGGGGCGACCCGGACGGGTTCCCGGTCTTCTCGCTCCATGGCACGCCGGGCTCGCGCTTTGTCGGGCAGGCGAACGCGAGCGCGTACGCAGATGTCGGAGCGCGCGTGATCACCTACGACAGGCCCGGCTACGGCGGCTCCGATCGCTTCCGCGGCCGGCGGGTGGTCGACTGCGTCGCTGACGTTTCCGCGATCGCAGGCAGCCTCGGTATTGAGCGGTTCGCCGTGAGCGGCGGCTCCTGGGGCGGCCCGCATAGCCTGGCGGTTGCCGCACGTCTGCCCGAGCGGGTGACGAGATCCGCCTGTGTAGCGGGGGTCGCGCCCTTCGACACGCCTGACTTCGACTGGTTCGCGGGCATGGACGCGGTCAACATCGAGGAGATCGGCTGGGCACTGGAAGGCGAAGACATCCTCGCTCGCGAGATCGACCGAATGGCGACTGCGTGGCTCGAACGGCTAGCCGACGATCCTTCCGAGGCGGGCGAGGTGGAGTTCTCTGAAGCTGACCGTGCTGTAATGGCGAATCCCGAGCGGCAGGCGGTGGAGCGACGGATGCTTAACGAGGCGTTTCGCCAAGGCGTCTGGGGCTATGTCGACGACGCCCTTTCTCTGATCCAACCTTGGGGCTTCGACGTGACAGAGATCCGCGTCCCGACCCGCATCGCTTATGGCCTGACCGACGTGCTCGTGCCGCGCCAGCATGGTGAGTGGCTCGCTCACAACGTGCCCGACGCCGAGGTCGTTATCGATGAACAGGGCGGCCACTTCTCGGCTCCCAACCTCGTCACGGAACGATTCGGCTGGCTCGTCCAGCCGGGCTGACGCTCTTTACGCCGCGTCATTCAAGATGACGAGGCAGCCTCCCCGGCTCACGAGTGGCGTGGGCGAGTGTTCGGTGCGTTAGCGCGCTTTAGACCGGCAACGTGAGGCTCTCGATGTCGCTCGGGTAGTCGGTGAGGACGTCCACTCCGTCCTCTGTGACGACCACGGTGTCCGAGTGACGGAAGCCGCCGATCGCCGGGTCATAGAGACCTGGCTCGATCGTGAAGACCATGCCTGGCTCGAGCGGAGTGTGGTCGCCGACGTCGAGGAAGGGCGCTTCGTGGTTGCGCAGGCCGATCGCGTGGCCGGTGTGCTGGCGCCAGTACCGGACCAGGTCGTTCCGCTCGAAGTAGCGCATGACTGCGCCGTCCACGTCGGCGCAGGTGGCGCCCGGCCGGACCGCGTCGAAGGCGACCTGTTGCACGGCGACGGTGTGGTCGAAGAGCCGCCGCATTTCGTCCGTCGGCTGGCCGATGATCATCGCCCGCTCGAGCTCGGCGTTGTAGCCCCAGATCGGCGCGCTCGTCTCCGTGACAAGCACGTCGCCTGCCCGAAACTCGATGTTGTGCGCGATCGCGTGCGCCCACGAGCTGCGCAGGCCGATCTGGCCGCGGTACCCGGCGGACGCGCCGGAAGAGGATGAGAGCCCGCCGCCATACGACTCGCGGAGTGCCTCCAGCATCGCGAGCGTCGTTTCATGGCTGGCCCGCAGGCTGGCCTCGGCCTCAGTCGTGCCGGGCCGTGAGTACTCCTGCAGCAGCCGGTGCGCGTGCGCGCACCAGCGCCCGCTCTCGCGGATGAGCGCGATCTCGCTGTCGCTCTTGCGCGCCATCATGCCCTCGATGACGTCGCCCAGTGGAGTGACCGAGGCGCCCGCCGCATCGCTGAGTGCCGGCCCCTTGTAGCCGAGCAGACCGGGGTAGCCGTCCTGGTCGGCGCCGATCGCATCCCTGATCCCGAGGTCGGCCAGGACGCGCGCAAAGATCGACATCGGGTGCTCGATCCCCGGGTACTCGGGATAGGACTCGACCCGCGCGAACGCGGCCTCGGCGCGCGTGCGCTCCACCTCGAACTCCGGCACGAAGACCGCAGACTCGCCGCCGACGCCCTCGGCGTAGATCACCGGCCGTTCATTCGAGAGGAACCAGAAGCCGGTGAAGTATTGGATGTAATCCGCACCGAAGAGGACGTAGCCGGACAGGCTCTCCCGCCGAATGTGCTCCAGCAGCCTTTCGCGCCGCTCTTGCAGTTCGGCGGCGAGGATGCCGGTGCGGGACTCGGCGCGGTGTTCCACCATCTTCTCGTTCGTCGCACGGTCGGGCTTCTTGGCGACGAGGCGCCCCGAGCCTACCTCGTCATGCAAGCAGGGACGCATGCAGAGACCCAGACATTTGCCCGGGCAAGACGTTCAGATGGAGCGCCCGCGGGACGATTTAGCGCGCCCACGCCGTTTACACGCATGTGGGAAGGGAGCTTGCAATCGCGGCATATCGCCCGAAGGGGAGCACCGACGAGCTGTTGCGTTTGCTGGGCGACGACCTCGCCACGCTCCGTCGCCGCGGACACGTGACCGATCGCCCCGCTCCAGTCGCCTGTACAGAGAACGGCGAGCTGCTCGTCGCGCTCGAGTGGTCATCGGACCACGCTGTGGCCGACGCACACGCGGATCCCGAGGTGCTCGCGGTGTGGGAGCGCAAGACGCTGGTCGCCGACTACATCGCGCCCGACGCGGTTGCGGGTGCCAATATTCCCTTCGCTCGCTGGCCGGTCGTTGCCGACCTGTAGCCCTCAGAATCGTTGGGCACGCGCTCGCCTGGGCGAGTGTGCGGGAATGTCCCTTGAACGGCTTGAGACGCTTACGCGTCGAAGACGGCCACTTCGTAGCGCTCGACTGTTGGAGCCTGGGTGCCCTGCATCTGGTCGGTTACCCGGCGCCGGTGCTCGTTTGCAGCCTCCTCGCTTCGGCGCATCGACTCCTCATCGCTCCACAGCGTGATCGCGACCGCCTTTCCCGTCTCCCGATCAATGAGCAGGATGCCGCCAGGGCCACCGTTTTCCTTGATCCAGGGAACGACGTTCTCCCTGAAGTCGCTGATTCCGGCTTCGGCCTGATCTGGCGAACCAGTGATCGTATTGACACGTGCGTGCATCTCGAACCTCCGGTGCTCGGGTGCTGTCGGAAGCAGCCTACGACAGCGCGATAAGACATGCCGCCGTGTGGGCGAGTTCGGGAATGTCACCTGAGCCTGTCTTTGGTTCGCCGACGCCGGCGACGAAAGAATCGGTGCGATTTGTCTTCTCGATGCCCGCACACATAGCATCGCGCCCATGCCCGAGCTGCGCCCCGGTGTCTGGCATTGGCAATCGCCGCATCCCGGCTGGAACGAGGAGGAGTGGTGGCCCGAGCTCGTTTCGTCGTACGGGATCGAGCTCGGCGACGACTTCCTGTTGTTCGACCCGCTCTCCGTTCCCGACGAGCTGCGCGAGCGCGCGACCGCCGTCGTCCTGACCGCGCCGTACCACGACCGCGACGCCCGTCGGCTTGGCCTCCCGGTGCACACGCCGCCCGCGGACACGTGGCAGGACTGGGTCGAGAAGTTCGGCATCGATCCCGACCGCGTGCGCGGCATGGAGAGCGAAGATCTCGCGTGGTTGCGCGCGGGTGAAGGCGAAGGACACTTCCACGGTCCTGGAGCGTGGCCGTTCGGTATCACCGCGTACGCGGGCCGCGAGGACAACGACCTCATTCTCTGGCTGCCGTCGATCAACGCGATCGTCACCGGCGACTCGCTCTCCGACTTCGGCGAAGGACTGGACATCCAGCTCGGCGGTCGCAAGCACCTGACGCGCGACGATGTCGTGCGACGGCTCCGTCCGCTGCTCGACCTGCCGGTCGAGCTCGTGCTGCCCGCGCACGGCGAACCGACGGATCGCGCGGCGCTCGAGCGCGTGCTTTCCTGAGCGGCGCCCGGCCGGACTGCTGCGGGCGATTCCTGCAGCTCAGGCGACTCGCGTGAGCAGTGTTGCTCCTATGTCAATAGGGGCTCGTTTTTGAGTGTTGTGTAGATCACGAACAAAGAGCACCGACGCCAACCTGACAAACGCCCCAGACGGGACACCGACACACTCACAGACGCGGAATGTCACCCGACGGACGGGCTGGCTTGGCACTTTGCCCGCGCTGCCACCCGGCGACCTGGCCCGGCGCTAGCCAGTCAGGTCGGTGGCGCGGGAGTAAGGCCGTGACGGCGCATGACCTCGCCAAGCTTTTCGATGTCCGGCGGGCCGCCCCCGGCGAGCACGTCGGCGAGATCTTTGAAATAGCGCGAGCCCATCAGACCAGGGCTGATGATGGCAAGGAAGCGCGCGTCAACGTCACCGTCGTTACTGAACCCGTGGATCACGCGGCGAGGTATGAAGAGCGCCTCACCGGGGTTAAGGTCGACTTGCCCCCCGCCAACCGTAAACGTAGTGACGCCGTCCAGCACGAAAACGGTTTCGTCGAACTCGTCGTGGCTGTGCGGCGCGGGCATGCGCGCTTTAGCGGGGGCATCGCACTCGAAGACGCTGACACTGCCTCCGGACTCGTCCGCGTCGACGTGAAAACGGACGGTGAGAGCCCCGACCTGAATCGCCTCGGCAGCGGTGTTAGCCATAGAGCGATTATCCCTCGTTGACGTTGGGTTGTCCCGGACCACGGAAGCGTAGACAACAAGAGCGTCCTTGAGGAGATAAGAGCGTCCCCCAGGAGATGTCCGCAATGTGGGCGAGCGTGCTGTCACTCGATGTCCGTTATGCCCTATTGATCCACGCTGCTTAGCTCGTGGAACCCGCAGACGCAGTGGAGACGCCCGAACAAGAAGACAGACGCCAGATGTCGCTGTAAGGGTCCGCCCTCTGACCCGGGTAGTAAGGGTGAAAGCTCAAATACGACCTAGGGAAAGAGGCAATGTGAAGCGATTTCGGCCAGGACGGAAGGACGATCTGGGCGCGGTACTCCGGGCGAGCAGGCCCGAGCCTTCGCGCGACTTCGTAGACACGCTCTCCGAGCGGATCGCTTCGGACGGCCGACGGACGCGCCTGCACAGCGCCTCCAGGCTGTCGTTCGCGGCGGCGCTGACCGTGTTCATGCTCGGCACGCTCGCGTCGTTCGGCGGGCTGGGCTACGCCGCGTCCAGCACGAAGGGAGCCTTCAAGAAGGTCAGCGCGCTCGAAGGCCCGTCAGCGGCCCGCACCCCGGCGAGCGACCAGTACGTCGAGAAGGTCACGATCTGTCACAACGGCCATACGATCAGCATCAGCCAGTCGGCGCTGGCGGCGCATCGACGTCATGGCGACACGATTGGGCCGTGTGGCGTGCTCGGGGCGAGCGCATCGCGCACACTGGGCGGCGGAGCGCTCGGGGCGTCAGCGTCCGGTGGGGCCCTGCCGTTCACCGGCATCTCGCTCGCGGCGACCGTGCTGGTGTCGCTCGTGCTGATGACGCTCGGGTTCGCGCTCAGACGCCGCGCCAACGCGAAGCAGTAGACGAAAGTCGAAGACGCACCAGATGCCGAACGGGGCGGCGATGAGCCGCCCCGTTCAAGGCCGCGTAAAGTCCGGCGCGCGCATTCGCGCGCGCCATGATGACTTTACGCGGGGGTTGTCCTAGGGCCGTAGCGGCCGAGTCGGGCAAAGCCCGCCTCGGCGGCGGAGGGTTGGCTGGTTAGGACCAGGGGAGGCGGTTCCAGTACGAGGGTCGCTCACGGCGGGACGGCTCGAATCCTGTGTACGCCTGGCTCGGGTCGGTCGTCTCTGTTTCGGCGCTTGCGCCGTGGCGCGCTGCTAGCTCTGACACCGGGTAGACGACGTTCCAGTTCTCCCCTCGGGCTCCGACCATGAAGATCACGCACGGGCTGTTGCCGGCGCCTACGAAGATGTGCTCGGTTCGGGCGGGGGAGTGGAAGAAGTCCCACTGCCTCAGGAGGCGCTCCTCGCCTTCCACGAGCAGCGTGCACTCGCCCGACAGAACGAGGAACGCTTCCTGCTCCGACTCGGCGTGGTAGAGGCCGTTCGGCTCGCCCGGTTCCAGCACATGGAGTCTGATGCCGAGTTGCGGGAACTCCGACTTCGCGCTCTCGAAGGAGCACTCCGAGCCGGACGGCCGCTTCTCGCCGTTCTCCGAAGTCAGCCACTGGGCGTCCCGCACGTTCACGACGAACCAGCCGTCGGAGGCGGGGGCGAGGCCTGAGCCGGAGTCTTCGAGCTGCGCCTCGGGCACGGCGCGACTCTACACAGCAAGGGTTAGCCTCGCGTCGTGCGAACGCGACCTCTCGTGCTCTGCTACCACGCTGTTTCGCCGACGTGGGATCACCGGCTCTGCATTCAGCCCGACTTGCTGCTGCGGCAGGTGCGGGCGCTTTCGCGGTTCTGGAAGGTCGTCGCATCGTTCGACGACGCGTATCGCAGTTCGGCGTCCGTCTTTCCCGAGCTCGAGCGATTCGGAGTGCCGATCGAGATCTTCGTCTGCACCGGGTACGCGCGCGACGGTGCTTCCCTGGCGATTCCCGAGCTTGCCGGCGACGATCCCGCAGAGCTCGCCACCATGAGCTGGGACGAGCTGGCGGGTCATGCCGATCGTGGGGTTCTGATCGGCTCGCATTCCGTGTCGCATCCACACCTGGCGGAGCTGAACGACGACGAGCTTCGCCGCGAGCTCAACGAATCGAAGGCAGAGATCGAGGATCGGCTCGGCCTCGTCTGCTCGGACCTCGCCTATCCCTACGGCGAGCACGACGAGCGAGTGCGCCTGGCCGCCCGGGGGGCCATGTATGAACGGGCGTACGCACTCCGCCGCCCGCAGGGAGGCCACTATGCGCTGCCGCGCCTCGACCTCTACCGGCGCCACACCGTCCCCAGAACGCTGCTCCGGGCCGTAGCCTCTAGAGCTTGATCGACCTCCACTCCCACATCCTCCCGGGCCTCGACGACGGGGCCCGCCATCTCGAAGACTCCCTCGAGATCGCACGCGGAGCCGTTGCCGACGGGATCACGGCGATCGCCGCGACGCCGCACGTCCGCGAGGACTATCCGACGACCTCGGACGCGATGGAGAGCGGCGTGAGACAGCTCTCCGCGGCGCTGGAGCGTGCAGGCATCGACCTCCAGCTCCTTCCCGGCGGCGAGATCTCGCTCGAACAACTCGAGCGCCTGTCGATCGACGAGCTGCGCCGGTTCGCGCTCGGCGGCAACCCGACGTACCTCCTGATCGAGACGCCCTACCGAGACTGGCCCCTTCCCTTCGACGTGATCGTCTCGCGCCTCGCTGCGTCTGCGATTACTCCGGTGATCGCACACCCGGAGAGAAACGCAGCCGCGCAGGCGGACATCGGGAAGGTCGCGGAGCTGGTCACCGCGGGGGCGCTGATCCAGGTGACGGCGGCGTCGGTCGACGGACGGCTCGGCCCGCGCGCACGCACGTGCGCCCGCAAGCTTCTGTCGGCCGAGCTCGTCCACATGATCGGCAGCGACGCGCACACGGCAGGCGTGCGCGAGGTCGGCCTCTCCGCGGCGCGGGAGGCCGTCGGAGACGACGCCCTGGGCCGGTGGCTGACCCAGGATGTTCCCAGGGCGGTCGTGGAGGGTGGGCCCCTGCCGCCTCGGCCGGAGATGAGCAAGCGTCGTGGCTTCCGCCTTAGGCTGCGCCGATGACGCCGAAGCGCTTTCCCGACACGGTGCCGCTCGAGGCCGTGCGGGCCGAGGCAGAGACGCTCGAGCCGGGCGCGGAGGCCGACTCGACGGTCAGTGTGGCCGGCCGCGTGCTCGGACGGCGAGAGATGGGCAAGCTCGTCTTTCTCGATCTGGTCGACCGCAGCGGGCGGATCCAGTTGCTGTGCGACACGTCGCGGAGCGGCGTGATCGACGTCGCCCTCGGGGATGTCGTCGGCGTGACCGGTGCCCCGGCGAAGGCGAGGCGGGGCGAGCCCTCGATCGCCGTCGAGGAGCTCGTTCTGCTGGGCAAGAATCGCAGCCCGCTGCCGGACACGTTCCACGGTCTGACCGACACCGAGCAGCGCTACCGCAAGCGTTACCTCGACCTGCTCATGAACGAGGATGCGCGGACCGACGCGCTCGTCCGCTCGCGCATGATCGCGGCGATCCGGGCCTACCTCGACTCCGACGGCTTCGTCGAGGTCGAGACACCGATCCTGCAGCCGCAATACGGCGGCGCGTTCGCGGAGCCGTTCGTCACGCACTCGAACTACCTCGACCAGGACGTGTACCTGCGAATCGCGGACGAGCTCTACCTCAAGCGGCTCATCGTCGGCGGTCTCGAGAAGGTGTACGAGATCTCGAAGGACTTCCGCAACGAGAGCGTCTCGTACAAGCACTCGCCGGAATTCACCCAGCTCGAGTGGTACGAGGCGTACGCCGACTACAACGACACGATGGAGCGCACGGAGACGCTCGTCGAGCGTGCGGCGCAGGAGGCGATCGGCGGAACGAAGGTCACCTTCCGCGGCCACGAGATCGATCTGGCGCGACCGTGGCGGCGCGTGAAGTTCGTCGAGGCGCTCGAGGAGAAGGGTGCGTGGTCGCGCGAAGCCGACGAGCTGCGCGGGAAGCTCGATGCAGCAGGCGTCGACACGAGTCACGACAAGACCTGGGCCCAGTTGGTCGACCATGCCTACTCGCACTTCGTCGAGCCCGAGTTGATCCAGCCGACGTTCGTGATCGACTGGCCAATCGAGATGTCTCCGTTCGCGCGCAGCACCGACGACGATCCGGGGCTCGTCGAGCGCTTCGAGGCGGTCGTCGCCGGCATGGAGTTCGCGAATGCGTTCAGCGAGCTGAACGACAGCGTCGAGCAGGCCGAGCGTTTCGAGATGCAGGCGGCCGAGAAGGCGGCCGGCGACGCGACGGCCGAGGAGGGCGATCCGGACTACGTCGAGGCGCTCTCCTACGGGATGCCGCCGACGGGCGGGTGCGGCATCGGGATGGACCGGCTCGCGATGGTGCTGACGGGCCGGGACACGATCCGAGACGTGATCCTCTTCCCGGCGCTCCGCGAGCGCAGCTGAGGCGGATGAGCTCCGGTTCGGCTCGTCGCTGGTGGCCGCTGGCCGCTGGTGTCCTGGCCGGAATCGTGCTCGCGCTGTGCGGTCTCGCTCCTCGGATCGACCTCGAGGAAGGCCGAGGCGAAGGTGCTGATCACCTCGCCCGCAGGGACGGCTGCGGTACGGCCGCTGCTCGGCAATCTGCGCGAGCTCGCCACGAGCGGGGTGGTGGCAGGGAACGTCAAGAGCACACTCCGTCTGCCCGAGTCCGCTGAGAGCCTTCGGCGCCACCTCGCTGCGAGCGTTCGGCCCGGCTCGGAGGTGATCGCGATCACGGCGACGGACGCGAGCGCCGACCGGGCTCGGCAGCTTGCGCAGGAGGCGGCGGTCGTTTTCGGGCAGCTGGTCGAGGCGCGTTTCGGCACGAGCACACCCGAGCTGCATGCCGCAGGGCTCGACTCGGCCCACGTGCTCGCAGGTCCCGACCGTCACTTCCTTCGGAACGGGCTGATCGGCGCGCTCGTCGGGCTCCTGCTCGGCGCGGCGGCCGTGTTCGTGCTCGCAGGACGAAGGAGGGAGGCCTCGGTCGCGGTGGCTGCCGGCGACGCGCGCGAGCTCGAGAAGCGAGAGCACTTGCTCGAGGAGCGCCTGACGACCGTGACGGCCCGCGAGCGCGAGCTCGCAACGCGTGTTGGCAAGGCGGCAGCGCGAGACAAGGAGTCCGAGGCGCGGAGCGCGGAGCTCGCCACTAAGGAGCGGGCGCTCGACGACCGGGCAGCGAAGCTTGCGAAGCAGGAGCGCGAGCTCGAGCAACGGCCTGCTCCGCCACCGCCGCCACCGCCACCGCCTCCACCGCCCGAGCCGGTCCCCGCTCCGGAGCCGGAGCCCGTGGCGACGCCTGAGCCTGCACCGGAGCGCATCACCCGGGCCGGCGCATGGAACGTGAACGACCTCGAGCGAGCAGTCGCCGCGCAGTCCAACGCGTCGGCGGAGCAGGCCGAGGAGTGGAGCACCTACCTGTTCTTTCTCCGCGAGCACGCTTCGTCCGACGGCTCTCTGCCGCCCCAGTTCGACGGTCTCGTCGAGGATGTATTCGGCTCGATACGGCGGTAGATCGGGCTCCCGAGAGGCGTGCAACAATGGCACGCATCGCTGCTCCCCCCGCTCAGCGAGAAGATGGTGCGCGTCTCCGCCTCCAGGCCCTGCCTGCGGCAGGCCTGGTGAGTCTCATTGCGCTCATCCTGCTCGGTGCCTCGGCAGCCTCCTCGAGAGCGACGCCGATGCGTGTCATCGACGTTCGTTACACGGGCGCGAGTCACATCACCCTGGATTCGGTCTTACGCGCGACGGCGTCTGCCCAAGGCGCGCGTATCGCGGCGGTGACGTTTTACCTCGACGGCCGCCCGGTCGGTTCCGACACGACGAAGCCGTACGCGCTCGACCTCGTCGGCAATGCTGCAAAAGCGGGCACGCATCGTCTGCGCGTCGTCGCCGTCGACAGCCTTGGCCGGCGCCGGGCGAGTAAAACCACTGTTGTCAGGGTCAGAGCGGGGTTGCCGTGGCTGTCGGCGTCGCCGACCACGGGACTGAGTCGCGCGTTGCATGCGCTCGCCCGTGGGGGACGGGTGCGGCTCGCGCCGGGTGTCTACCGACTCGCGCAGATCAGGCTCGGCTCGGGCGCGCGGTTGGTCGGCTCGGGCGCGGGCACGGTGATCTCTGCGCCCGACGGGTCGTACTGGTCGTTGCTGATCGCGTCTGGGTCCAACATCCGGGTTGCCGACCTGGCGCTCGACGGGCACGGCCAGGGCAGCGGGTTCGGTTACGGCGTCGAGGTTCAATCCGGATCGGCAGACGTTCGCGTCCAGCGGGTGACGATGCGACATGTGCGAGGCGCGGGCCTGCACACGTGGGGCGCGTACTCGCAGGTCTCGATCCAAGACTCGACGATCAGCGGAGACGGGACGGCGCAGGCCGGCGTGATCGCGGGGGAGTCAGGTTCCTATGGCAAGTCGCGCGATACAAGCGTGATCCGCTGCCGCATCGCGGGGTTCAAGAGCTACGGCGTGATGTTCGCGCACCTGGCGCACGGCGTCCCGGACGCAGCCCTTCACGCAGTGGCACTCGACAACCGCATCACAGACATCAACGACCCGAACCGCGCCGACGGGACGAGTGAAGGCGCGATCTGGTCCGGCGGCGTCGAGGCTGCGATCGTCGGCAACCGGATCGCGCGGACGGGCTGGGACGGCATCGAGACTGTCGGGTCGTCGATGGATGTCGCGATCGTCCGTAACGAGATCAAGGATACGCCGGTCGGGATCTACATCGAACACGAGACGACATCGTCACTCATCACGAAGAACACGATCGCGCGAGTGACCACGGGAATCAACGTCGAGTGGACGTACGACGGTGTCGGCTCGGTTGCAAACCAATTCATCGAGAACCACATCTCGGCCGCGTCGAAGACCGGCATCTTCCTCGATGTGGGCGCAGACCGGAATCAGGTGCTCAGGAACGTCTTGTTCGTCAGCCAAGGCCCCGCGATCGTTCTGCAAGGCTCGTCGAACAACCTCGTGAAGGGGAATCGCCGATGCGGCTCCACTGCCGCGATCGTCGACGAACGCGTCGGGCGCTGGGACAACGGTGAGCCGGCGCACGCGAACGGAAACGCGATCGCCGGCAACACGAGCCGCGCTCACTGCTGAGCAGAGCGACCTTTACGGCGGCTGATACATGGCGCGACTGAGCGTGTTCGTCTCGGCGCGGCTCGGGATTCCCGGCGGAGGCTCATCGGCCGCGCCGGCCAGGCGTGCGCGAAAGAGCCACAAGTTGTCGTAGCGGTCGACCGGCGTGCGACGGAGCATGAAGGGGTTCGTCGAGCTGTGATTGACCCCGTACTCGCACGTGACTGCGCCCGCATAGCCGGCTTCGCGGGTGAGTGCCACATCTCGTTCGCTGAAGTAGCCGCCGGGATAGGAGAAGACGCGCGCCGCACGACCGAGCTCGCGCTCGACGGCAGCCTTCGAACCGGCGATCTCTTCGCGCGCGTAGGCATCCGACGCCAGCGGAAGTCTCGGGTGGGTCAGGGAGTGAGGTTCGAAGCGAATCGTCGTTCGCGCCTCGACGTCTCTCATCTCGTCCCAGCCGATGAGCTTCGGCTGTGTCCCTGGTCCGTACCACGGCAGCACGGCGCGGCCGGCGATTGCGAGCGGGATCACGAAGACCATCGCAGGGAAACCGTGCTCCTCCAACAACGGCAGCGCGTTCTCGAGAAAGTCGGAATAGCCGTCATCGAAGGTGATTGCGATCGAGGGCCGGTCCCAGCTCTCCGGCTCCGCGACAGCGGACCAGAGGTCAATGACCTCGAGACCGCTCTGGGCCACGGCGTCGAGCTGGCGCTTGAACTTCTCGGGTGCGACGGCGAGCTCGTCCGCGTCGTCGGAGATGCGGTGGTAGTAGACGATGCGCAGCCCCGCACGTTGACGGCCGTTGCGATTGAAGACCTTCCACTTTGCGACCTGACTGGTGACGAGCGCCGCCTTGACGATGCCACGATCTCGCGTTCTCGCCGTGAAGCGATGAACCAGCGGATCCTCTCGTGACGGAGCAGATCTCTTGTCGCCCGAGTCGCGGTGCTGGCTATTGCGCTCGATCGCGAGCTCCCAGATGCCGTCACCACCTGGGCCGAGGAATGCATTACGCGCGTTGAGCCGGTAAATGCGCCGGTTCTCGCGCGTGGCAAACGACGGTCGCGCCGAGTGTGGCAGGAGTCGTCCGAGCGTCGCCACTACGAAGCCGACGGCGTACCGGTAGCCGGTGAAGAAGCGGGCGACGATCCGTCCGAGTGCGGAATGGTGCTTTCTCCAGTAGTAGCGCCTGCTGCGCCACACCTCGTTCGTTCGGCGCTCCGGGATGCGAAACGTGGATCCGTATTGGCGATGGACGATGCTGAGCGGCGGGTAGTAACACACCTCGAAGCCGGCATCCCAGATGCGCTTACAGAGGTCGGTCTCCTCCATGTACATGTAGATCTTCTGGTCGAAGAGGCCGATCGAGTCGAGCGCGGACCTGCGCAGCATCAGCGCCGACCCTGAGACCCAGTCGACGGGCTTCGGGGTTTCTCCGCTCGACTGCACGACGCCGGCAAGCCCGAGCGTCGCAGCCCAGAGCACGGATACCGCCGGCGAGGGAAAGCGCCAGGCCGAGGCATGGTGGCCGCCGTCGACCTTGACGATCTTCGGGCCGAGCGCTGCGATTCGAGGACGCGCATCGAGATACTCGACCAGCTCGTCGATCGCGGTAGCCCCGACTCGAGCGTCGTCGTTCAGGACGAAGATGTAGCGGCCTGTCGACCGGCGAATGATCGTGTTGTGGTTCTCCCCGAACCCGGCCGTGTGGCGCTGGGCGATGACGCGGACGTCGGGGAACCTTGTACGGATCGCCTCGACGGAGCCGTCGTGGGAGTCGTTGTCGAGGACGACGATCTCGATTCGGCTCTTTCCAGTCTCCGCTTGCAGGTCTTCGAGACACCGAAGGACCTCCTTGCGGTTCGCGTGATTGACGATCGAGACGGTTACGTCCGGTGGGGTCAAAGACATGGCAGTCGTCCTCGAGAGGATGTTAGATCAGGGCATTCCGTCGCCTGAGCCTCTAGACCGAAACAACGACACCGAGCCCGAATCGCCCTCGATGACGAGTGGGTCCTCGCTGCTGTTCGTCGCGCAGCTCGCGACGAATCTCGGCTACTTCGTTGCGGTCCTGCTCTTCGCCCGCGCGCTCGAGCCCTCGCAGCGAGGGACGCTGGCCTTCTTGACGATCACGGCGCTCGTCGTCTCACGCGTGGCGCGCCTCGGGCTAGCGGACGCGACGACGGTCTACGTCTCGAAGAACCCGGAGCAACGGCCGACGCTCTTGTCGAATCTCGTGGTGTTCACCAGTGCACTCATGGTCGCCGGCGCCGGGCTCGTCTGCCTTCTGATCGTCACGACAGGTGCCCATCCGGCGGGGATCGAGTACAAGCAGCTCATTCCCCTCAGCATTGGGATTCTCGCCAGCGGTCTCCTCGATGCGGGCTACGAGTACATCCTCGGGCTCGGACGAATCCGCGAGCTCGCGTTTCTCAATGCGACCGGGCCGTGGCTCTATGCCGCGCTCGTTGCAGCCACGTACGCGTGGTTCGGGCTGACGGCGACCCGGGCGATCATCGTCTGGGCTATTGCACACTCGGTCTGGGCGGCAATGTTGCTCGTTGCGTCGGTGCGCTACGTGCGTCCCGGCCGGCTCGATCGACTCTTGCTGCGGGAGACGTTCAACTTCGGTCTGCGTGCATGGATCGGCGGGCTCTCGAGATTCCTGAACTTCCGGCTCGATCAGATCCTCATGGGCTTCATCTCTACCGAGGCCGCGCTGGGTATCTATGCCGTTGCGGTCAACGCATCGGAAGTGCTCCTGGTGCTTCCGGGAGCTGCAGCCGCCGCAGCCATTCCCATCCTTGCGCGAACGAACTGGAACGAGCAGCTCGAGCGCACGCTGCGAATCCTGCGCTCCGTGATCCTCCTGACGACTGCCACCGTCGTGATCGCGATGCTCGTCGGCCCGCCGCTGATCTCGCTCGTGTTCGGAAGCCGATACGACGGCTCACGCACGCCATTCCTGATCCTTGCACCCGGCGCCATCTTCTTTGCAGCGATGGCGCTCATCTCGAGCGCACTGGTAGCGGCATCTTCACCCGGTCGCTCGTCGGTGGGGCCGGTCGCCGCACTGGTCAGCGGCGTCATCCTCGACCTCATCCTCATTCCCCCGTACGGCGCGACCGGTGCTGCCATTGCGGCGACGGCCGGATTCGCCTTCGGCGCGGTCGCCGGCCTCCTCGCGCTTCGCTCCTTCCGTACGGTTCCCGTGGAGCACGCTCGCTCCCGCTCGCGAGGACGTGCAAGCGCTGCTGTCACTGGTTGCCCGCCGGGGCGCTCTGCAGCCGCGTGACGAGGTCGAACCGAGCTAGGTCTAGATGTGGTCGGTCGACGTCGCGACCGCACCTGAGCGCAGGCCGCCGAAGTCGTTCGGCGCAACGGTGTTCGAGCCGATGACCTTGTACATCCCGATGCCGGCCCAGTTCTGATTGAGGAACTTCACGTTGCGAATCGTCGTGGAGTCCGAGCCCTCGTCGAGGTAGACACCGGCCTGGCGGCCCGCGAGGGTGGAGCCGGTGGCATCGATGCTGCCGCCGTCGATCGTCACGAAGTGACAGGCGGCGTTGCCGGCGACTCCATCATTCCATTCGCCGTTGAAGCCGACGCGCGCGCCGCGGATCGCGAAGTTCTTGAAGGCTGTGTGCTGCGTCATGTGCTCCATGTAGACAGCGACTCCTGCGAACTGTGAAGGGCCGCTCATGTCGATGTCGAGATCGCTGTACGTCGTGTCCCAGGCGTTGTTCACGGTCTCGAGGCCTGACCAGGAGACGTTCCGAATCTTGAGGCGCTGCACGCCCTGGTCGACGGGATGGCCGATCCAGATACCTGCCTCCGCCGTGCCGTTCGAGGCGCCGGGCGTCGCGCGCGTCACACCGTCGACGTAGATGTCGCTGATGTTCGCGATGTGCGGCGTCGAGCTGCCGTAGGCGACCGGCTGGTTGTTCGAGGCGCGCAGGCCGACGTCCGTGAAGCCAAAGAACTGATCGCGCTGCGCGACGAGCCCCTGGGGGTTGTACGCCAGCAGGCCGACCGGGATCGTCTTGTTCCCGCGGAAGGTCGTGTCGAGGACGCGGCTGTTCACACCGCCGGGGCCCCAGATATGGACGATCCCCCCGCCGAGGGTCTTGTTCGGATCAGAGACGTCGAAGGTGAGGCCCTGCACCAGACCGCCTCCCGACCCGAAGTTGCCGCCGAGCACGAGACCTGCCTTCAGGACGGCCTGCCCGACGTGGGCTGCATACAGGCGGTTGTTGCTGTTCATGAACGGGCGTGCGTTGTCATAGGTCCCGTCTGCCAGGACGATGTTCTGGTTCGACCCCTGCAACGCCGTGATGAGCTGGCTGGAGGTCGAGACGGCGAGCGCTCCAGCGGGGATCGTGTAGGCCGACGGCGGCGTCGGCGCCGCCACAGAGGATGCAGGTGAAGGCGAGGGCGCCGGTGCGATCACCGTCCAGGTGTCCGTTGCGGCCGTCATTCGTCCGGAGAGCGTCGCCTCGACGCGGAAGCTGTGTACTCCCAGCGGTAGGACCGAGTAGGTGACGGGGCTCGTGCACGCCCTCAGGCTCTGGGTGTCGAGCCTGCACCTCGTCGTCCCGGACGCCCTGAAGGTGAACGTCGCGGTGGAGGATGTGGTCAGGTTCGAAGGCGCCGAGGTGATCGTCACAGACGGAGCCGGCTGCCAGTACGCCTGCTGCCAGTGCGCAGGCGCCCCCGCGGCCGTGCCCGAGAGGACGAGTGCTGCCAGCCCGAAGGTCGACAACAATGCGCGGAACGACAATCGCGAGAGCGAAAGGCGTTCCCGGCGGCGGCGGCGACGCCAGGCTCCCATCCACCTGACTTCGGCAACGACCCTCGGGCCTGAGTCCCTGAATCGAGGGAACGGGGAGGCTAGTCCCTCGTCCGAGGCTCCGTATCATTCGGTGCATGGCGTCAGTGCCCGAGGTTTCCCGAACGACCGCGACTCCCATGCGCGAAAGGCTTGCTGCCCCGCTCGTCAGCGGTCTCTGGCTCGGTGCCGCCGCGCTCTTCGGGATCGCGTTTCCCCTGGCCTTGAATTCGGCGAGCGGGACGATGGCCCGTGTGCTCCCGGCGGCGATCGTGGTCGCGACGGCAATGCTCCTGCTGGCAGTCACTCGGCCGGACTGGCTCCTGATCTCGGCCTTCGGGTTGCTCGCGTTCGTGCGCGTCGAGCCGGCGCCGGTCGATCTTGCATTCCTGCTCCTGATCGTGGTCGTCGCATTCGGCGCGCGGCAGGACGGGTTGCTCGTTCCGCCCGGTGTGCTGATCTCGCTGCTGCTCTTTGTGCCGATCACGATTCTGTCGCTGGTCAACTCGACTGCCTGGGCGGAGTCACTGAAGTTCGAGGCGACAACGCTCTACTTGCTGGCGTTCGCGGCCTTGCTCCCGACAATGCTGCTGCGCTTCGGCGTCGTTGCCGGCGCGGTGAAGGCGTACATCATCGTCGCGGTCTTCTCCGCCCTGCTCGGCGTGCTCGCCGTCAAGCCGGGCTTCCCGGGCAGTCATGTGTTGCTCTTCGACCAGTATCGAACGCAGGCGTTCTTCAAGGATCCGAACGTATTCGGTCCGTTCCTCGTTCCGGCTCTGATCATCGTGCTCGAAGAGCTCGTGCGCCCGCGGCTGCTCGGCTGGAGCGTTGGTCGCACCAGGATCGTCGGAATCATCCTTGCGCTCGGGTTGCTCTTCTCGTTCTCACGCGCGGCGATCCTCAACGCCGTCCTCGCCGCGATCACGCTCTTCGTCGTCTACCTCGGCCGCCGTCGGGGCCGTTCGGCGGCACTCAAGCTCGGGCTGAGCGCGGCTGCGTGCGCGGTCGTCGGGCTGATCGTCCTGGTGGCGACGAATCAGCTCTCCTTCTTCGAGTCGCGCTCCCATCTGCAGTCATACGACCACAGTCGATTCGCGTCGCAAGGCGCGGGCTTCAAGGAGGCCTCCGCCCATGTGTTCGGCCACGGCCCCGGCCAGGTGGGAGTGGACCTGCCGCTGGCGACGCACAGCACCTACGCCCGTGTCGCGTACGAGCAGGGCTACATCGGTCTGGCGCTGATCATCGCGATCCTGTTCGGAACACTCATCGCGGCGATCAAGTTCGCGAGACGTGACGGGGACCTCTCCGGTCTCGGTTCGGCCGCCTTACTCGGAGCCTGGATCGGCCTCCTTGCGAACAGCTTCTTCATCGACACGCTCCACTGGCGCCACCTCTGGATCTTCGCGGCGCTGATCTGGTACGGCGCGATGACGGTACGGCGGAGCCCGGCCGAAGAGCACGAGGCTCTCGAGACTTAGTGGCCTTCGCTGGTACGGCCGTAGCCGTAACCGTAGCCGTAGCCGTCGTCCGGATCCGGGTGGCCGATCGCAACGACGCCGGTCGCGGAGATCTCCGCGAGGCTGAGCACGCGAAGCGTTCGCGAGGCATCCTGGCGGGTCACACCGCCTAGACGGGCGACGAGTAGCAGCGTGTCGCCACGCTGCGCCAGCACCGTCGCGTCAGCTGCGGCGAGCAGCGGCGGCGCGTCGATGATGATGAACGCGTACTGCGTCCGCGCTTCGTCCAGCAGGTTTTGCATCGCCTTCGACTGGAAGAGGACTGCGGGATCGAAGACGCGCTCCGCGCTCCCGAGCAACGCAAGCGTCGTAAGTGAGGTCGGCGATGCGCCGTTCATCGAGACGAAGCGTGCGGCATCCGCCAGCTGGCGCTCGCCTGCGAGGACCTGAATTAGCCCGTCGTCGTGCCGGCGGCCGAAGTACTCGTGCAGCGTCGGCGAGCGCAAGTCGGCGGAGATTGCGAGTACGTTCTGTCCACTCGAAGCGAGCGCCGCGGCGAGATTGGCGGCGACCGCGCTCTTGCCCTCGCCCGGAACGGCGGAGGACACGACGATGACGCGCGCACGGTCCGGGTCATCGAGCGTCACGAGCTGCAGGTTCGTCCGGATGTTCCGGAACGAGTCGGCGAGAGGGGACGTCGAGTCGAAGTTGGCAAGCGCTGCAGGACGCTTGCCGCGTGACGCAGCGCGCACGAAGGGGACAACTCCGAGCATCGGCAGGCCGTAGGCCTGTTCGACCTGCTCCAGCGAGCGGAGACGCCTGTCGAGCCGCTCGCGCACAAAGGCGAGGCCCGCGCCGAGCAATAGACCTGCGAGCAAGCCGATCGCAAGATTGCGCAACGGATGAGGCGTGTACGGCGAGCCGGGCGCCGCCGCGGGAGCGACCTCCCGCAAGTCGCCGCTCGAGTTCGCGAGCTCGGCTTCGGCCTCGGCGAGCTGGGTGCGCAGGTCGCCGGCAGCCGCGATCGCGCTCGGGCTCGTGCGGCCCGAGAGCTGCGTCAGCTGATCCTGTAGCGACGTGATGCGCGCGCGGATCAGATCGTTCTGAACCGACTTGCGCCAGCCGATAAATGACTTGCCCACCGCGCGGGCGTAGTTCGCAGCCGTCGTGCCGCTTTTCGCGACACCGTTGATCCTGATCAGGTCCTCCGTGTCAGTCCCGCTGACACTGATCGCATTCTTGAGCTCCGCCGTCGGGATCCCGAGATTTTTCGCCGCGCTACCCAGCACGCGATCGGTCTTCGCGAGCGCGGTCAGGGTGCTGATCGCACGGGCGTGATCGACGGGGTTCACGTTCGAATCTGCCGGAGCGAAGAGAAGGGTCTCCGTCGCGCGGTACTTGGGGGTCTGCAGCTTCGAGGTGAGGAACGCCGCTCCGGCCACGAGCAGTGCCGTGACGATTACGAAGACGACGTTTCTGCGCAGCGTGCCGAGAAAGTGTCCGAAATCGAGATCGTCAGCCATGTGGGTGCGCGGGATGGTAGCTCTCCATTGGAATTACCGTTTCGCCGTGGCGACCGCCCAGACCTGCAAGGCGTGCTCGTCGGGCGGCTTCGGATAGCTCCGGCGGCGGCCGAAGCGCCGCACGCTGACCCGGCGGTGGTCAAGATCGAAGCCGACGTTCGCGCAGCCGCGCAACGACGGCGCGTTGTCGATTGGGACATAGGTGATTGCCGACGTGAAGCCTTCGTTGGCCGCGAAGTGGAGGAGCTGCGACATGCCGTGGCCCATCGCGCCAATGCGGCGGAACGCGGAGAAGGTGTACGCACCTTCGAGCAGGACCTCGTTCGGCTCGAGCGGGTCGTACCGTCCCGGGGCGTGTTCGTGGAGGCGGTCCTGGTCATCGGGACGCGTCAGCCACTGCGCGTATGCGGGGCGCCCGTCGGAGTGTGCGACGTAGAGCTCCTGCACGCCGTCGTCGCAGAGACTTCGGCGAAAGAGGAGCTCGACATAGTCGAACCCGCGCGCGTGCGCGAGCTCATGATCGAAGCCTCTGAACAGGCTGGTGGACGTCGGCTCCATCGTCAGCGGCACTCGCGCGCGCCGAACACGGGGCAGCTT
Organism: uncultured Actinomycetes bacterium; assembly: GCA_963833255.1. Lineage (GTDB taxonomy): Bacteria > Actinomycetota > Thermoleophilia > Gaiellales > Gaiellaceae > 3-1-20CM-4-69-9. Next base: position 24,066 of record CAWHXK010000011.1, read on the forward strand.
GTTCAGGTCGGCGCGCAGGCCGAGGAACGTCTTCGTCCACCACACCTGTTCGGTGAGGACGCCGATCGTCGTGCCGTAGCCGGCGCGGCGCAGGTGGACGGGCGCGTGCAGCAGCATCTTTCCACCCTGCTTTGCCATCAGACCTCGCTCGGGCTGGCGACGGGCCTCAGCTCGTCGGTTTCGTGCGGGGCCTTTCGAGGCGGCGAGAGCCACGGGCCGGGATCACGAAGGTGCATACCGTCGTAACGCATGCCCGGACGCCAGGGCGGCCAGGCGGACCGGATGATGCGGAGTCGCGTCACGTCGGGCGGAAGCTGCGGCCGGCGTGAGATCGCGACACGCAGGCGCGAGAGCTCGCCTGCCACCCAGCGCATCTCGCACCCGATCTTGTAGTCACGAGCGGGTGGTGGGGCCTCCTCGCCGACGAGAACGGAGGCCGCGATCAGTGGGAGGTCAACTCCGGCTGCGATCGCAAGGCCGATCCAACCGTGTGCGCGTGCGCCGATCTCCATCAGGCGCGGGATGCCGTCGGCAGGCACCTGGTATTCCACTTCTGCGAGCCCTTCGTAGTCGAGTGCCTGGAGCAACTCCACAGCTTGCCGAACGCCTGGCTCGGTCGGGGCGATGGTCCGTTTCCAGACCGACGTGCCCCCGCTCACCGGCGAGAAGGAGAATGTCTCGCGCGCGACCATTCCGAGCACGCGTCCGTCGTGCAGGACAGCCGTGACTGCGAGCGAACGGCCCGGGACGAACTCCTGGATCAGCGGCAGCGCAAGGCCGGGGCCGGACAGTGTCGTCAGTGCCGCCTGCGCCTCGGCCTCGTCGAGAACCACGACGTGACGACGGTGTCGCAGGCTCGAGCTCTCAGGGACGTAGGACGTGATCGGCTTGACGACGCTCGGGAACCCGATCGCGCGGATTGCAGCGAGCGCTTCGCTTTTTGTGGCCGGATGTATCCAGTGTGGCGTCGGAAAGCCGGCCTCGTCGACCGCAGCGAGCGTGCGCGTCTTATCGAGTGAAATTGCTGCCGAGCGCCGATCCCCACCCAGGATGCGTGCGCTTCCAAGCACCGACGTGTCGCGCCAGAGCTGTGCGACCGAAGCGTCGGTGCAGGGGACGACGACGTCGATCGGCTCGCGACTGACGAGCGCGCCGACGCTGTCCCGGAAACCAGCCTGCGTCGCGTCGATGAGCGTGCACCCATTGCCGTAGCGCGAGCGAGCGCTGCGTGTTCCCTCTGCCGCCAGCACACGCCAGCCGGCGCGGCCGAGCGAGCGGGTGACCGAAAGGGCGGGGCCGCTCTGTCCGTCGAGTACGAGTGCGGTCGGCATCAGCGTGAGTAGACGGCCGGTTCGGGGCGCCTGACGCGCTGGAGCACGTCCCAGAGTGGAGTCGTGCGAACGAGGTGCACTGTCGTCGACGTCTTCATGCGAAAGCGGAAATCGTTGTCGACGGCAGTGATCGCAAAACGTGGGACGGCGAACAGGTTGTGGCGGAAGAAGCGGCCGGCTAGGCCCGAGGCGGCCTCGTAGCCGCTCTCGACCACCTTGTCGATCGAACGCGGAGAAAGGACGCCCCAGGGATAGGAGAAGCTCGCGCAGCGTCCCACGTGCGCAGTGACGTCCTCTCGCGAGCCTGCGATCTCGTCGTGCAGCTCTGCGGTGGACAGGCCCGAAAGCAGGCGGTGCGTGCGCGAATGGCTACCGATCTCCCAGCCGAGCTCGGACAATTCCGAGAGCTGCTCCCAGTTGAGCGGCAGCAACTCCTCGCTCGGCGTACCGTTGCCGCCTGCAGCAAGCCAGGACATCGGCTCGCCCGAGGTGACGGCTTCCGTCACCGGAAAGACCGTGGCCGGCCAGCCGCGCTCACGCAGGATCGGCACCGCGAATTCTGCGACGGTTGCGAATGCATCGTCGAACGTGATCGCGACGACGTTGCGGTCCTGGTCGCCGAGCGCTGCGTCTCTGAACGTGACGCCCTTGTATCCCCGATCCGCAAGCTTCTGCAGCTGCAGTGCGAAGCGCTCGGGCCGTACCGCCAGGTCGTTGTGCCACGTCGGCGTGATGGAGTGATACGCGACTGCGAGGACGCTCATTGCATTCCCCTGTTGCGCAGGCGTCCGAGCAGCACGCGCGCCGGCGCGAGCCCCTCGAAGTAGAAGTTACGGAGCGTCTTCGACTCGCGCAGCCGGTTGCGGGTTTCGATTCCCTGGGTGTGTAGAGTCGCAGCTGCTTTGCCGACCGGGCTCGTGGCCATTCCGATCGCCTGGTAGAGCGGGTCGCGCTTGTCGCTCAGGTCGGCCTTGTAGCGCTCCGCGCCGCCGAGGTACTCGACCAGCGTCAGTCCTTCTTCGGCGGCGACTTGAATCGCGTCGAGTGTGTTGACGAGCCCGGGCGAGTAGCGGCTGAGCTCCGGATCGAATGCCAGTCGATGGACATACATGCGCCCGCAGAAGGCGAAGTAGTAGTGGAAGGCGATCGCGCGCCCGTCGAGCTTGAGCAGCACGATGCGAGGGATGTCCATCGCTGCGAGCTCGCGTATCGCGGCTCGATGGAAGATCTGGCCCTTCGGGCTCGCGAAGTTCGAGCCGTCCGGCCGTCCGGCCCAGCGCAGCTGATGGAGGTGGAACGCGTCGGTGATCGCCGTGTCCAGCTCATCGGCGGTCCGTGCGATCTCCGTCTCGAGCTTGCCGAGCTCCCCGAGCTGACGTCTGCGTCGCCGATGCAGGTTCCGCGTCTTCGACGACGTCTTGGACTTGTAGACCTCGTCCCAGCCCGCGCTGAGGTCGAGGACGGGCGCATCGACGCGCCGGATCAGACGCAAGTCGTCTCCGGGCACCAACGTGCCGAGCAAGCTGTGGCCGGAGAGACCGAAGAAGTCGACGAGCTGCTGCTCTCCGCCGCGCGCGCGGTCGACCAACGCGCGTCCCGTCTCCTCGGGCTCGCCGGGTGCGAGGAGCACGTCACCGAGCGGGGCGCAATGGCCGCCGATGAACGACGCGACCTTCATGCCGAAGTGTGAGTGCGTGACGAACGGCAGCGCGCCAACCAGTTGCCCATTTCGGTGCGCGACCTGCACGGCAAGCTGGCCCGTCTTGTCGGCAATGACGGACCAGTTCCGGAGCCACGCGTGCAGCATGAAGGGGCTTGGGCGGCGCATGGCGCGCACGAGCTCGTCCCAGCCGGCCTCGACACCGGTCAGGGTTTCGACGTCGGTGATCGTCCGCATGGACACCGGCGCCGGCCCACGGGCGGCAACAGGCCCGTCCTGGATCAGCCGGTCAGTCAAGACACTCCCGCACTCGGTTGGCGGTGAACTCGGTGCCGAGCACGTAGCGCGAGATCGGGCCGAACCTGCCTTCGGCCGCGTACCCGACGAAGAAGACGCGCGGCTCGCTCACGGAACGAAAGTACCGGTCGAGCGTCGGCCAACCGTCCTTTGTCGCGATGCGCGAGCGCAGGCCCGGCGAGAGGAAGGAGAGGCTGTCGAGCGAGAAGCGGTAGCCGGCGGCAACGAGCACGCGGTCGGCATGCGTCTGGCTTCCGTCGTCGAGCCGCAGCTTCAGACGTCCGTTGCTGCGATCGACTTCGCGGATGCGCGCGCCCTCGCGCATCTTCACGCGGCCGTCGACGAGCTCTCGGAGCCACGGTGAGCCGCCCGGCCGCAGCAGGCGCTTGGTCAGCCTCGTGCGGACCGAGGCCGGCAGGTGTGCGTAAAGGTCCGGATGGAGAACGAGCCGGTTGAGCGGCGGCGGCCCGTACCCGACCGCGGGATAGGCGAGGCGGTACAGGCGCCGGCCGAGGGGCCCGCGCGGCTTGTGTGGCTCGTGGTCTGCAAACCAATGCACCTCGGAGCGTGTGATCAGCTCGACATTGGCTCCGGCCTGCGCAGCGAGCCCTGCTGTCTCGAGCGCTGACTGTCCTCCCCCGATGACGGCGACGTCCTGGTCGCGCAGCGTCTCGAGTTCGTGCGTGCGCGTTGCGAGCTCGACTCCGGAGCCGACAAGGTCGCGGAGCTCGTCTGGCACGTGCTGGAACGGCATCACGCCAACGGCGAGCACAACGCGATCCGCGTCGAACATGTCGCCGCGGCTCGTCGTCAATCGGAAGGTTCCATCCCCGGAGTCTTCGATCTTCGCGACCTCAGCTTCGTCGTGTTCGCCGACGAACTGCTGCGTGAACCAGTCGCTGTAGCGGAGGAAGAGCTCGAGCGGAATCGGCTCGACGCGTGGCTGCGCGTTCGCCTCGGCCCATTCCGACAGCGACCCTCTGCCGCCGGGCGCGGAGAGCGAGGTCTCCTCCCAGGCCGAGCGCAGAAGCATTCCCTCGGGCATGCTCTCGCGCCAGGTCTGCATCGACTTCCCGAAGACGCGGGCGCCTCGCGCGCGCAGGTGCGCGGCGACGGACAGGCCGAATGGCCCCGCGCCGACGACAGCCACAGGAACACCTTCCCCCATTGTCATCTCATCTTCACTGACTCATGGGGCTCTGTCGACGGGCGTCCCGGCCCGTTCCAGTGCATGCGCGTAGAAGTTCAAATGAGCAAGGCCCCAGCTTTCAAGATCGAAACGCTCCTCGATCCGGGCCCGCGCACCGCGCCCAAGGCGGAGGCGCCGCTCTGGGTCGGCCAGGACATCGCGCATCCCGGCGGCCAGGGCCCCGGGGTTCGCCGGGGGGACGAGGACGCCCGACTCGTCGTCGACCAGCTCCGGGACGCCACCGACGGCGGAGGCGACGACGGGAAGGCTTGCCGCCATCGCCTCGAGCATTGACATGGGCAGGCCCTCGGCGCGGCTCGAGAGGACGAACACGTCGGCGTCGGCGATCAATGCTGGAACGTCGTAGCGCTCGCCTAGGAATTCCAACGAGCCGGTGAGCCCGAGGTTCTGTGCCTCCTGCTCGAGGCGTTCGCGCTCCGGCCCGTCGCCGACGATGCGGGCGCGGAAGCTCCCGGGCTCGAGTTGTGCAAGTGCCTGCAGCAGGGTCGAGAAGTCTTTCGGAGCCTTCAGCCGGCCGATGCTGAGGACAACCGGCGGTGTTCGTCGCGAGCGTTCGGCTGCGGGCGGTAATGGAACCGCGTTGTGCTGGACGACGGTGCGCTCTGCGCGACATGTGCGCGCGGCGATCCCGCTCGTGCGCTCGCGCTCTGCCACGCAGATCGTCAAGGTCGTCAGCGGCGCAACGAGCCGCTCGGCCCAGAGGTAGATCTTTGCGGCGGTGCCCGTATGCGCGTGGTACGCCCAACCGTGCACGGTGAAGATCCGCACCGGCACGCCTGCGATCGCCGCCGCGATGCGTCCGAGGATCCCCGCCTTGGAACTGTTCGCGTGCATGATCTGCGGCCGCTCGCGGCGCAACAGTTGCACGAGCTCGAATAGCCCGAGCACATCGCGCACAGGATGCAATTCGCGCTGCACGTGTCGAAGCGGAACGAACCGCGCGCCCGCTCGACGCACGGCCGCAATCATTGGCCCGGGGCCCCACGCGGCGACGACGACGTCGAAGCGATCACGTAGTGCTTCCGTGAGCAGGGCGACGTACGTCTGTGCGCCCCCGACCTCCGCGAGAGTCACGAGGATTACGACGCGGGGCTTGACGTGCTCGCCCACTTCGGATTGCGCTTGATCGGCCGGCAAATCACGCTCGCCGGCCGGTGAAGCTCCTACCGCGCGCCCCAGCCGGTGATGAGCCTCGGGATCGTCTTGACGCAGATGACCAGGTCGACGATGAGGCTGCGGTGGCGCAGGTACCAGAGGTCATAGGAAAGCTTCTCTTCCGTGCCGCTGCAGTCGGCCGCGTAGCCGTTGCGCACCTGAGCCCATCCTGTGATGCCCGGCTTGAGCAGGTGCCGTCTCGACCAGTAGGGAACCTCGCGCTCGAGCAAGGCGAGAAACTCCGGTCGCTCAGGACGCGGACCGACGATGGCCATGTCGCCTCGGAGCACGTTCCAGAGCTGCGGCAGCTCGTCGAGCCGGGTCCGGCGGAGGAACCGTCCGATCGGTGTGACCCTCGGGTCACGCTCCTCGGCCCAGAGCGGCGAGCCGGGCTCTTCCGCGCCTTCGATCATCGTGCGGAACTTGAGCATCGTGAAGTGCCGGCCGCCTTCACCGAGGCGCTTCTGCCTGAAGATCACGTTTCGTCCGGTGTGCCGGACCAGCAGCGTCAGCACGAGCAGGACCGGCGCCACGAGGAAAAGCGCCGCGCTCGCGACGATGACGTCGAAAGAACGCTTGGCGAACCGCGTGTACGGGCGCTGGTAGAGGTGCAGAACGCTCATGAACCAGGCAGCAGTCACATGTCGCACGGGAACTCGCCCGAAAGCGTGCTCGTAAAACTCGGGCAAGCCGACGACCTGGAAGCCGGAGCCCGCCACGTCGAGCAAGTCTCTGAAGACCTCGGGGCGCTTGCGATCAATTGCCAGGACGACAAGATCGGGCCGCTCACCGAGCACCACGCGTCGCAGGTCTTTGAGACGCCCTTTCATGGGCACCCCCGCAAGCGTCTCTTCTGCATGTTCGTCGTCGATGACGGCAATAGCCGCGAAGGGCGACTTCGGGTCCTGCACGAGCGTCTCGATCAGATCCACCGTCCCGCGGCCGGCACCCACGATCAGGAGTCGCCGGGGTACGACGTCGCGGCGGTCGAGGAATGTGTTCCAGGCGGCGGTCAGCGCCAACACGGAGATCGCAACGCAGGCGAGTGGCACCGGCCGGAGGCGTAGCTCCGGCACCCACAGGCCTGCGGCCGACGCGGCGATGAGGCCCGCACCGGTGCCGATCACCAGGGCACTCCCCTCGCCGAGGGCGAACGCGTGCTGGCTTGCGGCGCTTCTCGTCACCGTCAAGGCACCGATCCAGATGCCGGCGAGGACGAAGGCAACGCCGACCGCTGTTCCGACCGAGCGGCCATCGGAGATCAGGAAGAGATAGGTCGCAAGGAGAATGAGCCCGGCCTGGGCAACTGACGACAGCCACGCCGATACTCGCCGCGGTTCGGCAAGTCCTCCGACCGCCATTGGAACGTGTACTTCAGACGTTCCCGCAACGGGCTCCACGACGGTTTCGTGGACGATCATCTGACGCTACCCCGGAGGGTTGCTGTCACTGCCGCAGATTGTCCCGTCATCCCCCAACTCCGTTTCCCCGAAATCTCCGCTGGGGCAATCCCCCCAACATTTTCCCCCCGCGCCCATCGAATGGATGAGCGACTATCCCTCCCATTGTGCGTGCAGTTCGCCGAGAGAGCAAGAGCAAATCTGGCCAAAGTGTTGAGTCAAGGTTGTATCCGGAGGGGGCAAGGCCAAAACTGCGACGAAAACTGCACCTGGGTGGCGCTGCGCGGCGGGGGGTGTGAGGGCCACGACTGGGGCTTCGAGGGCTCCGGGCCGTCTGCCGGCCGCAGGCGGGAGCGCGCGGATGCTGCTCATCGCTTCCCCCGGCCTGGTGGCCTTCACCGTCTTCCTCTACTGGGGAGATCACGACGGGGGCTATTCCGTCACTGCGTGGCTGCCCGGTGCATTGCTTCTGCTCGGAGTCGCGCTTGTGCTTATCGGCGGCGTCCCGCGGCTTCGGCCGGAATGGGGGACGGCTAACGCCTCTGCCGTCGGGCTCTTCGGAGCCTTCACGCTCTGGACCTTCCTGTCCGTCGCCTGGGCCGGGGTGAAGGGGGATGCCTGGGACGGCGCGAACCGGACGCTTCTCTACTTCATCGTCTTCGTGATCTTCACGAGGCCGATGTGGACGGTGCAGCGGGCTGTCACGATCCTGCTCTTCTGGGGGCTCGGGGCGGTGCTGGTCGGGTCGATCACCCTGCAGAGCGTCATCCATTCGGCCCATCCGGCCGCCTCGTTCATCGGCACGCGCCTGGCGGAGCCGTTCGGCTATGCGAACGGGACTGCCGCCTTCTTCCTCATGCCCGTGTGGCCCATGCTCGCGATCGCGAGCCGTCGCGAACAGCATCCCGTGCTTCGGGCCGTGTGCCTGGGAACCGCCGGGTTCCTCGTCGAGCTCGGTTTCGTCCCCGAGAGCCGCGGCACGCTGTTCGCGTTCCCGCTCGCGATCGTCGTGTATCTGGCGCTGGCGCCGAATCGCCTCCGCGCACTCGTACCGCTGACGATCGTCCTGCTCTCCGGCGCGTTGATCAACGACCGGCTGTTCGGCGTCTATCGGGCGCACGGCGGGGAAGCCCTTCGGGATGCAACCGTGTCGGCACGAAATGGGATCGTCGTCTCGGCGATCGCGCTCGTCGTCGTCGGGTTCGCGTACGCCCTCGTCGACCGCCGATTGGTCATCAGTCCCGGGACCGCGCGACGGCTGAGTCTCGGGTTCGCCGCGCTCGTCGGTGCGGTCGTGCTCGTGTCAGGCGTCGTTGCGGTCGCGACTGCGCATCCGGTGCGGGAGGCCGAGAAGGCGTGGCGGGGTTTCAAGTCTCCGCACGAGCCGCAGGGCCACTCGTCGCACTTCACGGGGCTCGGCAGCAACCGTTACGACTTCTGGCGGGTCTCGACGCTGGTCTTTCGCGACCACCCGATCCAGGGCGTCGGCGTCGACAACTTTGCAGTGGACTACCTGAAGCTCGGCCGCAGCCGCGAGCAGCCGCGCTATCCGCACAGCCTCGAAATGGGGTTGTTGACAGGCACCGGTCTCGTCGGGGTGCTGCTCTTCGCCTCGTTCCTGGTCGTCGCGGGGATCGCTGCGCTGCGGCGCGCCGATCCGCTCGTCCGTGGAGTCTCGGCTGGAGCTCTGGGTGCGACCGCCTACTGGTTACTGCACGGGTCCGGGGATTGGCTCTGGGAGTTCCCGAGCCTGGGAGGGGCCGGAATCGCGGCACTCGGTCTCGCCGTGGGCCTCAACACGACTCCGCGGTCCGATCGACGGCCTCGCGGCCGCCGCGTGGGCGTCGGTCTGTCGGCGTTGGTCTCGGTCGCCGCCGCCCTCGCAGCTCTCAGCCTGCTCCTCCCCTGGTGGGCGCAGGCACGCGTGGACTCGGCACTGTCCTCCTGGCGAGGCAACCCGGCGAAAGCGTTCGACCTGCTCGCGGAAGCTCGGCGCGTGAATCCCCTGAGCGACACGGCGGACGTCACCTCCGGGACGATCGCCGCCCGGGTGCGGGACTGGCCGGTGATGGAGCGGTCATTTCGGCGCGCCGTCGAGCGAAACCCCTCCAACTGGTACGCCCACCTCGAGCTCGGCGTGGTGGTGAGCCAGAACGGGCGATTCGACGAGGCCATTGCGGAACTGCGGCGGGCGCGGGCGCTCGACCCCCGGGAGCCGGTGATCCGATTTGCGCTCCAGAAAGCCCTGCGGCGGGAGCGAATCGACCCGGCAGTCATCGACCGGGCCCTCCTGCGCTCCCTACCCGTTCGCTAGCCCCCTATTTGAACTGACCGGACTTTTCAGTATCCTTTGGGATGTTCACGCGCGCAGGACGTTTATGCGGATCCCAAAACGCGGCAGAACTACGGCAAGATCAATCAGCAATGTAGGGCGAGGGGGAAGTGGGATGGTTAGAGCACTGATTGGCGGCTCGTGCTTGGTTGGGACCCTCACATGGGTGTCGTCGGCCGTGGCCGCTTCGAATAGTCCTGCGCAGGCCGGCTACGACGGTGCGGCGAACGTTTCGAACCAGGTCGCAGGCGCTGTCGACGCTCAGTCGGGCGCGCTTCCGTTCACTGGGCAGAGCCTCGCGCTGATCGTCGGCGTCGCAGTGCTGCTGCTCGTCGCCGGGCTCGTGCTGCGCCGGGCAAGTCGCCGCACTCAGTAAGAGCGCGCGACAACCGCAACTAACTCCTCTGCGAGGGCCGTCGTCGGCCGCGCGGAATCGCTGATCCGTAGCCGCTTTCGCGGCCGCGCCCGAACGCGTTAAGGCTCCGTAAGGGCGCTGACACAGCCTCCGGCGGCTGGGCTACGATGCGT
>CAWHXK010000012.1:0-337579 GCA_963833255.1 uncultured Actinomycetes bacterium
CCCGTCTTCGAGAACGTTGCGAAACAGGTCGGTGTCGACCTGAGCAATACGCAACTGAACCGGCGCCGGCAGGGTCATCCGGCTGGATCGTCAGCCGCCGAGACGAGGCGGCCAGTCCGTTGTAGGCGACGAACGTCTTGGTCGCCGTGACATCGAAAGCGAGGTTCGTCGGTCCGGTGCCGAAGTTCCGCGGGATGACCGTCTCGCCCGGTCGCGGGTTGGGATTGAAGACGCCGAACGGTGTCACGACCGCACCGGCCTGCCCGGCCTGGGCGAACGACGGCCGGTCGGTGAACACCGAATCGAGGTTGGTGTCGTCCCGGATGTGATGTTGAACGGCAGCGGCGACGTGCAGGTGACGAACGGGTGGATGCCGTAAAACTCGTCCGGCAGACGGAATCGACCCGCCAACCGACACGCGATGCGCCGGCACGGGCTGCAGCGCCCCACTCGGCCGCGAGATTGGCTGAGTCGGCCGGGACGCTGTAGAGATCGTCGGTGTCCTGCATCGCGTGCGTGAACCCGTAGCTGCCGAACAGCGTCACCTCCGGGCCGAGGCGTGCCGCTCGACGGTGGCGTTGACTTCGTGAGCGGTTGACCGGCCCGTCGACTCGAACTGCAGGTCCAGGGCGTTCGGAACGGTGAGTGCCGGCCTCCGGCGAACGCCCGACATTGCGGGTGCGCAGCAGGTCCGTGCCGCGCCGCCAGGTGTAGCCGATCGAGCCGAACAGGGCTCCCGACCAGCCGGCAATCGTAGCTGACGGTTGAGACGAGCATCGTCGGAAGGGTCAAATCCGGCGACTGCGATCGAATGGTCGCGGTGACGTCCTGTGACGTCGGGAAGGGGGTCCGGCACCGCGCGGGAAGAATCCCGGGCGATCGACGACGAGCTGCTGGCCGTGGCGGCCGTCCAGCCGCAGCGTGTCGGAGAAGAGCCGGTGAGGAATCGGCGTGTAGAAGACGCCGACGCCGGCCCGCACCGCCGAGTTGCCGTCCGGCTGAGGGAGCCCAGGCCAGCCCCGCCCGCGGCGCAACCGGCGTCGCGCAGGGCCATCATACTGCTGAATCTCGTGGCGCACGCCGTAGGAGATCGTCAGCCGCGGCGCCACCCGCCAATCGTCCTGCGCGAACCAGGCGCCCTCGACGATCGGGAGCGGCCACCGCCGGGTCGCCGCTTGACCATTGAGAACTGCGACGGGCGGTAGCCCGGCATGCCGGCCAGCACCAGGCGGTACAGGTCGAGACCGGAGATCACGGCCGATCGCCGGCGAGACGGGAGGGGGTTGCCGAACTCGATCGCGAACCACGTCGCTGCCGAAAATGAACGTGCCGTTGAAGTTCGCGCGATCGATCTGCGCCAGGCGGACGAAGTCGGCCTGTCCGCGCCGACGCGAATCGAGTGGGCCGCGCCGGCGAATGTGGTCACATTCGCCACATGCGTCGTGTCTCGTCGTGTCTTTCCCTGAACAGGGCGTCCTGATTGCCGCCGGCATTGAACGCCTCGAGCACCAGGATCGCCGGCGTCGCTCGTCACCGCCTGATCGACGAGGTGAGTTGCGCGAGCACGCGCGCGCGCAGCTCGTTCAAGGACCCTCGGGAACGCCGAGGTGAGCCAGAAGGTCGTGGTCTCGTTCCCGTGAGTCCCCTGTGTAGGCCCGTTCGGGCAGATCGAAGCCGCTTTGCAGGCCTGCGTTGTGGCGGGTCTTGCTCGAGCTGTCCGAACTCGACCGCCGCCGTGTGGTTCTGCGTCACCTGCACGTTGGTCTTGAACGAGTACGAGGTGGTGCGGGTGGGAGCGCCGACGTTGAGGCGCAGCGATTCCGGCTCCAGGGTGAGCGGATCGATCGGCGTCGCGTTCACCACCACGTTGTCGTCCTGTTCCCAGCGGCCGGCATAGGCGAGCAAGCCCCAGCGGTTGCGCACGATCGGTCCGCCGATGTAGCCCTCGAAGGTGCGGCTCTGGTAATTCGCGCGGTTTGGTTGGAAGGGATTGCGGCCGTTCAACCGCGAATCGTTGAAATCGACCCGCCCGTTGCCGCTGTAGTGCTCCGGACGCCGGCTTGGTCAGGATCTCGACCCGGCTGGCTCCCGGCTCGGCGAACTCGGCGGAAAACGGATTCGCGTTGATCCGCACGCTCTGGATGCGTCCTTGGGCGGCAGCCGCTGCGTCAGCGGCAGGCCATCGACGTAGAACGTCACCAGGTCCGGGCGCGTACCGGTCGTCGCCGCGAGCAGCCGAAGCGCTTGCAGCAGGGACTCCGGATCGTCTGGCAGCGCGTCCAGCGCTTTGCCCGACAGCCTGATCCCGGAAAGATTCTGTCCGAGTCGAGCGACACGCCGACCAGCCCGCTTCGAACCTCGATACGCTCGTTGATCGCGACGCGCAGCTTGACGTCGAGCGTCGTATTGCCCGCGTCGGTCACCGTCAGCGTGCGGCTCGAGGCGCGAACCCCGCCTTCGACGGTCAGCGTCAACTTGCCAGAGTCCGCGTGCACCACCTGGTAGCGGCCTTCCTGGTCGGTCGTGGCCGTGGTCTTCACCCCGCGCTCGTCCTTCAGCGTGACCGCCGCCCCACGATGAGGCCGCCCGTCTCGTCGGTCACGACGCCGGGAACCTCGAGGCGGTCTGGGCGCCACCAGGCGGCACGATCCAGCCGAGGACGAAGAAGGAGGAACGCGATCCATGTTGGAGCTGTCATACCGTCACCCCGCGCGTCATTCAGAGCCCGAGCCTGTCGGCGGCGTGAAGCGCCTCGCCAACACGAACTGAACCAAGTGGCGAAGGGCACCGAGCACCGCTTGCGCCCACGTCTTCAGCTTTCCGAGGTCGCGAGCCGCGATCACGACGCCCTTCTCGATCGCCGCGAGGCGGAGCCCGGAGACGAGGAACTCGCGCGCGACGATCGCTGCCACCATCCAGGCGGGCGCGACGCCCTCGGCGATCAGCATCACGAGCGCCGCCATCACGAGCACCTTGTCGGCGATCGGGTCGAGCAGCGACCCGAAGGCCGAGGTCTGGTTCCAGCGGCGGGCGAGCCAGCCGTCGACCTGATCGGTGGCCATCGCGACGACGAAGACGGCGGTCGCCCAGTAGGCGTGATCGGGAAAGTCCCACGCGAACAGCACGACGACGATGGGAACCGCCAGGGCCCGCGCGAGCGTCAACTGATCGGGGACGGTCATCCTTGGGGGAGAATACGCGGAGCGCATGGCCCACCTTCACCAAAGTCCTCGTCGCGAACCGTGGCGAGATCGCCGTCAGGATCTTCCGGACGCTCCGCGAGCTCGGGATCGGGGCCGTCGCCGTGTACTCCGACGCCGACCGGGGCGGCTGCACACGCGGGTCGCCGACGAGGCGTACCGGATCGGGCCGGGGCCGGCGGACGAGAGCTACCTGCGCGGCGACGTCATCGTCGAGACCGCGCTCCGGGCCGGCGCCGAGGCGATCCACCCCGGGTACGGCTTCCTGGCCGAGAACGCGTCGTTCGCGCGCGCCGTCGAGGACGCCGGGCTGACGTGGATCGGCCCGCCGCCGGCCGCGATCGAGCTGATGGGCTCGAAGACGGAGGCGCGTGCCGCGATGCGGGCTGCAGGCGTTCCGATCATCCCCGGCGCCACCGACCCGGTGCGGACGGTGGAGGAGGTCGTCGAGCTCGGCGAGGAGATCGGCTACCCGCTGATCATCAAGGCCGCCGCGGGCGGCGGCGGCAAGGGGATGGAGCTCGTCTCCGACGCCGGCCGAGGCCGCGCGGGCGTTCGAGGCGGCGCAGCGGCAGGGTCTCAAGTACTTCGCCGACGACACCGTCTACGTCGAGCGCTACCTCGAGAACCCGCGGCACGTCGAGGCGCAGATCCTCGCCGACGCGCACGGCACCGTGCTCTTCCTCGGCGAGCGCGACTGCACGATCCAGCGGCGGCACCAGAAGCTCGTCGAGGAGACGCCGTCGCCCGCCGTCGATGCCGAGCTGCGCGCGAGGATCGGCGAGATCGCCGTCAATGCCGCGCGGGCCGCCGGGCTACCGCTCGGCCGGCACGATCGAGGGGCTGCTCACCGCGGACGGCGAGTACTTCTTCATGGAGATGAACACACGGATCCAGGTCGAGCACACGGTCACGGAGCTCGTCACCGGCCTCGATCTCGTCCGCGAGCAGATCCTGATCGCGCAGGGCGAGCCGCTCTCGCGTGCGGCAGGAGGACGTGATCCTCCGCGGGCACGCGATCGAGTGCCGGATCAACGCCGAGGACGTCGGCAAGGGATTCCTGCCGGCCCCGGGCGTGATCACGGCGTACGAGGAGCCTTCGGGCCCGGGCGTGCGCGTCGACTCCGGCGTCCGGGCGGGCGACGAGATCTCGGGGCTCTACGACCCGATGATCGCGAAGCTGATCGTCCACGACACGAATCGCGAGACCGCGCGGCGGCGGATGCTGCGGGCGCTCGCCGAGTTCCGGATCGAGGGCCCGCCGACGCTGCTCGGCTTCCACGCGGCGCTTCTCACCGAGCCGTGCTTCATCGACGGCGGCACCTGCCACGGGCTCGTCGAGTCCGAGGAGCTGGCGCAACGCGCGGAGGAGATGACGGAGTCGTTCTCTCATCGGACAACAACGTAGCGAGCGGGGCGGACGGCGCGCAGACGCGCGAGCGGGTCGTCGCGGTCGAGGTCGACGGCCGCTCCTTCGACGTGCGCCTCCACACGACCGAGCCGCCGTGGGCGGCGCTCGGGCGGCGCCGCCGGGAGCGCAGCGCGGCCGGCGGCGCGGAGCGGCTCCGGCGCCGTGGCCAGCCCGATGCAGGGCACCGTCCTCAAGGTCGCTCGTCGCGGACGGCGATCCGGTCGACGGCGGGCCAGGTGATCTGCGTGATCGAGGCGATGAAGATGGAGAACGAGATCGCCGCGCCGCGCGACGGCGTCGTCACCGAGCTCGGCGTCGCGTCGGGGCAGGGCATCACGAACGGCCAGCTGATCTGCGTCGTCGCAGCCGCCGGATGACGCGCCGCCGACACGGACGTCGGGGCGCTCGTGCGCCGGCTCGTCGGCGAGGCGACGCTCACGGGCGCCAGCCTGAGCCGGCCGCGGCGGAGCGATCCCTCCCGGCCGTCGCGCGTGACGGTGGCGCCGGTGACGATCGGCGGCGCGCTGCGCTATCGCTTCACGGCGCATCAGGCCACGCGCTCGACGCGACGAGAACCTCACCCCGGAGGCGGCGGTCGAGCGGCTCGTCGCAGCTGCTCGAGGCCGAGTTCCGCCAGGGCCTGCTGCAGGCGACGCGATGCGGACTGGCAGGTGCTCGCCGCCGGGAAGGAGGCCAGCGATCCTCCGCCGGCCGCCGAGCCGGCCGACGGCGACGCTCGCGCACGACCGCGTCAAGCGCCGCCTCCTGCCCGAGGGCGTGCCGGTGCCGTTCCTCGTCGAGCTCGGCGTGATGACGCGCCGAGGGCAAGGTGCGCGCGCAGCGCTACGACAAGTTCCGGCAGGTGAACCGGTTTCTCGAGCTCGTCGAGGACGTCCTCCCGTCGCTTCCCGCGGGGCCGCTGCGGATCGTCGACTTCGGCTCCGGCAAGTCGTACCTGACCTTCGCGCTCCACCATCTCCTCACGGCGTCCACGGTCGCGAGGTCGAGATCGTCGGGCTCGACCTCAAGGCCGACGTCGTCGACCACTGCGAGGCGCTGGCGCGACGGCTCGGCGCCGACGGCCTGCGCTTCGAGGTGGGCGACATCGCCGGGTACGAGGCGCTCGCGGGCGTCGACCTCGTCGTCAGCCTGCACGCCTGCGACACCGCCACCGACGACGCGCTCGACCGCGCCGTCCGGGCCGGCGCGCCGGTGATCCTCGCCGTGCCCTGCTGCCAGCACGAGCTGCTGCCCCAGCTCGAGAGCGCCGCGCTCGGGCCCCTGCTCCGGCACGGCACGCTGCGGGAGCGCTTCGCCGCCGAGGTGACGGATGCCGCCCGCGCCCAGCTGCTCGGCGCGGTCGGCTACGACGTGCAGGTGCTCGAGTTCGTCGAGCTGGAGCACACGCCGAAGAACGTCCTGCTGCGCGCCGTCGCGCGCCCCGGCCGCGACACGGCGAAGGCGCTCGCCGAGTACCGGGCGTTCGCGGCCGAGCTCGGGATCGACCCGGCGCTCGCCCGGCTGCTCGCGGACAGGCTGCCGGCATGAGCGCGAGCCCGCACGTGCTCCGGCTCGTCGCTCGCGGCGGGCGAGCCGCTCGCGGGGACCGCGACGCAGGGCGACGAGCTGGCTCCTCGTCGAGGTGCGAGGGGCGTGGGGAAGGGACGCGGTCGCCGACAGCGGGCTCTCGCCGCCCGTGCGCGACGCCCTGGACGCGTTTCCCGGGAAGGTGATCCTGATCCGCCGGCCCGACCGCCGCAGCGGCGTGACGCTGATCCGGGCGAGGTCGCGGAGAGCGGAGGGACGGCGGTCCGCCAGGAGCTCGGCTCGCTCGAGCGAGCTCCCCGGAGCCGATCTCGAGCCGGCGATCCCGTGTCGCGGCCCGGTCGTCCTCGTCTGCGCCCACGGCCGCCGCGACGCGTGCTGCGCCCGCCTCGGCCCGCCGCTCTTCGACGCGCTGGCAGCCGCACGTCGCGCCGGAGCGGCTCTGGCAGTCGTCGCACCTCGGTGGGCACCGATTCGCGCCGAACGTGCTCGTGCTCCCGCACGGGGTCCAGCTCGGGCGGATTCCCGTCGACGGGCGGCTGAGGTGGTCGAGCTGCTCGCGACGCGGCCGGATCCCGCTCGACCTCTACCGCGGCCGGACGATCTACGCGCCGCCCGTGCAGGCGGCCGAGATGCCGTGCGCTCGGCGACGGGCTGCGACGGCATCGCCGACCTGCGGCTCGTCTCCCACGAGGGCGACCGCGTGACGTTCTCGACTCCCGACGGCGAGCTCGCGGCTCGCGTCGAGGAGCGGCCGGGCCCGCGCGTTCCCGGCGAGCTGCGGCGCCGCTCCCGAGCCGACGTCGGCTGGGCGGCGTCGCTAGAGTCGGCGGCATGAGCGAGCGGCGCCCGTCGTCCTGATCACCGGCGCCTCGTCCGGCATCGGCGCCGCGACCGCCCGGCTGCTCGCCGCCGAGGGTGGCGCCTCGTGCTCGCGGCGCGCTCGATCGACAGGCTCGACGCGCTCGCCGAGGAGCTCGGCGGTCCCGACCACGCGGTCGCGGTCGAATGCGACGTGACCGAGTGGGCCGACCAGCAGGCGGCCGTCACCGTCGCGCTCGAGCACTTCGGCCGGATCGACGCCGCGTGGGCGAACGCGGGCTTCGGCGGCCGAGCGGAGCTTCCTCGCGGACACCGTCGAGCACTGGCGCGAGATGGTGCTCACGAACGTCTACGGCGCGGCGCTGACGATCCGGGCGGCGCTGCCCGCGCTGAAGGAGTCGAAGGGGCACCTGCTCCTGACGGGCTCGGTCGCCGGCCGTCGCCCGATCCCCGGGTCGCTCTACTCCGCGACCAAGCACGCGGTGCACGCGATGGGAGAGTCGGCCCGGCTGGAGCTCGACGGCACCGGCGTCCGCGTCACCGTGATCGCGCCCGGGATGGTCGATACGCCGTTCTTCGCCACGGTGCCGCTCGAGGCGCCGCTCGAGCCCGGCGACGTGGCCCGCGCCGTCCTGTTCGCGCTGTCGCAGCCGCCGCACGTCGATGTGAACGAGATCCTCGTTCGCCCCACCGCTCAGCCGCTCTAGTGGCTCGAGCGCCGTTACACGGCTGCCGCGAGCGGCGCCGCGACGAAGGCCTCGAGCAGCGGAGCACGAGCTCGTCCGGCTCGGCGCCGGCTCCCGACCTGCGGCTGGAACGCGGTCGCGAGGAAGAACGGATGCTCGGGGAGCTCGATCGCCTCGACGCCCGCATCCGGGGCGGTCGCGCCGACGACGACGCCGGCGCGCTCGAGCGGCTCGACGTACGGCGGGGTCGAGCCCGTAGCCGCAGTAGTGGAAGCCGTCGAACGGCTCGGCGCCGCAGATCGCGGCGAAGCGGGTGCCCGGCCTCGGCGTGACGGTCCGCACCTCGCCGTAGAGGCTGCAGGCGAGGCGGCGGACGACCGGCGCGGCCGGCGTCGGGGTCGCTCTCCTCGTGCGCGGCGTCGACGATTCCCGCCCGGCTGCGCGCGAGCTCCACGAGCGCGTGCTGGAACCCGCCGCACGTGCCGAGGAACGGGAGCCCCGTGGCGAGGCAGTGGCGGATCGCGGCGAACGCCGCATCGGCGTCACGGTACGGCGTGCCGGGCAGGAGCCAGACGCCGGACGCCCCGCCGAGCTCCCGCGCCGCCGGCGCGTCGGTCGCGACCCAGCGCGGCGCCGCCTCGGCCGGGAAGAGCGCGAGCGCGGCGTCGACCTCGCGATGGGTCAGGTAGCCGGGGTCGCGATCGCCGAGAGCGAGGATCAGCGGCGTCAGAGCGTCCGCTGGTAGGAGCGGAAGCTCGACGTCGCGAACGTCGTCGTCAGCGCGACGAACGCCGCCGAGCAGGAGCAGGAACGTGCCCATCTCGCCCCAGTCGGTGCCGGGGAGCGCCTCGCCCCGCGCGGCCCGGACGGCCCACTCGACCGGGTTCAGGAGCGAGAGCGTTCTGCATCCAGCGACGGGATCAGCGTGCGCGCGATCAGGAGCGAGGAGAAGAAGAGCAGCGGCAGGCCGATGAACTGGGCGACGGCGATCATCGACGCCTCCTGCCGGGTGCGCAGCGCGATGCCGTGCGAGAGCCCGGCGAAGCCGGCAGCGGTGAGGAACGCGGCGAGCAGGATCACGAGCCAGCCCACGGGCCGCCGTTCGTCGCGCCGAGGAGGAGGCCCGTGAGCAGGATCAGCAACGCCTGCAGCGTCGCGACGATCGACGACTCGAGGATGCGGCCGAAGACGATCGCGCCGCGGCTCGCGGGGGTCGCGAGGAACCGCTCGAGGACGCCGCGGTCGAGATCCTCGATCATCCCCATCCCGGCCCACGAGCCGGAGAAGAACGCCGTCATCACCGCGACGCCGGGGGTCAGGTAGTCGATGTAGGAGGTCGTCCCGAACCCGGGCAGCTCGGTGATCCGGCGGAAGAGCTGGCTGTAGAGCAGCAGCCAGAACATCGGCTGCACGACCATCACGACGATCCAGATCGGCTGCCGCGAGAGGTTCCGGAGGACGCGGCCGCAGAGGTAGAGGGTCTGCGAGACGACCTTCACGTGCCGTCCTCGTCGTCGGCGCGGAAGTCGCGCCCCGTGTGGTGGAGGTAGACGTCGTCGAGCGACGGCCGCGAGACGGTGACCGCGTGCACGCCGGCGCCGGCCGCGTCGAGCGCGGCGAGGATCACCGGCACGGCCTGCGCGCCCTGGTCGACCCGAAGGTGGAGCCGGCGCCCGTCCGGCGTCACCTCGTGGACGCCCGCGAGACCGCGCGCGAGCTCCGCCGCCCGGTCGGTGTCGGCGCCGTCGAGCTCGACGGTGACGGCGTCGCCGCGCAGCTCGCGCTTGAGCTCCTCGGGCGTGCCTTCGACGACGACCTGGCCGCGCGACACGATCGCGACGCGGCGCGCAAGCCGGTCGGCCTCCTCGAGGTAGTGCGTCGTGAGCAGGATCGTCAGGCGCTCGGCGGCGGCGAGGCGCTCGAGCTCCTCCCACATCGCAGCGCGCGCCTCCGGGTCGAGGCCGGTCGTGGGCTCGTCGAGGAACAGGACGTGCGGGCGGTGGACGAGGCCCATGGCGACGTCGAGCCGCCGCTTCATGCCGCCGGAGTAGGTCTTGACGAGCGCGTTCGCCTTGTCGGCGAGCCCGAACGTCTCGAGCAGGTCGGCCGAGCGCCGCTCGAGATCGGCGCCGCGCATGCCCTGCAGGCGGCCCTGGAGCACGAGGTTCTCGCGCCCGGTCGCCTCGCGGTCGACGCCCGACGCCTGCGGGACGTAGCCGATCGCACGCCGCACGGCGCCGGCCTCGGAGGCGACGTCGTGGCCCGCGACGGTCGCGCGGCCCGCGTCGGCCTGCGTCAGCGTCGCGAGGATGCGGACGGTCGTCGACTTGCCGGCCCCGTTCGGCCCGAGCAGGCCGAAGACCTCGCCCTCGGGGACGGCGAAGCGGATCCCGTCGAGGGCCCGGTGTCCTTTCCGTACGTCTTCTCGAGCCCGTCGACGACGATCGCGTCCATCTGCCGAGCGTACCCGTCCCGTCGGATCAGGCGGCGGCCGGGCTCGACCGGGGCGTTCGCCCATCGCTCGGCGATCGAGGCGGGCGAGGAGCTCCACCGCGCACATCGCTTCTCGACGCTCGTGCCTCGGCACGCGTGAGTCGACCGCGCCGATCAGGCACGGCGACGGCGCCGGCTCTCGAAGGACCGCCGCGAGGGCCGCTAGGCCGGCTCGGCCTCGACCTCTCGAGGCGATACGCGTGGTCCGTGAACCACACGACCGGCGACGTGGCACCTCCGGCGGGTGCCGACGCTCGCGAAGGGCCCGAACGAGAGCCGCACCCAGAGGCCGCCGGCGAGCGCGCCCGGAGCCGAGATCGTCCCGTCCAGGTCTTCCCGGCCGCAGCACGACGGGAAGCGCCGGCCGTGAAGCTCGTCGCATGCCGGATCGCCGGGAGCGTCGCCGGCGCGGTTGCGACGCTCGAGCTCGTCGAGATCGTCGTTCGGGAAGAGCAGCACGCCGAACGCGCGCGCGGCCGCGTAGCGGGGATCGCCGACCTCCCAGCGCGACCTTCGACGTGTTCTCGACCGAGATCTCGGCCGTCCAGCCCGTCCCGCGTCACCGTGAACGACGAGACGCCGAAGACGAGCGCGGGCTGCTCGGCCGGGTACGGCTCCATCCAGCCGAGCCGCGCCGTCTGCGGCGGCGCCTTGACGGTTGCGGGCACGGATGACCGCGGTGTTGCGCGAGCCCGCAGCCGGCGACCGCGACGGCGACGAGCGAGAGCGACGAGGAGGCGCGACGCATGGTGAGGATGCTCGCACAATCGCGCAGGTAGGCTCGTGGGCCGATGGATCTCTACGAGTACCAGGGCAAGGAGCTGTTCCGGCGCGTCGGGATCCCGGTCGGCGAGGGGCGGCTCGCGACGACGCCGGGCGAGGCCCGTCAGGCGGCCGAGGTGCTCGGCGGCCCGGTCGTCGTCAAGGCCCAGGTGCTGACCGGCGGTCGCGGCAAGGCCGGCGGCGTCAAGCTCGCCGCGAACGCGCACGAGGCCGAGGAGCACGCGAAGAACATCATCGGGCTCGACATCAAGGGCCACGTCGTCAAGCGGCTCTGGATCGAGCAGGCGTCGGACATCGCGAAGGAGTACTACCTCTCGCTGACGTTCGACCGTGGCGTCAAGCAGCCGCTCTTCATGTTCACGACGCAGGGCGGCGTCGAGATCGAGCAGGTCGCCGAGGAGAACCCGGACGCGCTCGTCCGGCTCCACGTCGACCCGCTCGAGGGCTTCCACCCGTGGCAGGCGCGCCGGCTCGTCTACGGCGCCGGGGTCGACGGACCCGTCGGAGCAGAAGCAGATCGCGAAGATCATCGGCCAGCTCTACGACGCGTTCGTCCGGTTCGACGCGATGCTCTGCGAGGTGAACCCGCTGATCGTGACGCCCGACGGCGTCGTCAAGGCGCTCGACTCGAAGTTCACGGTCGACGACAACGCGCTCTACCGGCATCCCGAGATCGCCGAGATGCGCGACGAGGACGCGGCCGACCCGCTCGAGGCGCTCGCGCGCGCGAAGCACGTCACCTACGTGAAGCTCGACGGCGAGGTCGGCGTGCTGCGGCAACGGCGCCGGGCTGACGATGTCGACGGTCGACGTCGTCACCTTCGCCGGCGGCCGGCCCGCGAACTTCTGCGACCTCGGCGGCGGCGGCGACGCGCAGGGCGTCGTCGACGCGCTCTCGGTGATCACGCAGCGATCCGCAGGTGAAGGCGATCTTCTTCAACATCTTCGGCGGGATCACGCGCTGCGACGAGGTCGCGCGCGGGATCCTGCAGGCGCTCGACGAGATGGGGCTCGAGCTGCCGATGGTCGTCCGCCTCGACGGCACGAACGCCGAGGAGGGCCGGCGGATCCTCGCCGAGGCCGCTCCCGCCGAACCTCCACGTCTCGCCGACGATGCTCGAGGCGGCGCAAGCGCGCCGTGGAGCTGGCCGCATGACCGACGTCTGGAGCGAGCGGGCCGAGCAGTACCGCACGAGCGAGGCCCACCGCGAGGGGCCCGATCTCGACCTGCTCGTCGAGTGGGCGGCGGGCGCGCGGACGGCGCTCGACGTCGCGACCGGCGGCGGCCACGTCGCCCGCCGGCTGCGCGAGGCGGGGATCGAGGTCGTCACGCTGCGACCCGGCGCCCGGGATGCAGCCCGACGTCGTCTGCCGCGCCGAGGACCTCCCGTTCGCCGACGGCAGCTTCGACGTCGTCGTCGACCCGGGTCGCCGCCCATCACTACGCCGACGTCGCAGCAGGCGGTCGCCGAGATGGCGCGCGTCGCGGCCGACGCCGTGCTGATCGTCGACAACGTGCTTCATGGGCGACGACGTCGAGGAGGCCGAGAAGCTGCGCGACCCCTCGCACGTGCGCAACTACAGCGAGGCCGAGTGGCGCGCGTTCGCCGAGGCGGCCGGGCTCGAGGTCGAGGAGGTGCGCTTCTTCGAGAAGCCGATCGAGCTGCAGCCCTGGCTCGACCGCTGCGGCTGCGCCGGCGACGACGCGGTGCGCGTGCGCGAGCTGCTCGGCGACCGCGTCGACGGCGAGACGTCGTGACCCTCGACCGGATCGCGCTGCAGGGCGGTGCGGGCTGCCTGATGGCGATCATCGTCGACAACGACACGCGGCTCGTCGTCCAGGGCCTGACGGGCTCCGAGGGGCGCTTCCACGGCCTCCGCAACCGCGCCTACGGCACGAACCTCGTCGCGGGCGTGACGCCCGGCAAGGGCGGCCAGGACGTCGAGGGCGTTCCCGTCTTCGACACCGTCGCCGAGGCGGTCACCGAGCAGGGCGCGAACACGGCGATGATCTTCGTGCCGGCACCGTTCGCCGCCGACGCCGTCTACGAGGCGGTCGATGCCGGCATCGAGACGGTGATCTGCATCACCGAGGGCGTGCCCGCGCACGACATGCTGCGGATCCACACCTACGTCCACAGCCGCGGCGTGACGCTGATCGGCCCGAACTGCCCCGGCGCCCTCTCGCCCGGCAAGGCGAACGTCGGGATCATCCCGGCCGAGATCTTCACCGCCGGGAACATCGGCCTCGTCTCGCGCTCCGGCACGCTGACCTACCAGATCGGCCACGAGCTGACGCAGATGGGGCTCGGCAACTCGACGATCGTCGGCATCGGCGGCGACCCGGTCGTCGGCTCGTCGTTCGTCGACATCCTCGCGAAGTTCCAGGCCGACCCCGAGACCGAGTACGTCGTCATGGTCGGGGAGATCGGCGGCGACGAGGAGGAGAAGGCGGCTGCCTTCATCGAGGCCGAGCTGACGAAGCCGGTCGTCGCCTACATCGCGGGCTTCACCGCCCCGCCCGGCAAGACGATGGGCCACGCCGGCGCGATCATCTCCGGCTCGTCCGGCACCGCCGAGGCGAAGAAGGCGGCGCTCGAGGCGAAGGGGATCCGGGTCGGCACGACGCCGACCGAGACCGCCGAGATCGTCGCCGAGATCGCGCGAGGCTAAGCCCGGACGCGGCGAGGCCGGGCAGCAGTGGAGACCGGTCGCGAGCGAGAGAGTGACGCGGATCGGCCGGTCCGGCGTCGGGTCGACTTCTCGGGCCTGCCGCAGCTGAGCGTCGCGGAGCGGGTCGCGCGGGGCAAGGCAGCGCGGCGAGAGGTTCCGCGGTCGAGTCACGCCGTGTTCGAGCCGGCGGCGCACCGGCTCGACCCGATCGAGCTGCTGGAGCGGCAGGCCGACACGCGCGTCCCCGAGCTGGTGCCCATCCGCTACGGGCGGATGCTCGCCTCGCCGTTCACGTTCTACCGCGGCGCGGCGCTGATCATGGCGGCCGACCTGGCCGCCACGCCGCGCTCCGGGCTTCCTCGTGCAGTGCTGCGGCGACGCGCACCTCTCCAACTTCGGCCTCTACGCCTCGCCCGAGCGGCGGCTCGTCTTCGACATCAACGACTTCGACGAGACGCTGCCCGGCCCGTGGGAGTGGGACGTCAAGCGCCTCGCGGTGAGCATGCTGATCGCCGCACGCAACAGCGGCTTCTCGGCGAGGACCAGGAGCACGTCGTCCTCGAGACGGTCGCGGCGTACCGCACGCGGATGGCGCGAGTTCGCCGCGATGCGCAACCTCGAGGTCTGGTACACGCGCTTCGAGATCGAGAAGCTGATGCCGCAGCTCCGCTCGCAGGTCGGCGGGAAGATGCGCAAGCGCCTCGACAAGGCCGTCGCCAAGGCGCTCAGGCGCGACAGCGTGCAGGCGTTCTCGAAGCTCTCGCGCGACGTCGACGGCGAGCGGCACATCGTCTCCGATCCGCCGCTGATCGTCCGGCTCGACGACTTCCCGGACAGCGAGGAGCGCGATCGCGTCAAGGCGGACGCTGGAGCGGCTCCTGCGCGAGTACAGCCTCACGCTCCAGCACGAGCGGCGGATCCTGCTCGACCAGTTCCGGCTCGTCGACCTGGCCCGCAAGGTCGTCGGTGTCGGCAGCGTCGGCACGCGCGGCCTGGATCGCGCTGCTCCTCGGCCGAGACGGCGCACGATCCGCTCTTCCTGCAGATCAAGGAGGCACAGCGCCTCGGTCATGGAGGAGTTCGTCGGCATGAGCGAGTACGCGCAACGCGGGCGAGCGCGTCGTCGCCGGGCAGCGCATCATGCAGGCCTCGAGCGACATCTTCCTCGGCTGGCTGCATGTCGCCGGAGAGCGTCTTCGGCAGCGCGCGCGACTACTACGTTCGCCAGCTGCGCGACTGGAAGGGCTCGCTCGTGGTCGAGGCGATGGACCCGCGGGCGCTGAGCGTCTACGGGCAGCTCTGCGCGGCGACGCTCGCCCACGCCCACGCGCGCTCCGGCGACCGCATCGCGATCGCGAGCTACCTGGGCCGCGGCAACGTGTTCGACCGCGCCGATCCTCGCGTTCTCGCGAGGCCTACGCCGAGCAGAACGACCGCGACTATGCGGCCCTGCGCGACGGCCGTCGAGACCGGCCGGGTGGAGAGCCGATCGCGAGTCTCTGATGCGGCTCCGCCGCTGGCTCTTCGACCAGGGCGACAACCTCGCCGGCGGGATCTACGGGACGATTCTCGTCACGTCGGTCGTCGCGGCGGCGGACTCGAGCGATGCGATCTGGCAATCGCTCGGGATCGTCGAGGTGACGGTCATCGTCTTCTGGCTCGCGCACGTGTACGCCGCATGCGCTCGCGTGGTCGCTCGACAGCAACGAGCCGTTCTCGCGCCGTGGGCTGCGGCCGATCGCGCGGAAGGAATGGCCGCTGCTGCAGGCGGCCGTCGTTCCCACGATCGCGCTCCTCGCCGGCGGGCATCGGGCTGATCCGCACGCAGACCGCCTACTGGCTCGCGATCGGCTACGGGGTCGCGGCGCTGATCTGGTGGGGCCTGCTCTTCGCGCGCAAGGAGGGGCTCTCGCGCCGCGGCGACCTGCGCGGTCGTGCTCGTCAACGCGTCGTTCGGCCTCGTGCATCGTGTTGCTGAAGGAGTTCGTCAACCACTGAGCACTGCAGCCCCTGTCGGTACATTCCCGGCGTGCCCTTCGGCCTCGGCATCTGGGAGATCCTGATCCTTGCAGGCGTGCTCGTGCTCCTGTTCGGAGCCAAGGGCGCGCCCGGCATGGCGCGTCGCCTCGGCACCGGGGTGCGCGAGATGAAGGACGCGGTGACCGACATGGATCCGCGCTCGCTGCTCGATCCGAAGGACGAGCCCGCGAAGGCCCGCGCGCCAGCACTCGCCGCCGTCGAGCTCGAGGCGGCGAAGCCCGTGGCTCCCGTCGCAGCGCCCGCAGCCGAGCGCCGTCGTCTCGAGCGCGACCGCCCGCGAGCTGATGGACGTCGTCGCTACGAGACGCTCGAGCCGTTCACGACGAAGGACGGCTCGACGATCCGCGAGTACATCCACTCGCCGGCGCAGTCGCTCGCCGAGGCGACGCTCGAGCCCGGACAGTCGACGATGCGCCACTACCACGCCTCAGCGAGGAGATCTACCTCCTCTCGGCGGCGGCGGCACGATGGAGCTCGACGGCGAGATGCGCGAGGTGGGGGAGGGCGATGCGATCCTGATCCCGCCAGGCGCCTGGCACGAGCTGCGCGCCGGCCCGGAGGCGTGCGGCTGCTCTGCTGCTGCGTTCCGCCGTACAGCCACGACGACACGTATTTCGCGTAGAAGCGAGTGCAGGCGGCCGGCTTGCGGCCGGCCGCCTGAGGTCCTGGCAGCGTCAGACGCTCGAGTCCGCGGACGAGCAGGCTGAAGCCTGTCGACGCAGCTCGCGCGCGTCTAGATCTTGCGGCGGGGGCGGGTGGGGCCCCACTTGGAGCCGCGCTTGCGGCCCGAGTAGACGAGCTTCGGGGCGGCGACCTTCATGCCGGTCTCCTCCCACTTCCGTGGTGGCCGTTGAGGCGGGCGACGCGGCTGACCTCGGCCTGCTGGTCGGGGAGCACGAGCGTGACGCCCGTGCCCGAGCGGCCCGCACGGCCGGTGCGGCCGACGCGGTGCGTGTAGGCCTTCTCGTCCTCGGGCGGATCGAAGTTGATCACGTGCGTGATGTCCGAGAGGTCGAGCCCGCGGGCGGCGACGTCGGTGGCGATCAGCGTCGTCACCTTGCCGGCCTCGAAGTGGGCGAGCGCCTTCTCGCGCGCGGCCTGCGTCTTGTCGCCGTGCATCGCGACCGCGCGCACCTGGTGCCGCTCGAGCCGCTGCGCGAGCCGGTCGGCGCCGCGCTTCGTGCGGACGAAGACGAGTGCGAGCCCGCGCTCCTCCTGGAGCAGCTCGACGAGCTTCTCGACCTTGTTCTCCGGCGTCACCGAGACGAACTGGTGGTCGATCTCGCCGGGCTTGTGCTCGCTCGGCAGCTCGGCCTCGATCCGGACCGGCTGGTTCGTGTAGGCACGGGCGAGCTCGCCGACGGCGCCGTCGAGCGTCGCCGAGAAGAACATCGTCTGGCGGTCGTCCGAGACGCGGCGCAGGATCTTGTCGACCTGCGGCTTGAAGCCCATGTCGAGCATCCGGTCGGCCTCGTCGAGGACGAGGATCGTGACGGCGTCGAGGGTGACGAGCCGCCGGTCCATCAGGTCCTGCAGCCGGCCCGGGCGTGGCGACGAGCACGTGGGCCTTCTTGGCCTTCGCGGCCTGGGCCGGGATCGGCACGCCGCCGTAGACGGAGGCGACCTCGAGCCCGCGTACCTTGCCGAGATCGGCGAGCACCTCGGTCACCTGCACCGCGAGCTCGCGGGTCGGGACGAGGATCGAGCGCGGCGGGCCGTCCGTCGCCGGGCTGCATGCGCTCGACGATCGGGATCGCGAAGGCGAGCGTCTTGCCCGAGCCCGTCGGTGCCTTGGCGAGCACGTCGTGGCCGGCGAGCGCCGCCGGGATGGTGCGGGTCTGGATCTGGAAGGGTGACTCGATTCCCTGGGCGGTGAGCACGCGGACGAGGTCCGCGCTCAGCCCAATCGAGGCAAAGGTTGATTCTGGCATTCGGTTTTCGACTCCTTGATCGTGTTCGAGACCATCTACCCTCGAACCATCTTCTCGGAGTGATCCGAGCCTAGAGTCGAAAGAAGCTGATCTCCCGGGGCGGCACAGCGCCGATTCCCTGTGGACAACAGTAGCAGCAGTTTCCGGATTCGCCGCCGGCGGGCGGTTCTCATCCAGGCCGGCGAGGCCTCCGGGTAGGCTCCTGGCATGGCAGCGATCTCGTTCGCGCGCGGCGCTCCGGCGCCGGAGTGCCTCGACCAGGCGCTGATCGCCGACTGCGCACGGGCCGCGCTCGAGCGCGACGGGATCACGATCCTCTCCTACGGCACGGGCGGCGGCTACGGCCCGCTGCGCGAGTTGCTCGCGGAGCGGCACGGCGTCGAGCCCGGCCGCGTCTTCCTGACGACCGGCGGCCTGCAGGGGTTCGTGTTCTACGCCGCCGTGCAGCTCGCGCTGCGGCCGGGCCGCGTGCTCGTCGAGGGGCCGACGTACGACCGGCCGCTGAAGATCCTGGCGCGCGAGGGAGCAGAGGTCGTCGCGCTCGCGATGGACGACGAGGGCCTCGACCTCGACGCGCTCGAGGCCGAGCTCGGCGCAGGGCGGGCCGATCTCGTTCCTCTACACGATCCCGACGTTCCAGAACCCGTCGGGCCGCACGATCGGGATCGAGCGCCGCCGCCGGCTCGTCGAGCTCGCCGCCGAGCACGACCTGCCGATCCTCGAGGACGATCCCTACGGCCGCGTTCGCTACGACGGCGAGCCGCTGCCCTCGATCCACGAGCTCGAGGGCGGCGAGCGGGTCACGTTCACCTCGTCGTTCTCGAAGACGGTCGCGCCCGGGCTCCGGATCGGCTACTTCGTCGTCCCGCAGGCGCTCGTCGCGGCCTACGACGACCGTGCCGTCTCGACGTACATCTCGCCGAGCCTGCTGCCCCAGGCGACGGTCTTCGAGCTCATCCACCGCGGTGCCTTCGAGCCGAACCTCGACCGCGTCCGCGGGCTGCTCAAGGCGCCGCAAGGATGCGATGCTCGCCGCGCTCGCGGCGGAGATGCCGGCCGGCACGAGCTGGAGCTCGCCCGAGGGCGGCTACTTCCTCTGGCTCGACTTCGCCGGACGGCGTCGACGCGGCGCGAGCTGCTGACGCGTGCGACGGAGGCCGGGCGTCACGTTCGTGCGCGGCTCGGACTTCTTCCCGAACGCATCGGCGGGCCGGTCGTCGGCGCGGCTCGCGTTCAGCTACGAGTCGCCCGAGCGGATCGCCGAGGGCGTCGCGCTCCTCGCCTCGCTGCTGTAGGAACTGCGCCGGGCCGCGTGCTGCGACGGGGTAGCCTCTCGGGGTGATCGACCACGTCACCGATCCGCGTCCCGAACCTCGGCGAAGGCCAACGCTTCTACGGTCACGTGCTTCGAGCTGCTCGGCTTCCCGCCGCGAGCCGGCGGCCGGGCGGAGGTTTCGTCGAATGGGACGACTTCTCGATCAGCGAGGAGACCGCCGCTCGTCCTGCGACACGGCGTCTCCATGTCGGCTTCTACGCCGAGTCGCCGCTCCACGTCGACGCGTGGTGGAGCGCCCTCACCGCGGTCGGCTACCAGAGCGACGGAGCACCGGGGCCGCGTCCCGCGTACGGGCCTGCCTACTACGGTGCGTTCGTCCTCGACGCCGCGGGCAACAGCGTCGAGGCCGTGCACGACGGCCCGCGGCGACAGCCCGGAGTCATCGACCACCTTTGGCTCCGGGTTCGCTCCCTCGAGGCTGCGACCCGCTTCTACGAAGCCGTCTGCCCGCCCGTCGGGCACTCCGTCGAGCGCCACGAGGGCCGGACGCAGATCCGCGGCCCGGGCGCCACGTTCTCCCTCGTCGAGGGCCGGCCCACCGAGAACCTCCACCTCGCCTTCAGCGCACCCGACAGGCAGACCGTGGACGCGTTCCACCGGGCCGGCCTCGAGGCCGGCTACGCCTCGAACGGCGGGCCGGGCGAGCGGCCCGAGTACCACGTCGGCTACTACGGCGGCATTCCTGAGCGACCCCGACGGCAACAACATCGAAGCGGTCTTCCACGACCGCTGACGTGGGAAGCGCCGCGTCGCTGAGCAGTCGCTACTCGCTTCGCGCGGCGCTTGCGGCGGTCGCGAAGGTCGTCGAAGAGCCAGCCGACGACGAAGCCGAGCGCGATCGCGAGCAGCAGCACGACGAAGAGCGAGGCCTCCGTCTTGAAGAAGACGAAGTTGACCGCCACCTGGTCGCGGTTGGCGAGCACGAGGATGAGGACGTAGAGGACGATGACGCCGAGGACGATGCGGCGCAGC
This sequence comes from uncultured Actinomycetes bacterium, assembly GCA_963833255.1. GTDB lineage: Bacteria > Actinomycetota > Thermoleophilia > Gaiellales > Gaiellaceae > 3-1-20CM-4-69-9. The sequence continues at coordinate 19,893 of CAWHXK010000012.1, forward strand.
GTCCAGGGGCTCTTCTTCGCGCGGCCGCTCCGGGCTGGGTGGCGTCGACACGCCTGCGATTCTACGCGGCGGGCGCCGCGACGAGCGGTGCGGCCGGCCGGATCACGAGGCGCGGCTGCCGGGGCGGGAGCAGCTGCCCGCCGGCGGTGACGGCGCGGAACGTGGGGCACGGTGTCTCGCCCGGGAGGGCGCAGAGGCCCTCGCGGCGGAAATAGCAATCGTTGCAGGATGCTTTAGCTGGCATGCAGAATGTTCCCCGTGAAACAATTGTGTCTCCTCCCGGACAGGGGGCATTGTGGCCACCAGGTCGCCGGGTCGCAAGGGGCGGGTCGAACGAAAGTCCCGCAATTAGCGCCTGTTGCCCGTCCCGGCAAAATCCCTGCAAATACGCTATTTCGCGGGAAGCGTACGCAGAGCGGACAACGCCTGTTGAAAACTCTCCACCGGGATGATGCGAAGGTTCCCTGCATACCGCCTTGCCTCGGCCGCGTTTTCCCCAGCCGGCACGAGGAACACGTCCGCGCCGGCCTTGCGGGCGCCGAACGTCTTCTGCTTCACGCCGCCGATCGGCCCGACCGTCCCGTCGAGCGCGATCTCGCCCGTCGCGACGACCCGCCGGCCGTGGTCGACGTCCGTGCCGAGCTCCTGGAGCACGTCGAGCGCGAACGGGAGCCCGGCCGACGGCCCGCCGACCCCGCCCAGGTCGATGTCGACCTTGAGCGGCAGCTTGATGTCGGCCGCCTGCGCGACGCGGATCCCGATGATCGCCCGGCCGGGCTCGCTCGGCGACTCGACCGTCCGCACGGTCACCGTCTGCGACCTTGCCGTCGCGTCGGACGCGGAGCACGACGTCGTCGCCGGGGTGGACGGCCGTGAACGAGCGGCGGAGCTGCTCCGGCGTGCGTGATCGGCGGCCGCGCGCCGCGACGATCACGTCGCCCGAGTCGAGCTTGCGTCGCGGCCGGGGCGTCGGTCGCGACCGCCTCGACGAGGGCGCCCGCGGTGCGTCGCCGTGACCTCGAACCCGGCCTGCTCGAGCGCGACGGCCGCCGCGACCTTCTCGGAGCGCGCCATCTCGCGCAGCCCGTCCTCGTGCCGGTCCTCGAACGACGAGCCCGGGCGGGACGACCTCGGCCGCGTGGCACGAGCGTCGCGCCGTCCGGCCGGAGGAACGGGAGCAGCCGCTCGGCCCACGTCGCCCGCCGGATCGTGACGTCGACGTAGTAGATGCCGCCCGGGCCCGGCGCGTGCGGCTTCTCGCCCTCGACGTTGACCTTGGCGGCGACGGGGGTGGCCGTGTTCGGGACGTAGAGGTAGTCGTGCGAGGGGGCGAACCAGGCGAGCCCGAGCAGCGCGGCAGCCACGGCCGCGACGCTCCAGAGGAGCACCGTCGCCGCGTGGCGCGCGTCACCTAGGAGAGCCCGTTCAGCATGCCGCCGTCGACCGGCACGACCGCGCCGCTGACGTACGCGGCCTGCTCCGAGGCGAGGAAGCACACCGTCGCGGCGATCTCGGCGGGCGATCCGATCCGGCGCGCCGGGATCAGCGCGAGCGCCTCGCGGCGGCGGGCCGTCCGCCGCCGTAGAGGGCGCGCAGCCGCTCGGTGTCGATCCGGCCCGGCGCGATCGTGTTGACGGTGATCCCGTCGGGGCCGAGCTCGCGTGGCGAGCGTCTTCAGCCAGCCGACGACGCCCGGCCGAACGGCGTTCGAGAGCGCGAGGTTCGCGATCGGCTCCTTCACCGATGTCGACTCGATCGCGACGATGCGCCCGCGGCCGCTCGCCCGGAGGTGCGGGCAGGCAGAGGCCGACGAGGCGGACGTGGGGCACGAGCAGCAGCTCGACCGCCGCCGTGACCGACGTCGGCGGTGACGCCGGCGGCGGGGCCCGGAGGAGGCCCGCCGCCGTTGAGGACGAGGATGTCGATCCCGCCGAACGCCTCGACGGTCGTCGTCGACGAGCCGCTCGAGGTCGGCGGCCGCGTGAGGTCGCCCGGCACGGCGAGCGCGCCGATCCTGGCCGCCTCGCGCTCGACGACGTCGGCGCGGCGGGCGAACATCGCGACGTTCGCGCCTTCGGCGGCGAGCGCCTCGGCGATCGCGAGGCCCATGCCCTGCGAGGCGCCGAGCACGATCGCGCTGCGTCCGTGAAGTCCGAGGTCCATGGCGCGCGAAGCGTACCCGGCGGCGACTGTTCAGGACGCGCAAAGGCGAGGCAGCGGGGTCGGCTGCGCGGTCTCCGACGAGCGCGAGCATGCCGACCTGCCGGCCGGCTCGCTACGTCGACGTGAGCACGGAGACGACGTCGCGGACGGCCGCCTCGGACACCTTCAGCATCTTCTTCTCGGCCGCGCGTCAGCTTCAGCTTCACGACCTCCTCGGCGCCGCCGGCGCCGAGCCGGACGGGCACGCCCATGTAGAGGTCCCGGATCCCGTACTCGCCCTCGAGGTAGGCCGTCGCCGGCAGCACGCGCTTCTCGTCGAGGCAGATCGCGTCGACCATCTGCGCCGCGGCCGCGCCCGGCGCGTACCAGGCCGAGGTGCCGAGCAGCTTCACGAGCTCGCCGCCGCCGACCTTCGTGCGCTCGACCATCTTCGTGATCTTCGCCCGCGAGACGAGCTGGTCGAGCGGGATCCCGGCGACGGTCGTGGCCGAGACGACCGGGACCATCTGGTCGCCGTGACCGCCGAGCACCATCGCCGTCACCTCCTTCACCGAGAGGCCGGTCTCCTGCGCGATGAAGCACTCGAACCGCGACGTGTCGAGCACGCCGGCCATGCCGACGACGCGCTCGCGCGGGAACTTCGACACCGCCTTCGCGACGTGGCACATCGCGTCGAGCGGGTTGGAGACGATCACGAGGACGGCGTTCTTCGAGCGCTTCGCGACCTCGCGCGTCACCTCGGCGACGATCGCCTCGTTCGTCTTCACGAGGTCGTCGCGGCTCATGCCCGGCTTGCGCGGCAGGCCGGCCGTGATCACGATCACGTCCGAGCCGGCGGTCGCCGCATAGCCCGACGCCTCGACGCCGACGACGCGAGGCTCGTAGCCGAGCACGGAGCCGGCCTGGTTGATGTCGAGCGCCTTGCCGGCGGCGAAGTTCGGCTTCACGTCGACGAGCACGATGTCGGCGTAGTCCCGCCGGGCGACTTCCTGGGCGCAGGTGGCGCCGACGTTCCCGGCACCGACGACGGTGACCTTCTTTCTTCCGTTCACGATTGTTCCTTTCCGGCCGGCCACGCGGCCAGCTTTCGATGACGCGCGCCTCGGATGCCGGCGGTGGCCGTCGCCGGCGATCGGCGTGCCGTCGGCGCGGAATGAGCATAGGGCACGGGCGACGCTGACCGGTCCGGTAGCGTCGTGTCGACGGTCGTCGAGGAGCGAGGAGAGCGATGAGCGAGTTCAAGCCGGGCCTCGAGGGCGTCGTCGCCTTCGAGACCGAGATCGCCGAGCCCGATCGCGACGGCGGCGCGCTCCGCTACCGCGGCGTCGACATCGAGGACCTCGTCGGCCGCGTCCCGTTCGAGAACGTCTGGGGGCTGCTCGTCGACGACGCGCCCGAGCCGGGGCTCGAGCCGGCGGCCCGCTACGCGCGCCCGCGACCTGACGGGCGACGCGCCGGCCGATCTCCAGGCCGTCGCCGCCCACCTCTCCGGCGAGTGGGGCCTCCGCAAGCTGATCGACATCTCGGACGAGCGAGGCGCGCGCCGACCTCGCGCGCGCTCTCGGCCACGATGATCTCGGTCGTCGCGCAGTCGGCCCGCGTCGCCGACGGCGAGACGGCCGCCGTCGACCCCGAGCTCGTCGCGAGCGGCGCGACCGCCGCCACCCGCTTCCTGCTCGAGTGGCGCGGCGAGGCCGACCCGAAGCACGTCCAGGCGATCGACACGTACTGGATCTGCACCGCCGAGCACGGGCTCAACGCGTCCACGTTCGCCGCCCGGGTCGTCGCCTCGACCGGCGCCGACTGCGGCGCCGCGCTCTCGTCGGCGGCGGTCGGCGGCCGGCACGCCATCTCCCTGCGCAGCGGCTGCTTCTGCAACCCCGGCGCCGGCGAGGTCGCCTTCACCATCTCCCGCGAGACCCTCGTCGGCGGCGAGTTCGGCGAAGGGATGACGATCGACGACTATGTCGAGGCGATCGGGCTGCCTTCGGGCGGCGCCGTCCGTGCCTCGCTCGGTCTCGCCTCCAATCTCGACGACATCGAGCGCTTCACGGCGTTCGCTCGGGAGTTCGTCGACCTGCCCGCGGTACCCGACGATCTGCCCGCACGCACCGGCTGCTGAACGACCGCGGACGAAGGCCGGAGCGTTACCGCGTCGTCACCGGCCGACACGTATCGTCGGCGCCTGCCGACCGTGATCAACGCTGAGCTTCTCAGCGGAGCGACACAGGAGTCGAACCTGCCGAGCGTGGGCTACACCGCCGCACTGGTTTTGAAGTCGAGCGAAAGTCGCTCGCTCGACCGTTCTTCGGCTTTCCTCCGTGAGCTTCGATGACGCTCGATGACGCCCGATGATCCTCGTCTGGCAAAAATCTGGCAAAGATCCGGAGGGTCGGCGCCAGACCGGCGCCGCCGCGCATGCGTGGACAGGAAGGCACGCACACGGCGGCCAGTCACTTGACGAGTCACACACGGCACGGCGACAACCAGGCTGGCAATGGCCCCAGACAGACCACCTCGCCGAGTTCACAGTCTCTTGAACTACTCCTTGCTTGGGGGTGGTAATCGGCGGATGATTCCTGCGTGCGCTCCGAGCTTCCGACCGGCACCGTTACCTTCCTGTTCACCGATGTCGAGGGCTCAACGATGCTCCTGCACGAACTCGGTGCCGAGCTTTACGCCTCCGAGCTCGCCGAACACCGGCGGATCGTTCGCGAGGCATGCGCTCGCGAGCTTGGCGTCGAGGTCGATACGCAGGGCGATGCGTTCTTCTTCGCCTTCCCGACCGCACCGGGTGCTGTGGCTGCGGCGTCGGCCATGACCGACGGGCTTGCTGCAGGGCCGATCCGGGTCCGCGGCGGGCTGCACACCGGGACGCCGCTGCTGGCTGAGGAAGGCTACGTAGGTGACGACGTGCATCGGGCCGCCCGTGTCGCGGCAGCCGGTCACGGCGGGCAGGTGCTCGTCTCGGCGGCCACCGCTAGCCTCGTCGACGTCCAGCTCACCGACCTCGGCGAGCACCGCTTCAAAGACCTCGCTGCCCCCGAGCGCGTGTATCAGCTCGGTGAGGGCACGTTCCCACCGCTCAAGTCGCTGTACCGGACGAACCTGCCGGTACCGGCCACATCGTTTCTCGGCCGCGACCACGAGCTGGTCGAGATCGCCGGTCTGCTACAGGACGGCGCCCGGCTCGTCACGCTCACCGGCCCCGGGGGAACGGGCAAGACGCGGCTCGCCATCCACGCGGCTGCGGAGGCATCGGACTCGTTTCCCGACGGCATCTGGTGGGTGCCGCTGGCGTCGCTCAGCGACGCGCGGCTCGTGACCTCCGCCATCGCACAGGCACTCTCCGTGAAAGAGGAGCCGGGCAAGGAGCTCGAAGAGAGCCTGGCGGCCCGTCTCGGCGGAAAGCGCGCATTGCTCGTGCTCGACAACGCCGAGCATCTCATGCCCGAGGTGGCGTCGCGGATCGTGGAGCTTCGCGACGTCTCGGGCCCCACACTGGTGGTCACCAGCCGGGAGCGCCTCCAGGTCCAGGGCGAGCAGGTCTATTCGGTGCCGCCGCTCGCAGGCGACGAAGGCGTTGAGCTGTTCCTGAGCCGGGCACGGGCAATCGACTCCGACGTCAGCGCGTCGGAGTCCGTGGCCGAGCTTTGTTCGCGCCTGGACAATCTGCCGCTTGCGCTCGAGCTCGCAGCCGCCCGCTCGGTCGTGTTCTCGCCGGAGCAGCTCGTGGAGCGGCTCTCCCACCGTCTCGACTTGCTCAAGGGGGGCCGAGACGCCGATCCGCGGCAGCGGACGCTGCGCGCGACGATCGAGTGGTCGTACGACTTGCTCGAGCCGGAAGAGCAGCGCCTTTTCCGCGCGCTCTCCGTGTTCGCCAGCAGCTGCACGTTCGAGGCGGCGGAGGCCGTGGGCGACGGTGACCCGGACACGCTGCAGTCGCTGCTCGACAAGAGTCTCGTCCGGCGGCGTCAAAACGAACGTCCGCGTTACTGGATGCTCGAGACGATCCGTGAGCTCGCAGCCGAGCAGCTGGCTGCTCAGAGCGAAGAAGGCCCGCTTCGCCGAAAGCACGCGGAGCACTACCTCGTCGTCGCGCTCTCGGCAGGTCTCGCACCGGACGTCGAGGGTCAGATGCGGCACGACCTCGTTATCCCGGAGCGTGACAACATGCGGGCTGCGCTCGCCTGGGCCTGCGACAACGCCGAGTGGAACCTGGGGCTCGAGCTCTTCGTGGCGCTCGAGAACTACTGGGCCACGAATGCCGCTCACGAGGGATTGGAGTGGGCGCAGATGCTGCTGTCGAACGCTCCGGCCGATTCGAGTCGCCCTCGGTTCCGCGCACTCCGAGTTCAGGGTGGCATGGAGAACATCCTCGGGCAACGCGCGCTCAGCCGGCAGCACTTCGAGCAGGCGTTGGACATGGCTCGGGAGCTCGGCGACGAGCTGGGTGTCGGCATCCTCCTGCACCGGCTTGCGACCACGGCTGTGTACGTGGGAGACATGGAGCGCGTGCAGGTGCTAGCCGAAGAGAGCCTCGCCGCCTTCCACAGCGTCGGGGGGTTCGCGAAGGGCGAGGCACAGGCGCTCACTTCGCTGGCGGAGGTCAGGCAGGCGAACGGAGATCTCGAGGGTGCCCTCGAGCTGCTCGAGGAGAGTCGCCGACTGGCGACAACGTCCGGCTTTCGCTGGTGGCAGGCCGGCACCTCGGCCCGAATCGCGGCGCTTCTGCTCGACTTGGGGCGCCTCGACGATGCGCGGGTCAACGCGGAGCGAGCCCTGGGTCTGTCCGGCTCCATGCACGACAGGAGCGCCATCGTCTACGAGCTCGGTCTCCTGGCGGAGATTCACGCACAGACCGGAGAGTCCGAGCGCGCGGGGATGCTGTGGGGAGTTATCGAGGCCGAGGAGGCGACGGCGCCAATCGGCAGCTGGATCCACGGGCCGGTGCGCTTCCAGCCGAGCCTCACGGACGCCGAGTTCGAGGACGGACTCGAGGACGGCCGCGCACTGTCGCTCGACGACGCCGTGGCGCTCGCGCTCGAGGCTACTTGACGAGGTCGCTGGCCTTGAAGCCGGCCGGGATGACGCCGAACTCCGCGAAGGCGTCGAGCCAGGGTTGCGCCATTGCCGGGCGGAGATGGGTCGCGAACGAGGTCCGCCTCATCTTCGCCATCACCTTGGCGTCGATGGGCACGTACTTCGCGAGAATCCTGGCGCTCGCGGCGTCGTTCTTGTCCTGATTCGCCCAAACGGCAGCGTTCTGGACAGCTTTCCGGAACCGAACGATGAGGTTCGCGTCGACGTCGGCTCGTGCCATCCAGAACGTGAGCAAGCAAATCTTCGAGCACACGGCGTTGAAGGGATAGGCGGAAACCTTCAGGCCCTGCTGCTGCGCAACCGTCAGAAACGGCTCGGGCAAGAAAGCCGCGTCTACCGTGCCCTTCGAGAGCGAGGGCATCATCTCCTGGAATGGGACGTACTTGATGGTCAGGTCGTTCTTCGAGACGCCACCCTTCTTCAGCCACTTGAGGACCCGATCTCCGCGATGGTGTTCGGGCCGTCGATCAAGATCGTCTTGCCGACGAGGTCGCGAGGCTTCTTGATGGATCTACCCTTGCCGGAGACGAGCGCGGACGTCGGCTTCTTCGGCTCATAGAGTGCCCCAGCGGCGACGACCTTGATCGGCGCGCCTCTCGACTTGAGCAGTGCAGCCGCCCCGGCGTGTGTGCCGCTGAACTGCACCTCTCCTGACAACAGGGCCCCCAGGATCACCTGAGGATCCGTGCGTGGCACCATCTCCGCGTCAATTCCCTGCTTCCGGAACATACCTCGGTGCTTCGCGTACGTCACGAGCACTGCGGGCTCGGCCGGCAGGAACGCGACCTTGATCTTCGTCAGCTCGGCTGGGCGTCCGGCCGCCGGCGTTGCAGCCACGGCCGCAACGGCGAGCAACGCGAGCAGGGCCAGCCCGCAGGTGGTACGCAAGAAGGTCCGCCGCACAGGCGTAACATTAGACCGGCTCGGGCGCCGCGATCAAGCCGTGAAGCTCGTTGCGCACGGCGAGGAAGCGGGGCGAGCTGCGGGTCTCCGTCTGCTTGCGGGGTCGCGGCAGCCCCACATCGACCGAGGCGACGATGCGCCCCGGGGTTCCGCTGAGCACGAGCACGCGGTCGGCCAGGTAGACGGCCTCGTCGATGTCGTGCGTGACGTGGAGGATGGTCACCCCCTGCTCCTCAAGCTCGTGAAGGCGCAGTACGAGGTCCTGGAGCTCCGCGCGGGTCAGCGCGTCCACCGAGGCGAACGGCTCGTCCAGCAGCAGGATCTCTGGGCGGGAGACGAGCGCCCGCGCGATCGCCACGCGTTGCTGCATCCCGCCCGACAGCTGCCACGGGTACTTCTTTCCCACGCCGTCGAGACCGACCTCGGTGAGAACCGCCTCGACCCGCGCTTGCTTCTCCGAGCGGGGCTCCCGTTCCCGGCGGAGCGGGAACATGACGTTGCGGCTGACGTTGAGCCACGGGAACAGCGAGCGGCTGTAGTCCTGGAAGACAATCGCTGCCTCTCGAGGTGGCGACGAGACGAGGCGGCCGTCGAGATGAACGCTTCCAGCGGTGGGTGGGGTTAACCCACAGAGCAACCGGAGGAGCGTCGTCTTGCCGCCGCCGGACCGGCCGACGATGGCAAGGAGCTCACCCTCGAAGACGTCGAACGTCACGTCGGCGATCGCGGCCGGACCCGCATCCGAGTAACGCTTCTCCAGGCTCGAGACCCGAAGAACCGGCTCACTCACCGGCTGCTCGGTAATGCCAGGCGAGGACGCGGCGCTCGACGAGGAGGAAGAGCCGGTTGAGCACGTATCCGAGCAGGCCGAGGAACAGGATGCCCGCGTAAAGCGCGGGATAGTCGAACTCGGACTGCTTGATGATGAGGTAGTAGCCGATGCCGTTCTGCTCGCCGACGAACTCCGAGACGATGACGAGCACGAGCCCCAGCGACACGGCGATGCGCAGTCCCGCCATGATCGACGGGAGCGCCGCCGGAAGGTAGATCCGCGAGGCGCGCTCCACCCGCCCGACGTGCAGCATCGAGGCGGTGTCCCGTACCTCGAGCGGAATGCCTCGTACACCTTCCGCCGTGTTGACGAGGATCGGAAAGCACAGGCCGAAAGCGATGACCGCGATGCGGGACGCATCGCCGAGCCCGAGGATGAGAATCGCCGCCGGCACGATCGCGATCGCGGGTACCGCTCGCAGGCACTCGAGGAATGGATCGAGCGTGCGCCTGGCCGCGTGGGACGCACCGACGAGAAGCCCGAGGGCTATACCGATCGCCGCAGCGATCGCGAAGCCGGCGGCATACCGCTTCATGCTCTGCCCCACTTCCGACAGGAAGTCCGATGTCGGCCACACGTCCCAGGCCCGCTTTGCCACCTCGCTCGCCGTCGGCACGAGGAACGAGTCTTCGGCTCCCGCCCAGAGCTGCCAGATACCCAGGACGGCGACAAAGACGAGGACGCCGAGCGCAGGCCCGGCGAGGCGGCGCGCGGCGGAAGTCTTCATTGCGCCGACCGCTCCTCCCCGGCCCAGAACAGCGTACGCCGCTGAACGGCCCGCAACCCGGCGTTGACGGCCAGGCCGAGCAGACTGACGAGCACGACCGCCGCGTACAGCTCCGGAAGCTTGTTGGCGAACTGCTGGTCCTCCATGTAGGCGCCGATGCCGCCTGCGCCCGTACGGAACTCGGCAGTCACGCAGACTACGAGGGCGATGGCGGCGCTGATGCGAGTCCCCGTCGCGATGCTCGGGAGTGCGGCTGGCAGCGTCACATGGAAGAGCCTCCCGAGGCGCCCGACGCCCGACGTCCTCGCGACGTCCTGGAGCATGCGGTCGCCGCCTCGCACGCCGTAGATCGTGTTGATGAGAATCGGCCAAACGGCTGCAAAGACAACGACGAAACGGTGTGCGGCGATGCCAAATGGGCCGAAGAACAGGATCGCGAGCGGGATGAGCGCGACTGCCGGAATCGGGCGCAGGAACTCGATCACGACCGACGAGGCGTCGAGCAGCGTCCGCGAGCTGCCGATCAGGAGGCCCAAGGTGACGCCGATCAGAATCGCCAACGCGAGCCCTTCGAGATAGGCGTGGAGCGTAAAGCCGATCTCGCCCGACAACGTGCCATCCGCGAGCGCGTCGTAGAGGGCGCGGAGCGTCGACGAGGGAGTCGCGATTCTTTGCCCGTAGTCGAACGCGCGGACGCCGGTTTCCACGAGCAGCGTTACGAGCACGACGAATAGCCAGCCCGCAACATTCACGTGCTTCACGGTGCGGACTATCGCCCGCCCCTCGGCGGAGTACAAGTGGCCTACGTAAGAATGACCGCGTGCGAGGCCTGATTCGCTACGCACAGAGCGGCGACGTCTCGATCGCCTATCAGGTGACGGGAGACGGCCCGTTCGACCTCGTCCTCGTCCCGGGGTTCATCAGCCATCTCGAGTTCGACTGGGAGGAGCCCCGCCACGCGGCGTTCCTCGAGCGGCTGGCGTCGTTCTCGCGCCTGATCCGTTTGGACAAGCGGGGCACTGGGCTTTCCGACCGGCACGGTGGCATCGCTGACCTCGAGACGACGATGGACGACGTGCGCGCCGTGATGGATGCCGTGGGAACCGAGCGCGCCGCGCTCTTCGCCTATTGGGAAGGCGGCCCGATGGCTGTTCTCTTCGCCGCGACCTATCCCGAGCGTACTCGCGCCCTCGTTCTCGCCGGCACATTCGCGACTCAACCGTTAATCGACGTTCCCGAGGAGCAACGTGCGGCGGTGATCGAGGGCATCGTCGACCACTGGGGCGACGGTGAGACGATCATGAGATTCGCGCCCGACGCCGACGACGTGCTGAAGGCGTGGTGGGGCGCGCGAGAACGGGTTGGCGGCAGCCCGGGCGCGATTCGCAACCACTTGGCGACGGTGGCGATGGGGGACGTCCACGACGCCCTGCCGAGCGTGCAGGCGCCGACACTCGTCCTGCGCCGGACGGATGACCCAATGCACGGGATGCAGATCGACCCCGAGCTAGCGAACGTCATTCCGGGCGCACGCTTCATCGAGCTGCCCGGCTCGTGCACGCTGCCGTGGGTGGATGCCGAGCAACTGCTCGACGAGGTCGAGGAGTTCCTGACGGGCGTTCGGCCGGCTCCTGTCGCCGATCGCGTCCTCGCAACGATCCTCTTCACGGACATCGTCGGGTCGACGCAGACGGCTCGCGAGTTGGGTGACTCGGCGTGGTCCCGACTCGTCGAGCAGCACCACGCGGCCGTGCGGCGTGAGCTCGACCGCTACGCCGGCGAGGAGATCGATACCGCCGGCGACGGCTTCTTCGCCGTCTTCGACGGGCCCGCGCGCGCGATTCGCTGCGCGTTCGGTATCCAAAGCGCCGTTTCGGGCCTCGGGCTCGAGGTACGGGCCGGCTTGCACACGGGCGAGGTCGAGCGTCCAAGGGGCGGCAAGCCTCGCGGCATTGCGGTCAACGTCGCGGCTCGGGTTTCCAGCATCGCCGCCGGGGGCGAGGTCCTCGTCACCTCGACCGTCCGTGACCTCGTGGCCGGCTCCGGCCTCTCGTTCACGGACAGCGGCGTTCACGAGCTCAAGGGTCTCGGTGAGCGACGGCTGATCTATGCAGCGACTCTGGCGTAGGCGCACGGTCGGAAATCGGCTTGAGCCGTCCGTCGGTGGCGGCCACGGACGCCCAGAGGAATCACTTGCGGCAAGCCCTCTGTTTGCCCCATCATCGTTATCCGATGCGGGTCGAATGACAGCCGAGCAAAAGTGCGGGCAAAAGATTTGTCCGGGCGCGCACCTTGCAGGCTGCGGAGTGACCCGCAATCCCTTTAGCGGAGCGGCACAGGAGTCGAACCTGCCTAGCGTCGGGCTACGACGCCGTACTGGTTTTGAAGCTCTGCCTCGTAAGGTCAGTTGGCGACAGGAGTTCTGTTTTCCGAGCCGCTCCTGTACTCCTGGATCCAGCTAAGTGCAGTGAGATCGGTACAAAGTTCGGTACAGAGTCGCGGCGAGACCTGGCTGGCCCTGCTGTGCCGGAGGTCAAGCACCGGCCGCCGAGTCAATCGCAGTACTCGTGGATGGTGTGGACCAGCGCAAGGATGTTCGACCGGCTTGGCGATGTACCTGTCGAACCCGCGGCGAGGAACCGCTCGCGTCCCCCGTGCATCGCCTGCGCTGTGAGCGCGAGCACGGGTATCGATGCCGTGCGCCGATCCGCGCGTAGATGGCCGAGTGCCTCGACACCGTCGATGTCAGGCAGTTGCACGTCCATCAGACCGATGTCGGACTCGTGCTCAATCGCGACCTCGACAGCCCGTAGTCCGGTCGTCGCCTCGAGCGTCTCGTATCGACCAGGACTCGCTTGGTGCGACTTTAGCTCGCTCCTGCAGGGACTTCTCGTGGACGCCGAGGGGCGTCCGATCACACTCGATACGACCAGTAGACCTGGGTTTAGGCGGGGTCGACACGCCGAAGTCCGAAGCGGGTGAGCGCACAGTTGCGCTCGGACAGCGGCTTGCCTCGGAGTTGCTCGGGCACCGCGGACGGACAGAGTTCGACGGAGACGAAGAGCGCGTCTTTTGCTCGCCACGAAGGGCACACCGTTCGACGTCGTGCGCTACGGCACAACGTTCCGGCTCGCATGACACGCGCCGGCATTGCCGATTACATGCGTCCGGATGTCGACGCCATCCGCTGAGGGTCAGCCGATGACGTCCGCGGCAGTCTCGGCGAGCAGCGGGACGCCTGCCTCGAAGCGCTGCGCGCGCTCGTCGTCGGCGGTGAGCTCGCCGCGCACGTAGCGCCCGTAGATCGCCTCGCAGAAGACGGCGGCCTTCCAGAGCGCGAGCGCTTCGAACCACGTGAGCGGTTCCAGCTCGCGCCCGCTGCGTTGGGCGTAGCGTGCGGCGAGCTCCGCTCGCGCCGGAAAACCGTCGGAGGCGGTGACAGGTGACGTGCCGAGCGGGTTGCTTACGCCGCCGGGCTCGCTGTACGTCGCGACGAGGTAGCCCACGTCGGCACGCGGATCGCCGATGGTGCCCATCTCCCAGTCCAGCACCGCAGCGATGCGGTCTCCCTGCACGATCATGTTCCCCAACCGGTAGTCGCCGTGGACGGCCGTCGCAGGCAGCTGCTCCGGCACGTGCGCGGCGAGCCAGGTCCCGACCTCGACCACGGCGGGCAGCTCGCGCGTCTGGTTGATCTCCCAGAGCTGCGCAAACCGTCTGACCTGCCGCTCGTTGTAGTTGCCCGGCCGCGCGAACGCCGCCAGCGCCGGCGTCGTCACGTCGGCGTCGTGGATCTCGACGAGCGTGTCGACCAGGTCGTCGGCCAGCCGCCGGCGGGCCCCGGGATCGGCGTCAAGCGGCGGCGGTAGCTCGTTTGTCACGACCTGGCCGTCGACGTAGTCCATGACGTAGAACGGGACGCCGAGCAGCGACGCGTCCTCACACACTGCCCGGATCGTGGGGACGCGGATGCCGAGCGGCGCGAGCGCGAGCTGCAGCTTCGATTCGCGGACGACGTCGTGCGCCGTCGGTGGAAGCGGCGGCCGCGGCGGGCGCCGCAGCACGAACTGCGAGCCGTCTTCGCGCTCAAGCAAGAACGAGAAGTTCGACCCACCCCCCTCGCCGATTCGCTCGGCGCGGAGTGCACCGGCTCCGAGGCCGTGTTCGTCGAGGAACCTCCGCACGGTGTCGAGGATCAGCAGCGGCGGGCGGTCGACGATGTCCACCGGCCGATCCTGCCACCATCTGCATGTGCGGACTCTGCTCAGCGGCGGCGCGTTCTTCGAAAGCCCGCGCTGGCACGAGGGCCGCTGGTGGGCCTCGGACTTCTTCCGGCGGCACGTGCTCGCGGTCGACGATCGCGGCCGCGTCGAAGAGGTCGTCCGTGTCGACGCGATGCCGTCCGGCCTCGGCTGGCTCCCGGACGGCTCGTTGCTCGTCGTCTCGATGCGCGACCGCTGTGTGCTGCGCATTCAGGACGGCGGGCTCGCGGTGCACGCGGATCTGTCCGAGCTGTGCGACTGGCACGCCAACGACATGGTGGTAGCGGCGAACGGCCGCGCGTACGTCGGCAACTTCGGTTTCGACCTCGGGAGCGAACGCCCACGTGCGACGGCGCTCGTGCGCGTCGAGATGGACGGGACGGCCGTGCGCGCTGCGGACGAGCTGCTCTTCCCGAACGGCTGCGTGCTGGCGGACGACGATCGAGCGCTTGTCGTGGCCGAGACGTGGGCCGCACGGCTGACCGAGTTCGGCGTCGACGGCGACGGGACGCTCTCCAACCGGCGCACCTTCGCGGTCGTCCCGGGAACCGCGCCGGACGGCTGCACGCTCGATGCCGAGGGCTGTATCTGGTTCGCCGACGCACGCAGCAACCGGTGCCTGCGCGTTGCGCGGGGGGGCGAGGTCAGGGACACGGTCACGGTGCCCGACGGCCTACGGTGCTTCGCCTGCATGCTCGGCGGCGAAGACGGCCGGACGTTGGCGCTCTGCGCGGCCTCGAGCTACCACGAGGACAAGCCGCGCGACGCGGTCGTCTTCACGACCCGCGTCGCCGTGCCGCACACGGGCAGGCCCTAACGCGGCGCGAAGGCGTCGATGAGGCGCGGCAGTTTGTCACGTGACGCGGAGAGAGCGAGCACCCCGGTTTGGATGCCGGCGCCCCCGAACGCTGCGAGTCGCTCACGCTGCTCCTCGATCGGCCCGAGCAGGAAGATCTCGCGCACGAGTGCCTCCGGGACGAGCTCGACCGCGCGAGCGCGGTCGCCGGCGTGCCATGCCTCGAGCACGGGCTCGACGTCCCCGCCGAAGCCGAGCCAGCGGAAGAAGTCGGTGTAGACCGGCACGGTCGCATACGCAACGAACGTCCGCTTCGCGGTCGCGAGTGCGTCCTCTCCGTGAAACGAGAAGAAGCGGCAGGCGAGCTCTTTGTCCGGCGCGCCGAAGGCCGTGACGACCTGGGCGACGCGGCTCAACGGCAAGAAGTTGGTGAAGGCGCCGTCGGCGACGCGCGCCGCCAGCCGCAACATCGGCTCGCGCAGCGCGGCCAGCACGATCGGAACCGCGTGCGCCGGTGGAGCGCCAAGCCTGAACCCGCCGTCGCCGCGCTCGCCGGCCAGTACCGCGCGCAGGTATGCGACCGTATCCTCCACCCGCTTCACCGGCCGCTGGAACGGAATCCCGTTCCAGCGCTCGACGATCACGTTCGACGACGCGCCGAGGCCGAGCACGAACCGTCCGCCGCTGGCGTCGGCCAGCGCGGCTGCGGTCTGCGCCAGCAGCGCCGGCCCGCGCGTGAAGACGTTCACGATCCCGGTGACGAGGCGGACGCGCTCCGTGTGCTCGGCGGCGATCACGAGCGGCGTGAACCCGTCGTAGTGGGTCGACTCCGCGGACCAGAGCCCGTCGTAGCCGGCGTCCTCGACGCGGCGTGCGAGCGCCCCCAGCTGGTGCAGCGGGACAGCTTCGAACGGGATGGTCATCCCAAGACGGATGCGTCAGTATCGCGCGATGTTCCCGCGCGCCGCGCTCGTAACAGGAGCCGCCTCCGGCATCGGCGCGGCGCTCGTCGCGCTGCTGAAGGCGGAGGGAGCGGAGGTGCAGGAGCTCGACGTCGTTCACGGGTTCGACGTCTCGGATCCCGGCGCCTGGGACGACGTCGAGGCGGTCGAGCTCGCCTGCCTGAACGCCGGCGTCACCACCGGCTCGACCGACATCGTCGACGTGAACGAGCCGGCATACCGCCGGATCCTGGGCGCGAACGTGGACGGGGTCGTCTACGGCGTCCGCCGGATGGCAGAGGTCATGGAGCCCGGCCGGCGCAATCGTCGTCACGGCATCGCTCGCGGGCCTCATCCCCGCGCAGCAGGATCCGCTCTACACGCTCACGAAGCACGCGGTCGTCGGATTCGTGCGCAGCGTCGCGCCGCAGCTCGCAGAGCGCGGCATCCGGATCAGCGCCGTGGCGCCCGGCTTCGTCGACACACCCTTGCTCGGCGGGGATGGACGCGCACGCTTCGCTGGCGCGGGCTTTCCGCTGCTGCAACCGGACGAGGTCGCACACACGATCCTGAACGCCGCACGCAGCGAGCAGACCGGGGCGGTGTGGGTCGTGCAGCCCGGCCGGGCTCCGGAGCCGTTCAGCTTCCCGAACGTCCCCGGCCCGCGGGATGCGTCCGGCGCGCCGGTCGGCCGCCCGCCTAGCTGAAGCGCCAGGCGTCGCCGGCTGCGAATGCCTGCAGGATGCGGCGGCTGACGACCATTCGATGCACCTCGTCCGGTCCGTCGTAGATGTGCGCGCCGCGCGCGACGGAGTACATGTGCGAGAGCGGGGAGCGGTCGGTGAGGCCGAGCGCCCCGTGCACTTGTACGGCGCGGTCGACTACTCGCGAGAGCACATCCGCCGCGTAGAACTTCAACAGCGAGATCTCGACGCGCGCGTCCGTGCCCTCGTCGATCTTGTGCGCGGCGTCGAGCGTGAGCAAACGACATGCCTGGATCTCGGCGGCCGAGTCGGCGATCCAGTTCTGCACGGTCTGCTTCTCCGCGAGCGGGCCGCCGAATGCCTCGCGTTCGAGCGCCCGGGTGCACATGAGCTCGAACGCGCGCTGCATCTGGCCGAGCCAGCGCATGACGTGATGGATGCGGCCGGGCCCGAGCCGCTTCTGGGCGATCAGGAAGCCGGCGCCGCGCTCGCCCAGGAGGTTCGCCTCCGGCACGCGTACCTCCTCGTAGGTCACCTCGCAGTGCGTCGTCCAGCCCCTGCCCCTGTGGCCGAGGACCGGGACAGGCTCGATCGTCGACGCCCGGCGCGTCAGCGGGGACGATGATCTGGCTCATGCGCCGACGCGGTTCTGCGTCGGGCTCCGTGACCGCCATGACGATCCCGAAGCGCGCGCCCTCGGCGCCTGACGAGAACCACTTGCGTCCGTCGATCACCCACTCGCCTCCGTCGAGCGTCGCAGTCGTCCGCAGTCCGGTGGGGTCCGCACCGGACACGTCGGGCTCGGTCATCGAGAAGAAGGAGCGCGCGTCGCCCGTCACGAGCGGCTCCAGCCAGTGCTCTCGCTGTTCCGGTGTGCCGAACTGGTGCAGGATCTCGCCGTTCCCCGCGTCCGGCGCCTGACAGTTGAAGACGTACTGCGCCCAGGTGACACGTCCGATCTCCTCGTTCAGGTCGGCGTACGCGAGGAACCCCTCGCCCGTCCCGCCTGCATCGGGCGGCAGGTGAGGCGCCCAGAGGCCCTGCTGCTTCGCGCGGGCGCGCAGCTCGTGGAGCACCGCATCCGCGTCGTCGTCCTCGCGGAAGAGCTTGTCCTCGACCGGGAGGATGTGCTCGTCGATGAACGCGCGGTACGCAGCCCGCTGCTCCGACACGGCCACGGATTTAGCATTGCAGGTTCGATGCGCGTACAGGAGTTCTTCGACTTGAGCGGCAAGACCGCGATCGTCACCGGCGGCGGCAGCGGCATCGGCCGTCAGCTGGCCGGAGCCCTCGCCGAGCTCGGCGCGAACCTCGTCCTCTGCGCGCGCAAGGTCGAGCGCTGCCAGGAGGCTGCCGACGAGCTCGCCGCGCTGGGAATCCCTGCGCTTGCGCTGCCCTGCGATGTGCGCAAGCCGGACGACGTCCGCGCCGTTGTCGAGCACACCGTCTCCGAGCTCGGGGGAGTCGACGTCCTCGTCAACAACGCAGGCACGTCGTGGGGCGCACCTGCCGAGGACACCCCGCTCGAGGGCTGGCAGAAGGTGATCGACGTGAACCTCACCGGCGTCTTTCTGTTCTCGCAGGCGGCCGGACGGGTGATGATCGAGCGCAGCGGGGGCTCGATCGTGAACATCGCGTCGGTCGCGGGTTTGCGCGGCTCGCCGCCGGGCGCGATGGACGCGATCGCCTACAACGCGAGCAAGGGCGGCGTGATCGCGTTCACGCGCGACCTCGCGAAGAAGTGGGCGCAGTACGGGATCCGCGTGAACGCAATTGCGCCCGGCTGGTTCCCGTCCGACATGACCAAAGTGCTACTCGACCGCCATGGCGACGAGTTTCTGAAGAGCATCCCGCTGCGCCGCTTCGGCGGGCCGGACGACCTGAAGGGTGCGATCGCGTTCCTCGCATCACCCGCGTCCGCCTTCGTGACGGGCCAGACGCTCGTCGTCGACGGCGGCCAATCCGCCTAGTCCAAGTTCGTGGCTCAGAGCCACTACGTCGATTGCAGGCCGGTGACGGGCGTAACAACGGGGCTCGTGCGAGTTTGTGGCTCGGAGCCACAAACTCGGTTTAGGTGCGCTCGACGATCATGGCCATCCCCTGGCCGCCGCCGACGCACATCGTCTCGAGCCCGATCGTCTGGTCGTCGGTCTCGAGGTCGTTGAGCAGCGTGCACATGATGCGGGCGCCGGTCATCCCGTAGGGATGGCCGAGCGCGATCGCGCCGCCGTGCGGGTTCAGCTTCTTGCCGAACGGGTCGATCCCGAGCTCGCGAGCAGACCGGTAGCACCTGTGCGGCGAATGCCTCGTTCAGCTCGACGACGTCGACGTCCTCGATCGTCATTCCCGCCTGCCGGAGCACGCTGCGCACGGCGCCGATCGGGCCGACGCCCATGATCTCCGGCGCCACACCCGAGACTGCGGATGCGACGATCCGTGCCCGCGGCTCGATCCCGAGCTCCCGTGCGCGGGTCGTCGCTCATGACGACCACAGCGGCGGCGCCGTCGTTGAGCGGGCAGGAGTTCCCGGCGGTGACCTTCCCGCCCGGCTTGAACGCGGGCTCCAGCTGCCGCCAGCTTCTCGAGCGTCGACTCGGGCCGCGGGACCGTCGTCCTTCGCGACTCCGTCCCAGGGCGTGATCTCACGAGCGAAGAAGCCTGAGTCCTCGGGCCGCGACCGCGCGTTCCTGCGACTGCTGTGCGAAGCGGTCCATGTCCTCGCGCGAGACGTCCCAGCGCTCGGCCACGTTCTCGGCAGTCAGCCCCATCGGGATGTAGACGTTCGCGATCGGCGCGTCGTCGCCGAACAGTTTCGGGATGCAGCTCCTCCGCGTCCTTCGGATAACCGTCGACCTGGGTGATCGACTCGACGCCCGCGGCGACGTACGCGTCGCCCTCGCCCGCGCGGATCGCGTGGAACGCCATCCGGATCGTCTGCAGGCTCGACGCGCAGAAGCGGTTCACGGTCGTCCCGGGCACCGTCTCGCGGCAGCCCGGCGAGCAGCGCCGCGCGGCGCGCCGAGGTTCATCCCCTGCTTGTCCTGCGGGAAGCCGCAGCCGACCATCACGTCCACGATCTCGTCGCGGGGCAGCTCGGGCACCTGTTTCAGCGCGGCGTCGATCGCGAACGCGACGAGGTCGTCGGGTCGCGCGTCGACGAGCGAGCCCTTGCGCGCGCGGCCGATCGGCGTCCGCGTGGCGGCGACGATGACGGCCTCAGGCAGCGGGGGCTCCCGCGGCCATGTAGACGACCTCGCCGACGAGTGCGGGCTTCTCCTTGCCTTCGATCTCGACCTGGACGCCGACCGTCCAGACGCACGCTCGGCCCGCGCCGCTCGGCGCGCACGAGCTTCGCGTGCAGTCGCACGCGCGATCCGGAAGGCACGGGGCTCGTGAAGCGGATCTTCTCGGTGCCGTAGTTGACGCCCATGACGGCGTCGCTGATCGAGACGACCTCGCTCAGCAGCATGGGCAGCATCGAGAGCGTCAGGTAGCCGTGCGCGACAGTCGTTCCGAACGGGCCGTTTGCGGCGCGCCTCCGGATCGACGTGGATCCACTGGTGGTCGCCGGTCGCCTCGGCGAACTGGTCGATCCGCTCCTGCGTGATCTCGTGCCAGTCGCTCGTGCCGAGGTCGCGGTCGCTCGAAGCTTCGCAGCTCCGCGAGCGTCAGCGTCGTCGTCATCCCGTCACTCCTCCCTGCGTCGGCGAGCAGCTCGCGCAGCGCCTTGCGGTCGGCCTTGCCGACCGGCGTCAGCGGCAGCGCGTCGAGCACGTGGATCTCACGCGGGTACTTGTACCCGCCGAGCCGCTGCTCGACCGAACGCGACGCAGCTCGTCGCCGCTCCGTCGGCCGGAGCGGACAGCGTGACGAACGCGACGACCTCCTCGCCGTAGACCGAGTCGGGCCGGCCGAGCGACGCAGGCGGTCGCGACCGCCGGGTGCTCGAGCAGCGCCTCCTCGACGTCACGCGGGAAGACGTTGAAGCCGCCGCGGATGATCAGATCCTTCTTCCGGTCGACGATCGTCAGGTAGCCCGTCGTCGTCGAGGCGGCCCATGTCGCCGGTGTACAGCCAGCCGTCGCGGATCGTCTCCGCGGTCAGCTCCGGGGCGTTCCAGTAGCCCGTCATCACGAGCTCCGAACGCACGCAGACCTCTCCGTCCACGATCCGCACCTCCGTTCCCGGAGCCGGCAGGCCCGACGGTGCCGTGCTTGCAGCGGCCCGGCGGGTTCGTCGAGACGAGCGCGGACGTTTCGGTCAGCCCGTAGCCCTCGCGGATCTGCACGCCCGGGACGCGTCGGATGAACTCCTCGATCGCGCCGGTCGCGAGCGGTGCCGCACCCGAGGCGACGAACCGCAACTCGGAGAGGTCGTAGTCCTCGAGCGGCTGCTGGAGCAGGAGGTAGAGCATCGACGGCACGAGCGGTGCGATCTGGACGCGATGGTCCTGAGCCAACCGCAGCCACGCCTCCGGGTCGAACCAGCGCATCAGCACCGACTGCTGCCGGCCGGGGTGGTGCAGCGCGACGTTCAGGACGAGCAGGCCGTACGAGTGCGCAAGCGGCAGGCACGAGAGCGACCGGTCGATACCGTCGACGTGTCCGGCCTCGTGTCCGGCGCGTCCCGCTTCGTACAGGTTCGCGTGCGTGAGCATCACGCCCTTCGCGCGGCCCGTCGTGCCGCCGGTGTATACGAGAGCGGCCAGGTCGGACTCGCGCGCGATCGAGGATCGGCGACCCGTCGCCCTCGAGCTCCTCCAGGCCGGCGACGACGCGGACCTCGCCCGCGGCGGCCCGCGCCGTATCGGCGAACGTCTCGGAGGTGAGCACGAGCGCCGGCTCGGCGTCACGGATGAGTCGCTCGAGCTCCTCGCGCGTGAGCAGGAACACGGCCGGCGTCACGACGCCCCCGGCGCGCCAGATCGCGTGGTACGCGACGCCGACGTCGGGCGAGTTCTCCATCAGCACCACGACCCGGTCGCCCGGCTCGATGCCGAGCTCGAGGCGCGCGCGCGCGCTCGTACAGGTGCGCCGACGAATGCCAGTCGCCCTCGAACCACAATGCGGGATAGTCGCCGCGCCGCTCGTAGGTCTCCTCGGCGAGGCGCGCGAGGTTGCGCACGTCCGCTCACCGCTCGCGCATCGACTCGCCGCCGGCGCGGTGCATCGACTCGAGCATCCCGGGCGGCGCGGCACCGTCGGGGAGCCGTGCCTGCAGCTCGTGCGAGCAGCGCGTCCGGATCCCAGCGCTGCTCGCTCGCGAACAGCTCGCCCGCCTCCCAGCCGCGCAGCATGTTGACGACGCCGCCGTAGACGAAGAAGACCTGGCCGGTGATGTGCTGCGCCTCGTCCGCGCAGAGCGCGACGACGATCGGTGCGTTGTTCGCCGGATCGGCCGGGTCGAAGTCGTCGGCGGGCGGCGGGATCTTGCCGAACGCGGCTTCCGTCATTCGCGTCCGCGCATTCGGCGCAAGCGCGTTGACCGTCACGCCGTAGCGCAGCAGCTCCTGCGCGGCGATCAGCGTGAAGCCGACGATCCCCGCCTTGGCGGCGCCGTAGTTCGCCTGGCCGACGTTGCCGAACACGCCGGACGGGCTGGAGGTGTTGATCACGCGGCCCCGGACCTCGTCGCCTGCCTTCGCGCGCTCGCGCCAGTATGCCGCCACGTGCCGCGTCGGTGCGAAATGCCCCTTGAGGTGTACCTCGATCACCGCGTCCCACTCGTGCTCCTCCATGTTCACGAGCATCCGGTCGCGCAGGATCCCGGCGTTGTTGACGAGGATGTCGAGGCGGCCGAATGCCTCTAAGGCCGCGTCCACCATCCGCTTCGCGCCCGCGAAGTCGGCGACGTTCTCGCCGTTCGCACCGGCCTCGCCGCCGAGCGCCTCGATCTCGCGGACGACGTCGTGCGCCGGCCCTTCGTCGGCCCCTTCTCCGGCGAGGGACGCGCCGAGGTCGTTGACGAGGATCCTGGCACCGGCACGCGCAAGGGCGAGCGCATGCTCGCGGCCGATGCCGCGTCCCGCACCGGTGACGATCGCGACCTTGCCCTCGAGGTTCGGCATCAATGCTCCTCAGACAAATGCATTTTCCCCGGTCAGCGCCCGGCCGATGATCAGCTTCTGGATCTGACTCGTGCCTTCGTACAGCGTCGTCACCCGGGCGTCGCGGAGGTACTTCCCGACCGGATACTCGTCGATGTAGCCGTAGCCCCCGTGCACCTGGACCGCCGCGTTGGCGGCGCGCACCGACGCCTCGCTCGCGTAGTACTTCGCGATCGAGGACTCGAGCGTGTGCCGGACGCCCCCGTCGGCGAGGGCGGCCGCCCGCCAGGTCAGCAGCCGCGCGGCGTCGGTCTCGACCGCGATGTCGGCGATCAGTTCCTGCACCAGCTGATGAGAGGCGATCGGCTTGCCGAACTGCTGCCGCTCGGCGGCGTAGCGTACGCAGGCCTCCAGACAGCCCTGCGAGATGCCGACACAGCCTGCGGCGAGCGAGATGCGCCCGTTGTCGAGCGCCGACATCGCCACCTTGAAGCCGTCGCCCTCCGCGCCGAGCCGGTTCGTGTCGGGGACGCGCACGCCGTCGAGAGTCAGCTCGGCCGTGTCCTGCGCCCGCAGGCCGAGCTTGCCCTTGATCCGCGTCGAGCTGAAGCCGTCGGAGTCGGTCGGCACGAGAAAGCAGGTCAGGCCGCGCGCGCCCTCGTCGCTCGTGCGCGCGAACACGAGCGCGACGCCGGCCCAGGAGCCGAGCGTGATGAAGATCTTCGAGCCCGAGAGCACCCAGTCGCCGCCGTCCCGAATAGCGCGCGTCGACAGGCTCGATGGATCCGACCCCGACCCCGGCTCCGTCAATGCGTAGCACCCGAGCGCCTCCCCCGACCCGAGTTTCGCGAGCCACTCCTCCATCTGCTCGTCCGTACCCCACTTGGCGATCGTCTTGCCGACGAGCCCGACGTTGACCGACACGATCCCGCGCACGGACGAGTCGGCTCGGCCGAGCTCCTCCATCACGAGCGCGTACGAGAGGGTGTCAAGCTCCCACCCGGCGAGGTAGCCGACGTCCGCGAGCTTCTGCACGAGCGCGCGGTCGAGGTCCTCCTCGCGGTCCCAGTCGCGCACGTGCGGGGCAATCTCGCGCTCGCAGAACTCACGCGCCGACGCCCGGATGAGCTCCTGCTCCTGGTTGAGGGAGAAGTCCATCGGAAGCGAGCGGGGCCGGACGGGCCGGCCCCACTCCGTGTCCCGTCAGCGCCCCTTAATCAGAGGGCCGAACTCGGTGAAGACGCCGTTCTCGTACCGGACGAGCTTCAACTGTGAGATCGGGAACCGGTCGTTCTTGCCCGTCTTGACCTTGATTCCCTTGATCATGTACGGGTTCACCCAGTTCATCTTCCGCGTCGCGTTGATCAGCGACTCTCGGGTGGGGTTCTTGCCCGCGTTGTAGAGCAGCTTCACGACGTCGTACGCTTTCCCGAAGCCGTAGTAGTAGAAGCTGTTGTTCGGATCCGCACCGCTCGGGCCGTAGTGGGCCAGGAGCTTCTTGTAGTTCACGACGATCGGATCGTTCTGATACTTCGGCGCGTCGTTGTTCTTCAGGTAGCCGGAGCTGATCGCACCGTTGACGTACGCCGGCCCGGCCGCGCCGGCCGCCGCCTTCATCACGGCGTCGATCGCCGCGACGGAGTTGATCACGATCGTGTTCGGCTTCCAGTTGAGCGCCTTCGCCGTTGCGAGCGCGCGCACCGTCGGCGTCGGGATCGAGAGCAGCACCCACGTATCCGCTCCGGACGCCTTCTGCCGCACGATCTGCGAGGCGTAGCTCGTGTCCGTCGCCTCGTAGCTCTGCTCGGAGACGATCAGGCTCGCCTTCGAGCCGAGCCCGATCTTCAGGCCGCGGAGGTAGTCCTTGCCGTAGTCGTCGTTCTGGTAGAAGACCGCGATCTTCGCGTTCGGGGCGTTCTTCCTGATCCATTCGCCGTATGCGCGGCCCTCGGCGATGTAGTCAGGCTGCCAGCCGATTGTCCAGGGGTACTGCTTGTACTGCAGGCCCCAGTAACTGGCGCCCGTCGCGATCAGGATTTGCGGGATCTTCCGCTGGTTCAGCATCGGGCGGATCGCCTGGTTGTGCTCCGTGCCGAGCGAGCCGACGTCCGCGAAGATGTGGTCCTCCAGCACGAGCTTGTTCGTCAACTGGACGGTCTGTGCCGGGTTGTACCCGTCGTCGTAGTACTTCCAGACGATCTTGCGGCCGCGGATGCCCTTCTTGCCGTCCGGCCCCTTGCGGTTGTTGACCCAGTTGAAGTACGCCTCCATCCCGCGTGGGATCGGCGCGTACAACGACGCCGGGCCGCTGAGCGGGAACGTGCCACCGATCGTGATCGACGTCTTCGTCACGCCCGGTGTCGCCGCCGTCGCGGCACCGATGTCGACGCGTGCGAAGGCGCCCGGAATGCACACGGCCAGCGCTGCAAGCACTGCCGCGAACGCAACCAGCGCTCTGTTCACGAGTCTCCCTCCTCCTTCAGCAAGACATGCCCCGGTACTCGTATGCGACGATCGCCGCACTGGTTTGTTGCAATCCCACGAAAGGCTGCGAGCCGGGTCGGACCTTCCTCCTCCACCTTTGAGGAGCCTACCGCGGTTTCGCCGCCTCCTCCTCGTGTCCGGACCCAAACTTGCGACGGCGACATTGTTGACTCACAACAATGGCCTCTGTCAAGATCATGGTGGTGGCAACACAGGCCGTCGAGACCCTCGAACGGGGCGACCTCGTCCGCGCCGAGCGGGCGCGAATCCTCTCCACGCTCCTGGCCGAACTCGATTCGCTCGTCGACGCCGCGGTCGAGGCGATCCGCTCCGAGATCCCGGCCTACGCAGCACGGGACGAGATCTTCGGGGACGTGAAAGAGCAGGTGGCCGCCCATTACCGGACGAAGCTCACGGCGTTCCTCGAGGAGCGCGCGGTCATGCTGGAGGAGGTCGCGTTCATCCGGGGCGCCGCGACGCGACGCGCTCGCGCCGGGCTCGCGCTCGAGGACTACACCGCCGCGTATCGCGTCGGCGAGAAGGTGCTGTGGGACGCAGTCGTATCGGCCGCCGGCCGGAGCCCGCAGGGGCACGAGGCCGCGCTGACGCTCGCAGCGCCGCTGATGCGCTACGTCGACTTCGTCACGACCCATGCGGCCCGCGCCTACGTCGAGTTCCAGCAGTTCGCAGTGGCCCACGCCGACCGCGAGCGGCGCGACCTGCTCGAGCAGCTGCTCAGCGGCGAGTGGCCGGCGCCGCCGGAACTGCGCGAAGCGGCGGCGCGCTACGGCGTGGGCCCCGAGACGCCGCTCGTCGCGATCGTCGCGGTCGCGACGTCGGGCGAGCCGGACGCACCGCACACCGTCAGCGGCGCGCTCGCGCGCGCGGCCGGACGGCAGGCGCAGCCGCTCGTCGTCATCCGTCGCGAAGAGATCGTTGCGCTGGCGGCGCTGTCGTCCCATGCAGACGCCCGGGCGTTGTCGGCACGCGTTGCCGCCGCGCACGAGCGGCTGAGCGCGGAGGGAATCCCCTTCGCCGTTGCGGTGAGCACCGTCGCGAACGGCCCGGGCGAGCTGCCGCGGGTCTACGCCGAGGCGAGCCAGGGTGTCGCGCGGATCGCGGAGACTGGCGGCGTTGTGGCGCTGCCGTCTTTGTCGGCGTTCGAGTACCTGACGTCGCGCACGGACGACACCGTCGGGCGGCTCGTCGACCCGCGCGTGCGGAATGTCCTCGCCGAGGACCGGGCGCGCGGTTCCGTCCTCGCGACGACTGTGCGCGCGTTCGCGGAGGCAGACCTCAGCCTGCGCGTGACGGCCGAGCTGCTGCACATCCACCCGAACACCGCGCAGTACCGGCTGCGCCGCCTCGAGGAACGGACCGGACGGAACCCGCGCCGTTTCCGTGACCTTGTCGAGCTGCTCGTCGCGATCGCGCTCGACGAGCAGGCTGCGTCCGCCTAACCGAGGCGCCGCGACGCGACTGCTACGACCGGCCGCGCGAGCCGGCGCAGCAACGAGGCGGCTCCGCCCGGAAGCACGTAGACGATGATCATCAGCACGACGCCGAACACGACGGGCGCCGCCTGCTTCGCGAAGCTCGCGTGGATCAACGGCGGATCCTGCGCGTAGATCGGCAGGAACTCGAGCACGAGGGCGCCGACTATGACGCCGGAGAGCGACGACAGCCCACCGATGACAACGCTTGCGAGCAGCAGAATCGACAGGGTGAGCGGGAACGTGTCCGGATTGATGTACGCGTTCTGGAGTGCGAACAGCGCACCGGCGACTCCCGCGTAGGCCGAGGAGATGCCGAACGCAAGCGTCTTGTAGACCGCGGGATTGACACCGGACGAGACCGCCGCGACCTCACCGTCGCGGATCCCGCGCCACGCGCGGCCAACCCGCCCCCGCACGAGCAGCCAAGCGACGAACAGGAGGACCCCCGCCGTCACCCACGCCTCGTAGTAGAGCCAGTGCGACGGCGAGATGTCCCAGCCGAAGGGTGCCTGCGGCAGGGGGAGCGACAGGCCGCCGCTACCGCCGGTGAGGTGCTCGAAGCGCTTCGCGATCTGTGGCATCGAGACGGCCATCGCGAAGGTCGCGAGCGCGAGCGACACGCCGGCGAGCCGTAACGCCGGCAAGCCGAACAGGACACCGATGATGCCGGTGACGAGGCCCGCGAGGGCGACCGTCCAGATCGGGCGCATGCCGTGCTCGGGGATGACGTGTGACGGGTGCTGTCCCGCGAGCGCGAAGCCGCTGCGGCCGAGGATCAGCACCGCCGACGTGTAGCCGCCAATCGCCATGAAGGCGCCATGGCCTAGCGAGATCTGGCCGTTGTACCCGGTGAGGATGTTCAACCCGAGGAGCGAGATGAAGTAGATCGCGACGTACGTGAACTGCCCGAGGCGGAACTCCCCCACCGTTCGCGGCAGCAGGGCAACGACGACGCCGGCGGAGGCGACGACGAGCAGGCCGAGCAACGTGGTGAGCGAGCGTCGCATCAGACCCTGCGCACGTGGACGCGGCCGAAGAGACCGGTCGGCCGGACGATGAGGACGACGAGCAGGATCGCGAGCGCCGTCGGCAGGCGCAGCTCCTGCCCGACGAAGTTGACGTACGCCCCGAGCAGGTTGACCACGACTCCGAGCAGCAAGCCGCCGACGACGGCGCCGATCGGGCTGTCGATGCCGCCGAGGACCGCCGCCGCGAACGAGTAGATCAGGACGACGATCATCATGTCGGGGTCGAGGAAGACAGAGGGCGCCGCCATCATCCCGGCGATCGCGCCGAGCGCCGCCGCGAAGCCCCAGCCGAGCGCGAGCATCCACCCGACGCGCACACCCATCAGCCGGCTCGCACCGGGATTGAACGCGACGGCCCTCATCGCGAGACCGAGTGTCGTGAAGCGGAAGAAGAGCCAGAGCACGACGACTGTGCCGAGGCACACGCAGAACGTGCCGATGTCGCGGACCGAGATGGCGACGCCGCCGATGATGACCGAGCTGTTCGGGAACGGGCTGTCGAACAGCTTGACCTCCGGCCCCCAGATCCAACCCGTCAGGCCGTTGATCGCGATCAGCATCCCGATGGTCAGGATCACGATCACGATCTCGGGCCGGTGCTCGACAGGGCGGATCAACACACGCTCGACCGCGACGCCGCCGCCGAAGGCGATCAGGAGCGTGAGCACGAAGGCCGGCCAGTACGGGACGCCGCGGTCCATCAGCATCCACGCGATGTACGTCGTGAAGGTCGCCATCTCGCCCTGTGCAAAGTTGATGACGTTCGTCGTCTGGTAGATCAGCACGAGCGCGAGTGCGAGGCTCGCATAGACCGAGCCGGCGGCCAGACCGCTGGTGACCTGCTGCGCGAAGTCGGCCCAGGTGAGGAAGAGAGGCACCGTCAGTACCCCAGGTACGACTTGCGAACGCGTTCGTGGCTGCGCAACTCGCCACTTTCGCCCTCGATTGCAACCCGCCCGACCTCGAGCACGTACGCGCGCGCGGCCGCCTTGAGCGCGACGTTCGCGTTTTGCTCGACGACGAGCACCGTCAGCCCCTCCTCGGCGTTGAGCTCCTTGACGATGCGAAAGAGCTCCGTGACGATGGTCGGCGCCAAACCAAGTGACGGCTCGTCGAGCATCAGCAGGCGCGGTCGAGCGACAAGCGCCCGCGCCAGCGCCAGCATCTGCTGCTCGCCGCCGCTGAGCGTGCCCGCCTGCTGGTCGCGGCGGCGCTCCATCCAAGGGAAGTACTTGAACACGCGGGGCGCTTCGGTACGGATCGTCCGTCGCTCGCCGCGGACGTACGCGCCCATGCGGAGGTTCTCCCAGACGCTGAGCTCGGCGAAGAGCCCGCGGCCCTCCGGAACGTGCGCCACCCCGGCACGCGCGACCGCGTCGGCCCGCGCCCGTGACAGCTGCCTGCCGGCGAACACGACGCCGCCCGTATGGCGAACGGTCCCGGACACCGCCCGCAATGTCGTCGTCTTGCCGGCGCCGTTCGCTCCGAGCAACGCGACGATCTCCCCGTCGTCCACGTGCAGCGACACGCCGTGCAGCGCCTTGATCGGCCCGTAGCGCGCCTCGACGTTGCTCAGCTCAAGCAGCGGCGGAATCGTCGACTCCCAGATACGCCTCGATCACCTCGGGGCTCGCCTGCACCTCGGCCGGCGTCCCGGCCGCGATCGAGCGTCCAAAGTTGAGCACGTGGACGCGGTCGGAGACCGACATCACGAGGTTCATGTGGTGCTCGACGAGCAGCACGGTGAGGTCGAAGTCCTTGCGCATCGTGCGGATCACGTCGGCGAGCTCGCCGACCTCCTCGTGATTCAGTCCGCCTGCCGGCTCGTCGAGAAGGAGCAGCCGGGGTTTCGCCACGAGTGCGCGCGCGAGCTCGACCCGCTTGAGCGTTCCGAAAGGAAGGCCGCCCGGCAGCCGGTCGGCGACGTCTGCGAGTCTCACGTAGTCAAGCGCCTCGAGCGCCAGCTTGCGGCCGCGGCGCTCTCCGAACGGGTTCATCCGCGTGTGCGCGCCGACCAAGAGATTCTCCAGCACAGTCATGTTCTGGAAGAGGACAACGTTCTGGAACGTGCGCGCAATGCCGAGCCGGACAATCCGGTACGGCGGCGTGCGCGTAAGGTCCTTGCCGTCGAAGACGATGCGCCCCTCATTCGGCTTGTACAGCCGCGTGACCAGGTTGAAGAGCGTCGTCTTGCCCGCACCGTTCGGGCCGATCAGCCCGCCGATGTCGCCGGGCTCGAGCGCGAGCGAGACGTCGGCGAGTGCGACGATGCCGCCGAATCGCCGCGTGACGTTCTCTACCGCGAGGAGCGCCATCGGATTTCCGGGATGATATGACCGTCCGCGCGTACACATGACTTTCGACGGCACTCAAGTCCAGAACCAGATCTACATCAGCGGCGAATCGCCGTGGCCGGTGGGCGCCGAGGAGTGGGAAGCGCGAGCTGCCGAACAGCTCGACGCCGGGCCCTACGGCTACATCGCCGGCGGCGCCGGAGCGGAGTCGACGCTGCGTGCGAACCGCGAGGCGTTCGAGCGCCGGCGGCTGCGCCCGCGCATGCTCGCCGCAGAGGCGCAGCGCGACATCTCGGTGCAGATCCTCGGAACTCGCTCGCCGTTCCCGTTCCTGCTCGCGCCCATCGGCGTGCTCAGCATCGCCCATGCGGAGGGGGAGCTCGCGCCGGCGCGCGCGGCGGCCGCGGCGCGCGTTCCGTTCGTGCTCTCGACCGCAGCCTCGCACTCGATCGAGGAAATCGCGGACGCGATGGGAGACGCGCCGCGCTGGTTCCAGCTGTACTGGGTCAGCAACCGCGACGTCGTCGCGAGCCTCGTGCGCCGCGCGGAGGCGGCCGGCTACAGCGCGATCGTCGTGACCCTCGACACGCTCATCCTCGGTTGGCGCCCGCGTGACCTGCGCAACGCTTACCTGCCGTTCCGCGAGGGCGAAGGGATCGCGCAGTTCACCAGCGATCCGGTCTTTCGCGAGCTCCTTCCCATTGCCGCCCGAGGAGGACCCGCTCGTCGCGGCCGCGACGATGCTGTCGATGTTCCCCAACCTCGCGTCTGCGCTGGGAGGACCTCGCCTACCTGCGCGAGCTGACGTCGCTGCCGGTGCTCGTCAAGGGTGTGCTCACCGCCGAGGACGCCATGCGTGCGCTCGACCGCCGGCGTCGACGGCATCGTCGTCTCGAACCACGGCGGACGCCAGGTGGACGGCGCGGTCGCCGCGCTCGACGCTCTGATCGAGGTGCGCGCCGCCGTCGGCCCCGAGGCAACGGTGCTGATGGACGGCGGTGTGCGCGGCGGCGCCGACGTCGTCAAGGCGATGGCGCTCGGCGCGAACGCCGTGCTGGTCGGGCGGCCGTACGTGTACGCGCTCGCGGTCGGCGGCGAGCCCGGCGTCTCGGCGCTGATCGAGCAGCTCGCGGCCGAGACCGACCTGACGCTCGCGCTCCTCGGAGCGGGCTCGATCGCCGACGTGGACGCGTCGTGGATCGCGGCGTCGTCCTGAGCGCGCCGGGCGCGGTCGCGCTCGAGCCGATAGTCGTCGACGAGCCCGGCCCGGAGAGGTCGCGGTGCGGCATCGAGGCGAGCGGGGTCTGCCACACCGACCTGCACGTCGTCGAGCAGGACGGCTGGGGGCATCCGCTGCCGGTCCTGCTCGGACACGAGGGCGCCGGAACGGTCGAGGCGGTCGGCGCCGGCGTGGAGCACGTCGCGCCCGGCGACCGCGTCGTGCTGGGCTGGCACACCGCCTGCGGCGCGTGCGCGATGTGCACACGCGGCCTGCCGCGGCAGTGCAAGAGGCCGCCTGCCGCGGCCGGTCGCCTGCATCGAAGCGACGGCGCCGTCCTTTCGCCGGTGCTACGCACCGGCACGTTCGCGACGCGCACCGTCGTTCCCGCAGCTGCGGCCGTGAAGATCCCGGCTGAGCTCCCGGTCGAGCAGGCCTGCCTGCTCGGCTGCGCCGTCGCCACCGGCGTCGATGTCCGTGCTCGAGACGGCCCGCGTGCCGGAAGGCGCAAGCGTCGCCGTCATCGGCTGCGGTGCCGTCGGGTCTCTCGGTCGTGCAGGGCGCGCGGCTCGCCGGTGCCTCCGAGATCCGCGCGATCGACGTCGACGAGCGCAAACAGGAGCAGGCGTTGCGGTTCGGCGCAACCCACACGGGAGCAGGCCCCGTCGACTTCGCCTTCGACGTCGTCGGGCGGCGGGCGACGTTCGAGCTGGCGCTCGAGCTGCTGCGCGGCGGCGGGACAGCCGTGCTGATCGGGCTGTCGCCGGCGGGCGAGAAGGCGGAGGTCGAGCTGCCGCGCCTGTTCGCGAAGCGGCGGGCGCGTGCTGACGTCGCACGGTGGCGATCATCTCCCGCAGGAGGACTTCCCGCGGCTCGCGCAGTGGGCGCTCGAGGGCAAGATCGACCTGGCCGGCATGGTCACCAGGCGCATCGGGCTCGACGACGCGCCGCGTGCGCTCGACGAGCTCGAAGTCGTCGCCGGACCTGATCCGCTCGGTCGTCGTGGTCTAATTCGAGTCGTGGACCTGCGCGACAGTCCAGACGAGGCCGCCTTCCGCGAAGCGCGTCCGCTCGTGGCTGGCCGGCAACCTGCCCGCGGAGCCGGGGCGCGAGTGGAGCCGCAAGCTGTTCGACGCCGGCTTCGCGGGCTTGACCTGGCCCGAGGAGTACGGCGGACGCGGTGCGCCGTACAGCCACCAGGCGATCGCGCTCGAGGAGTTCGCGAAGGCGGGCGCGCCGAACCACATGAACGTGATCGCGCTCGGAATGGCCGGGCCGACGATCATGGTGCACGGCACGGAGGAGCAGAAGCAGCGCTACCTGCCGAAGATGCTGTCGGCGGAGGAGATCTGGTGCCAGGGCTTCTCCGAGCCGGACGCGGGATCCGATCTCTCGGCCGTGCGCACGCGCGTCGAGCCGCGCGACGGCGGCTTCGTCGTCAACGGCCAGAAGGTGTGGTCGTCGGTCGCGCACCTCGCCGACTTCTGCATCCTCGTCGGCCGCAGCGATCCCGCAATCCGAGCGTCATGCGGGGCTGACGTACGTCATCGTCGACATGCACGCGCCGGGCGTCGAGGTGCGGCCGCTGCGCCAGATCACCGGCGAGGCGGAGTTCAACGAGATCTTCTTCACGCGACGTCGAGGTGCCGCGCCGAGAACCTGCTCGGCGAGATCGGGGGCGGCTGGGCGGTCGCGATGACGACGCTGCTCCACGAGCGCGGCACGCTCGGCTTCGCGCTTACCGGCGTGCTCGACGCCCAGGTGCAGCGCCTGATCGCGCTGGCGAAGGAACGCGCGCGCCGACGACCCGATCATCCGCGACCGCGTCGCGCGGGAGTGGGTCGAGCTCCAGGCGCTGAAGCTGACGAACTACCGCTCGCTGACGACGCTGATGCAGACCGGGATCCCCGGACCGGAGGGCTCCGGCTCGAAGCTCTTCTGGTCGGAGCAGAACCAGCGTCTGACGAAGCTCGCGATGGAGATCCTCGGCGGCGAGGACGACGGCTACTGGGGCTACCAGCAGCTGCGCAGCCGCGGCAACACGATCGAGGCCGGAACGAGCGAGATCCTGCGCAACATCATCGCCGAGCGCGTGCTCGGCCTCCCGAGGTCGCGCTGATGCAGTTCGCCTTCACCGAGGACCAGGAGCTGCTGCGGCGCGAGGCGCGCGACGTGCTCGCCAACGGCGGCTGGGGGCGCGACGAGCTGGCGGAGCTCGGCTTCCTCGACCGCGCGGTCCTGTTCGAGGAGGCCGGCCGCGCGAATCGCGGCGAGGAGTTCTTCGACGCCGAGCGCCCCGGAGCGCGGAGCAGCTGGCGGCGCTCGCGCTCGAGGCCGTCGGGCATCGCGCGTCGCAGCGCTCGAGCTCGGCGTCGAGCACGCCAAGACGCGGGAGCAGTTCGGCCGGCAGATCGGCGTCTACCAGGCCGTCTCCCACCCGCTCGCGAACACGTACGTCGAGACCGGAGCTCGCGCGCTCGCTCGCCTACTGGGCGGCGTGGTGCGTCGCCGAGGACGACGAGGAGGCACCGATCGCGGTCGCCGCCGCGAAGAGCTACGCCGGCGACGCCGCCGTCGCCGCGTGCGAGCGCGCGATCCAGGTGCTCGGCGGCATCGGCTTCACCTGGGAGCACGTGCTGCACACGTACTACAAGCGCGCGCTCTGGATCCAGGCCCACGGCGGCTACTCGCGCGAGCAGCGCGCGAAGATCGCCGCCTGGCTGCTCGACTGATGCGGACGGCGCTCGTCACGGGCGCGTCGTCGGGAATCGGCGCAGCGTGCGCCGCTCGGCTCGCCGCCACCGGCTGGCGTGTGCTTCGCCGGGCGTGCGCCGCGCGGGCGACGCGCCGACCGGGACCGAGGAGGTCCTGCTCGACGTCACGGACGCCGGATCAGATGCGGCGCCGCAGCGGAGCGAATCGGCGAGCTCGACGCACTCGTCAACAACGCGGGAATTGCGATCGCGATGCCGCTCGAGTTCATCCCGCTCGACGAGCTCCGGCGCCAGCTCGAGGTCAACGTCGTCGGCCAGGTCGCCGTCACGCAGGCGTTCCTGCCGCAGCTCCGCCGGTCGCGCGGGCGGATCGTCTTCGTCGGCTCGATCGCCGGCCGCAGCGCGCTGCCGTTCCTCGGCGCCTACGCGGCCTCGAAGCACGCGCTGGAGGCGCTCGCCGACACCCTGCGCGTCGAGCTGCGTCCGTTCGGGATCGACGTCTCGCTCGTCGAGCCGGGCACGATCAGGACGCCGATCTGGGAGAAGTCGGCCGAGCGTCGCCGGCGTGCTCGCGAACGGCGCGCCGACCGCAGCTCGGGGGAGCTCTACGGGGAGCGAATCGCCGCCTTCGGGCGCGTCGCAGCCGAGCGCGGCGCGAAGGGCGGCGTCGGCCGAGGCAGTCGTTGACGCGGTCGAGAACGGCGCTCACGACGCGAGCGGCCGCGGACGCGGAGGCTCGTCGGCCGCGATGCGAAGATCCGCTCGGGAGTCGAGCGGCTGCCCGACCGGCTGCGCGATTCGGTGTACGAACGGCTGCTTGTTGCGCTAAAAGGAGGTCCGATGGACGGACTGATGATGGATTTCCAGCTGACGTTGCCGACCATCCTGCGGCGCGTCGAGGCCTACTTCGGCGCCAAGGAGGTCGTGACGCGTCTTCCGGACAAGTCGTTCCACCGCTACACGTACGCGGACATGGCGCGCCGGTCGAAGCAGCTGGCCGTCGCAGCTCAAGGGCCTCGGCCTCGAGCGCGGCGACCGTGTCGGGACGCTCTGCTGGAACCATTACCAGCACCTCGAGGCCTACTTCGGCATCCCCTGCGGCGGCTACGTCCTGCACACGCTGAACATCCGGCTGCACCCGAACGACATCGGCTACATCGCGCTGCACGCAGGCGACCGCGCGCTCATCGTCGACGCAAGCCTGCATGCCGCTCGTCGACCAGTTCCTCGGGCGCACGAAGATCGAGCACGTCTTCGTCGTCGAGGACTCATACGAGGACCTGCTCGCGTCAGCCGACCCCGACGAATGGGGCGATCCCCAGCTGGACGAGAACGAAGCCGCGGCGATGTGCTACACGAGCGGCACGACCGGACTGCCGAAGGGCGTCGTCTACTCGCATCGCTCGACGATGCTGCACACGCTCGGAACCGCGGCCGCGAACCCGCTCGGGCTCGGTCTCTCGGAGCAGGACGCGATCTTGCCGGTCGTCCCGATGTTCCACGCGAACGCGTGGGGGTATCCGTACATCGCCGCGATGCAGGGGGCGAAGCAGGTCTTCCCGGGCCCGCATCTCGACGCCGAGAGCCTGCTGGAGGACTTCGTGCAGGAGCGTGTCACGTGGACGGCGGGGGTCCCGACGATCTGGCTCGGCGATCCTCCAGCTGCTCGACGCCAACCCCGACAAGATGGGACCTGTCTGCGATGAAAGGGATGCTCGTCGGCGGCTCGGCGGCGCCGCGCGCGATGATCGCGGGTTTCCAGGAGCGGCACGGGCTGCGCGTCTGCCACGGCTGGGGGATGACCGAGACGTCGCCGGTTGCGTCGATGGCGTCG
The DNA here is from genome assembly GCA_963833255.1 of uncultured Actinomycetes bacterium. GTDB lineage: Bacteria > Actinomycetota > Thermoleophilia > Gaiellales > Gaiellaceae > 3-1-20CM-4-69-9. The sequence goes on from CAWHXK010000012.1 coordinate 55,439, forward strand.
CTGCCGGGCGAGCTCGCGCACGCGGATCACGACACGCAGTTCGACTACATCGCCATGCAAGGGCTCCCGCTGCCGCTCGTCGAGCTGCGCGCGCGGGACCGCGGACGGGAACGAGGTCCCGCACGACGGCGAGACGATGGCCGAGCTCGAGGTGCGCGGCCCGTGGGTCGCACGCGCCTACTACGACACGCCCGGTACGTCGGAGCGCTGGACCGAGGACGGCTGGTTCCGGACGGGCGACATCGTCTCGTTCGATCCGCACGGGCACATCCAGATCAAGGACCGCTCGAAGGACGTGATCAAGTCGGGCGGCGAGTGGATCTCCTCCGTCGACCTCGAGAACGCGTTGATGGCGCATCCGTCGGTTGCGGAGGCGGCGGTGATCGCGGTGCCGGACGAGAAGTGGCAGGAGCGGCCGCTCGGCGTGCGTGGTTCTGAAGGAGGGTGAGACGGCGACGGAGGAGCAGCTGAGCGAGTTCCTCGCGCCCCACTTCGCGAAGTGGTGGTTGCCGGACCGGATCGTCTTCGTCGAGGAGATACCGAAGACCGCCGTCGGGAAGTTCAGGAAGACGGCGCTTCGCGAGCAGTACGCGCAGCAAACGTCGGCGAGCACGACGTAGGTGGCGGACCGCCCGCCGAAGCTGGGTGGAGACGCCGCCCGAGCCGCCGCACGTGTGGTCCACGCTCGGGTACCGCGGCGTTGCGCAAGGCGACGGCGAGGCCGTGATCGAGTGGGATGCGCCGGTCGAGTACTGCTTCACCGGAGTCTCGGGCCCGATCGTCCACGGCGGGCTCGTCACCACGCTGCTCGACACCGCCATGGGCGGCGCGTGTCACTCGGTCCTGGACGGCGGAGCAACGTTCCTGACGGCGGACCTGCACGCTGAGTTCCTGCGTCCCACTCGCCCCGGGATGCTGCGCGCGCGCGGGCCGCGTCGTGCATCAGACGAAGCGCACCGTGTTCTGCTCGGCGGAGCTGCACGACGCCGAGGGGAGCCACCTCGCCAGCGCGCGCTGCACGCAGGTCGTGCTGCCGCAGCGCTAGCGGATCTTGACCAGCGCCTTGCCGCGGTTGGCGCCGTTCAGCATCCCGATGAAGGCGCGCGGCGCGTTCTCCAGTCCGTCGGTGACGTCCTCGCGCCAGCGGAGCTCGCCGCTCGCGACCCAGCGCGCCGAGCCGCGTCGCCGCCTCGTCGAACCGGTGCGCGTAGTCGCTGATCGAGGAAGCCCTCCATCCGCGCGCGGATACACGATCAGGAGGCCGGGATGGAACGTCGGTTCCGGGCGCGCCTCGTTGTACTGCGAGATCTGACCGCAGATGACGATGCGTGCGCCGACGTTCAGCCGGCGGTGCACCGCCTGCGAGATCGCCCGCCGACGTTGTCGAAGTACACGTCGACACGCTCCTCGCGCAACGCCTCCGAGACGTCGCCGTCCTTGTAGTCGATCGCTGACGTCGTAGCCGTAGAGCTCGCGCAGGTCGCGCGCCTTATCGGGCCCTCCCGCGATCCCGACCGTGCGACAGCCCGCGAGCTTCGCGAGCTGTCCGACGATCTGACCCACCGCGCCGGCGGCGCTGGAAACGACGACCGTGTCGCCCGGACGCGGCTTGCCGACGTCGAACAGCCCGAAGTACGCCGTCATGCCGGTGGCACCGACGGCATGCAGTGCGAGCGTCGGCGGCTCGAGCACCGGCGGCACGCTTGCGGAGCGAGCCGCCGCGTGCGACTGCGTACTCCTGCCAGCCGAGCTGGCCGACGACGCGGTCGCCCGGCGCGAAGCGCGCGTCGTTGCTCTCGACGACCTCGCCGATGCTCTGCGAGGTGATGACGTCGCCGATCTCCATCGGCTTCGCATAGGAACGCGCCTCGCTCATCCGTCCGCGCTGGTACGGGTCGATCGACGCGTGCGAGACGTGCACGAGGACTTCGCCCGTGCCCGGGCCCGGCACATCGACTTCGTCGAGGGCGAAGTCGGATTCCTGCGGGAAGCCGTCGGGACGCGCGGCGAGCGTGACGCGTCGGTTCACATGGTTAGCATCGCAGGTCGTGCGTCTGGGCTTCACGATGGGTTATGCACCCCCTGGCATGAATCCGCTCGAGCTGATTGCGCTCGCGCAGGAGGCGGAACGACTGGGCTACGACTCGGCGTGGACGGCCGAAGCGTGGGGCACCGACGCGGTGACGGTGCTCTCCTGGCTCGCCGCGACGACCTCGACGATCAAGGTCGGCACCGCGATCATGCAGATCCCCGGACGGACGCCGGCCAACACGGCGATGACGGCGGCGACGCTGGATCTCCTTTCCGGCGGCAGGTTTCTGCTCGGCCTCGGCACGTCCGGACCTCAGGTCGTCGAGGGCTGGCACGGGCAACCCTGGGGCAAGCCGCTGACGAAGACGCGCGAGTACGTGCAGATCGTGCGCGCGGCGCTGCGGCGCGAGGCGATCGAGTTCCACGGCGACCAGTACGACGTGCCGTATGCAGGCACGAACGCGACGGGGCTCGGCAAGCCGCTCAAGCTGATGCTACGCCCCTTGCGCGACGCGATTCCGATCTACCTCGCGGCGCTGAGCCCGAAGAACGTGCGCCTCGCCTTCGAGATCGCCGACGGATGGCTGCCGATCTTGTTCTCACCAGAGCGGGCACGCGAGGCCTTCGACTACGAGCCCCGGGAGGGCTTCGAGATCGTGCCGACCGTGCATGTGGTCCTCTCCGACGACGTCGAAACAGCGCGGGACGTCCTGCGTCCGATGCTCGCGCTGTACGTCGGCGGGATGGGCGCGCGAGGGGCGAACTTCTACAACGCGCTCGTGCGACGGTACGGCTACGAGGCCGAGGCCGAGCGCATCCAGGAGCTCTATCTCGGCGGGCACCAGCGCGAGGCGATCGCCGCGGTTCCGGACGCGCTGGTCGACGAGGTCGCGCTCGTGGGCCCGCGCGAGCGCATCCGCGAGCGCCTCGACGCCTGGCGCGAGTCGGGAGTGACGACGCTGCTCGTCGGGACGCACGACGTGAAGGCCCTGCAAACGCTCGCGGAGCTGGTGCTTTAAGCGGCGCATTCTGAAGTAATTTCAAGGAGGTAAAGCGTGAGCGAAGCCAAGAAGGTCCTCGAGCAAGCGATCGAGCGCTGGAACGCCAACGACCGCGACGGCTGGGCTGCTCTCTACTCGGACGATGTCGTCTACGAGGGCCCAGGCCACACGCGTATCTCGGGATTGGCGGACCTGAAGGAGAAGTACTTCGACGCACTACTGGCCGCGGCTCCCGATCGCCGCAGTAACGACGTGACCCTCTTCGCGGACGGCGATCACGCCGTAGAGCAGGCGAGATATGTCGCGACCCACACGGGTACCTGGCGCGATCCAGGCGGTGCCGAGATCCCGGCAACCGGAAGGAAGCTGGACTTCCCCTTCGTCGGGATTTTCCGGGTCGAACGGGGCAAGATCAGCTCTATCCGCATCTACTACGACCAGGTTGAAGTCTTCACGCAGTTGGGACTGATGCCGGGAACAACCTCGAGCTAGTCCACCTGGCGCCGATCAGTACTTTCGAGCGCCCGCATCCAATGACAGGGGCCCGCCTCATTGAGAAAGTGACACGCACGAAGGAGGGAGAAATGGACGAATTCGTCGGCGGCGCTCGCCTCGGAGGCACGACAGAGACCGGTAGCCAGGAGCGGCGAGTGAGTCGCCCTTGGCAAGACTCTGAGTGCATCCCTAATGGTGCGAACGATGGTGCGAACGCCGCACATATCGACCGCCGGGCAAAAGTGCGGGCAAAACTTTTCTGAAGGCTCGAGCGAGCTGCGCGCGCAGTGCGGGCGCAATCCCAGGAGCGGAGCGGCACAGGAGTCGAACCTGCCTAGCGTCGGGCTACGACGCCGTACTGGTTTTGAAGACCAATTGGGGCACCGGCCCCAGCCGCTCCGAACGGGACAGTAACTAGACAGGCAATCCGTCTAGACCGGCAACCCGTCCTCGACCCAGCTGCGCGTCAGGTAGAGCCAGAATGCGAGCCCGGCCCACTCGCCGTAGCGCTTGAAGCGGCGCTCGATCGCCGCGTCTTTCAGCGCGCCACGCGCGCCGGACAGCTTGCCGTACGTCGGTCGAGTCCACGAGTCGAGGACCAGACGGGAGTAGCGGCCGAGCGACGTCAGCATCACGTGGGCCGCTGCATAGGGGCCGACGCCGGGAAGCTCGAGCAGGCGTGCAGCGACTTCGTCGTCGGGCAAGTCGGGGTCGTTCAGCTCTTCGAGGTCGAGCGTCCCTTCGGCTACGTCGGTCGCGAGCGCCTTCAGGTACGGACCGCGGTAGCCGGCGCGAATGACGTCCTTGTAGAACCGCTCGTCGGCGGCGGCCATCGCCGCAGGACTCGGGAACGTCCGTCTGCCGCCCGGCGCTTCGCTGCCGAGGTTGTCGACGAGCGCCGCCGTCATCTTGCGCGTGCCGGACCACGCCGTGTTCGTCGTGCAGATCGTCTTGACGACGTCTTCAAAGACGGTTGGCGCGCGCAGCATCCGGCCGGCGCCTGTGGCGCACCAACTCAGCTCGGAGTCCTCGCGAACTAACTCGTAGAACGAAGACAAATCCTCGTCAAGCCGGAACATGTGGCTGACCGTCTTGGTGAGGCTGTCACGCACACGCTCGCTCGCGCTGCCGGCGACGATCTGGATGCGTAGCCTCCCACTCTCTTCGGTGACGCGGACCGTCCGTGCGCCGCCGAGGACCGCGACGGTCGATTCCAGCGCTCGCGCCTCGAAGTCGAGCCGGTTCGGCGGCAGCTCCGCGACGCCGTGCGACACGATCGTGCGCGCGAAGTCGACCGGCTCGCCGCCGCTGCCCCGAAGCGGTAGCTCTGCGACTCCCATCTCAGCAGTCTTTCGAAACACGTGCTAGCTGCGGTTCCACACCAGATCGACGCAGTGTGCTAGTGAGCACCTGAACCCGATGGAGCGCCCGCTCGACCCCGCGCGGCTTGGAGATCACCTCGACCGGCTCTATCGAGCCGCTTGGGCGCTCTCGGGCTCCCGCGAGGACGCCGAGGACCTTGTGCAGGACACGTACGCGCGGATCCTCGCTCGTCCCCGGTTGCTTCGCAACGAGGACGACCTCGGCTATCTCCTCCGGGCACTCCGCAATACGTTCTTGAACCAGAAACGGGCGGAGAGCAGGCGCCCCCGTTCCGACCCGCTCCCCGAGCAGCTGGATCTCGTCGCAGATCCCAAAGCACTCCAACCGCACGCGGCCCTCGAGGCGGGTGAGCTCTACGCCGCGGTCGCCGAGCTTCCCGCCGATTTTCGCGACGTTCTCGTTGCTGTCGACATCACAGGCCTCTCCTACAAAGAAACAGCACGAGCCCTCCGGATCCGTGAAGGCACCGTGATGAGCCGCCTTTACCGTGCCCGCCAACAGGTCGTGCGACGAATCGAGGGCCGACCACCCACCTGATTAGCCGCCCGTTCTCACTGTTCCGACAAGCACTTTTTCTCCCGACGAGGCCTGGTCTCCGTCGGCCTGCTCGCGCGTAACGGTCAAGGTGCGGAAGGCCTTCGGCGACACACCGGCCCAGAGCCTCACGTTCCGGCCGTCGTTGAACGTCCCGATCGGCACGAGGACCCCGGCGGCGTTTCGCAACCACGCTTCGTAGAAGCGTCCGTGGTCGAGCCTGGGAAGCCCGGTGGCATCGAGCTCGATGCGCCAACCGGAGGATGTCTTGGTAAGCGTCGCCTCGCCGTTCGCCCCAGGCACGAGTTCGGTCGGGGCGAGTGCCGCCTGGAAGCGCGTGGCGGAGGAGCCCGAATTGAACACCGCCAACCCGATACCCACGGCCAGGACGGCAGTGGCTGTCGCGGCGCCGATCAGTGACGAGCCGGTGCCGCGCTGGCCCGTGGCGCGCACGTTCTCCAGTCGGGATGCGCGCTCGCAAGGTCTCCGGCGCGTCGACCTCCGCAGCCGCGGTTCGCGCAAACGAGACCGCGCGCTCTTGCTCTGCGAGCAGCGCGGCAAGCTCCGACGACGACGCGACTCGTGCCTCCAGCTCGGCACGACGCTCCGGCGCGAGCGAACCGTCGGCAAGCGCAGCCAGTTCGACGATCTCCTGGTCGCTGGTTGCGTCTCGTCGACGGGGTCTCATGGACACGGCCCCACGAAAGGTAACTCCGACGAAACACCCGCGGCGTGGCCGCGTCTCTGGCAAGTCGAAATAGCTCTCACATCCTGGAAGACACGCATTCGACCGGTCTATTCCCGGGCTCCGGAATGAACGCGCAGTTTGGGTGTCCCTAGCTCCGAGACCCCACCACGTCCTTAGGAGACCGACATGACTGAAACATCATCGCATCGAAGCCCTCAACACCGGCGTTCCGAGACGAAGGAGACGAGCGTTCTCGTGGTCGCTCTGGACGCCCCGATCCCTGCTGCCTTTTCGAACGCCAAGGTCCTCGTCCTGGCTCCGGCACTGAACTCGTGGCTCCGGCGCTGGGTGTCGGACGAAGACGCCGCTCGCAGCCGCGCACAGGAACGAGTAGCCGCGTGGCTCGATCGTTTCGAACGCATCGGCGTCCACGCAAGGGGTCGCGTCGGTGACGCCGACCCGCTGCAAGCGATCGAGGACGCCCTTCTGACATTCCCAGCCGACGAGATCGTCATTGCGGGCCAGTCCGAGCGCTCGATCCGGCTCGCCGACGAGCTCGTAGCGCGGGCGCGTCGCCGCTTCGAGCTCCCCGTCTTCCGTGCAGAGCAGCCATCCCCAACCGCTGCGTAGCTCGGTGGCCTCGGGTCGGGAATGGACCCGCGTCATCGGTGTCTCTAGCACCAAGAACGTCAACCACTAGGAAAGGAAGATCATGAAGAATCGCATTCGATCCAAAGGTTTTCGCGGACGGAGGGTGGTTACCGCAGCGGCCGTGGCGTCCGTCATCGCCGGCGCGGCCGGGATCATGGCCGGGCAGGGCAGTGCTGCGCCCCCAGCCCACGCCGGGTATGGCGGCGGGTATCCCTCAAATGTCGCCAAGTTCAAGACGCCGAAGCTGAAGGACGGCGTCCTCGAGGTCAGGGGCACGAAGGCCAGCGACAAGATCACGCTTCGCCTGCAGGCCGACGACCCCAACATCCTCCAGGTCGACGTCGGCGACGACGGCTCGGCCGACTTCAGCTTCGCGCGCAGCTCGATCACCAAGATCGTCGTCAGCGCTCGCGCAGGCGACGATCTCGTCCGTATCGACGAGAGCAAAGGCGCATTCACCGACAGCATCCCGACGACGATCGACGGTGGTGACGGCAACGACACGATCGCCGGCGGCAAGGGCGTCGAGACCCTGTTGGGTGGGCGCGGGAATGACTCGATCGACGGCAACGGTGGCAACGACCTGGCGCTGTTGGGCCCCGGCAACGACACCTTCATCTGGGATCCAGGTGACGGCAGCGACACGGTCGAGGGCCAGGCCGGTGCGGACACGATGCGCTTCAACGGCGCGAGCGGCACCGATCAGGTCGAGCTGTCGGCAAACGGACACCGCCTCAAGTTCTTCCGCGTCCAGGGCAACATCACGATGGACACGGCCGGCGTCGAGCGGGTCGACTTCAACGCTCTTGGTGGCACCGACCTCGTCACCGTCAACGACCTGGCCGGGACAGACGTCAGCAGCGTGAACGTCGATCTCGCCAGCGCCCTCGGCGGCGCTACGGCCGACGGCGCGGCTGACCACGTCGTCGTCAATGCCACCAACGGCAACGACGCGATCGACGTCAGCGGCGACTCAGCGACCGTGAAGGTAAGCGGTCTCGCTGCGACAACGAGAATCCTGCACTCCGAGGTCGCGAAGGACCGGCTCGACGTCAACACCCTCGCGGGCATGGACACCGTCGGCTCTGTCGGCTTGGCCGCCGGAACGATCCAGTTCTTCGTGAACGGCTTGCTCGTCCCCTAAGCAATCACAGCCGGAAAGAGCGCGGGGCCTCTCTCTGTCGGGAGAGGCCCCGCCACCCGCCCGGTCTCACAGAAAGGACTCCAATGAAACGCAAGCTCACACCCTCCATCGCCGCCGGCGTCGAAGCAAGCGGCTCGGGATACTCCGCAGGCTCGTACGGCTCCACCGCCCAGATGAGCAACCCGCCGGAAACTGCCGGCTGGGCCGAAGAACCGGCTCGCGAGCTCGCCCAGCGGCAGAGTGGGACGCTCCAGGTTCTCCTCCTCTGGCATGCCCAGAACGACCTCGTCGAGCTTTCCGTCCGCGACTTGTCAACCGGCCGGGGCTTTCACACCGAGGTCGCGCCAGACCGTGCGATCGACGCCTTCTACCACCCCTACGTCTATGCACCAGAGAACGACACCTCCGATCCGCTAGACCGCGATGAGGCGACAAGCATCGATGGCTAATGTCGAGTGCATAGAACGAGCAATCCGCATGCTCCTTACCGAGCGGGAGGCGTTGCGCGAGCAGCGCGCCGGCCGCGACGAACTCGAATCGAACCGGCTCGAGCTCGTGGGCCGGCAACAGCAGCTCTCTCACGCCCTGATCGACCGTTACGTTGGCCGCGACGCCCGCGAAGCCGCTTAGCATTACGCGTCGCGGCCGAAGTCGTATCAACGTTCACCTCGTCTTCACCACGTCCTCGAAGACGAGCTAGCCAAACATCGCGGCAGCGGCTTCCTCAATCTCGGATCGCGGGACGTCACGGAGGTACTGTGCGAGGCCCCAGCGGTGGCCGAAAGGGTCGGTGATCTGACCGTAGCGCTCGCCCCAAAAGGCGTCCTCGAGCGGTTGCCGGACCTCTGCACCGGCATCGACCGCGCTTTTCCAAAGCGCATCGACGTCATTCGTGTACAGGTGCAGGACGCTGGCGGTGCCCCCGACGCTGAGCGGCGACAGCACGTCGAACTCGGGGAACTCGTCTGCCAACATCACAGCGGCGTCCCCGAACCACAACTCGACCTGCATGAGCTTTCCTCCAGGAAGCTCGATGCGACTCCGCTCCTCAGCTCCGAGCGCCTGTCGGTACCAAGCGGCGGCGCGCGCGGCGTCGCTGACGACGATGTGCGGCGTGATCGTGTGCATTCCTTCGGGTGCCTTCGCGTTTGACTCGGTCATGCCGGGTCGTCCTCGTAGAGCCTCTCGCCGCGGTGAAGTCGACGCGCGATTTCGAATGTCTGTCGCTGCGAGCGCGCCGTGGCAGCGTGCGCGGCGAGGTACCGCGCAGCGGCGATCAGCGGTAAGCCTGCGGCCTCTCCCGGAGCGAGCAGTTGGTGCTGGCGGACGGCCGCCTCGACGCACTGGATTGTGTGGAAGTTGCGGTCCTCGCGCACGAGCGCGGCCCCGATCGCGGCGATGAGCCTGCGCGGGTTGCCCCCGGCACCTAGGAACGAGGCGACGAGCTGCCCGGCTTCGGCGACCTGCTGCTGGCGGTCGAGCAGGCGCGGGAGTTCCTCCAAGAGCACGTCGCTGTCTGCGCCGGGGTCAGGCGCCGGTACCTTCGCGGGTGGCACGTTGAGGAAGCGGTCGAGGTGAATGCTCATCGCAGCGTCAAAGACGCCGCGCAGAAGTTCCGGTGAGGGGGAGCGCCGGAGTCCCTGCTCGACAGCGTTGGCGAACGTGAAGGTGTGCAGGGCGGTGTCCCAGTCGCCGAATTCGTTGCTCGTCGGGAAGCGCGCGATCCTTATGACGGCCGCAAAGGAGACCGCGGAGGCGAGCTCGACTTCGCTTGCACCGGTGCGGAGGGCCGTGAGCAGTGCATCGATGCTCGCCTGCGGATCCTCGCCGAGCACATTCTCCACGAGAGCCTCACGGTCCATCCAGCCGTCAATGGATGCGCCTGTTGAAAGCGCGTCAGGTAGTTGCGCGAACGCGTTGTCCAGCAAGGCGACGAGATCGACTGGATTCCGCCAAGCGTTCGCCTCCTCCATCCGCTCCGCGCCGGCGAGCTGCGTTGGCAGCGAAGCGAGCACCACCTCCGCGCGTTCCCAGCCGGCGACATCGAGCGCTTCCAACGCCTTGTTGACGAAGTCGAGCGTGTGCCCGCCGTCCAGGTATCGGTGGTCGGTAGCGGCTGCGAAGAGCATGTCCGCGAGCTGTTGAGATGACGCGCCGGCTTGCGCGGCGGAGACGAGCGCGCGCTCCGCGCCTTCGGCGTCCCGCACCTCGATGAAGCCGCGGAACCAGCGCGCAAGCTGCGATTGGTCTGCCTGCCCCGGGAGCGGGTGGAGCCGAAAGTGCGGTGGCTCGCCTGCCGAGTCGGCTGCCACGTCGGCCAGCCCGTGATAGAGCGCGGCGGGACGGTCCGCCTCGTCGAGCCCGGGCAGAAGGTTCATCAAGCACGTGAGCGTCGTCAACCCTCGAAACCAACCGCCTCCACGCCGCACGACGCCGAATTCGAGCCCATCGCAGAAGGTCTCGACGCCGGCTGGATCTGCCTTCATGAGCGCAAGCGCCGCTTTCGCAAGCACGAGCGGGATGTCCCGCTCGAGCCCGTCACGCAGCCGCTTGCGGTGGTGCTCGACCATGTCGTCGATCGGGCTGACGTCGACGAGGACGTCGTCGCCGCGAACCTCGACCGGGAAGCGACGCAGGTCGTCGGCCCATTGGTCGAACGTGCCGCCTGTTGAGAGGTCGAAGCGGGCATGGTGCCAGTGGCACGTGAGGATCCCGTCACACAGCGTGCCGCGATGGAGCGGAAAGCCCATGTGCGGGCAGCGGTTGTCGACTGCATAGACCTGATCGCCGTCCGCGAAGAGACAGAGTGTGTGCCTGTCGACGTGGACCACAAGTCGCGTCGACGCACGCAACTCCGCCAGCGACGCGGCGCGAACGAGAGGTCGGGCTGCGACGGCAGTCATCTGGTCCTCCTTCGTAAGGTCACGCCGACAGGTTAGAACCTCAAGTAAGGTTCAAGTCAAGCGCGATGCCCAATGAGCTGACGATCGGTGAAGTCGCCTCCCGCAGCGGGGTTGCTCCGTCAGCCCTCCGCTTCTACGAGGAAGAAGGCCTACTCGTTTCGCGCCGAACGACGGGAAACCAACGCCGCTACGAGAGGGCCGTGCTTCGGCGGATCGCGCTGATTCAAGCCGGTCGCGCCGCGGGCATTCCCCTCGATCGGATCCGTACTGCTCTTGCGACTCTGCCTGCGCACCGCACACCGAACCGACGCGACTGGGAGCGGCTGTCCCGCGGTTGGCGCGAGGACATCGACAGCCGCATCGCCACCCTCGAAGCACTCCGCAACCGGCTCACGACCTGCATCGGCTGCGGCTGCCTCTCGATCGACGCCTGCGAGCTTCTCAACCCGGACGACGAGGCGGCCGAAGCCGGTTCGGGTGCGCACTACCTCAAACGAGACAGCCGACGTGCTCAGTGACCGGCGTAGACCAGCCGCCCGGCGGTCGGTGGCGACGAAAGAGTTGGCGCGGATCAGCCGCCGCTTGTGTGTGTCCAGTTCGCGCCGGTCTGCTGGCGGAAGGCGGTGATCGCTGCGTCGAGCGTCGGGAAGAAGTGTTCCGGGTCGATTGTCCGCGTGAGTTGGTAGCGTTCGATCTTGCGTCTGACGGGGTCCTTCATCTCCGCGAACACGAGTGAGATCCCCCTCGAGTTGAGTGCCTCGTCGAGCTCTTCGAGCATGTCGGCGGCTGTGGTGTCCACGTCGGTGATCGGCTCCGCCGCAACAAGAATCCAGGTCGGCGGCGGCTCCTCAGCGGCGAGCTGGCGGATCTGTGCACGGAAAGTGCGTGCGTTAGCGAAGAACAGCGGCGCGTCGAAGCGGAACACGACTAGCCCGGGGAGAACCGCTGCTTGGGGATAGCTGCGCACGTCGTGATAGCCCGGCAGGCCCTCGACGCGTCCAAGCATCGTCTGGTACGGCCACCACGAGCGTTGAAACGCTACTCCGACTGACACGGCCACGGCGATCGCGATGCCGGGCAGCACGCCGAAGAGGACGACCCCGAGGAAGGCTGCGGTCGACACGGCGAATTCGGTCCGACGCCGCTTCCAGAGCAGCATCGTCGCAGGGAGGTCGGCAAGGGAGAGGGAGGCGGCGATCACGACGGCCGCGAGGGTGGGTTGAGGCAGGTTCCGAAGCAGTCCGGGAACGAGTAGGAGCATCAGTGTGATTGCGAGCGCACCCACGATGCCGGTGAGCTGCGTCTTCGCGCCCGTCTGTTCTGCAACGGCTGTGCGTGAGCCGCTTGTGCTGACGGGAAAGCCTTGGAACAAGCCCGCGGCGATGTTCGCGGTTCCGATGCCGACCATCTCCTGGCTCCCGTCGACGTCCTGACCAGTCCTCTCGGCGAACGCGGATGATGTCGCGATCGTGTCGGCCAGTGCGACAAGCGCGATGCCTGCTGCTCCTCCGAGCAGGAGCGGGAGGTCGGAGAGGCCGACGCTGGGAAGCGTCAGCGGTGGAAATCCCTGCGGCAGCGTGCCGACGAGACTCACCCCGTGCTCGCCGAGCTCGAACAGTTTCGCCGCGAGGATCGAAAGGAGCACCGCGACTAGGACGGCGGGGATCTTCGGCAGCAACCGTTGCAAGACGCCGATCGTCACGAGGCCGAGCGCTCCGACCGCAAGCGCGGCAGTCACCGTCTCACCGTCGGCGACACCGTTTACGAACCCCTTTAGCTCGGGGATGAAGCCGTCCGCGTCGACGGAGAATCCAAAGAGCTTCGGCAGCTGCCCGACCAGGATCGTCAGCGCCAAACCGTTCATGTAGCCGATCATCGTCGGCTTCGACAGCAGGTCGGCGACGAAGCCGAACCTGGCGATTCCACCGAGCACCATGATCGCACCACGAACAGTGCGAGCATCGAGGCGAGCGCCACGGCACGCGTCGGGTCGCCGTCGGCGGCCATCAAGGGCAGAATCGTCGCCGCGATCATCGGCCCGAGCGACGAGTCGGGGCCGAGGACGAGGATCTTTGACGGCCCGAAGATCGCGTAACCGACCAAACAGAGGATCGACGTGTAAAGGCCGGTGATCGGCGGGAGCCCTGCCAGCTCGGCATAGGCCATGCCCTGTGGCACGAGGAGCGCGGTCAGGACAAGGCCGGCCACGATGTCTTTGGGCAGCCAAGCTGCTTGGTAGGACAAGAGCATCCGGACCCCAGGCACTGCCGCCGCGCTCGGTCGCTTCACCGTGGCGAGCTTACGTCGATTCTTCTCGCGGCAAGAGCACCAGGATCGAGAAGGAGGCCGAGCTGCGGCCTCCTTCTCAGCACTGGAGAGGTCGACCTGCTCGAGCTACTTGACGGTGAAGTGAGCGAACATCGTCGACTCGTGGTTCGGGCAGTAGTACTTGTACTTCCCGGCCTTCAGCTTCACGACCGCCGTCTTCTTGCCGACGAACGGGATCTTCGCGAAGTCCTTCGCGAAGCCGTGCGGGCCGTCGAGCGAATAGCCGTGGAAGTTCGACTTGTCGTTGATGACGAACATGTACGACCCGGCCTTCAGCGTCTTCACCAACTTGCCGCTCTTCTTCAGCGTGATCGTGAAGCCGGGGCCGACCGTGCCGGTCAGGACCGGCGTGGCGCTTCCGCGGCTGAGCGCAGCGCCGACGATCGATAGCGCTACCGCGATGGCGGCGGTAACAACAAGTGTCTTTCGAAACATCGTTCTCCCTTCCCTGGCTGGGATCCTGCCCATCCCCCTTACGACGATTTCGCCGAGAAGGTTTTTGCGTTAACGAGACGCAACAGCCGAATCCAGTCGCCTCGCTGCCGCGTAGGAACAGGTCAAAGAAAGGAGTCCCAAAATGGACAAGAGAAACAGCGGAGGCCGGGTGGCCACGCACGACGCGACACCGCACACCGCCATCGTCCTGATGTTGGCGCTGTTGGGCGTGATCGGATTCCTCGCCGCGGGCTCGGTTGCCCGAAGTGCGAGCGGAAAGACGGGAAGTGTTTCCCTACGCACAACCAAACTCGGCCCGGTTCTCGTCAATACGAGGGGCCATACCCTCTACATGTTCGCCAAGGACAAAAACGGTAAGAGCTCCTGCAGCGGAAGCTGTGCGAAGTTCTGGCCGCCCTCGCTCAAGAGCGGCAAGGCGACCGCCGGATCCGGTGTGAAAGCGGCGCTGATCGGCACAACGAAGCGGAGCAACGGCAGCCTTCAGCTGACCTACAACAAACACCCGCTCTACACCTTCGCCCTCGACAAGAAGGCCGGGCAGACGAACGGCGAAGACCAACTCGCCTTCGGTGCCAGGTGGTACGCGGTGTCTGGCAAAGGAACGGCGGTCGTCAAGGCCTCGCCGCCCTCGACGAACACCACGACAACCGCCCCCTATCCGGCCAACCCATATCCCTAGAGGGAGCTCAACCGGGCCGCTCGAACCGTTCGAGCAGCTCCGGTAGAGGTACGGCGGCGAGCGACTCCAGCACGAGGTCGGCCTCGTCGAGCGCGAGCGTCGCGGTGATCGGATTCGGCACCGCGACGCACGCGAGGCCGGCGGCCTTCGCGGCGCTGACGCCGTTGGGCGAGTCCTCGAAAGCGATCGCCTCGTCCGCGCGGAGGCCGAGCCGCTCGAGCGCGTCGAGATAAAGATCGGGCCGCGGCTTCGCGCGGGCTGTGTCGCCGTTCGCCGCAACGATCGCGTCGAGGCCTTCGAGGTGGCCGAGCCGGCCGAGATGGCGTTCGATCCAATCGTCGTCGCTGCTGCTCACGACCGCGGTGCTGAGTCCGAGTCGCTCGGCTTCTCTGAAGTAGTCCTCCACGCCGGGCCGTAGTTCCTCGAGATCCGTGAGCTCGTGCTCGCGCTCGCGGCGGCGTGTCGTCAACGCCTGGTGGTCGAGCCGGCGCCCGACGAGCTCCTCCAGATGGTCGAACGGATCGAACGGCGCGCCGATCGTCCCGACGAGCGTTGCCCACTGGTCCTGCGGCAGCTCGTGGCCGTGCTCGCGGTAGAGCTCCTCCCAGACGAGCCGGGAAGGAGTCTCGGTGTCGACGAGCAGGCCGTCGAAGTCGAACAGGAGCCCCCTGATTGCCACGCTGTCAGTCTTCCTGAATGACGGTTCTCGGCGTCGACGTAGGCGGGACGTTCACGGACGCGGTCGTCCTGGACGGCGGACGCGTGACTACGGCGAAGGTCCTGACCTCGGCGCGGCAAGAAGAGTCGGTGATCGCCGCTGCCCGCGTTGCCGGTGCGGAGAGCGTCGACCGCTTCGCGCACGGCACCACCGTCGCGACGAATGCGCTGCTGGAGCGGAAGGGCGCGAGGACCGCGTTCGTCACGAATGCCGGCTTCGAGCACCTCCTGCACCTGCGCCGGCAGACGCGGGCGCACCTCTACCGGCCGTGCGCCGCCTGGCCGGAACCGCTCGTCCCGCTCGAGCGCTCGCACGGCGTGCACGGTCGCATGGGTCCGGCAGGCGAGCTCGAGCCCTTGGACATCGACACGTTGCCGCAGATCGATGCCGAAGCCGTTGCGGTCTGTCTCCTGCATGCCTACCGTGACGCGACGCACGAACGTGCGGTCGCCGAAGAGCTCCGGCGCAGGATGCCGCACGCACATGTGGTCGCCTCGCACGAAGTGGCGCCCGAGTTCCGGGAGTACGAGCGCGCTTCGACGACAGCTGCCGATGCGTACCTCGGTCCCGTCGTCTCGGGCTATCTCCGCGCCCTCAGCGCCGCCGCTGCGTCCGCCGGTTTGCCCGCGCCGCTCGTCATGCGTTCCTCGGGCGGGGTTGCGACGCCGGCCGAGGCGGCGGAGCATCCGGCGACGATTCTCGTTTCGGGCCCTGCTGCGGGTGTTGTCGGCGCCGCGCGACTCGCCGCGCTTGCCGGCGAGGAGAAAGCGATCGCGTTCGACATGGGCGGGACTTCAACGGATGTCTGCCTGATCGCGGACGGTCACGCGGAACGCGCGAGCGAGCGAACGATCGCGGGTGTGCCGATCCGGTTGCCGACCGTCGACCTCCATACGGTCGGCGCGGGCGGCGGCTCCATCGTCTGGCGCGACGCGGGCGGGGCGCTTCGGGTCGGGCCGCAAAGCGCCGGCGCGGATCCCGGACCGGCGTGTTACGGGCGCGGTGGGACGCAGCCCACGGTGACGGACGCGAACCTCCTGCTCGGCCGTTTGCCGGACACGCTCGCCGGCGGCGTCGAGCTCGACCTCGCTGCAGCGGAACGTGCGCTCCAGGGGATCGACCCGGCGGCGGTCGTCGATGTCGTCAATGCCGAGATGCTCCGCGCTCTCCGTGTTGTCTCGGTCGAGCGCGGTCACGATCCCGCCGCTTTCGCCCTCGTGGCCTACGGCGGGGCGGGCCCGCTGCACGCCTGCGAGCTTGCGGACGAGCTGGGAATCACGACCGTCCTCGTTCCCGAGGCCGCCGGCGTGCTCTCGGCGCTCGGGCTCGTCGTGTCCGAGGAACGGCGAGACGCGGTGCGCTCGTACCTCGTCCCACTCACCGAGGCGGGCGAGCTTCCGCCCGCCGGAGAAGCGGACCTGCGCTACGAAGGACAGTCGTTCGAGTTGACGCTGCCGCTGCAGGACGAACTTGCGGAAGCGTTCCACCGCGCGCACGCGGAGCAATACGGCTTCGCCGAACGGGAACGCGAGATCGAGCTCGTCGCCGTCCGCACTGCGGACATCCGGCCGGGCCCCGACCTCGACCTACCGCGCACGGAGCAGACCAGGGTCGCGGGTCCGTCGCTCGTCGCTCTGCCCGGCGCAACCTGTTGGCTCGCCCCTGGGTGGGTGGGGGCTAGGGATGGTCGCATTCTGCGACTGACGAAACAGTGACGATCGAGCTCCAGATCATCGGCAGTCTCCTGCGCGCGGTCGCGGAGGAGATGGGCGCCGTCCTCGTTCGCTCCGCATTCTCCGCCAACATCAAGGAGCGGCGCGACTGCTCGACCGCGCTCTTCGACGAACGCGGTCGCATGATCGCGCAGGCCGAGCACATTCCCGTTCATCTCGGCGCGATGCCCGACGCCGTCGCCGCCGTCAGGCAGCACGATCCCAGGCCCGGAGAGGTGTGGGCGCTCAACGATCCCTACGCAGGCGGCACGCATCTTCCGGACATCACGCTGGTCTCGCCTACGGAAGTCGGCTTCTCGGTCACGCGCGCGCACCACGCCGACGTGGGCGGCCGCGAGCCCGGCTCGATGCCCGCCGATTCCCGCACGTTGACCGAAGAAGGCGTCGTGATTCCGCCGACCCGGCTCGACGACGGGGTGATCTCGGCGCTCGTGGCGCAGATGCGGAACCCGGAAGAGCGCCGCGGCGACCTGCGAGCCCAGCTCGCCGCGCACCGGCTCGCGGAGCAGCGTGTCGCAGAGTTGTGCGCGCGTCGCGGGCGTGAACGCGTGGTGGCGGCGATGGACGAGCTCTACGCGTACTCGGAACGCGGCATGCGGGCCGGAATCTCCGCCCTCCCCGACGGACGCTACGAGGCGCATGACGTGCTCGAGGCTCTCGAGGGCGATGTCGAGCTCCGAGCAGCCGTGACGATTGTGGGCGATGCCGTCGAGATCGACTTCGCCGGCACTGCGCCGCAGCACGAAGGGAACCTCAACTGTCCGTTGTCAGTCGCGCGGTCGGCGTGCTTCTACGTCGTGCGTGTCCTCGTCGATCCCGACCTCCCCGCGTCGGGCGGTGCCTTCGCACCCGTCACCGTCACAGCACCTGAAGGGTGCCTCGTCAACGCGCGCCCGCCGGCTGCGGTCGCCGCGGGCAACGTCGAGACGTCGTCACGCATCGTCGACGTCGTCATGCGAGCCTTCGGCGAGGCGATCGAGGTTCCCGCGCAAGGGCAAGGCACGATGAACAACGTCACCTTCGGCAACGAGCGCTTCACGTACTACGAGACGATCGGCGGGGGTCAGGGTGCCTGTTCGGATGCGGATGGGCCGAGCGGTGTGCACGTCGCCATGTCGAACACGCTGTCTACACCGGTCGAGGCGCTCGAGCTCCAGTATCCGCTGCGCGTCGAGCGCTACGGGTTGCGCCTCGGATCGGGCGGAGCCGGGAAGCATCGCGGCGGCGACGGAGTCGTGCGCGAGCTACGCGTGCTCGAGGACTGCCGGCTCTCGATCATCAGCGAACGCCGGACGCACCCGCCGCAGGGCGAGCGAGGGGGAGAGCCGGGAGCAGCGGGGAGCAATGCTCTGAACGGAGAGCCCCTGCCAGCGAAGGTCACACGCGCACTCGCTGCGGGCGATGTCGTCACGATCGAGACGCCCGGTGGCGGCGGAAACGGCCGCTAGGGTCTCGTCGATGATCGGCGATCCCGTCACGCGCGCCTAGCGATCGCACAGCGCGCGTTCATCCTCGGCGGCACCGGCAACGTCGGCTCGGCGATCGCCCATTCGCTTCTGGGAGACGGCTGGCAGCTGACGCTCGCCGGGAAGACCGAACGCGCGTCGGCTGAGGAGTACGAATACGTCGCGCTCGACCGTGATCAGGATGGTGCCTTGTCCGTCGCGAACGGCTTCGACCTCGTGGTCGACGTCATTCCCTTCGAGGCTGCACACGCGAGGCAGTTGCTCGGGCTCGACACCGGAGCGCTGATTGCGATCTCGAGCGCTTCCGTGTACGCAGACGACGAGGGGCGGACGCTCGACGAGGCCGAGGGCGTCGACGATTTCCCCGATCTCCCCGTTCCGATTCCGGAGACCCAGGCGACCGTCGAGCCCGGTGACGGGACCTACTCGACGAAGAAAGTCGCGCTCGAGCGCGTCCTGCTGGAGAAAGGCGAAGTCCCCGCAGCGATCGTGCGTCCCTGCGCGATCTACGGCCGGGGTGACCGGATGGGACGCGAATGGCACTTCGTGAAGCGAGCCCTGGACGACAGGCCGCACGTCATCCTCACGAGCAGCGGCCTGGGCCGCTTCCACACGACGGCAGCGGAGAACATCGGCGAGCTCGTCCGCCTGCTCGCCGCGCAACCGACGAGCACCGGCGCTTACAACTGCGGCGACCCCGACCCGCCGACGGTGCTCGAGATCGCGCGTGCAGCGGCCGCAGCCGCCGGTCACAGCTTCGACGAGGTGCTCCTGCCCGAGCCGGCTGTCGGCGGGGAGCTCGGTCAGACGCCGTGGTCGACGCCGAAGCCGTTCCTCGTCGACATGGCCAAGGCCGAAGCAGAGCTCGGCTACCGACCGGCGGTGAGTTGGGCGGATGCGTTGCCTCGCCAGGTCGAGTGGCTGATCGCGGCAACGCGCGGGCGCGATTGGCGCGAGGTCCTCACACGCGGCGCGAGCTACCTTCGGTTCGACTACGAGGCTGAAGACAGCTTCCTCGCGGGGAGGCCGTCAGCCGCGGACGGAAGCGCGTAGCACCCGCTCGTCGCCGATGCGGCGCGTGACGCCGTCGGCATCGAAGCGCTCGAGGAGCAGTTGCGACGTCCTCCGCGAGGTGCCGAGCAGGTCGCGGAAGCGCGCGAGCGTGATTCGTTCAGCGGCCTCGAGCTCATCCACCAGCAATTCGCGAGCCTGCGCGTATGCATCGGACGAGATCGCGTACCCGTCGCCGACGCGGATGAGCCGGCCGCGTTCCTCGAGGAAGCGGGCGAGCTCCGGGCTCTCGACCTTCACGGGTTCGAGCCCGAGTTTCGCCTCGAGCTCGCTCGCCTCGTGCTCGCGTTCGCCGAGGGCTCCCTCGGCGCCCGGGCGGTAAAGCTTCGCGCCGCGGCGCTCGAGCCCGAGCCGGGCGACAACCTCCGGTGCCCATGTATCCCTCGGTGCCGGGATGCCCGGGTCAAGTGGATCGGCCGCGTCCAGCCGCCGCTCCAGATCCTCACGGAGCTCTCCGAGCCATTCCTCTGAGTACCGCCAAGCTCCGTTCGCATCCCGGGTCGGAGCGTGGACGAGGACTTCGCCCCTTGCGCTGCGCTCGAAGCGCTCGAGATCGGCGTGGCGCGGCGGGGCGGGATCGACGACCCGCCCGCCACCGACCGTCGTGCCTGCGCGCAGCACTACGCGGTCATCGCGCGCCGCGACGACGGGCGCATCGAGCCGAAGCTGGGCGAACCGTCCCGCACGAACCACACGCGCAAGCATCGTCGCGGTGCCGTGATGGACGAGCACGCGTGGTGGAATCGGAGCGAGCTCCTCGAGCTCGATGTCGACCCGGTAGCTCGCGTTGTAGGCGCCCCGCTCGACGAGCACGTCTCCCCGTCCGATCTCGCTGCGCTCGACACCCGGGAGGGAGACGGCCACGCGCTGTCCGGCCTCGGCGGTGTCGACGTCAAGGTCGTGGACCTGCACGCTTCGAATCCGCACATCGCGGCCCTGCGGCTCGACGCGCAACACGTCGCCGCCCGCGATCCGACCGGACCAGAGCGTGCCGGTCGCGACGGTGCCGATCCCCCTCAACGTGAACACGCGGTCGACGTACAGCCGCGTCGGCGCGTCATCGCGTTCGGTCTGCACGGCCGCGCATGCAAGCGCTGCCCGAAGTTCGTCCAACCCCGCCCCCGTCTTTGCGCTCACGGCGACGACTTCGACTGCGGGCGCCAGTTCGTGCGCCTCCGCCACTGCGAGCTCGACGGTCTCGGCGTCGACCGCGTCCGCCTTGGTGACCGCGACCACGCCGCGCTCGACACCGAGCAGGCGCAGGATGGCCAGGTGCTCGTGCGTCTGTGGCCGCGCGCCTTCCGCCGCGTCGATCACGAGCAGGAAGAGATCGATGCCCGTGGCGCCGGCGACCATGGTGCGAACGAAGCGCTCGTGACCCGGCACGTCGACGAGCGAGAGGCGGCGCCCATCGGGGAGCTCGAGCGGCGCGTAACCGAGGTCGATTGAGATTCCGCGGGCCTGCTCCTCCGGCAGGCGATCGGTGTCCTTGCCGGTCAGCGCCCGGACGAGCCACGTCTTTCCGTGATCGATGTGACCGGCGGTCCCGACGGTCAGCGGCACAGGCGAATCGCCTCCGCGACCTCCTCGATCTCGTCGTCGGCGAGCGTGCGGCAGTCGAGCAGCGTGCGCCCGTCGCGAACGAGTGCGATCACCGGCGGGTCGCAGGCTCGCAGCTTTGCCGCGAGCTCCTCGCCGACCGCGCAGGCGAAGCTCGGAAGCTCGGTCAGGGGAAGCGCCCCGCCGCCCGCCCGTGCGACTGTCTCCTCGACTTCGCCGTCGACGAGCTCGGCCAGCCGGGTCGCCCGCGCGCGCACGGTCTCCGGTGACTCGCGGAGCATGCGAACGACGGGAATCTCTTCGGGCGCATCGATCGCGACAGTCAGCGTCGCCTCCAGTGCGGCCAGCGTGAGCTTGTCCGCGCGCAACGCACGCTGAAGCGGATGGCGGCGCAGCTTTTCGACGAGATCTGCGCGCCCGACCACGATCCCCGCCTGTGGCCCTCCGAGCAGTTTGTCGCCCGAGAAGCACACAAGATCGGCGCCCGCCGCCAAGCTCGACCGAGCCGTCGGCTCGTCCCCGACGTCGACCAGGGCGCCGGAGCCGAGGTCGTCAACGAGCACCAGCTCGTGCCTCCGAGCCACCTGCGCCAGGTCTTCGAGGCTGGATTGCTCCGTGAAGCCGACGATGCGGAAGTTCGACTGGTGCACACGCAGGAGAACTGCCGTGTCCGGACCGATCGCCGCTTCGTAGTCGGCCGCGCGCGTGCGGTTGGTCGTCCCGACCTCGCGGAGCCTGGCGCCGGACCTCTCGAGCACGTCCGGGATGCGAAAGCCGTCACCGATCTCGATCAGCTCGCCGCGCGAGACGAGCACTTCACGTCCTTCTGCGAGCGCAGCGAGGGCGAGCATCACCGCAGCCGCGTTGTTGTTGACGACGAGCCCGGCCTCGGCGCCGGTCAGTCGCCGAAGCACCGTCGTGACGTGATCCTGCCGTGAGCCCCGCCCGCCGGCGGCGACGTCGTACTCGAGGTTCGAGTACCCGCGCGCGATGTCACGGATCCGATCGAGCGCCGCCTCTGCGAGTGGCGCCCGGCCGAGGTTCGTGTGGACGATCACCCCGGTCGCATTGACGACGCGGCGCAGATGAGGAGCGCGTGCGGAGTCGATCTGCTCCTGGAGGCGCTCGGCGAGGTCACTGGGCCTGCCGCCCGCCCTGATCTCTTCACGCGCGCGGGCGAGCACGATGCGTGCGGCCTCCACGGCGAGGGGATCGTCGCTTCGCCGCGCCAGTTCGTCTACCGACGGCAGGTCACGCAACTGCATGGGAGAAGGCTACTGCGCGTCCGCTTTGACGGGCGCGGCCGGGCTCTCGGCGCGCCGCTCGTAGGAGTCGAGCATCAGGGCGACGGCCTCGTCGAGGTCGTCGGTGACGTGCAGGAGTTCGAGATCGTCGGGCGAGATCATCCCGTCCGCGAGCAGTTCACCGCGGACCCAGTCCATCAGCTCGCCGAAGTAATCCGTGCCGTACAGGACGACCGGGAAGTGGAGCACCTTGCCGGTCTGGATCAGCGTGAGCGCCTCGAACAGCTCGTCGACAGTGCCGAACCCCCCCGGGAAGACGAGAAACCCTTCTGCCGCCTTCACGAACATCGTCTTGCGCGCATAGAAGTGCTTGAAGGTGAGTGAGATGTCGAGATAGGCATTGGGTCCCTGTTCGTGCGGCAGTTCGATGTTGAACCCGACGGACAGGCCTCCTCCGTCCTTCGCGCCTCGGTTTGCGGCCTCCATCACTCCGGGCCCGCCCCCGGTGACGACGGCCCACCCAAGCTCGGCGAAGCGCTGTCCCGCCGCCCGCGCGTCGCGGTACACGGATGTGTCCTCCCGGACACGGGCGGAGCCGAAGATGGTCACCGCGGGACGATCGATCCGGTCGACGGCTTGGAACCCTTCGCGGAACTCCTGCGCGATCTGCGCGATGTCGCTCTCGAGCTCCTCGGTCTTCTTCTCCGAGGAAAGAATCCGCCTGTCTTCCATCAAAAGTTGCGCGGGACGTGCGTTTCATGCATGCCGAGCACCAGCAAGACGGCGAGAGTGAAGTAGAGGACGCCGATGATCAGACGGTGGTGCGGCTCGACGCGGTAGTAGTCCTGCATCTCTGGGTGCCCTCGCATTTGCCAGCGCCGCCAGAGCTCGGATGCGGAGAAGAGCAGGATGATGATCAGGATCGGGTTCGGCCGCCAGATGCAGAGCCCGAGCAGCGCGAGGAACCCGACCAGCCAGAACAGCGGATGCAGCGCCGCGACGATGCGGCCGCCGTCGAGCGGCACCACCGGCAACAGGTTGAAGAGGTTGATGAAGAACCCGAGGAACGCGAGCGCCTTCAGGGCACGCGAGTCGAACGCAACCCCGGCGAGGAAGAGCGCGAGTGCGCCGGCGGAACCGATGATCGGGCCGGCGATCGCGAGCTTGGCTTCGTTCCAGGCGTTGTGCGGCATCTGCTTCAGCGAGATCAACGCGCCCATGAAGGGAATGAAGACGGGTGCGGACACTGGCAGGCCCTGTCGCTTCGCCTCGACCACGTGGCCCATCTCGTGCACGAAGAGCAGCACGACGAGGCCGATCCCGAACCACCAGCCGCCGAGCCAGACGTAGAAGGCGGCCGAGACGAACATCGAGAAGAGGAACTTGAACTTGAGTAGGACGACGCCGAACTTGGCGAGGAAGGCACCGATCGCCGCGATCGGCGCCCAGAGCTTCCTGAAGAATCCGCGCCAGTCCGTGCCGCGCGGCTGGATGGGGTCGTACTGGCGCCACTCCTGGGGGTACTGCTCCATGTCAGCCATTGTGCCTATGAGTATCGGCTCGAAGGCGGCGATTCACGAGCCGCGCCCGATCCACTCCTCTCCGCCCTCGTAGAACTCCTTCTTCCAGAGGGGCACCTGCTGCTTCAGCGTGTCGATTGTTTCCTTGCATGCCGCCAGCGCATCCTGCCGGTGGGGGGCCGAGACGGCGATGACGACGCTCGCCTCCCCGATGTCGACTCGGCCGGTGCGGTGGTGGATCGCGATCTCGCAGAGGTCGTAGCGGCTCTTCAGCCCGTCGGCGATCTCCGCCATGACCTTCTCGGCCATCTCGGCATACGCCTCGTAGTCGAGGTGTAGCACGCTACGGCCGCGCGATTCGACGCGCGTCGTACCGACGAAGGTCGCGATTGCGCCCGCGCGGTCGTCACGGACTTCGTCGACGACCGCATCGAGCGACAGCGGCTCGCTGCTGAGGCGGAACGCTCCGCCCGAAACCGGGGGAATGACGGCGACCTCGTCACCGTCCACAAGGCGCCTGTCCTGATCGGCGTATTCCTTGTTCACGGCGTACAGCAGGCCCGCAGGCTCGTCGCCCAGGCCGAGCGCAGGCCAGACGTCGCCGACGGTTGTCACGCCGTCGAGCTCGCGCTCGCTCCAGCCCGCGCGCTCGCGTAGACCCGCAAACAGGCGCACCCGCACGGCCACGGAGGTCAGGCTAGCGCCACCCCTGCTACCTTGTCCCCGCAAACCAGGACGAGTACCGGTAGCGGTTTCCAGCCCTTCCACTACTTGTTCGTTGAAAAGGCAGGAGGACGCAAAGTGGCAACCGGAACCGTCAAGTGGTTCAACGATGCAAAGGGATACGGGTTCATCGCCCCCGAAGACGGCGGCAAGGATCTCTTCGTGCATCACTCAAACATCGCGGGAGACGGCTTCAAGTCGCTGACCGAGGGTGCCAAGGTCGAGTACGAGTCGCGCGAGGGCCAGAAGGGCCCTGAGGCGATCAACGTCACGCCTCAGTAAGGGACACGCAGTCGCTGAGAAAGAACAGAAGATCGAGCTCGACGGCGAGGTCGTCGAGGCTCTGCGGAACGGCTATTTCCGCATCGCCCTAGAGGGCGGACACGAAACGCTCGGATACACGGCTGGAAAGATGCGGCGCTACAGGATCCGCATCTTTCCAGGCGACCGCGTGAAGATCGAGCTCTCGCCGTACGACCTCAACCGCGGCCGGATCGTCTACCGCTACAAGTAGCGGGCGGGCCCGCCGCGTACGATTGCGGCGTGGCCACCACCGGCGACGAGCGTCGCACCGACTCGGACATCGAGATCAAGCCGGTCTACACGGCTGACGACGCGCCCGCTGACGTCGAGGCGCCCGGCGAGTTCCCGTTCACGCGCGGGCCTTACCCGGATATGTACCGCGGGCGGCCCTGGACGATCAGGCAGTACGCTGGCTTCGCGTCCGCGGAAGAGACGAACCAGCGCTTCCGCTATCTGCTCGAGCGCGGCCAGACGGGTCTCTCCGTCGCCTTCGACCTGCCGACGCAGCTCGGCTACGACTCCGACGATCCTCGCGCTGTCGGCGAAGTCGGGCGCACCGGCGTCGCGATCGACTCGATTGCCGACATGGAGCTGCTGTTCGACCAGATTCCGCTCGGCGAGGTCTCGACGTCGATGACGATCAACGCGCCTGCCGCGTTGCTTCTCCTCCTCTACGAGCTCGTCGCCGAAGAGCAGGGAGTGTCGGGTGAGCAGCTCCGCGGCACCGTGCAGAACGACATCCTCAAGGAGTACATCGCACGCGGGAACTACATCTTTCCGCCGCGGCCGTCCATGCGCATTACGACTGACCTCTTTGCGTACACGGCGGAGCGCATTCCGAAATGGAACCCGATCTCGATCTCGGGATACCACATCCGCGAGGCGGGATCGACCGCGGTGCAGGAGCTCGCGTTCACGCTTGCGAACGGCATCGCCTACGCGGAGGCCGCGGTCGAGGCAGGGCTGTCGCCGGACTCACTCGGCGAGCGGCTGTCGTTCTTCTTCAACGCGCACAACCACTTCTTCCAGGAGGTCGCGAAGTTCCGCGCGGCGCGACGGCTCTGGGCGCGGATCATGCGGGAGCGCTTCGGAGTGACGAATCCGAAGGCTCAGGCGCTTCGCTTCCACGCGCAGACGGGCGGCTCGACCCTGACAGCCCAACAGCCGGAGAACAACATCGTGCGCGTCGCGATCCAGGCGCTCTCCGCGGTCGCAGGGGGTGCGCAGTCGATCCACACGAACGGCTACGACGAGGCGCTGGCGCTGCCGTCCGAGCGTGCCGCGCGAATCGCGCTTCGCACGCAGCAGCTCATCGCGCACGAAGCCGGCGGCACCGACACGGCCGACCCGTTCGGCGGCTCGTACTTCATCGAGGCGCTCACGGACGAGCTCGAGGCGAAGGCGTGGGAGCTGATCGAGCGGATCGACGAGTTGGGCGGTGCGGTCTCCGCAGTCGAGCAGGGGTTCGTGCAGGGTGAGATCGAGCAGGCGGCCTTCCGCTGGCAGCAGGAGGTCGAGGGCGGCGAGCGCGTGATCGTCGGCGTGAACCGCTTCACCGAAGGCGAGGAAGAGCCGATTGAGCTCCATCGCCTCGATCCGGCGGCCGAGCAGCGTCAGCTCGAACGGACTGCTGGCGTGCGCGCGGAGCGGAATGCGGCCGACGTGGAGCGCGCGATGGAAACGGTGCGTAAGGTGGCGCGCGGTCAGGGCGACCTGATCGTCCCGATGCGCGACGCGCTAAGAGCGCGCGCAACCGTCGGGGAGATCAGCAACGCGCTCCGCGACGAGTTCGGCACGTACGACGCGCAGCGCTGAAGCTACGCGGAGGCGCCTGAGTAGTGCCGCAAGCCGAAGCGCCAGAACCAGCGGGTGAAGCCGAACAGCACTACCGCGAAGACGACGGAGACGACCAGCGTTCCCCAGTGCAGTCGTGAGGTGATTGCCTGCGCCGGAACGGTGACGGCGAAGCCGACGGGGATCAGAAACGTGACGCTGAACCGCAGCCAGACGGGATACACGCCGATCGGCCAGCGGCCCGTCTGGTAGATCCCTTCGAAGAGCTCGAGCACGTTCTCCATGCGGACGATCCAGAACGCGCTCGTGGTCACGATCAGCCAGAAGCAGTAGACGAGCACGATGCCGATGCCGAGTGCAAAGGCGAACGTCAAGGCGTCCACGACTCCGACCGAGTTCTCGATTCGCGTGAGGCCGACGATCAGGAGGGTGAGGCCGGTGAAGACCTCGACGCTCTGCCAGATCCGGAACTGGCGCACGCTCACCAGCACTTGCGAGTCCGCGGGCTTCGTCAGGGCATAGTCGAGCGTCCCCTGCTGCACGTCCTGCATCAGCTTCTCCATGTTCGGTTGGATGAAGGTGTGGATCAGGCCGCCGAGCAGGATCTGGACACCGAGGAGGGAGAGCAGCTCCGGCTCCGACCACCCGTTCAGCTCGGTCGTGTGCGAGTAGACGAGCGCGAGCATGATCAGCCCGGTCCCGGCCTGGATCAGCGACTGGAAGAGCTGGAGGAAGAAGTTGACGCGGTACTGCAGCTCGTTGAGCACGCCCACCTTGAAATAGAGCAAGCCGACTCTGAGCCCGTTCATCCGCCAACCGCCGAGAATCGTTTGATCGCCGCGGTCCACGCGAACTTGAAGAGCACGTACCCGATGCCGATCCAGAGCACCTGCACGCCGAGCCCGAGCATGAGCGAGGCGGGGGACATGTGGCCGACGAGCGCCTCGATCGGAAAGCCGAACGTCCACTTGAACGGCAGGAAGTTCGCGAGGCTCTGAACCCAGCCGGGCATCAGTTGCAGCGGGACGAGGCGGCCTGAGAGCAACATCTCCGTCGCCATGTAGAGGTCGAACACGGCGGCGCCCCGGGTCGTCCAGAAGTTCAGCATCCCAATCACGCCCTGAAACATGCTGCGGATCAAGTAGGCACCCCAGATCGCGAAGATGAAGACGACGATCTCGAGCGCGGTCGGATGCAGGTCCGGGTGGAACACGAGCGACAGGCCGATCGCAATCGGTATCCAGAGGCCCACCACCACGAACTTCCAGCCGGCGAAGTAGGCGAGGTCGTAGTGAAGGATGTGCATCGGCCGTAGGAGCTGCCCCGAGAGTTGGCCCTCGCGAATGCGCCACTCCCAGAACGGTGCTCCGAAGACGATGTTCATGTTGCGAACGAGCGTCCAGACGATGTAGTACGCCGCGAACTCGGAGGCCGTGATTCCGTTGACCGACCCGCCGTGCTGGTCCGCGATCGTCGACCACACCACGAGCTGGATCACCGGCTCGGCGATCATCCCCAGCATGTAGAAGTAGTTCGTGACGCGGTACTGGAGCTGCTCGGCGACGGCCGTGCGCATGGTCGTCACGTAGAAGTCGAGCAGCGAGCGCCATCGGCCCTCCTCCCGCAGTTGCGCGACGGGTAGTTCCGCGGCTTCGACGCTCATCGCTCTTGCGCGAAGACGAGCTCGATGACGTCTTCGATCGGCGGCTCCTCGATCGTGAGGTCGAGCACGTCGTGATCGTTGAGCAGGCGTGCGGCCACGCGCGACGTCTCCGCCTTCGGGACACGTAACGTCACGCGGCCGTCTTCGCGGTGGATGATCTCGCCGTACTCGTCCAGTGAAGCGTTCCCGTTCTCGAGCACGACGCCGATGGTCTTGTAGGCGGCGAACTCGTCGCCGAGGCTCGAAAGCGCGCCGTCGAAGAGGATCCGGCCGTGGTGGATCACGATCACGCGCTTGCACAGCGCTTCGACGTCGGCCATGTAGTGGCTCGTCAGCAGGACGGTCGCGCCGTGGCGGCGGTTGTACTCCGCGACGAAGGTGCGGATCCGTTTTTGCATCGTCACGTCGAGGCCGATCGTCGGCTCGTCGAGAAACAGCACTTGCGGGCGGTGTAGCAGCGCAGCGACGATCTCGACCTTCATCCGCTCACCGAGAGAGAGGTTGCGGACGGGCTTGCGCACCAGATCGCCGACGTCGAGCAGCTCGATCAGCTCGTCGCGCATCTCGAGGAAGTCCGCGCGCCGCAGGCGGTAGATGGCGCGATTGAGCTCGAAGGAATCGAGCGCCGGGATGTCCCACTGCAGTTGGTTGCGGTTGCCCATCACCATCGTCATCCGGCGGAGGTAGTCGCGCTCCCGGCGTGACGGCACGTGACCGAGCACGCGAGCTTCGCCGCCCGAGGGATACAGCAAGCCGGCGAGCATCTTCAGGGTCGTCGTTTTGCCCGCGCCGTTCGGGCCGAGAAAGCCGACGACCTCGCCGGGCACGATGTCGAACGAGATTCCGTCGACGGCACTCACCTCACGGTTCTTGCGGCGCACGAGGCTCTTGGCGGCCGCGCGCAAGCCCGCCTCGCGCTCGGGCACCTTGAAGATCTTCGTAAGCTCGGAGACATGGATGATCGAACCCGGGCTCGACACGGCGCTCAACCTATCTGCCGATGAGGATCTTGCTCGTCTCGCAAATGTATCCCGGTCCCCGGGATCCCGACCTGGGCGTGTTCGTGCGCGGCCTGGAGGAGCAGCTCGTCGCGCGCGGCCACGAGGTCGAACGCGCTGTGCTCGACCGCCGCGGCGCCGGCAAGCAGAAGTACCTGCGTCTCGCGCGCACGACTGCGGCCGCATCGCGGCGTTTCCATCCCGACGTCGTGTACGCGCACTTCCTCTTCCCGACGGGCCTGATCGGCGCGCTCGCCGGAGGCGCACCGCTCGTCGTGACGGCGCACGGTCGCGACGTCCGCAACGTCGGCTGGATGCCCGGCATCGGCGCTGCGACCAGGCTCGTCGTGCGCCGAGCTTCGTCGATCATCGCGGTGTCCGACTACCTGCGGCGCGAGCTGGAGGCGAAGGTCCCGGAGGCGCGGGGCAAGATCGACGTTGTCGACTCGGGTGTCGATCTCGAGCGCTTCACGGTGCAGCCGGCACCTGCAGGCCCGACGCGCTATCTCTGCATCGCTTCCTTGATCCAGCGCAAGAACGTGCTCCGACTCGCTTCTGCGTTCGAGCGGCTCGGGGAAGGGACGCTCACGTTCGTGGGTGACGGCCCTTTGCGTCCGCAGCTCGAGGGCCGGCCAGGGATCGAGCTCGTCGGACGAGTTCCCTATGACCGTGTTCCCGCCGAGATCGCAGGCGCGCACGTCGTCGTGCAGCCGAGCCTGATCGAGCCGTTCGGCCAGGCCGTGCTCGAGGCGATGGCAGTCGGCCGCTCGGTCGTCGCGACGAGGATCGGCGGCCCGCCCGAGTTCGTGCCGCTCGAGGCGGGCGTGCTCGTCGATCCCGCGGACGAGGATGCTCTCCTCGAGGCGCTTCGGACCGCGGCCGCTCTCCCTTGTCCAAACCCGGCAGCAAGAGCCGCCGCCGAGGAGCACGACGTCAGGCGTCAGGCGGAGAGGGTGGAGGCGATTCTCGAGCGAGCCGCTCGAGGTCCGCGAGCCTGATCTCGACGAGCGGCCGGATCGCATCCTCGAGCCCGGCTTCTCGCGCAGCCTCGAGGGCCTGCTCGTAGCTCTGTCTCGCCTTGGCCGGATCGACCCCTTGCTTGAGGCGGTTGTCGCCCGTGACCAGGAGCTTCTGGATCTTTGCGCGCGCGGCGTCCGCGCTCACGAGGAGAGCGGGGGATACGGGTGGAGCGTGGGCTCTTCGCCGGGGGGCCACATCGTGCTGACCGATCCTGGCTTGTAGAACGTGACGGTCACGCTGCGCCGCGACGTCTCGGACCCGTCGACCACGCGGGACACCGCATGCCACGAGTCGTCCGAGCGAACGAGCACGGCGGAATTGCCGACCACCGGGGGTATCTCAGCCTTCACGTCCGACATGTCCGAGGAGCGGAGGATTGTCAGGCACCCCCCGGACTTCGCATCCCACTCCGCGTTGAAGTAGAGGACGTGCGTGACGATCTTGTCCTCGAGGTCGCGGTGCGGTCCCATCCAGGCTCCAGGCCCGTAGTGGAAGACGTTGACCTCGATCGGCGCTCTGCCCAGGTCGTGCCCGGTCAGCCTTCTCATCGCCTCCCGGTAGCCGGGTGACACCAGATCGCCGGCCAGCTCCTGCCACTCGCGACTCAGGCTCTCCGACTGTGACGGCTCGCCTGCGCCCATGTGGATCAGCGAACGCACCTCGTACTCCCAGCCCTTCTCACCGTCCGAGCCGACAAGCGTCTTGAAGCCCTGGTCGGGATATGACGCGGCCAGTGATGTCGCATCCGAGGGGCCGAACAGCTCGTCGATGTGCGCCCACCGGTACGGGTCCGTCGAGAGAGCCTCGGAATGTATGCGGGTGAGATCGATCATCGTTCCCTCGTGGCGCGCCGATTCTAATCAGCGGATTTCGGGCCTGGTCCCCTTCACAAATCGGCCTTGACCGGTCACATTTCGGTGAGACCGTCATGGAGGCCGCCGTCAACGTTCCGGGCAGGATCCGCGTGCTCATCGCCGACGACCACCGGCTGTTCGGACAAGCGCTCGAAGCCATCCTCGCCACCGACGACCGGCTCGAAGTCATCGGGCAAGCCGGAGACGGGGCGGAGGCGGTCCAGCTGGCGCTGAACGTCGACCCTGACGTGGTTCTGATGGACATCGCGATGCCGATCATGGACGGCTTGCAGGCGACGAGGCAGATCCGAAAGCAGAAGCCGCAGGCATGCATCCTGATGCTGACCGGCTCGAACTCGCGATCCGACGTCGATCAGGCGCGCGAGGCCGGCGCCGCCGGCTACGTGACGAAGGACCGCATCGCCGCGGAGCTGATCGACGCGATCTTGGAAGTCGTTCCCCGCTGATACCCTGGCCGCGCCATGCTTCAGGCGCTCGCCGTTCTCCAGGTACTGCTCTGCATCTCACTCTGCGGGCTGATCCTCATGCACTCGGGGAGGGACGCCGGGCTCGGCGGGATGGGCTTCACGCCGGCATCGCAGGGAGGCACGCACATCGTCGAGCGCAACCTGACGCGGCTTACGGTCGTCGTCGCGATCCTCTTCGTAGCGAACTGCATCGCCCTCTTCCACGCCCTGAAGTAGCAGCGTTCTGCGCGGCTGTGGCGCTCGTCGCGGCCGGCTGCGGTTCCGATCAGGCGGTGCCTTCTTCGTCAGCGCTGCGTGCGGTAGGGCCGCCGAACGTCGTCCGGATCGCGCTCAGCGACTTTCGCTGGCCGCTGGATCCGGCGCTCGCTGCTGGACGCGACGAGTTGACGTTGGCGCGGGCTCTCTACTCGACGCCGCTTCGCACTGACCCGTCGACCGGTGCGGTCGTGCCGGGTCTCTGCACTGCGTGGACAGCATCCGAGGACTTTCGACGCTGGACGTTCACTTGTCGTTCGGCTCCGGCGATCGCTGCCGCCCTGCGACGGGTCAAGCACCTCGACGGCGCACCGGCGCGCTGGCTCTTCGCCGACGCCGCGGTCTCGGCACCCTCGGCCTCGAGACTGGACGTACGGCTCGCTTATCCCTGGCGGCGCTTTCCGTACGCACTGACGGTCGTCGGCGCGGCGCCGCGATTCGTGCCAGGACCGTTCAGGCTCGTGAGTGGCTCGCAGCGTCTCGTGGTTCTGCGCCGAGAGGGGCTGACGCTGCAGATTCAGCGGCTGCCGGCGCTTGCCGCAATGCGCAAGTTCGAACGGGGCGAGCTCGATGAGGCTCCGGTCCCTGTCGGTGACATCGTTGCTGCGAGGGCCGACTCGCAGCTTCGTGCGACCGTGCGGGCACGAACGCTGCTTGGTATCGACCACGCCGACATCGGTGGCTGGAGTGAGCACTTCCGCCGCGTGTACTGGGAGACCGCGAACCGCCGGGACTATGAGCAGTTGATCCCGGAGCTCGAGGGCGCGGCTGCTTATGGATTCCTCGGCGGCGAACAGGCTCGGCCTGCGGACTTCCGACGCGCTGTGGATGCGATCCCGTCCCTTCGCAAGCTGCCGCTCTGGTTCTTCGTGCCGCCGGACCCGGCGCTTCGAGAAGGAGCAAGGCTTCTGTACGCACAGTGGCGCGATCTCGGCCTCGGTCCCATCTTCTTGCGCAGCGGGCCGGAGGCCAAGTCGAATGCGGGTATCCAGCGGACAATCGCCGCCTATCCGCAGGCAGAGGCGATTCCGGCCGAGCTCGTACTGCGGCACGAACTTGGTTCGCGCCAGCTGCTCCTAGGCGCGTTGGGCGCGACAAGCCAGCGCCCCGAGTTGCAGCGCCTCGACGACCAGATGCGCCGCCGCGCCTTGGCGATCCCGATCGCCTGGGTCGTCGATGCGCGCCTCGTCTCGCCGCGCCTGGAAGGCTGGCGAGAGGACGTCCTCGGGAACGTCGACTACTCGGTGGTCAAATCCCTGGCTTCGAGCCGACCCCGGTGACCGCAAAGCGCTCCGACGCGATCGCCGGCGCCAGCACGCCGTAGGGGTAACGCTCGCCGTAGAAGTTCTGCGAGTTGACGAGCGCGGCCCTGCTGGTGAGCCCGAGGACGTCGCGGAGGAAATCGGGGACCGCGACCGTGAAGCGCAGATTGACGAGCGGTTCCGCGATCTTGCCGTCGCGAATGCGGAAGGTCCCGTCGCGCGTCATGCCGGTGATGACGCCCTCGCGCGGGTGGACGACGCCGAGATAGTGCAGACGCGTGATGTAAAGGCCGTCGCCGACGAGCTCCGCGAGCTCCTCCACCGATTCGGCGTCACCAGGCGACACTGAGAGCGCGGAGGGCAACGGGCCCCAGTCGCGCAGCTCTGCGGGAGGTGCGTGGCCGGTGGACTGCGCGCCGTTCTTCGACTGAGTTGCCGTCGTGCGGTCCCAGACGACTCCGCGGGCGACGCCGTTCTCGACAAGGGTCACACGCTGCTTCGGCGTCCCTTCGAAGTCGAATGCCTTCGGCAGTCCCCGCGGATCGAGTGCGTCGTCGGTGATCGAGATCTTCTCGTCGAAGACCTTCTCGCCGAGCCGCTCCGCGAAGTAGCTGCGCTCCTCGAGCAGACCGAGTGCACCGAACGAGTCGTGCGAGAAGTAGTCGAGGAGGTCGGCGAATGCGTACGGCTCGAGGACTGCGCGATACACGCCGGGCTCTATCTCGCCTCCGCCCCTGGTTCGTCGTGCTTTGTCCGCGGCCTCCTGTGCGACGAGCGCGGGATCGATCCCGCCTGCGCGCCAGGCGGTCTGCTCGGCGTAGCCGGACCCGTTTTCGTCGGCGGCGACGACGAGCGCCGTGGCGTCGGTCATGCGTTGCTGAACGGACAGTCCGGTGGACGACGCGACGGCGAGCTCCGACATCGCACTCGTGAAGAAGCCGTAGATCGGAACGTCGCCGCCTGCCGCGATCGCGGCATCCGCCAGCCTGGCCTGTTCCTCGGGCCCGAGCCGCGCGGTGTCCTCGTCGAACCCCTCGACCCTCGGCGGGTCCGCGGGCGGCGCCAGGCCCGGAAAGCCGTCGTCGGGCGGTGCGCTCCGGGCAGCAGCGCGGGCGCGTTCGGCGACCTCGGCGAGCCCGTCCGGGTCGATCTTGTTCGTCGTCGCGACGCCGACTCGAGTGTCCTGCACCACACGGAGCGTGACCATCGCGTTCTCGATCAGCGTCGGCTGATGTACCTCCGAGCTGGCGAATCGCGCGAGCCCGGAGTGCTCGACGTGCGCAACGGCTTCCGCTTCTCCGTCGACGACCTCGAGTGCAGCGTTTGCCACGTCGATCGCCTTCAAGAGCGAACTCCGACCTGCACGTCGCGGAATCGTGCCGGTGCCGCGCCGTGCGAGACGTGCGCACTTTGTCCCGGCTGGCCTTTCCCGCAGTTCGTCAAGCCGTACAGGCGCCACGAGTCACTTCCGGCGACCGCGTCGAGCGAGCCCCAGAACTTCGGCGTGATGCCCGTGTACGTCGCGTCTCGCAGCATGCGTCCAAGCTTGCCGGCCTTGATCTCCCACGCGATCTGAGTGCCGAACTGGAAGTTGAGCCGCTTGTCGTCGATCGACCAGCTGCGGTTCGTCTCCATGTAAACGCCGTCGCTGACGTCGGCGAGCAGGTCGTCGAGCGTTCCGCTGCCGGGCTCGAGGTGAAGGTTCGTCATGCGGACGAGCGGCATGCGGTTCCAGCTGTCCGCGCGCATCGAGCCGCCGTTTCCGGTGCCGATTCGCGCCGCCGTTTCGCGAGAGGTGAGGAAGCCGGTGAGCAAGCCGCCCTCGACGACAGCCGTTCGTTCGGCAGGGACGCCCTCGTCATCGAATGCGAAGCTGCCGAGACCGCCGACAGTGGTCGGATCGGCGGTGATGTTCATCAGGTCCGAGCCGTATCGCATCGAGCCGAGGTCATCGGCCTTCAGGAAGCTCGTTCCGGCGTACGAGGCCTCGGTGCCGTACACGCGGTCGAGCTCGGTCGGATGGCCGACCGACTCGTGCACCTGCAAGGCAACCTGGTCGCCGTCGAGGACGACTGTCATCACGCCGCTCGGGCACACGTCTGCCTGCACGAGGGCGGCGGCCTGCTCTGCGACACGCGGTGCTTCTCCGCTGAGGTCGAGCCCGTCGACGTACTCCCAGCCCATCTGAGAGCTCGAGCCGACATGCGCGCTCGGGTAGCTGCGCATCTGAAAAACACCGTCGCGTGCGGCCGCGCATTCGATTCCAGCGCCGCACTCGATCAACTCCTGCTCGACCTCGGTGCCCTCGGAGGTGAGGAGGAGCTTGTGTTCGCTCTGAGCCCGCACCATCGCCTGGCGAACGACGATGTCCGGCCCGGCCATTCCTTCGTCCGCCGCGAGACATTGCGCGACCTTCTCGTCCAGCGAGACCTCGAACGGGTCGCGCTCGACGGCCGTGCGGTGCGTCGCGCTCGCGGGTGCGACCGGCGCGAGCTGTCTCGAATGCCGACCAGCGGCAGCGCGCGCGAATGTGCAGGCCCGAAGCGCCGCCTCGCGAGCGCCTTCGCCGGAGAGTCGGCGGTCGCACGCGAAGCCCCACATGCCGTTGACGAGGACGCGGACGCCGATCCCCTCGCTCTCCGAGTCCGCAAGCCGCTCGACCCTTCCGTTCTTCGTCGCGACGAACTGGTTGCGCTTGGTGACCACGCGCGCGTCGGCGTACTCGGCCCCAGCCCCGGTCGCCGCATCGACCGCGGCTGCACAAAGATCACGCATCGGCGGAGGACTTTAATCAGTCGGACCTGTTGCGAGGCCGCCGCTACACTGGCTGTCCCTCGAGCGCTGGTGGCGGAATTGGTAGACGCGCTAGGTTGAGGGCCTAGTGGCCTTAAAAGGCCGTGGAGGTTCAAGTCCTCTCCAGCGCATGACCCAGGCGGCCGACGGGCCGCCTTCGTCGTTCCGGACATGTGCCAGGGACAGTCCCTGGGACACGGCCTTTGACACCGTCCGCAGGAGTCTCTAGTCTGGTGGCGAACACACGTTCGACCGAGACCCCCACCCTTGGAGGCGGAGATGCTGACGGGACGACAGCAGGAGATCTGGGACTTCCTCGTCGATTACGTCGACGCGCATGGCTACCCGCCCACCGTGCGGGAGATCGGCGAGGCGGTCGGGCTGGCCTCGCCTTCGACGGTGCATGCCCACCTGGCGAACCTCGAGCGCGCCGGGCTGCTCAAGCGGGACCCGACGAAGCCGCGGGCCGTCGAGCTCGTCGGCCGCGAGCGCCGCGAGGCGCCCGCCGCGACGCTCGACAAGCTGCCCCTGCTCGGTCAGATCGCGGCCGGCGGGCCGCTGCTCGCAGAGCAGGACATCGAAGACCACCTCGCGGTTCCCGAGACGTTGCACGGAGACTTCCTCCTGCGCGTCAAGGGCGACTCCATGATCAACGCCGGCATCCTCGACGGGGACATCGTCGTCGTGCAGCGGGCGCAGGACGCCCGCAACGGCGAGATCGTCGTCGCCCTCGCCGGTGACGACGAGTCGGCCGACGAGGCGACAGTCAAACGCTTCTTCCGCGAGTCGGGCCGGGTCCGGCTGCAGCCGGAGAACGACGCCCTCGAGCCGATCTACTCGGCACACGTGCAGATCCTCGGCCGCGTCACGGGAGTGTTCCGCTCGCTGTGACCTCGGTTGCTCCCCTTCACCGGACGCTCGAACAGGAGCTGCAGGCGCTGCTTCGAGGCGCGAGCCTCGAGTGCCTCGTCTGCGGCGAGTTCGTGTTGCACGCCGGCGGAATGATCACGTGCCCCGAGTGCAACGCATGCCTGCGCGCCGGGATCGACGACGAGAAAGCGCAGCTACAATTCGACACGCAGGCCGGGTGACCGCGGGCCTCACGGCTCGAGGAAAGTCCGGACACCGAAGGGCAGGACGCTGGGGCGACCCAGGCGGCGAAAGCCGACGGAAAGTGGCACAGAAAGGAGACCGCCGGCAGCGATTCTCCGGAGACGCTGAAGGTAAGGGTGAAAAGGTGGGGTAAGAGCCCACCAGCGTCGTGGCGACACGGCGGCTAGCCAAACCCCGTCCGGTGCAAGGCAAACAGGTCCCGCCATCAGGCGGCCCGCCGAGGGACCGGGTTGCTGCACAGAGGGATGGTCACCGTAAACAGAATCCGGCTTACGGGCCTGCTAACGAGAAGCCCGCGCATCGCGCGGGCTTCTCTACTTGCCGCTGCACTCATTCCATGCGCAACCGCCACCGCCGCCGCGCCGTCGCCGGACGCTCCGGTCCCGCGCGACCCCGCCGCTCTCGCGCTCACGCTCGAGACGACGACCAACGACCTGACCGAGGCGATCACCCACTGGCGCCCTAAGTCGAGCGCTCCACCCGCGGACGTCGTACTCCTCGCTCTGTACGAGCAGCGGATCTATCGGCTCCTCGCAGGAGACAGGCCATTCTCGCGCGCGACGCTCAACCGACTGCCGAGCGAGCTCCGGCGAGTCGCAAACGATTTCCTGACGGCGCACCGCGAGCTGTACCGCCTGACGCCACCGATTCGCGCACGCGCGATCAAGGTCGGTCCAGCGCGGCCGGCCGCCGAGTTGCTCGATGACTACCGCGATGCACAACGCAGGTTCAGCGTTCCGTGGAACGTTCTCGCCGCGGTCAACTTCGTCGAGACGAAGTTCGGAAAGCTGCGTAGCTCGAGTGCGGCCGGCGCTCAGGGACCGATGCAGTTCATGCCGGCGACGTGGCGGCGCTACGGGCTCGGCGGAAACGTGCAGGACGCGCACGACGCGATCCTCGGTGCGGCGAACTACCTGCACGCCTCGGGTGCACCACGAGATCTGCGGCTTGCGCTTCACCACTACAACCCGTCGAGGTCGTACGTCGACGCGGTGCTCCGGTATGCGCGACGGATCGGCGCCGACCGCACAAGATTCTTCGGGCTCTACAACTGGCAGGTGTTCGTCAAGACGCCGGGCGGCGATCGCCGGGTGACGGGACCTGGCATTCCATGAGAGTCGGGTGAGATGCGTCCGAGTCGCTCTCACGCAGGTCTCAAGTGCACCTCCTAGGGTCTCGACCCATGACCAAACGCGTCGAAGTCGCAGTTGGCCTCCTGACGGCCGTCGCCCTTGCTGTCACGCTAGTCGTGGCGGCCTCGCCCGCCTCGTCGTCGCCAAGCGCCAAACGGGCGATCCCGATTCCGGCTCTTCCGGCTCCGGCGGCTTTCGTCAGCCGCATCGACAACAAGTTCTTCCCGCTCGAACCGGGCACGACGTTCCGCTATCGCGGACAGCAGGACGGCAAACCCATGACCGTCAGCGTCTCGGTCACGCGCAAGACGAAGCTGATCGCCGGCATCCGGGCGACGGTCGTGCTCGACCAGGTGTTCGTCGGGGGCAAGCGCGAAGAGAAGACCTTCGATTGGTACGCGCAGGACAAGCGCGGCAATGTCTGGTACCTCGGTGAGGACTCGTCCGACTACGTGAAAGGCAGGTGGGTCCGCAGCGATGGCTCCTGGAAAACCGGAGTCGACGGTGCAAAGGCCGGCATCGTGATGAGGGCTGCGCGCGCAGTTGGCAAGGCTTACCGGCAGGAGTATTACGCCGGTCACGCGGAGGACATGGCGAAGGTGATCGCAACCAACGCCTCAGTCACCGTGCCCTACGGAACCTTCGCCCATGCTCTTGTGACCAGCGAATGGACGCCGCTCGAGAAGGGTGTGGTCGAGCACAAGTACTACGTGCGTGGTGTCGGGAACGTCAGGACGATCATGGTCAAGGGCGGCTCGGAGGAGGAGCGCCTCGTTTCCGTCTCTAAATAACTCCATGGGGCCGAGCCCAGATGGCGAGTTGGCCGACCTCCTCGAAGCCGAGCGACTCGTACAGGCTTCTGCCCTCGGCGCTGGATGCGAGGACGGCGGGCAACCCAGTCTCGGTTAGGACAGCTGCCCTTGTCAGGGCGCCGCCGTAACCGCGGCGCCGAGCGGAGGCGATCGTGTTCACCCCGAAGACGCCGATGGCATTCTCGGTGCGGTAGCTCATCGCCGCGCCGACTGGCTTGCCGTCGACCCGTGCGAGCCAGAGCACCATGCGCTGGTCGTCGAGGATCGCCGGCGGATGCCAGGTGCCGGGCTCGATCGTCGCATCCTCGTTCCCGAAGCCGCGGACGCTCACAGCTTCCAGCTCTTCGACCTCCGCGGCGGTCGACACTCGCACGAGCTCGAGCTCGTCGGGGTCTTCCGCCGGAGGGAACGGCGCGCCCGCGCGCATGAGCCACGGCTCGCGGCGCCACACTCGAAGCCCCGCAGGCTCGAGGCTTAGCGTCTGCCACGGATCGCAGATGCTCGCCGGTGCGTCCAAAACCGCTTCTTCGGTCGCCTCGCGCCGAAGAGTGATGCCGCCGAAGTAGATGACCGGCGGCGCGTCCACCGCGCGCCATGCGTCGGCATCGAACTCGGACCGAAGACCGAGTGACGTCAGCCAGGCGCTGTGCCAGCCGGCCGCCGCTTCGGCGCACAAACTGACGGGATCGTGCACGCGCTAGAGCGTATTCGCTAGGTGCGGAGAACGACTTCGAGCGCTGTACCGCGTCCCGGTCTCGATGTCAGCGTGAAGCCGCCCTCGATCGTTTTCGCACGAGCGCGAATGTTCTTGAGGCCCTGCCCGGCCGCGGTGGAATCGCCGTCGAAGCCTTCGCCGTTGTCGCGGATCGACACGAAGCGCTCGTAGAACCGAGTTCCGATCCTGACCTCGGCGCGCGTGGCGTTCGCGTGCTTGCGAACGTTCGCCAACCCCTCCTGAACGATTCGGAATACCTCGATCTGTTCGTCAGGTGCGAGCCTGACGTCGTGATCGATTTCGAGGTCGACCTCCAGCTGGCCGTCGGCGGTCAAGAACTCGATGTAGCGCGTGAGGGCGGCGTCGAACGGTGCGCTGCCGGCGGCGGTGGAGAGCGCGAGGATCGCGAAGCGCGCTTCCTGCTGCGCTGCGTCGGCCGCCTCCTTCAACTTGGCGAGCGTTTCCTGCTGGGGAGCGCCCTGCTGCAACATCGTCGCATGCGTCGAGACTGCAAAGAGGTACTGCGCGAGACCGTCGTGAATCTCCCGCGCGACCCGGGCGCGTTCCTCTGCGACGGCGCGCCCAAACTCCGCGAAGCTGATCGCCCGCCAGGCGCCCACGAGGAGCAGGCCGTAGGCGAGCAGCCGCAGCGCATCGCCGCGCGAGACCGAGCCGGCGGCGAGCACGGGCGTGAAGACGTAGTGGAGCGAAGCGAAGAGCATGAGCGTAGAGGCGAGTGCGAGCCAGCGGTCGAGGTCCTCGCGACGTTCGTAGAAGCGCTTGCCGAAACCGACGACTGCGAGCAGGTTCAGGAGTGCCTGCGCAGCAAGCGAGCCGGTGAGAAGTCCCGGAGTGTCGTTGTGCGTGCCGATGGTCGGTAGTACGTCGACCGACGAGCGCAGCGCGAACCACGCGAGCGCGAGCGCGAGACACGCGGCCGACACCGTGTTGGCGAGTGCGCGGGGACCTGACCGGCCGTGCACGAACGGCGCGACTGCGATGAGGCTCCACGCAAGCAGGCGACCGACGACAGCAGACCAGGCTCCGGCTCGATGGGGCGCGTGCCCGGCGACGAGGGGCGCGATCACGAATGCGACGCTCGTCGCTGCAGACACCAGGAAGCCCGTGCAAAGGAAGAGATCGAGGCGGCGACCCTCGACGGCGAAGCGGATTCCTGCGAGCAGCGCGATGATCGCCGCTGCGAAGGCCATGACCGTGCTCAGCACGAGCCCCAGCTGTGGCAGGGAGATCTTTGTCTGGAGCTCGTGATTCGTGACGAAGAGCGCCAACGAGGAGCCGAGCAGGCCGAAAAGGAGGATCTCTCCCCAGAGCCAGGCCTGGAAATCGTCTCTGCCGTCTTGCCTCACGTTCACTCTTTCGGCAGAACCTCGTCCGCCGATAAGCGTTGTAACCGTGATGGCTGAGCGAATCCTCCTCGTCGACGACCACCCTCTGACCCGCTCCGCCTTGGCGGGCCTCTTGAGTCAGCACGGGTTCGACGTGGTGGGCGAGGCCAGTGATGGGGAAGAGGCGATCGTCTGCGCCGGCGAGCTCCGGCCGGATCTGATCCTGCTCGACCTCTCGATGCCGGGGCTCGACGGGCTGAGCGCTCTACCCCGACTGCGCGAGGCGGCCCCCGACTGCGAGGTCGTGGTCCTCACGGCGTCCGGGACGGAGGAGAACCTGCTCGGCGCGATCCGCGCCGGCGCTGCGGGCTATCTGTTGAAGAGCGAGCCTCCCGAGCGAATCGTCGAATTCCTGCGCGGCGTTGCACAGGGGGAGGCTGCGCTCTCCGGACCGGTGGCCCGCCGTCTACTCGAGCAGGTGCGTGCCGGTGGCGGCCGGGGCGGCGGAGTGCCTGACTCGATTGCCGCCGCGCTCTCTGCGCGTGAACTCGAAGTGCTCCTGCTGCTCGACGAGCATCTCGCCACCGACGAGATCGCGAAGCGGCTCTATATCTCGGAGCACACTGTGCGCTCACACGTGAAGAGCCTGTTGCGGAAGCTGGGAGTCTCGTCCCGCCGGGAGGCGCTGGAAGCCCTGTCGACCGCTCGAGGCTGACTCACTCATTTTGGGTGACTCCCTTCCCCAGGCCCGGGCGATGCCTGGCCGCGGGGGAGTGCCGATACTCCGAGCAGGTCTTGATGGAGCTCCTGGCTGGAGCGAAGTGGCGAACGACTACGACTGTGGCTTCGGCGGCCGGCTTTCAGCCGGTCGTCGTGTTTCCTGAGGAGAAACCTTCGAGCCCCGCCTCCACGAGCGTGGGCAGAGTCGCGAGGTTGTAGCCGCCCTCGAGCACCGCCGCGAACCTCGGAGCAAGGCCCGCCGAGCGCTTGCTCAGCTCACGGAACCCTTCCGCAGTCACGCGCATCTGAGCGAGCGGGTCCGCTTCGTGGGCGTCGAAGCCCGCCGACACAAGCAACAGATCGGGCGCGAAGCGTTCGACGGCCGGCGTGACGATCTCGGCGAACGCGCGCAGGAACTCCGCATCACCCGAGCCTGCGTCGAGCGGAATGTTCACGGTCGTCTCGCGTTGCTCGTCGGGGCCACCGCTTCCCGGGTAGAACGGCCACTGGTGAAGCGACACGAACAGGACCGTGTCGTCTTCCCAGAAGATCTCCTGCGTTCCATTGCCGTGATGCACGTCGTAGTCGACGATCGCGACGCGATCGCCGTCGGCCTGCGCGGCCCGCGCCGCGATCGCGACGTTGTTGAAGACACAGAAGCCCATTCCGCGAGTGCTGAGCGCGTGATGTCCGGGCGGACGGACGAGCGCGAAGCCGCCTCTGCGCGCTGCTTCGATCGCAGTGCCGGCCGCGAGCAACGCGGCCGTCGGTGTCGTCTCGCTGACGATCGTGTCGGCGTCGAGCCAACCCATGCCGTCGATCGCGAGCACGCGCTCTACATGTTCACGCGTGTGACACCGAAGCACCTCGTCCACTGTCGCAGGCCTCCCTTCGGTCCAGGCCGGGAACGCGTCGAGCAAAGACGCCAGCCGCTCCGGCGACTCGGGATGGCCGAACGTCGGATGCAGGCGCGCAAGCGCCGGATGCGTCAGGACGTCGATCGGCGAACGGCTTCCGCGAGCTCGTCGAGCGGTCGACTTCCCTGCGCGCGCCCGATCAGGTAGCAGAGGAGCGGGGCGTTCGTTCGCTCTCCACTCACGTGCGCGGCGATGCGCGCGAGGTCGAGGCGACTGAGCCATTCATCCACTCGCTCGATCCTATGCAGCCAGCGCGGCGATCCTGTCGGCCTGCGCGTTCATTCCCAGCTGTCTCACGAAGGAGGACGCCCCCGTCCAGTTAGGGGTCTGATCGTCTAGGGGAGGTAGGGGGGCGGAGGCGTCCAGAGTCGCCATTCGCCGATACAGCCGCAGTTCCTCCGCCTGCGCCTCGAACCGGCCGTCCTCGAGCATCGTCTCGAGCGTCCCGTACTGCGCCAGCAGATTCGCGGCGGTCTTCGGGCCGACGCCACGCGCCCCCGGAATCTTGTCCGAGGGATCGCCACGGAGGGCGATGAAATCGGGAACTTGCGCCGGGTCGACGCCGTAGCGCTCGCGCACCTCTGCCGGACCGACTCGTGCGAGCTCGCTGACGCCGCGCGTCGGCTGAAGGATCGTCGTGTGCTCGCTTGCGAGCTGGAACGAGTCACGATCCGAGGTGACCACGACCGACGTGCCGCCCCGTTCCTCTTCCTGTTTCACTGCAGCCGCGAGGAAATCGTCGGCCTCGTACCCGTCGCCCTTCGCAGCGGCAAACCCGAACGAGTGCACGAGCTCGGGCAGGAGATCGAGCTGCTCGAGGAGCTCGTCGTCGAACTCGCGACCACCCTGGTAGCCGTCGAAGAGCTCGTGCCTGTACGTCGGCACCGTGAGCGTGTCCCAGCCGACGACGACTGCGCGAGGCTCTTCTGCTTGCCACAGGCGCATGAGGAAGTTCGAAAAGCCGACGAGCGCATTGCTCGGCTTCCCCTCGGCACGGCGCATCGTCTTCGGCAACGCGTGGTAGGCGCGATGCGCGAGGGAGTCGCCGTCGACGACGAGCAGCGGTCGGCTCACAAGTCTTCTCGCAGCCGGTTGATCTCCGCCATCAGCCGGTTGGTCGCCTCGCGCGCCGCCTCCGACTGGTCCAGGCCTGCGAGGTCATCCAGAGGGATGGGCTTTCCGTAGCGCACGCGCAGCGGACCGAGCCGCGAGAGCCTGTCGGTTCCCGAGATCGCAGCCGGCACGAGCGGCACGCCCGCCTCGAGCGCGATTCGCGCCGCGCCGGTATGCGATTTCGGCTGGTGCCGCTTCACGAGCCCTTTTCGCTGACGTGTGCCCTCCGGGAACATCGTCACGACATGGCCCTGGCGCGCGAGCGCGACGGCCCTGTTCATCGCCTCGATGTCCCGCTCCCCACGCCGCACCGGGAAGCCGCCCCCTGCGGTGATCAGCTTGCCCAGCGGCCACCAGTACAGCTCCGATTTCGCCATGAACCGGAGAAACCGCCTGGGCCAGAGCGGCATCCCGAGCGGCCACGGGTCGAAATTCGAGGTGTGATTGGCCGCCAGTACGTAGCCACCCTCTTCGGGAAGGTTCTCCTGGCCTTCGGCACGCAATCGGTACAGCCCCTTGAGCACCGGCCAGGACAGGGCTGCCGCGAAGGAGTAGAAAGCGCTGGGGCGCACGCGGCCCAGTATCTCCATCGAGCCTGGATTGCAGCGGCCCTATCGAGCCTGAATTGCAGCGGGCGCTATGGTGTTTTGGATGCCCAAGACTCTTGTCATTGCAGAAAAGCCGTCTGTCGGCCGCGATCTCGCGGGCGCGCTCGAGGGTCCCTTCCAGCGCCGCAAGCTCGACGACATCAAGCCGAAGCGGGGCAAGAAGAAGACCGAGGAGCCGACCAACGAAGAGGTCGTCGAGGCCGCCAAGTCCAAGACCAAGGCCAGGACCACGCGCGACGAGGCCGTCTTCCTCGAGTCCGACGACTACGTCATCACATGGGCCGTCGGCCATCTCGTCCAGCTCGCGGAGCCCGAGGAGTACGACGAGAAGTGGAAGAAGTGGAAGATGGCTGACCTGCCGATCGTCCCGCCGAACGGCTTCAAGCTCGTGCCTCGCGACGCGAAGTCGAAGAAACAGCTGAAGCTGATCGAAACGCTGCT
The DNA here is from genome assembly GCA_963833255.1 of uncultured Actinomycetes bacterium. GTDB lineage: Bacteria > Actinomycetota > Thermoleophilia > Gaiellales > Gaiellaceae > 3-1-20CM-4-69-9. The sequence continues at coordinate 100,115 of CAWHXK010000012.1, forward strand.
GAAGCGCGACGACGTCGACAAGATCATCAACGCATGTGACGCCGGCCGCGAGGGCGAGCTCATCTTCGCCTACGTCTACGAGTCGGTCTTCGGCAGCTCCGCAACGAGCCCTAAGGCGCCGAAGCCCGTCGAGCGCCTGTGGATCTCGTCGATGACGAAGCAGGCGATCCGCGAAGGCTTCGAGAAGCTCCGCCCGGGCACCCAGATGCAGTCCCTCGAGGACGCGGCTCGCTCTCGCTCCGAGGCGGACTGGCTCGTCGGCATGAACGCGACCCGCGCCGCGACGATTCGCGGCCGCGCGTGGGTCGGCGGCGTCGTCTCGCTCGGCCGCGTGCAGACGCCAACGCTCGGGTTGATCGTCAAGCGAGAGCGCGAGATTCAGGCGTTCGTCCCCGAGCCATACCGCTTGATCCACGGGACGTTCCAGCCGCCTTACCAGGGGCTCTGGTTCGAGGGCGACGAGACCCGGATCTTCGGGGACCTTACGCGCGCCGACGCGATCGTCGCCAAGGTCTCAGGCCAGGACGGGACGATCGAGAAGGTCGAGCGCAAGGAGCAATCCGAGCGCGCGCCTTTGCTGTACGACCTGACCTCGCTCCAGCGCGACGCGAACCGGCGCTACGGATTCTCTGCGCGACGCACTCTGCAGGCTGCGCAGTCGCTGTACGAGAGCAAGAAGGCGATCACCTATCCGCGCACGTCCTCGCGCTTCCTCTCGGGCGACATGGTCCCGCAGCTGAAGCCGACGGCCGCGACGTTGCAACCGATCGAGGACTACCGTAAGGGAGCCGAGTACGTGCTGGCGCTCGACCAGCTTCCGCTCGGACGCGTCGTCAACGACGCGAAGGTGAGCGACCATCACGCGGTCATCCCGACCGACATCGAAAAGGACCTCGAGGCGTTCTCGCCCGACGAGCGGCGCGTGTTCGATCTGGTCGCCAAGCGCTTCCTCGCGGTGTTCCATCCGCCGGCGCGCTATGCCCGTACCACGGTGATCACGCTCGTCGAGGAGGAGCGCTTCCGAACGCGCGGCAAGATCACGCTCGAGGCCGGGTGGCGCGGCGTCTACGGGCTCGAGCCCGATCAGGAGCGGCAGTCCGAGGACGAGGGCGAGGGCGGCGAGATCCCGGTCCTGCAGGAGGGCCAGACGGTTCGCTGCATCGCCGCAGAGATCGAGGACAAGATGACGAGGCCGCCGCCCCGCTACACCGAGGCGACGCTGCTCTCTGCGATGGAGACCGCGGGCAAGCTGATCGACGACGAGGAGTTGCGAGAGGCGATGAAGGAATCCGGCCTCGGCACTCCTGCGACCCGTGCGGAGACGATCGAGACGCTGATTCGGCGCGAGTACATCGAGCGCGTCGGCAAGGACCTGCAGGCGACGCCCAAGGGCATCCAGGTGATCACGATGCTCGAGAACCACAAGCTGACCTCTCCGGAGCTCACCGGCGATTGGGAGAACAAGCTCTCCGACATCGAGCATGGAAAGGGCGATCGCAAGAAGTTCATGAAGGGGATCGCCGACTTCGCCAAGGAGACCGTCGACCAGATCGCCGCTCTGGACAAGGAGCAGCTCCGTCCCATCCGGGTCGAGCTCGGGCCCTGTCCGCGGTGCGGAGCCGAAACGGGCGAGATCATCAAGGAGAACTCGAAGGCCTACGGCTGCACCAGCTGGAAGAGCCGGGAAGAGGTCGGCTGCGGCTTTGTGATCTGGAAAAGGGTCGCCAGCCGCACCCTCACGCCCGAGATCGCGCGGCAGCTGATCGAGGAACGTCGGACCCGGGAAGTACTCTCAGGCTTCCGGTCGCGGAACGGCAAACCTTTTCGTGCCCGGCTCGTCTTGAACGACGAGGACAAGATCGAGTTCGAGTTTCCGGTTCGCGCGCAATCCAAGGAGCCTGCGGCGACGGAATAACAAAGGGCACGGTCTCGTTCCAGGTCCGAAGGCCCTTTTGGGACTCCTTTCCCTGGAATGAAAAGGGAATTCGACCTACAGTACGAAGGTTGGCCGCGTATCACAAAGTAGGACGCGAAAGGGACACTTGACACAAAATCAGCTGCACGAACTGCTTGATTCCGACCAGGCCAAGGCACTCGTGGAGGGCGCTGAGGAGCGTGGGCATCTCGAGGCTGTCGAGCTCGAAGCCTTCGCCCTCGAGCACGACCTCAACGAGGCCGAGGTCGAGGAGCTGACCCGCGAGCTCGAGCGAATCGGGCTCGACGTCCGCCAGGCCGAAGCCAAGGAGAAGGACGCAGAAAAGGAAGAGAAGCCCGTCAAGCCGGAGACCCACGTCCTCTCGGGCTCCGCAGACAGCCTTCAGCTCTTCCTGGCCGACGTCGGCCGCCACAAGCTGCTCACCGCCGCGGAGGAAGTCACCCTCGCCAAGGCAATCGAGCGGGGCGACCCCGTCGCCAAGCGGCGCATGATCGAGTCGAACCTGCGCCTGGTCGTTTCGATCGCCAAGGGCTATCGGGGCCTCGGCGTCCCCTTCCTGGACCTGATCCAGGAGGGCACGCTCGGCCTCAACCGTGCCGTCGAGAAGTTCGACTGGCGGCGCGGCTACAAGTTCTCGACGTATGCGACCTGGTGGATCCGCCAGTCGGTGCAGCGCGCCGTGGCGAACCACGCTCGCACGATCCGCGTCCCGGTCCACGTCGTCGAGCGCCAGCAGAAGCTGTCGCGGGCGGCCCGCCGGCTCGAGGTCGAGCTCGGTCGCGAGGCGACGAAGGACGAGCTGGCCGAAGCAACCGGCCTCCCGATTCAGCACGTCGACGAGGCCCTCGGCGCAGCCCAGGCCTCGGTGTCGCTGAACCAGACGGTGGGCGCGGACGACGAGGGCGAGCTGGGCGACCTGTTCGCCGACCGCGAGGCCGCCGATCCCTTCGACGAGGCGGAAGAGTCGCTCCGGCGCCAGGGAGTCCGGCGGGCGCTCGACGCCCTCCCGGAGCGGGAACGCCGCATCCTGGAGCTTCGGTTCGGCTTCGAAGGCGAGCCCTGGACACTCGAAGCGATCGGCCACGAGCTCGACCTGACCCGCGAGCGGGTCCGGCAGCTCGAAGGCCAGGCTCTCGCGCGCCTCTCGGCGCTGCGAGATCTGATCTCGCTAGCTGCTTAAAGCCACAAACCGGATCGAACCTGAGGGCGGCCCATTTGGGCCGCCCTCAATCGTCTTTTCGCCGGGGAGCCGGGCTTTGCCCGGCTCCGCCACAAACGCTCTCCGATAGCGGACCACCGACAAATCATCATGGCCGCCGCAGGCGGCCGGATTTGTCGGTGACTCGAGCCAACCCTTTGGGTTGGCAGGAGTCTTAACTTGAGGAAGGCTTAACCTTCTGTTCATACTTGCTCGTCCGCCTGGAGGGGCGGTGCGATGAAAGGAGATTGTGTGAGGGGGATTTTGAGAAGGCTGGCATTGCCTCTCGCGGCGCTGATCGTGCTGGTCGTCGCGAGCACCGCAGGCGGTGCCTCTAGTTCAGGGACGCTCGTCTTTGCGGGCGCGTCGGATCCGACGTATCTCGATCCGGCGCTCGTGTCAGACGGCGAGTCGTTCCGCGTCACTGAGCAGATGTTCGAGGGCCTCGTCAAGCTGAGGCCGGGAACCACGAAGATCGTCCCGTCCCTGGCGACGAGCTGGAAGCTCTCCGGCGGAGGCAAGGTCTGGACCTTCAACCTGCGCAAGGGCGTGAAGTTCCATGACGGGACGCCGTGGAATGCCGCGGCTGCTTGTTACAACTTCAACCGTTGGTACAACTGGACGGGGCCGTTCCAGGATCCGTCGGCCACGTTCTACTACCAGGCGACCTACGGCGGATTCAAGAAGAACGAGGTCGCGAACCTCTCGCCGCCGTTGTTCCGAAGCTGCAGGACGGTGGGCACCTCGAGGATCGTTGTCACGCTGAACCGTGCGTCGGGTGTGTTCTTCCCGTCGCTCGTCATTCAGTCCTTCGCGATGCAGAGCCCGACGGCCATGAAGAAGTACGGTGCCGATCAGGCAACGCTGAGCGGCGGCGCCTTCCGCGCGACCGGCACGTATGCGTTCCAGCATCCGACCGGCACGGGGCCGTTCAAGTTCTCGTCCTGGACGATCGGCCAGAAGGTCGAGCTCGTCCGGAACCCGAACTACTGGGGCAAGAAGGCGCGGCTGGACAAGCTCATCATCCGGCCGATCTCGGACAACGAGGCGCGCTTCCAGGCGCTGAAGACAGGCGAGATCAACGCGTTCGACCTCGCTCCGCCCCAGGACATCGGCGGATTGTCCGGTGACTCGAGGCTCAAGGTCGTCAAGCGGCCGGCGTTCAACGTCGCGTACGTGACGATGCACCAGGGCCCTGGCTCCCCGATGAACGACATCAAGGTTCGGCAGGCGGTTGCGTACGGCCTTAACCGGGCCTCCGTGGTGAAGAACTTCTACTACGGCACCGGCAAGGTCGCGAACGAGTTCCAGCCGCCGAGCCTCTTCGGCTATACGAACAAGGTGCAGAAGTACCCGTACAACCCGACGAAGGCGAAGGAACTGCTGAATTCGTCGAGTTGCAAGGTTCCTTGCACGGTGGACTTCTGGTATCCGACGGCCGTCTCACGGCCCTACATGCCCGACCCACAGCGGAACTTCCAGGCATTCGCAGCGAGCCTCGAGGCGTCCGGCTTCAAGGTGGTCGCGCATAGCGCACCGTGGCGGCCGACCTACGTTCCCAAGGTGAACGAAGGGTCTGCCGGCGATCTGAACCTGATCGGGTGGACGGGTGACTACGGAGATCCGGACAACTTCCTCGGAACGTTCTTCCGGAACTTCAACCCGCAGTTCGGGTACCACAACGCGGCTATCGAGGGCATCCTGAACAGGGCGCTCAACCAGCCGAACTTCGCCAAGCGGGTGAAGCTCTACCAGCAGGCGAACATCATGATCATGAAATACCTGCCCGGCGTTCCGTACGCGCATGCGACCCCAGCACTCGGGGCCGAAAAGCGTGTCACGAAGCTGATCGCAACGCCGGTGGGCGGCGTCTGGTTCCAGTACGCTGGATTCGGAGGTCAGTAGCAGATAGACACGCAGCCGGCGGACGACTGACCAATGCTTCGGTATGTCGTCCGCCGGCTGTTGTTGCTCGTCCCGATTCTCCTTGGCGTTTCGATCCTCATCTTCTTCTGGGTCCACGCGCTGCCCGGCAACCCGGCTTCGGCGCTGCTCGGCGAGCGCGCGACGCCTGAGCTTGTCCAGCAATACAAGGAGCGCTACGGGCTCAACCGCCCGTTGCCGTTGCAGTACGTCGACTACCTGAAGGTGACAGTCGTCGACGGAGACCTCGGCACGAGCATCTCGTCACGCCGCACGGTCGCCTCGGAGATCAGGCGCCGGTTCCCGGCCACGATCGAGCTTGCCTTCGCCGCGATGATCTTCGCGGTCGGCATCGGCCTTCCGCTCGGCTTCTTCGCGGCGAAGCACTACGGCGGGGTCTTCGACCACTTAAGCCTCGTGGGCTCGCTGATCGGGATCTCGATCCCGATCTTCTTCCTCGCGATCATCCTCAAGTACTTCTTCGCCGTGCGGTGGCACGTGCTGCCAAGTGTGGGGCGTGAGGACGTGCTGGCCAATAACGAGCACCCGACCGGCTTCTATGTCCTCGATGGGATCATCACCCGCAACTGGGCTGCGTCCTGGGACGCGATCCAACACCTGATCCTGCCGGCGATCGCACTGGGATCGATCCCGCTCGCAATCATCATGCGCATCACACGAGCCTCGACGCTTGACGTCCAGAACGAGGACTACGTTCGCACGGCTCGTGCGAAGGGGCTGTCGCCCACCACCGTCGACCGACGACACGTTCTACGGAACGCCTTGCTCCCGGTGGCGACGATCATCGGCCTTCAGACCGGACTCCTGCTTTCGGGTGCGGTGCTCACGGAGACTGTGTTCGCCTTCCCGGGCATGGGATCGTGGTTGCGGGACGCGATCTTCAACAGCGACTATCCCGCGCTCCAGGGAGGCATTCTCTTCCTTGCAGTCGTGTTCGTCCTCGTGAACCTCATCGTCGACATCTCCTACGCGATCATCAATCCGCGGATCCGGTACAGCTGATGTCCGTCGCCGAAATCGAAGGCCTGGAAATTGGCCACCAGGCGCCGTCCGGCCTTTGGAGCGAAGCGCGCTACCGCCTGATCCGGAACCCTGGCGCAGTCCTCGGCGCGTTCTTCGTCTCCGTCTTCGTCACGGTCGCGATCTTCGCCCCTGTGATCGCCACCTACGGGCCGAAGGATCAGAATCTCGACCTGCTGAAGAACGGCGAGCCGGTGGGCCCGACTGCGGGGCACTGGTTCGGGATCGACCTGCTCGGCCGTGACGAGTTCTCTCGCATCGTCTACGGCGCCCGCTACTCGCTGTTGATCGGCGTCGTGTCGGTCGCCATCGGCCTCTCGGTCGGGATGTTGCTCGGTGCGACGGCTGGCTACCTCGGCGGCGCCGTCGACTCGACCATCATGCGTGCGATGGACGTCATGCTCGCAATCCCCGGCTTGCTGTTTGCGATCGGGATCGTGGCCGCGCTCCAACCGGGTTTGTGGCAGGTAATGCTCGCCGTCGGGATCGTCAACATCCCGATCTTCGCGCGCCTGCTGCGCGGCTCCGTCCTGGCGCAGAAGGAAAACGATTTCGTCTTAGCCGCCCGTTCGGTGGGGGTTCGCAAGCGAGGGATTCTCTTCTCCCACATCCTCCCGAACTCCGTCTCACCTTTGATCGTGCAGGGGACACTCGCAATGGCCACCGCGATCATCGACGTGGCCGGCCTCGGTTTCCTCGGGCTCGGCCCACAGGATCCGGCGACCCCGGAATGGGGGACGATGCTCGCCAACGTGAACGACTACCTCGCGTCGGCGCCCTTCCTGGCGATCATTCCCGGCATCGCGATCATCCTTTCGGTTCTCGGGTTCAACCTCATCGGCGACGGCTTGCGCGAGGCGCTCGATCCCAAGCTGCGCTCACGTGGCTAGAGAGCCGCTCCTCTCCGTCGAGGACCTGCACGTCCGCTTCTGGACGCGGCGTGGCACGGTGCACGCGGTCAACGGCATCTCCTTCGACATCGCCCGGGGGGAGACGCTCGGAATCGTCGGCGAATCAGGCTGCGGCAAGAGCGTCACGTCGCTCGCCATTCTCGGGCTCCTTGCGCGTAACGGAAACGTCGAGTCCGGCTCCGCCGTGTTCGAGGGAACGAATCTCATCCACCAGAGTGACCGTGCGCTCCGTCGCATTCGCGGGCGCGAGATTGCGATGATCTTCCAGGATCCGATGACCTCCTTGAATCCGGTTCTGACGATCGGCCGTCAGATCAGAGAGGCGCTCGAGACGCACTTCGGCATGCATCGGAAAGAGGCCGAGGCGAAGGCGGCGCGAGGCTCTAGACCGGGTCGGAATCCCAAGCGCGAAGGCTCGCCTCAATGACTACCCGCATCAGTTCTCCGGCGGGATGCGGCAGCGCGCGATGATCGCGATGGCGCTCGCCTGCAAACCGAAGCTACTAATCGCCGACGAACCGACGACGGCGCTCGACGTCACGATTCAGGCCCAGATCCTCGATCTGCTTCGTGAGCTGGTGACCGAGGAGGATGCAGCGCTGATCCTGATCACGCATGACCTGGGCGTCGTCGCTGGAATGTGCGAGCGCGTCAACGTCATGTACGGCGGCATGTTCATGGAGACCGGGCTCGGCCGAGCAGCTGTTCGGCAGCCCGCGGCACCCGTATACGCTCGGCCTGCTCCAGAGCGTGCCGCGGCTCGATGCAGGTAACCGCGCACGGCTGCACCCGATCGAAGGAGCCCCTCCGAACATGCTGCGTGCGCCATCGGCTTGTCCGTTCCAGCCTCGCTGCCGCTTCGAGGTGGACGAATCGCGCAAGTCGGTGCCGCGGCTGCTGGAGGTCGAGCGTGGGCACATGGTCGCCTGCTTCAACCCGGTGCCGGTCGACGCGTGGCAACGCGAGCGCGAGGCGGCGACCGCGTGACGCGGGCGGCGAACGGCGCCGGCCCACTCGTCGAGCTCGAGCACCTCAAGGTCTACTTCCCGATCAAGAGCGGGCTCGTGCTCGACCGCCACGTCGGCGACATCCGCGCGGTCGACGACATCTCGCTGACGATCAAGAAGGGCGAGACCGTCGGGCTCGTCGGGGAGTCGGGCTGCGGGAAGTCCACCGTCGGACGCACGATCATCCGCCTCTACAAGCCGACCGAGGGGACGATCCACTTCGACGGTCAGGACATCTCGCAGCTCGGTGAGGCCGAGCTCAGGCCTCTGAGGCGGCGTATGCAGATGGTGTTCCAGGACCCGTACGCATCGCTCAACCCCCGCCACAGCGTCGGACGCATCATCGGGGAGCCGCTGCGGAGCCACGGGCTGGCGAGCCGGAACGAGTCCAGCTCGCGCGTGCGTGAGCTGCTGCAGATCGTCGGCCTCCCCGGGGACTCGGCAGGCCGTTACCCGCACGAGTTCTCAGGCGGTCAGCGTCAGCGGATCGGCCTCGCGCGCGCGATCGCGGTCAATCCCGACTTCATCGTCGCCGACGAACCTGTGTCGGCGCTCGACGTCTCGATTCAGGCGCAGATCATCAACCTCCTCGAGAACCTGCAGGAGGAGTTCGACCTCACCTATCTGTTCATCGCACACGATCTCGCGGTGGTGCGACACATCTCCGACCGCATCGCGGTGATGTATCTCGGCTGGATAGTCGAGGTCTCTTCCGCGGCCGAGCTCTACGAGAACCCTCTGCACCCGTACACGATCTCGCTCCTGTCGGCGGTGCCGATTCCCGACCCCGTCATCGAGAAGCAGCGCAGACCGCTCCTCCTCGCCGGCGATCTGCCGAGTCCGGCGAATCCACCGGCGGCTTGCAGATTCCACACGCGTTGCCCTTTCGTCCAGCCGACCCGGTGCCGGGAGGAAGTGCCGCCGCTCCGCAAGTTCTCGACCGGCCACGAGGTCGCGTGCCACTGGGCCGAGGAGATCAAGGAGGGGCGGCTCAAGCCGCACGAGCGGCCGGTCGTGCTCGAGGCTCCGCCGCCAGAGCACGTGGAAGAGCCGCCGCCAGACTGAGAATCGCGTCGCGCTCGAGGGGGGCAACGCGGAGCTCCGGCGGAGGGCGCCGCAGGAAGGTGCCGACGAGCATGAGCTCGTCGAGCGACTCGGCTGCCAGGTGCTCGGGAGCCTCGAGTCGCGTCTCCGCAAGTCCTGCGTCGACCTCGAGCTCCGCGCCGGCGCCCACGGGCAGCGTGCGCACCGCCGCGATGCGTCCACCGGCGACGAAGACGGCGCGAACGAAGCCGGCCTCCGCCGCAGGCGCGAGCAGGCAGCAGCGGGCTCGGCGCAGCTGATCGACGCGACGAAAGGCGCGCACGATGCTGTCGAGCGCTTCGATGCGGTCGCGCAACCGGGCAGCGTCCTCGTAGCGGCGGCACTCGGCGAGGTCGCGTAGGCGTGCCCGTAACCGCGGGAGCGCGAGCTCGGGTTGTTGCAGCTCTTCCGCTGTTGCTCCGTCGAGCGCGCGGCAGGCCAGTCGCGCGCGGGCCCGGCTTCGCAACGGCCCGAGCGGCGTCGGCGTCTGTGAGCAGACGAGGCTGTCGCCGCGCCGCCTGAGATAGACGTAGCGGTCCGGCCTGGCATTGCGCGCGTTCGCGACGGGACGAAGCTCACGCAGCAGCCGGAGCTCCTCGAGCGCCGCCTCGAGCTCGGAGCCGGTGACGCGCCACTCGATCCGCTCGAGGGCCGCGAGCGCCGCTTCGACCGCGGGCCGCTGCCGGTCCGTTCTGAAGTAGGACCGGAGGCGCGCGCGCAGGTCGCGCGCACGTCCGACGTAGAGGACCTGGTCGTGGCGGTCGCGGAACAGATAGACGCCCGGCGACGTCGGCGCGCCGAAGGCAAGGCTCCGCTTCGCGTACACCTTCCGCACGCGCGGCGCAGCGAGGTCGACGAGATCTGCGACCGTGCGCGCGCCACGTTCCTGCGCGAGCCCGATCAGCTGAACGAGGATCTCCGCCGTCGCCTGCGCGTCCGGCAGTGCGCGGTGGCAGGGCTGGGCTGCGGTCCCGAGGAAGTTCGAAAGCGAAGCGAGCCCCGCGCGGCGGGTACGGCCTTCGAGGAGCCGGCGTGCGAGCCCGACGGTGTCGACGACAGGTCCAGCGAGCTTCGCGCCGGTCAACCGCTCCGTTTCATGGTCGAGGAACGCCGAGGTCGAAGCGTGCGTTGTGCGCGACGAGGACGGCATCGCCCGCGAACTCGAGGAAGCGCCGCACCGCGATTCCCGGATGCGGCTGACCGCGCAGCTCTGAGTCGTGGAGCCCGGTGAGCGCGCTGATCGTCGGTCCGAGCGGCACCCCCGGATCGACGAGCAGCTCGAACTCCTCGGCCAGCTCGAACTCACGCACCCGCACGGCGCCGATCTCGCAGATGCGCGAGCTGCCGGGCCGCAGCCCGGTGGTCTCGAGATCGACGACGACGAAGGTCGCGTGCTCGAGCAACAGCTCGGCTCCGGGAGGATCGGCGAGCCCCACGGCATCGCCGCGCCATGCCAGGCGTGTGTCCTCGACGACGATCTCCTCGAGGAGGGAGCGAGCGAGCCCGACCGGCGCATGCCGGAGCGCGAAGAGCCGCCGGGCGGCCTCCTCGGCGTAGACCGGCCCGCGCCGTTCTTCGACGAGCTCGACGAGACGGTCGGCGGCATCGAGGCGGAGCTGCACCGCAGGGAGCGTAAGCGAACATACGTTCGTCTGCAAGGATCGCGGCCGGATGACCCTGGCCCAGCTCGCCCTCACAGTCCTCCTGCTCGGCGTCCTGGGCGTCGGAGCCAACTGGGCGGGCATCTCGGCGATCCCGGCCTATCTGCTGGCGGGCATCCTCCTGGGGCCGAACGAGCCCCACGTGACCAGCCTGATCCAGCCCTCGGAGGTGACGGAGTTCGTGGCCCAGCTCGGGCTCGTCTTCCTGCTCTTCTTCCTCGGGCTCGAATTCAGCCTCGACCGGCTGAGACGCACCGGCCGCCACGTCGGGCTGGGCGGGTCGGTCGACCTCGTCGTGAACGGAGCGATCGGCCTTCTGGTCGGGATCGTGGCGTTCGGCTTCAGCTTCGGCGCGCTCGTCCTCGCCGCGGCGATCTACGTGTCCTCGAGCGCAATCACGGTCAAGGGGTTGATCGACTTTCGCCGCCTCGCGGACGACGAGACCGACCTCATTCTCGCGATCCTGCTCTTCGAGGACCTTGCGGTCGCCTTCGTCCTCGGGTTCGCGGCGACCGGCGGCGGGTCCGCGGCCGGCACCCTGGGGACCTTCGCCAAGGCGTTCGGGTTCATCGCCGCTTCGCTTGCGGCCTCGCGCTGGCTGGCGCGACCGCTCGACCGGCTGCTCGACCGTTTGCCACGCGAGTTCTTCCTGCTCTTCACGTTCGCCCTCCTCATCGGCATGGCGGCGCTCGCGAAGAAGCTCGGCATGTCGGAGGCGATCGGCGCGCTGATGGCGGGCGTCGTCCTCTCCGAGACGAGCGTCCGCGAGGAGATCGAGGAACGGTTCTTCAGCTTTCGGGATCTCTTCGCCGCGCTCTTCTTCTTCGTGTTCGGACTATCGATCGACGTCGGAGCCCTCGGTCGGCTCGCCTGGCTCCTCGTCCTCGCGGTGCCACTCACGATCGTCGGGAAGACCGTCGCCGGTTACGCCGCGGGCCGCGTCGGCGGCTTCACCAAGCGTCAGAGCTTCAACTCGGGCGCAGCACTGATCGCGCACGGCGAGTTCACGATCATCATCGCGCAGCTCGCGGCCGGCAACTCGCGCCTGGGCGATGCCGTTCGCTCCGACCTGACCGCGTTCGCAGGTCTCTACGTTCTCGCCACGGCAACGATTGGAGTCATCGTGATGAAGGAGTCGAAGTGGATCGGCCGCAGGCTGATCCCGGTCCCTAGACTGGCCGAGGAGTAACGATGCCTGTCGATCTGAGAGAAACCCGGCTGCCCGGTGTCGGGGTCAAGTACGGCTTTCGCACGTCCGAGGGCGGACGGCTGGCGATCGTCTTGCACAACGACGGGATGCGGGAGATCTACTTCTTCCGCCACGAGCACGACGACGAGCCCGAAGCGGTCATCCGCCTGGACGACGACGAGGCGCGTCAGCTCGGTGCGGTGATCGGCGGGCGCCTACGAGCGCCCCAAGATCGTCGAGGATCTGGAGCTCGCGCTGGGCGAGCTGACGATCGAGTGGGTCCCGGTTCCCGACGACAGTCCGCTGATCGGAAAGACGCTTGCCGAGTGTGGGTTCAGGGCCAAGACGGGGATCACCGTCATCGCGATCCTGCGCGACCCGGAACCCGTGGCCGGCGCGCAACCGACGGACGTCGTCCAGAAGGGCGACACGCTCGTGACCGTCGGAAAGCTCGGCCAGTACGCGGCTTTCCGAAAGCTGCTGGCCGAGGGCACGCTCTAGTCGCGTGGACGTTCTCTGTTCGGTTTCCGTCGCAGCTGTCCGGGCCGAGCCCAAGGACGACGCCGAGCGGGTGACAGAGCTCCTGCAGGGTGAGCCGGTCGAGGTGGAGGAGCGCCGTGACGGCTGGGTCCGGATCCGGACCGTCTACGACTATCCCGGCTGGGTGCGCGAGGATGCGGTGGCCGGCCTTGACGGCGACGTCGTCGAGCAGGCACGCCGTTATCTCGGGACGCCGTATCTGTGGGGCGGCATGACGGAGCGAGGAATCGACTGCTCCGGCCTGGTCCACATGAGCTATCGCTGGCTTGGGAGGCTCGTGCCGCGCGATGCCGACCAGCAGGAGGCAGCCGGGGCTCCCGTCGAGGAGAGCGAGCTCCAGCGGGGCGATCTGATCACGTACGGGAACGACACGGCGACGCACATCGCCTTCTGGTTGGGCGACGGCCGGATCCTCCACTCGACCGAGCGAGAGGGCGTCGACGGGGTGGTCGAGGAGGCTGAGCCGGACGATCTGCGGGCTCAGCGCCGGCGGCTAATCCGCCTGTAAATCCCGCCACGTACTAACGGCATAGCCCAAAAGACGTCTGTAAGAATCAGCGATCCGCGAGCGGGCGAGGGGGTAATCCTGCCCGCCCGTGGCAGACCAACGGGAGGAGTTCCATAGTGAGAAGCAGATTGAAGTTGTTCCGGGCGTTCGGGATGCTGACGCTCGTGGCTGCTCTTGCCGTCCTCGCCGCCGGGTGCGGCGGAGGCGGGAAGAAGTCATCCTCAGGCGGGAACGCCGGCAGCAGTGGCAAGACCTATCAGCAGCTGAAGGTCATCTGGGATGCACCCGACTACATGGACCCGGCGCTCGCCTACACGGTGGCCGCCTGGCAGATCAACTGGTACGTCTACGAGGGCCTGCTGGGGTACAAGCACGTCTCCGGCTCTGACGGCGCAACGCTCGAGCCGTACCTCGCAGAGAGCATGCCGAAGATTTCCGCCGACGGCACGAAGCTGAGCTTCAAGCTTCGTGACGGCCTGAAGTACTCGGACGGCACCGCGGTCAAGGCAAGCGACTTCGCGGCCTCGATCGAGCGCCTGTTCAAGGTCGACTCGCCGGGCGTCGGTTTCTTCGGCGTCATCAAGGGCGTCAGCGGACCCAACGGCTACGCCACGACGAAGAAGGGGCACATCAGCGGGATCGTGACGAACGACTCCGCGCGGACGATCGACATCACGCTCGATCATCCGGAGGGCGACATCCTCTACATCCTGTCGACGCAGTTCGCTTCGATTGTTCCGGCCAACACGCCGGCAAGCGACCAGTCGACGAAGGGGATCCCCTCGACCGGCCCGTACATGATCCAGAACTACGTGCCGAGCCGCAGCTTCACGCTCGTGCGGAACCCGAACTACAACGACCAGATCCCGACGATGCCGAGCGGCAATCCGGACAAGGTCACGGGCAAGATCATCACCGACCCTGTTGCCGCATATCAGCAGGTCGTCAGCAACCAGTCCGACTACGACTTCCAGGTGGTCCCGAACGACCGCTTGCCGGAGGCGCAGTCGAAGTACAAGGACCGGCTGAAGTTCTACACGTCACCAAACACGTACTACTACTTCCTGAACAACAAGCTGCCGCCGTTCAACAACCTGAAGGCGCGGCAGGCGGTCGAATACGCAATCGACCGCAACGCGATCATCTCGGGCGTGTACGGCGGCCTCGGCCGGCCGACGCAGAACTTCCTGCCGCCCGACTACCCGCAGTACAAGAAGCTCAGCGCCTGGACGTTCGACATCGCGAAGGCGAAGCAGCTCGTCCAGCAGTCCGGAACTGCGGGAGCATCGGTTGACGTCTACGGGCCGAACGAGGATCCGTCCAAGGCGTCGACCGAGTACCTGGCCAGCCAGCTCTCCAAGATCGGCTACAAGCCGAAGCTGCACTTGCTGAGCCACCAGGTCTACTTCACGACGATCGGAAACCAGGCGACGAAGGCCCAGGCGGGCTTCACCGACTGGTACCAGGACTACCCGCACCCGATCGACTGGTTCGACGTGCTGCTGAACGGCGACCGGATCACGCAGACCCACAACAACAACCCCGGGAATGTGGACGTCCCGTCCGTGAACAAGGAGATCAACGCACTGAAGAAGATCACCGAGCTCACGCCGCAGGTCAACGCCCGCTGGGCGAACGTCGACAAGGACCTGATGGTCACGTACGCGACCACGGTCCCCTACATGAACCGGTCCCAGACCGACTTCTTCAGCACCAGGCATGGACCTCAGTTGCTATTCGTTCCATGTGCTCTGGCCAGTGGGACTTCGGTCTCAGCTGCCAGAAGTAAGAGGCACTTCGGGGGAGGGCGCCGACCGCCGGCGCTCTCCCTCGGGATCGGTTTCCGGGCGGTAGGGAAGAGGGAAGGAACGACGGGTGGCGACTGAGACCACCACCGATTTCACGCTCGACTCCGCGGCGGTGCTCGCCGAGGACGAGAGTGGGCCGATCGAGGGCAAGAGCCCGTGGCTTTTGGCCTGGAGGCGCCTGCGCAGGAACTACGTCGCTCTCGGATTCCTCCTGCTGTTCGTCTTGATCGTCGTCGCGTGCATGCTCGCCGGGCCATACGCCAGGCATGTCGCGCACACGACGCCGAACGTGAATCACCTCGGCGAGACGTTCACCAAGGACGGCAAGCAGGTGGAGATCGTCTCGAAGGGCGGCTTTACCGGCAATACGTTCAAGGCCGGCGGCATCCCCGTCGGCCCGCAGCTCTGGCACGCCGGCGGACGCTACGTCCTCGGCGCCGACACGCAGGGTCGCGACGTCGCCGTTCGGCTCCTCTACGGGGGGCAGAACTCGCTCAAGGTCGGGATCGGCTCGGCGATCATCTGCACCCTCTTCGCCCTCATTCTCGCCCTGTTAGCCGGCTACTACGGCGGCTGGGTCGACTGGGTCCTGTCGCGCTTCTTCGACCTGATCTGGGCCTTCCCGGTCTTGCTGCTTGCGATCGCGCTCGGCACCGCGCTCTCGATCAACGGCTTCCATCACTTTGGCATCAGCATCCCGGCCGGAAGCCTCTGGATCCCGACCGCTGGTCCTCGCGTTCGTCCTGATCCCGTACATCGCGCGACCGCTCCGGGGGCAGATCCTCTCGTTGCGGGAGAAGGAGTTCATCGAGGCGGCGACGGCGCAGGGCTCGAGCTCGATGCGCGTGATGGCCAGCGAACTGCTACCGAACATCGCATCTACGGTGCTCGTGTTCTTCACGCTGGTCATCGCAACCAACATCCTCACGGAGGCGGGCCTCTCGTTCCTCGGGGCTGGGGTGCAGCCGCCGAATCCGTCCTGGGGGACGCTGATCGCCGACGGACAAGAGCGGATCGCGACGGCGCCGTGGCTCGCGATCATCCCCGGCATTGCGATCGTCCTGACGGTGCTTTCCCTCAACATCTTCGGGGACGGGCTGCGTGACGCGCTCGACCCGCGCTCCAAGGTCAGGATCGAGCACTAATGCTCGCCTTCGTCATCCGGCGATTGCTCGGGGCGTTCCTCGTCCTCGTCGCGGTCAGCTTCATCACGTATCTGATCTTCATAAAGATCCCGGGCGGCGACCCGGCTCAGCGCATCGCGGGCAAGCTGGCGACCGATCAGAACATCGCCGACATCCGCCAGAAGCTCCACCTGAGCGACCCGTTTTACGAGCAGTACTGGGGGATGATGCAGTCGCTCTTCTCGGGGAGCCTCGTGTCGTACTCGAGCCAGCTCAACGTCGTCAACGAGATCAAGAAGGGGATTCCGGCGACCTTCTCGCTCTGCATCGGCGCAGCGATCATCTGGCTCAGCTTCGGCATCCTCGTCGGCGTCTTCTCGGCGATCTATGCGGGGAGGTTCTCCGACCGGTTAATTACCATCTTCGCGCTGATCGGGATTTCGATGCCGGTCTTCTGGCTCGGCCTGATGTCCCGTTACGTCTTCGCGGAGGGCCATCCGTTCAGCATCTTCCCTGACGGCGAATACGTTCCGTTAACCGTTAACCCCTGGCAGTGGTTCGTGCATCTGCTGATGCCGTGGTGGGTGCTCGCCGTGCTGTTCATCGGCTTCTACGGTCGCGTGCTGCGGGGCAACATTCTCGACACGATCAACGAGGACTACGTCCGCACCGCCAAGGCCAAGGGACTCCCGGCGAAGCGGGTGATGGTCAAGCACGTCCTACGGAACTCCCTGATCCCGATCGTCACGCTCTTCGGTCTCGACTTCGCGGCCGTGCTCGGCGGGGGCGCGATCTTGACGGAGACGGTCTTCAATCTGAAGGGAGTGGGGCAGTATGCCGCCGACTCGGTGCAGAGCCTGGACCTGCCGCCGATCATGGGCGTGACGATCTTCGCCACGTTCTTCATCGTCCTCTTCAGCGTTGTCGTCGACCTCTTATATGCGTACCTCGACCCACGGATCAGGCCTACCTAGATGGCTGAGAGACTGATCGAAGTAAAGGACCTCGAGGTCAAGTTCCACACAGAAGACGGTGTGGTCAACGCGGTCGACGGTGTCAGCTTCGAGCTGCAGCGCGGCCAGGTGCTCGGCATCGTGGGAGAGTCCGGCTCGGGGAAGAGCGTCACCGCGATGACGCTGCTCGGCCTGACGCGAGACAGCAACACGACCTTCGGCGGCGAGGTGCTCTACAAGGGTCGAAACGTGCTCGAGATGAACGAGGACGAGCTGCAGGACGTTCGCGGCAACGAGATGTCGATGATCTTCCAGGACCCGATGACCTCGCTGAACCCGGTGTACACCATCGGGATGCAGATCTCCGAGGCGATTCGAGTGCACCAGCGGGCCGACAAGAAAGAGGCGCGCGCGCGCACAATCGACCTGCTGAAGCAGGTCGGCATTCCGAATGCGGAGTCGCGCGTCGACAACTATCCACACGAGTTCTCGGGCGGAATGCGCCAGCGCGCGATGATCGCGATGGCACTCGCGTGCAACCCTGACGTGCTGATCGCGGACGAGCCGACGACGGCACTCGACGTGACGATCCAGGCGCAGATCATCGAGCTGATCGACCGGCTGAAGGACGAGTTCAACTCGGCGGTGATCCTGATCACCCACGACCTGGGAGTCGTTGCGGACGTCGCGGACGAGATCATCGTCATGTACGCGGGCCGCGTGGTCGAGCGAGCCGCGAAGCGACCGCTCTTCTACGACCCGCAGCACCCGTACACCTGGGGCCTGCTCGGGTCGATCCCGCGCCTCGACCGTCCGAAGCAGGAGCGTCTGCACTCGATCAGTGGCACGCCGCCGTCACTGATCAGGACGCCAAAGGGCTGCAAGTTCCGGCCGCGCTGCCCGCATGCGTTCGACAAGTGCATGGAAGAGCCGCGGCTCGAGAACCGCGTGGAAGAGCCCGGCCATCTCGACCGTTGCTGGCTGTCGGTCGACGAGAAGCGGCGGCTCCGCGTGCCGACACTCGAAGGCACCGAGGAGGCTGCGTGAGCTCAACGGGGAACGGCGACTCGCCGCTCGTCGAGGTCAAGAACGTCAAGAAGTACTTCCCGATCCGCAAGGGCGTGCTGGCGCGAGAGGTAGCGGCCGTGCACGCCGTCGACGACGTCACGTTCGCCGTGAAGAAGGGAGAGACCCTGGGGCTCGTGGGCGAGTCCGGCTGTGGCAAGTCGACGCTCGGGCGCACCATCGTCCGGCTCCACGAGCCGACCGAGGGCAGCGTCATCTTCGAGGGCCGCGACATCTCGAAGCTCGGGACGCGCGCACTGCGACCGCTTCGCCGCGAGATGCAGATGATCTTCCAGGACCCTTACGCGAGCCTGAACCCGCGCAAGCGCGTCGGCTCGATCATCGGCACCCCGCTCAAGATCCACGGCGTCGAGAAGTCGCAGCGTCGAGCGCGCGTGCAGGAGCTGCTCGAGACGGTGGGCCTCTCCCCGGAGCACTACAACCGGTTCCCGCACGAGTTCTCGGGTGGGCAGCGCCAGCGGATCGGGGTCGCGCGGGCCCTCGCCCTGAACCCGAAGCTGATCGTGGCGGACGAACCGGTCTCGGCGCTCGACGTCTCGATCCAGTCCCAGATGCTGAACCTCCTGGACGATCTCCAGAGGGAGCTCAAGCTGACCTACATCTTCATCGCCCACGATCTCGGGGTCGTTCGGCACGTGAGCGACCGCATCGCCGTGATGTACCTCGGCAAGCTCGTCGAGCTCTCGCCGGCCGAGGATCTCTACCGCCGGCCGATCCATCCCTACACCGAGGCCCTTCTCTCCGCGGTGCCGATCCCCGATCCGGATCTGAGCGAGCAGCGGGAGCGGATCGTCCTCCAGGGCGACGTGCCGAGCCCGATCAATCCTCCGTCCGGCTGCCGCTTCCATCCCCGCTGCCGCTACATGACGGACATCTGCAAGGACGTCGAGCCGCCGCTGGTGGACTACGGCCGCGGGCACCTGGCGGCCTGCCACCACCCGCTGAACGTCGACCGGGAGACGCTCGAGCGGGCGAAGGTCTCCAGCCGCCATACGCCGGCGGCCGCCGACGATTCGGCCAAGCCACGGGATTCCTCGGGCCGTTCGGATCCCGTCCCGGGCCGCTAGCCCGCATCCCTCCATCGAGGTAGGTCCGCGAGCTAAAGCGGCTTGGGCAGGCGGCCGATAGCCCAACCATGGACGCCGCAGAGCGCAAAGAGATCCTGAGCCGCTACATGGACCATCAGCGCCGTTTCGAGGCTGTTGCGGCCAAGCGGCAGAACGGAAATGCCGAGGTCATCCCGTTCGCAGGCCCCCTCCGTGAGCTGGAGCAGGAGCCGACCATGCGGGAGATCGAGGTGCTTCAACTGATCTCGGACGGCCTCGTGAACCGTGAGATCGGAGTCCGCCTCTTCCTGAGCGAAGAGACGGTCAAGTCGCACGTCCGCCACCTGCTAGCCAAGCTGCAAGCTCGCTCGCGGGCGCACGCGGTCGCCGTCGGCTTCCGACGCGGCCTGATCGCCTAGCGCTGCCCCGTTTCATTCCGTTTTCCACTGTCCTGTGGAAATCCCTCAACAGGGGGATGTCCACATGCTGGGGAAAACAGAAGCTACGCGGGCTTTACCAGGTCTTGAAGCTTCCCGCGACTGTTGCGCGAGAAGCGAAACGGATCACCGAACGCGCACGGTGAACCCTC
This sequence comes from uncultured Actinomycetes bacterium, assembly GCA_963833255.1. GTDB lineage: Bacteria > Actinomycetota > Thermoleophilia > Gaiellales > Gaiellaceae > 3-1-20CM-4-69-9. Next base: position 119,718 of record CAWHXK010000012.1, read on the forward strand.
CATCTGTAGGGGACTGACGGCGATTTGCAAGGTATACCCCTTTTGGGTGACAAGTCAAGAGTCTTTGCCAGCCTTAAACCGGTCAAATCTGCCGATTTATGGGTGGACTGGAGGGCTTTGGGCGGCCGCGATTTTCGCCGGCGTGGTCCTGGCGCAGGGAACGAGCCCTTCCTTCGCTGTGGATCCTCGGGGGGCTCGCGGCTCTGGCGGCGGTAGCTGAGCGGCAGAGCGTTCCGGTAACTCGCAACACCGAGGCATCGGTCGCGTTCTTGCCTATGGTCTTCGCCGCCGTCGCGTTCGGCCCATTCGCCGCTTTGGTAGTGGGCGCGCTAGCGGGGTTCGGCGACCTTCGTCGGCCCTATCTTCGGTGGGCGGTCTACCTGCCGATCCGAACGTCTGACGGCCGCTGCCGCAGGACTTGCGGCTGGTGCTGGTTGTCTCCCCCGACGCCCGAGACTGCCTTCGCCATGATCCTGCTGGCATGCTTCGCCGCATCGGTCGCCGAAATGGCCGCAGATCTTGTCTTCAATCTGATGACCCAGGCAGTGCGTCAGGCGGGTTCGCCTTGGGCGCTACTGCGCACACTCGGGCCGCTCATCTTCGTTTACGCGCCCCTCTACACTCCTATCGTCGCGCTTCTGGTCTACGGCTACGAGCTTTACTCCGTCGCGATCGTTGGCGCGTTCTTGATCCCAGCAATCGCCTTGCAGCGACTGATTCATCTTTATCAGCAGCAGCGTGAGGCTGTATCGAGCCTGGAGGAAGCGAATGCGCGTCTTGAGCGCGCGAGCCTGTCGTTCGCTTCGGGACTCGTCGCCACACTTGACGCGCGGGACCGCTATACGGCTGGCCATTCCGCTGCCGTCGCGGTCTATTCTCGAGACATCGCTCGTCGGATGGGATTGTCTGAAGAGGAGCAAGGCCTCGTTCATCTGTGCGGTCTCGTCCACGACATCGGAAAGATTGGATTGCCACCTGGGCTGCTCGAGAAGCCTGGCGCGCTCACTCTCGAAGAACGTCGGCAGATGGAGGAACATGCTGCGATCGGGGAAAGGATCCTGTCGAAAGTCGACGACTACGCCGAAATTGCGCAGAGTTGTCCGCCATCACCACGAGCGGGTGGACGGACTCGGCTATCCAGATGGTTTGAGTGGGAACGACATCCCAATTCCGCGAGAATCATTTCCGTTGCCGACGCCTACAATGCCATGACATCGGACAGGCCCTACCGAGATGCAATGCCCAGTAGGGTCGCACGCCTTCGACTGGCGCAGGCGGTTGAGAGCCAATTCGATACCTCTGTGGTCGCGGCATTCGAGGCGATTCTCGCTGGTGGCACAGAGGCCTATCGGTCTGGCCAGCGGGAAGACTTCAGCCTCGAAGTGCGTGAGGCTGAAGGCGCGCTTCAGGTAGTTGCGAGTTAGACGTCTTCGTTCGCGAGAGCCGCAGCTTCAGTTCTCGAACGGGCACCGAGTTTCTCAAGGACATGGTGGACGTGCACTTTGACCGTGGACTCACTGATCCACAGCGTGCGCGCGATCTCTCGATTAGAGAGGCCTTGACGTACCAACCCCAGAACTTCACGCTCTCTCTTCGTCAAGGAATCAGATCCATTTGAGCGACGAGGCGGCGGTTGGAGCCCGAGAGTGGCCGCGAGGCCCGGGTCTAAGGAATACACAAGAGCAAGGAAAGGAGTTACGTCGAGTTCGGTTACGTCTGGGAGTGCCCTAAGGATCCTGGGGAAACCGCGATACGCGAAGACGAACCCATCGAAGTTTCCCGCCTTTTGGGCGACATCCAAGGCCTCGGTCAGTAAGTCCATCTCCACGCCGGCGCTTTGCGTCCGGATGGTCTCGGCGACAGCTTTGGTGAAGGCTCTGAGTATTCGGGCCTCAAGATGGTTTGTCGCCGCCTCGGACTCCTCGCAGGGCGCTACTCGCCTCGTCTAGTGAGCCAGAACACGCGAGGGCAAATGCGCGAGTTGCCAGATAGTCGCCTTCCATACCAGGGTTGGTGAGATGGGGCACTCGACTTTCAAGAAGGTCAAGTCCGCGCTTTGGCGCCCCACAGCAGATGTGAATTCGAGCTTCCAGAACGAGACCATTGAGTTGCGAGTGGATGTTGCCTTGGTCGAACGCGAGCCGACGCTCTTGAGCGAGGGTCCTTAAGGCATCTTGAAAATCCCGAAGGCCAAACTGGGCTATGGCCCGCATCTCGAGTCCGTGCGGAAGTACCCATTCGAGTGCAAACCGCTGCGCCTCTGCTATCTGACGGTCTGCGATCTCGCCCGATTGGCGATAGCGGGCAGACAGACTCAACGCAGTCCCGAATGTCTGGAGGAACCCCGTTCGCACGAGCGGGTCAGTCGACCGATCGATGAGTGCCAAGGGATCCGGAAGTGCATCAAGCGCTTCGATTAGCCCGCCCCACCTAAGGGCGAACTGCAGCCGCGACTGAGTGCCCCGCAGAAGATCATCGGCATCCAGAGGAGGCGTTTCTTCGAGCTCTAGGAGTGCTCTTTCAGCCTCCTCTCTGTCTTCAGAATCGGTAAGGGTTATGAATCGAGTCCAAAGCGCCTTCCGCAAGTCAACTGGAGTGCGCGCTTGAGCCTTTGCCGCGGCGAGCCACTCAAGCGCGTCGTCCAATCTGTCGTCCAGTTGACCAATCTGTCCGGCGCGGAGGTAGACGCGCGATGCGAGTCTGTGGTCGGGCGCAATGGAGCGCGCGAGTTGAGTGACTGTCGCCCTCGCAGTCTCCCAATCTCCTGTGCGGAACGCGATCTCGATCGCGGCGAGCCGGACTATCGCTGCAGTAGGAGCGGCCCTCTCTGCACTGTCAAGCCAACGGTTGAGGGTTGTTAGCCGCCCTTCGGACAAGATTGAGTCGAGAGCATCTTCCAACACGCGGAGCATGAGTTCGACCAAATGAAACTCAGCAGCGAGTGAGGCAGCCTCGGCCCACTGCGAGCGATCAGCGTAGGACTCGCCCATGACTCGCGCGGTCTCCCGAATCCTGTCCTCGCCGAAGTCAGCGAATTTCTCTCGGAGGAAGTGGCGAAGAAGAGGGTGCATGTCGTAGGACAACCCATCTCGATTCAGAAACCCGCTCTCATATCCATCCTCGAGTATTGACCTGCCGCGTTCCCCAAAGATGGCTCGAAGCAGGTATTCGTCAAGTGTCGGAGCAACCGCGAGCTGGACTAGTTGCCAGCGCTGTTCGTTGTCGAGAGCGTGGTAGAGCTCCTCCGCGAAGTACTCATGAAGCGTGTCGGGCACCTCGGTGCCGTCTGTGCGAAGGGGGGCACGCAGGAACGATGCCAAGCCGATGACTGCAGGCCACCCTTCGGCTAGTGCAGCCAGGCCGGGCATGTCTTGTGTAGTTCCGGCGAGGGTCTCTGCCGCCTCGTCGGGAGTCATCGCGAGCACGTTCCGGCCGAACTCGGTGATCTCTCCATAGAGAAGGCGTTTTGCGGAAACCCAAGAGGGACGTTTGCGAGTTGCGATTAGGACACGCAGCGGGGCCGTTGTCAGAAGAACTTCCACAAATCGCTCCGCAGCTTTGTCGTCGACTAGGAGTTGATAGTCATCAATGACTAACCAGGCTTCCTCGGGCCAAACGGTGAGATCGTCGGATAGATCTTGGGCTAGTGATTCGATCTGCCCTGCTGGATCATTCGACGCCTTAAGCCGTGCCCGAAGTTGCTTGCCTGCACTTGGCACAACAGCAGAAGCGGCTGCCGCGAGGCCCAATGCAAGTGCCGCTGCATCGGAAGACGCCTCCGTCACCTGGTACCAGCCATGCTTGCGGCGAGTTGATGCCAGCCATTCCTTCGTGAGTGTGGTCTTGCCGTACCCAGCCGGAGCCGTCAGGAGAAGGACCCTGCTTTCAGACTCGGTGAGCAGACGCGTTAGTCGCGGTCGCTCGATGATCCGTCTGCCCGATGCGGATGCGCCTGCCGATTCGTGATTCACCGCTCTCCCCTTTGGCGGTGCGTGTCCCTCTGACCTTAGCGCCGGGGATCGCCGATTTCGACTGGCGGTTTGGGGCGATTCGGGCTGAACCGTGCCTGCAACCCAGGAGGGTCGCAGGCACGGTGCCGTCAGCCCCCGCAGTCGGCCGCAGCCGACTCGAGGCTTCGTGCGAGCGGGTCGTCGCCTGTGATCGCCCGGTACGCAACCGGGATCTGCCGGCGTCGGGTGACGCCGAGCTTCTGACGCAGGACGTCCGAGTGAGCCTTCGCCGTCCGGGGGGAGATGCCAAGGCGCTCGCCGACTTCGTCGTTCGAGCACCCGGCTGCGATGAGCTCGATGACCTGACGCTGCCGCTCGGTGATCGAGGGGAGGGACTCGCGGAGTGCGTCGTACATAGGGTGCGAAGCTAAAGGGCCAAGCGCCTGCTGACCATTGACCGAAAGGCGTATTTGGAGGGACTACACCCGGCCCGAGGCCGTCTACGTCGCTTGAAGAGCGATATCTCGGCTGAGGAAGCTGGCCTCGTGACCGCGGCGATTGGCCTTCGCGAGCTCCTCCTCGTCCAGCGCGCCGATTCGGCGCAGCAGCTCGAGCTCGTCCTTCAGGTGCGTGTGCATCATCTCCGGGCCATCCGTTGCGATCGTGAACGGAACACCCGCGTCGACGAACGCTCTGAACGTGTCCCGCACGGCTTCCTCGTTCGCCAACGCCTTCGTCAGCAGGTTCGACGTCGGGCAAATCTCGAGCACGATCTGCGCATCGCGGATCGCACCCATCAAGTCCGGATCGCCCGCCGCCAGGATCCCGTGGCCGATCCGGTCCGGGCGTAGCGCCGCGACGACTTCCCCGATCTCGTCACGTCCCATGTCGCCGCCTTCCTCGCCGACGTGAATCGTCACGCCCAGGCCTGCAGAACGAGCCTCCTCGACCATCGGCGCGACCTGCCGGTAGTCGTAGCGGCCGCCGTTCGGACGCGGGCCGGCGATGTCGACTCCCACGACCCCGCGCGGCGCCCAGACGATCGCCTTCTCGACGATGATCGAGTTCTGCGCCGCGGTGAACGTCCGGTCCATCATCAGGATCAGGCCCGCGCGCACCTGCGGATACTCGAGACTCGCGCGGTCGAGGCCGCGAATGGCGGCGAGGATGATGTGGTCGAGGTCGCGCTCGCCGCCGCGGTTTCGCTTCATCGGATTGAAGCGGAGCTCGAGCGTCGTGATCCCCTGCGAGCGGTACGCGCCGCCGATCGCCGCGTGCACGGAGCGCTCGACGGCGATCGGGCTCGACTGGATCAGCTCCGTCCAGTGGTAGATCTGGTCGAGCGCGTCGAGGTTCGCGACGCCGCGTGGGTCGGACACCGTGACGAGCCGGTCGAACTCCCAGAAGTCCTTGACGGGAAGCGCGATTCCCTGCTCGTGCGCGAGGCTCCAGAGGATGTCGGAGGCGACCGAGCCGCCGAGATGGGTGTGCAGCTCGGCGAGGCCTTCCATCAGGGGCAGAATACGCGGATGGTCCCGGAGGCTACGGTCGAGAAGGCAGGCGAAGGGCTCGCGCCGAAAGGCGAAGGCTGGTTCGTCCTGAATGCCCGCGAGGCGCGCTGGCTCGAGGGCGCCTTCGGCGCCTACACTCGGTTCGAGGGCGTGGGCGATGCGAAGTTCCCCCAGCTCGGAATCAACATCGGTGTTCTTCAGCCCGGACAGCCGGCCTGCATGTACCACGCGGAAGACCAGGACCAGGAGGGCTTCCTCGTGCTCCAAGGCGAAGCGCTGCTGCTGGTCGAAGGTGAGGAACGGCCGCTCAAGGCCTGGGACTTCTTCCATTGCCCTGCGGGGACCGAGCACGTCATCGTCGGCGCAGGCGACGGCCCGTGTGCGGTCCTCGCTGTCGGGCCACGCACAGGCGGCGGCGTCCGCTATCTCGAGTCCGAGTTCGCGCAGCGCCACGGTGCCGGTGTCGAGCGTGAGACGACGCAGGGCGAGGAGGCCTACGCCGGCTTCCCCGAGGACGCGGACGTCGAGTACCGCGACGACTGGCTACCGGGTTAGCTTCCGCATGAAGGTCGGCATCGTCGTCCCGTACTCCTGGTCCTTCTGGGGGGCGGTGGTGGAGCACGCCGAGCTCCAGGCCGAAGCCCTGCGGGGGCACGGCGTGGACACGCGCACGATCATCGGCAACGACCCGCCCGGAAGCTTCACGCGCGTCCTGCACCCCCGCCTTGGGCGCCACGATCTTCCGCCGCCGGACATCATTCCGGTGGGCCGCTCGGTGATCGTGCCCGCGAACGGAACGCTCCCGAACATCGTGCTCTCACCTCGAACGATCCCCCGCGTCAGGCGCGCGCTCGCGCGTGAGCGCTTCGACGTGCTGCACGTCCATGAGCCGATGACGCCGGCGATCTCGGTCGCCGCGGTCGCGCTCTGGCGCGGGCCGATGGTCGGCACGTTCCACGCGCACGGCAAGCTCGGCTGGATGAAGGGTGGCACGCCGCTCTGGGGATTCCTCGCCGAACGGCTCGACCACCGGATCGCCGTTTCTCCCCACGCGCGCGACACTGCCGCCGCGTGGCTTCCAGGCGAATACGAGGTCGTCCCCAACGGCGTGCTCATTCCCCCGGAGGCAGACGCACATGACCGCGAGCAGCAGGTCGTGTTCGCCGGCCGCCAGGAAGCACGCAAGGGCCTGCAAGTCCTGCTTCGGGCCTGGCCGGACATCAGGCGCCGCACAGGCGCCCGCCTGCGGATCGCCGGCGCGGATCCGCTCGCGGTCCGGCTCCTCCTCACCCGCGAGCGCGTGCCGGACGAGGGGATCGACATACTCGGCTTCCTGTCGCAGGAAGACCTCACCGCGGAGCTGCTCCGGGCCAAGGCACTTGTTGCACCGTCGCTCGGTGGGGAAAGCTTCGGGATGGTGCTGACGCGAGCTTTTGCCTGCGCGACGCCGGTGATCGCATCGGACATCGACGGCTACCGCGAAGTCATGACGGAGGAGACGGGCGTCTCGGTTCCCGCGGGCGACGAGCGTGCGCTCGCCGACGCGGTCGCCGGTCTGCTCGACGACGAGCCGCGCCGGGCCGCGCTCGGCGAGGCTGCGCGGCGCGTCGCCGTCGAGCACTACTCCTGGCCGGACATCGGGCGCCGGCTCGTCGGGATCTACGAGCGGGCGATCTCGGGCTCGTGAACATTGTCCGGAACCGCTGGACGCACGCAACGGTCGTCGTCGTGGCTGCCGTCGGCGTGGTCTTGCTCCTCTGGTGGCGAGGGCCGGCCTGGGGAGCCGTCGGCGACGTGTTCAGGGCGGTCGAATGGAAATGGGTTGCCGCCGCCGTCGGACTGAACCTGCTCTCGGTGCTCGCGCGCACACTCGCGTGGCGGACGGTCATCGTGCAGGCCTTCGACCCGCCGTACCCGAGTTTCATGCTCGTCTTCTCGGCGTTCTCCGTCGGGCTCTTCGCGAACGCGATCCTCCCGGGAAGAATCGGCGAGCTCGCGCGTGTCGCTGTGCTGAACCGGCACATGAAGCAGGAGGGCGCCTGGGCCCGGCTCCTCGGCACGGTCTTCGCGCACCGCGTCTTCGACCTCATTTCCGTGAGCGCGCTGATCGTCTACGTCCTCATCAACGCGCACATCCCGGACTGGGCCGTCACGAGTCTGATCGCCGTCGTCGCCGTGGGCGTCGTGCTCTTCAGCGTCGCGGTCATAGGAGCCCGCAGCGACCACTACGCAGGCATCGACGAAGGGCTCAGTGCCGTGCGGAAGGTGATCAGGCTCGCGCGCTACGGCCTCGGTGTGATGCGCAAGCCCGGGCCCGCAGCGCTCGCGATCTTCTTCCAGATGCTCGGGTGGACATGTCAGCTGTTCGCGGTCTACACGGCAATGCGCGCGTTCGGGATCCACGAGGGTTTGCCCGCGGCCGGACTCGTGCTGGTGCTGATGAACGTCGCGACGATCTTCCCGCTCTGGCCGGGCAACGTCGGGCTCGTGCAGGCGGCCGTCGCCCTTCCGCTCTTCACGTACTACGGCGTGGCGAAGGCTCGCGGGATCGCGTTCGGCTTCGGGCTGCAAATCATCGAAGCCTCGGTCGGGATCGGCGTCGGCCTGATCTTTCTCGCACGCGAGGGTCTCTCGGTCGCGATGCTGCGCGTGATGCCGGACGCGTCGCAGGCCGAAACACCGGACGACGAGCCTTCCGCCGCCGAGGTGTCCGCAGAGGCCGATCCCGATCGCACGCGCGCTCGCGTCTCCGGCTAGCCTCAAAGGCGTCCTGACGGCGGGCGCGGCGGCCGCCGCACTCGCGGAGGGACTCCGCTCGTGGGCCGAGGTCGACCAGCTCCCCGTCGCCGACGGCGGAGAGGGGACGCTCGACGTGCTGCACGTGGCACTCGGCGGCGATTGGCATGAGGTCGAAGTGTCGGATGCGTTCGGGCGGCCGCGCGTCGCGCGTTGGCTTCTCACCCCCGACGGCTCGGCGCTCGTGGAGGCCGCGCAGGCGATCCCGCTCGATCCTGGACGGCTTGATCCCTTCGCAGCATCGAGTCGCGGGCTCGGTGAGCTGATCCGGGCCGTCGGTCAGCCGCGCGAGCTGCAGGTCTTTCTCGGCGGAACGGCCAACGTCGACGGCGGCGCCGGCCTGCTGGAGGTGCTCGACGAGCTTCCTGCTCCGACCCGAGTCGCGTACGACGTCGGCGTTCCCCTGCTCGATGCCGCCAGAGTCTTCGCGACGCAGAAGGGCGCCACGCTGGAAGACGTGCGCGAGCTCGAAGCACGACTCCTCGGCCTGGCAGAGCTGACGCCCTACGCGGACCTACCGGGAGCGGGCGCCGCCGGCGGTCTGGGCGCTGCGCTCGCGTCGCTCGGCGCGGAGTTGCTGCCCGGCGCTCCGCTTGTCCTCGACCTCGTCGGCTTCGACCCTGGCGGCTACGACGTGGTCGTCACGGGCGAGGGCACCGTCGACCGTACGACGACCCTCGGGAAGGCACCCGGCGAGGTCGCCCGGCGCTGCGCGCTCGCGGGAGTGCGTTGCGTCGTGTTCGCAGGCCGCGTCGGCGAGGCTCTTCCGGAGCTCGAGGTCATTCCTCTGTCGGGTGATCCGACGCAGGCCGAGAAGGACCTCGTCGAGCTCGGGAGATTTCTTGGCGAGGCGAAAGCCGAGTAGTGTCGCCTCGAATCTCGACAAGGGAGGTCACGAGCAATGGAGTCAGGTGCATACACGCCAGGTAGCGACCAGTATCCGGTGCAGTTCTCGGTCGAATATCCGGACCGGGACCTGAACCGGCTGACGACGGCGTTCAGGATCATCGTCGCGATCCCGATCGTGCTCGTGTTGGCCGCGATCGGTGGGGGCGACTGGTCAAGTGGCTGGGGCAGCGGCGAGAACGGCGCCTTCTTTGCGGGAGGAGCCAGCGGGCTTCTCTTCTTCCCGACGTTGCTGATGATCGTGTTTCGCCAGAAATACCCGCGTTGGTGGTACGACTTCAACCTCGAGCTGCTGCGATTCCAAAATCGGGTCGGGGTCTATCTCGGCCTGCTGGACGACCGGTACCCGTCGACGGACGAGCGGCAGTCCGTCTCGCTCGAGTTTGCGTATCCAGATGCGAAGCAAGGTCTGAACCGGTGGCTTCCGCTCGTGAAGTGGTTCCTCGCGATTCCGCACTACATCGTGCTCTTCTTCTTGATTCTCGCGGCGATCGTGTGCGTGATCATCGCGTGGTTCGCGATCCTCTTCACCGGCCGTTACCCGAGGGGGCTCTTCGACTTCGTCGTCGGGGTGGGGCGGTGGTCCAATCGCGTCAGCGCCTACGCGTTCGTCCTGGTGACGGACAAGTACCCGCCTTTCAGCCTCAACCCCTAGAAGAGCGTCAAGGACGGGCAGACTCGGCGCGGCGGGCAAGCTCTTCGATCTTGCCTTGTGCCGCGTCGAGCTTCCCGACGCACGTCTTGTAGAGCTCTTCGCCGCGCTCCCACAACTGGATCGCCTCGTCGAGCCCCGCCTCGCCGCGCTCGAGGCGCTCGACGATCTGCTCGAGCTCGCGCTGTGCCTCCTCGAAAGTCGGTTCGGTCTCACTCATTCGACGCGTGCTCCAAAGCGGCCGTCGGCAACCTCGACGTCGACCTCGTCGCCAGTCGACACTGCGCTCGTCGAGCGGACGATCTCGTCGCCCGCCCGGACGATCGCATAGCCCCGGTCGAGGGTCGCGCGCGGCGAGAGCGCACGCAGTCGTCCGGCTGCGTGCTCCACGCGTGCACGCTTGCGCTCGACCGCGAGGGACGGAGCTCGGCGAAGACGGTCGTGGGCATGGACGATTCGTTGGCGCCGGCGTTCGAGCACGGCGCGTGCGCCGCGGGCCAGGCCGCCGCGGGTGCGGTCGAGCCGCGCGAGGAGCTCCGTTGCGTCCGGGACGACGAGGCGCGCTGCGGCAGTCGGCGTCGACGCGCGAGCGTCAGCCGCGAAGTCGCAGAGCGGGTTGTCCTGCTCGTGCCCGACCGCGGACACGACCGGGACCGGACACGAGGCGATCGTACGGACGAGCCGCTCGTCGCTGAACGGGAGCAAGTCCTCGAAGCTTCCGCCGCCGCGCGAGAGCACGATCACGTCGATCTCGGGCGCCGCCGCGAGCTCGCCGAGCGCTTCGATCATGGCGTTCGCGGCGAGCGGCCCCTGCACGTACGTCTCCGCAACGAGGATGCGAGCCGCCGGAAAGCGTGCTGTGATCGTGGAAAGGACGTCCTTCTTCGCCGCGGCGTCGTTGCCGGTGACGAGTCCGATCCGCCGTGGCAGTAAGGGGAGCGGACGCTTGCGCTCGAAGACGCCTTCCGACGCGAGCTTCTTCTTCAACCGCTCCAACGCGGCGAGATGGTCTCCGAGCCCGAATCTCTCGATCGAGAGCGCGCGCATGCGGAAGTCGCCGCGGGCCTCGAAGAGCTCGGGGCGCCCGAAGACGTGGACGCGCTCGCCGTCGGTCAGGTCGAGCCGGAGCGCGTCGAAACGGCCGCGTCCGATCGTCACGCCGAGACACGCACCGTCGCTCGGGTCCTTCAGCGTGAAGAAGACCGACTGCCAGCGCGGATTCCGGCGCAGCTCCGTGACCTCGCCCTCGACCCACACCGTGGGCAGCCGCTGGAGCCACTCGGCCACACCGCGGTTGAAGGCGCCCACCGCGTAGACCTTCCGTTCCCCATATTGGATCGCCTCGACCTTCGACATCGCGTGGTCAGCATGCCACGCGGCGTGAGGAGGAAGTGCCTAGGAGCTAGAGCAGAATCTCGACGGCCGTCTCGGGCGCGCAGCCCTGGCCGACGAGCTCGACCGCCCGGTGCAGGTCGGCCTCGCTGCCGGCAAGCCGCTCGGCCAGGGGAAGCGGATACCCGGCTTCCATCAGGACATGGAGGCGCCAACTCTCGACCTTCGAGTGCTCGCTGCCGTTCGGCTCGATGATTTCGGTCGTCTCTGCCACGGTTTTGCTTTCGTTCGTCGTGTTCTAGACGAACCCTGCCCTGGTTTGTTGGCCGAGAACCGTAGGCCCGAAACGACGCTTACGTCCGGGCCATCGCCTCTTCGATCCGTTTCGCCAGCTCCCGCAGCCGGGCCTCGAGGACGGCTCGCTCCGCCTCGGTGTCGGCGGAAAGCGTGTCAAGGCGCCGCCGCAGCTCCTGCTCGGCCTGGACCAGCCGTGACTCGAATGCCTCCATCGCCTCGGAGCGCTGGCGCTCGATTCCGGCGCCGACCTGCGCCTGCCGCTGCTCCAGCCTCTGCGCGCCGGTGATCGCGACCTGGGCCAGCTGGTCGGCGAGCACCGTCTGCGCTTCTCGCACGAACGCTTGCACGGCCCGGTCGAGCTCTCGCGACAGCCGCGTAGCCGCAGCTTCCCGCGAAGACCTGACCGTGTCGGCGAATTGCTGCGTCGCGGCATCGGAGTAACTCGTCGTCGCGCGCGCGAGAATTCGTTCGAGATGTTCGAGCTGGCGCCGCTCGACGTCGGCGAAACCCGCCTGAATGCGTCGCGTCGCGTCCGTCTCTTCGCGCTCGATTAGTTCGAGCAGCTCTCGCTCGCGCTTCCTGATGCGCTCGTTCAATTCATGCAGTGCTCGTCGCCGCTCCGATGCGTAGCCCTCGAGCTCGGCCGTGCCGGCAGCGCCGACCTCCTGCGTGGCCCGGGCGATTTCCTCGCGGACACGCACAAGGCCCGCGCGTTGCTGCTCGCTCTCGCCTTCGAGGCGCTCGGCGTCGACCGCGATTCGCGCCTCCGCCTCGGCAATCAACTGCTTCTGACGTTGGGCAAGCTGTGTGAGCTGGTCCGCCACGCCGCGCTGGGCCCGTTCGAGATCGTCTCCCCACGCAGCCAGCCGTGCTTCGACCTGCTGCTGCGCCGCGGTCAGGGCTTCGCCGAGCTCGTCGCCTGCCGTGCGTGTCCGCTCGGCCGCGGCGGCGCGTCTCTCCTCGGCGATCCGGCGCTCCTGTTCCGTCAGCAGAGAGGCGGAGTCGGCCCGCGCCCGGACGAGCGTTCGCTCGAGCTCGGCGCTCCGCTCTTCGGCCTCCTGGGCGATCAGCGAATTGAGCCGGCCCTGCGCGCGCGCCAGCTGCTCGTCGGTGCGCCGCGACGCGCGGAGGAGGTCACGCAGGCGGATCGCGGCAAGCGCGGCGGCGAATGAAATCGTGATGCCGCCGGCTGCGACGGCGATCTCCGTTTCTGTCTTCAAGCCGTAGGCGACCCAGGCCCCGGCGGCAGCGATGCCGACGAGGAGCGCAATGCCGATCAGCAGCCGACGCTGCAGCTCGATCGAGCACGGCACCGATGAGCGCCAGCACCGTGACCACGGCAGCCGCGACAAAGACGATCTGCACGATCGTGACGAGCTCCACGGCGTCAGGTTACGCGGAGAAGGACGAGCGCGAGGGCGAGGGCGACCACGGCTGCGGACAGGGTCTTGAGGGCATGCTCGGCTTCCGCCGTGAGCGAATCGGCCGTGATCGGGATCGTCGATCCGTCCAGGAGCTCGATGCGGCCGCGTCACGGCACGTGTCCGGCGTCGCACGAGCCGCACGGGCGTCGAGAGGCGCCGTTGAGCATGGCTCAGGAGTGCGGCAAACGCGGCGGCGAACACCGCCTCGATGCGAATCGTCTCGGCGGCGGCAAAGTACGCGGTCAGCACCGGGAACGCGCCCCACGCGAGCGAGAACCACGGATCGCCGTGCAGGCGGCTGCCGAAGAGCTCGAGGTTGTACGCGACCGCAATGAACGCTCCAACTCCGACGAAGGCGAGCAGCCAGAGGTTCGTACGCAGCGCTACGGCGATGCCGATCCCTGCTGCGGCGGCGAGCGACGTGACGGCGAGCACGACGAGTGTCCTTGCAGAGATCCGGGTCGCGAGTGGTCGGCCGTGGAGCTCGTCGAGCGCATGCGCGCCGACGCCCATGCCGAGGAAGAACGCGAGGAGTGCGAGAGCGAGCACTCCGGGTCGCCACTGCGGAGCCAGCGCCGCGCCGATCGCGACGTACGACAGATGCCACAGCGTGTACGGCGGGTGCAGAAGCGTGACGTAGTCACGCCACCCACCCGGTGCGAGCGCGTAGAAGGCAGGTCTGACGTCGCCCTGGGTCACGCGCGGCGGCCCCAGGTGACGATTCCGCCGCCGAGGCTGAGGCGCCGCGAGCTCACGTCCGCGATCCCGGCGGCCCGCCAGAGCTCGACCAGCCGCGGTTCCGGCCACTCCGCATAGAAGTTCCTGATGCTCGGCCCGAGGAAATCGCCGACCTCGGCCCAGCCCGGCGAGATCGCCCGTCCTGCAAGCGGGAGCCCGACGCGGACGTAGAGCTCCCAGAGCGGGCGCCAGACCCCATGCGGCACTGCGAACTCGAGCCCGGCGATCGTGCCCCCCGGGCGAACCACGCGCGCGAGCTCCCGCAGGGTCGCCGCCGGATCGGAGACGTAGCGCAGGAGGTAGGTGAAGGTCAGTGCGTCGAAGGACGCCTCTTCGAACGGCAGGCGTTCCGCGGTTCCCTCGACGAGGGTGACGTTCTCCGGCAGCCGGCGGCGCGCCTCCGCCAGCATTTCCGGGCTCTGGTCGAGCCCGACGACCGTGCATCCCTTGCGCGTGAGCAGCTCGTTGCGCCACCGCGCCGGTCCCGGTCGCGACGTCGAGCACGGTGTCGCCGGGGCCCGCCTCGACACGCGAGACGAGAAACCGCCGCCAGCGCGGATCCTGGCCGAACGAGAGTGCGGCCGCATAGCGATCGTAGGTCGGCCCGAGCGGGGCGAAGAGCGCTCGCGCGGAGACGGCCCCTGCCACAGGGCGAGTCTATGCTGGCGCGGTGGCGCTGAGCGACGACGTCAGCCGGATCGCGGAGGCTGCTGCGCGGTTCGCGGCTCCCGGGGAGACGGTCGGAGCCGTGATCGCGGTCGAGCCGTCGTCGGGAGAACGCGTCTATCTCTGCGCGTTCTCAGGTGAAGACGGGACGCACAGCTGGCTTGCGCTCGACGATGCAGGCGCTCCGGTCCGCAATCGCACGCGGGTTCGAGACGCCGCCTCGATCGCGGCGCTCGTCGAGGTCGCGGAGGAAAACACGGCCGCACCGCTGGCCTCGGAGCCTCGCCTGGCCTCGCCTTCCTACCTCGATTCGCTTGGCGCTGGCGCAGCCGGTGACGTCGCCGGTGCGTTGCAGGGCGCGCTCCCTGCGATCGATGAGCTGACGAGGGACCTCGAGCTGAACTACAAGCTCGAGCTCGAATAGTGCTTCCGGCTGGGATCTCTCGCGGGCCGCGTGGCGCTCGTCACCGGCGGTGGCAGCGGCCTCGGGCGGGCGATGGCGCTCGAGCTGGGACGGCTCGGCGCAAAGGTCGCCGTTCTCGGTCGCCGTCGGGAGCCGCTCGATGAAACGGTGGCAGCGCTTTCCGGCGAGGGCTTCGCCGTTCAGGCCGACGTGCGGGATCCGGAGGCCGTCGCCGCTGCCTTCGACGCGGCCGAGGAAGCACTCGGTCCGCTCACGACCCTCGTGAACAATGCGGCCGGCAACTTCATCGTGCGCGCAGAGGACCTCTCGCCGAACGGCTGGCGCGCGGTCGTCGGCATCGTCCTCGACGGGACGTTCTTCTGCTCGCGCGAGCTCGGCAGGCGTGTCTCGAGCCGCGGTGGTGACAACGCGCAGATCGTGAACCTCGTCGCGAGCTACGCCTGGACCGGCGGTCCCGGCACCGTTCATTCCGCAGCCGCGAAAGCCGGTGTCGTTAACCTCACGCGAACGCTCGCGGTCGAGTGGGCGCAGCACGGCATCCGTGTGAACGCCATCGCACCGGGCCCGATCGACACCGAAGAGACGCGTACGCGACTCTGGCCGACCGAAGAGCTCCGCGAGCAGCTGCTGCGGCGCATTCCGCTGGGGCGCTTCGGCCGCGAAGACGAGGTCGCACATGCGTGCGCGTACCTCGTATCCGACTTCGCCGGCTACGTGACCGGCGACGTCCTCACGCTCGACGGCGGCGCGTGGCTCGAGCAAGGGATGTTCAAGGACTAGGAGCGATGTTCGGCGGCGGCCTGCGGACGAAGCGCTCTCCCCATGCTTCGCCGTAACGGCGCAACAACATCCCGAGCCCGAAGATGCTGAGCCCGATTGCGAGCAGCGCGACCGCGGACGTCCAGCGGTTGTCGTCCAAACCGACCGATGTGTAGTGCAGCAGCGGAGCGTAGTAGCCGAGGACGCCGTACACCGCCCAGGTTGCCCGGCGCGCAGGACCGGCGACGATCAGCAGCAACGTGCCGACGATCAGCATGGGAATCCAGCCGCGGTCCGGATCCCTACCCGGCTCCACGACGAAGAAGACGAGGCCCGCGGCTGCGCTGAACCAGCCGAGGGCGTGGAACCAGAACGCGTTACGTCGCCTGCCGAAAGCGTCGAGGAACACCCCCACGATCACGAGTGCTCCGCCGGCGATCAGCGCCGCTGTGGCGCGGTCGTCGCCCGTGGCGGGGCCGCTCCCCGCGACAGCCAGGAATTGCGCGGCGACCAGAATCGCCCCGACGACGATGGCGAAGAGAAAGGAGAACCGGGTCCACCAGTACGCGCCGAGGCCGGCAGCCGCCGTCACGAAAGCGACGGCGACCGCGGAGCCGTTGATGTCCGTCAAGGGGAAGTCGGAAGACCACACCCCGATCAGCCTCAGGAAGCCGATGCAGACCGCAGGAACCATCGCTACGGCCAGGACGGCAGCGAGTCCCCCAGGCACCCACCAGGATGCTCTGAGCAGGAGGAGGCGCGCTGTGGCGCCGTACGCCAGGAGGAACGCGATTGCGGCGAGGAGGATCCAGACGCTCTTCTGCGTGTCGGGGAGCGTCTGGAGCAGCGCATAGGAGCCGAGGGCGGTCGCATACATGCCGGCGAACCAGAGGACGTTCGGAGGGTCCATGCGCGGCCACTCGTGCTCAACCGGCTCCGGGGGAAGGACGACGCCTGCCCGCTCCTCCACCCATCGACCCTAACCGGTCGTGCATCCCTATGCTTGAGGGGATGGAAGGTGGATTTGGCTTCCCGCTCGGCGGCGATCCGGAGGATCTCCTCCGAGGCCTGCGCGAGTTCGCCGAGCAACAGGCGGAGACCGTGCAGGAGGCGCAGCGCGAGCAGTTCGCGACGCTCACCCTGAACACCGCCGTGGAGCTGACGGGAGCGGCCCTCTCCCAGCTCCAGCCGTCCGGCAGTGCAGACGAGCAGACGATCGCGCTCCGAGACGCCATGCGGGTGCTCTTCCCTGAAGCTGTGGCGCTCGTCAGCGCCGCGCGTCAGGGCTTCATGCGCGAGCGTTAGGATCCCGCCGCCCTTGGCGATCTTCGACCGCGCGATCGTTCGCATGCTTCCGGCCGTTCCGCGGCCGCTCGTGCAAAAGCTCTCCGAGCGGTACATCGCCGGCCCCGAGCTCAAGGACGCACGCGAGGCGGTCCGCAAGTTGAACGCCGAAGGCAAGGTCGCCACGATCGACGTCCTCGGCGAAGAGATCACGACCGAGGAGGAAGCGGCAGCGATCGTGCGCGCCTACCTGGACGTCTTCGCCGACATCGAACGCTGCGGGCTCGATTCCGGCGTGAGCGTGAAGTTGACCGCGCTCGGACTGAACCTGGACTACGACGTGTGTCGCACGAACCTCCGCACCGTCGTCGAGGATGCAGCGTCGCGTGGGAACTTCGTGCGCATCGACATGGAGGACTCGTCCACGACGGACGACACGCTGCATCTCTACCGCGAGTTGCGCGAGGAGGGCCACGACAACGTCGGCGTCGTTCTTCAGGCGATGCTGCGGCGGACGGCCGACGACATCGCCGGTCTCGCCGACCTAAGACCTAGCGTTCGGCTCTGCAAGGGGATCTACGTCGAGCCGCCCGAGCTCGCGTACCAGGACTTCGGCGAGGTCCGTGCGTCGTACGTGCGCGCGCTCGACGCGTTGCTCGCGGCCGGCGGACACGTCGGCATTGCGACCCACGACGAGTGGCTGCTCGACGAGGGCCGGCGGCTCGTCGCCGAACACGAGTTGGCTCCCGATGCCTACGAGTTCCAGATGCTGCTCGGCGTACGGCCCGAGCTCGGCTCCGGTCTCGTGCGCGAAGGGCATCGCCTGCGGATCTACGTCCCGTTCGGGCGCCACTGGTACGAGTATTCGCTCCGGCGGCTGCAGGAGAACCCGAAGCTCGCGGGCTACATCGCCGCGGACACGCTCGGCCGGCTGATCGGCCGTAACGGCGCTTGATCTGGGCGAGGGCCGAGGGCTGTCGCGTCTGGGACGCGGACGGGCGCGGGTATCTCGACCTGTCCGGCGGCTTCGGCGTTGCAGCTCTCGGCCATCGCAACCCGCGCGTGATGTCGGCGATCTCCTCGGCTCCCGTCGCGCATGCGCTCGGCGATCTCGCTGACGCGGCGGTCACTGCGGAGCTCCGGCAGCGTCTGCCGTGGCCGTCGAAGCTCGGCGTGACCGGTGCGGACGCCGTCGAGATTGCATTGCGAACCGCGTTGCTCGCCACCGGCAAGAGCGGCATCGTCGCGTTCGACGACGCGTACCACGGCACCGGGCTGCTCGCTCTCGCGGCAACCGGCTTCGAACGCTTTCGCGAGCCGTTCGCCGCCTGGCTTCCGGGCCCCGTTCATCGACGTCCTTATGGCGAGGATCCCGGCCCCTTGCCGGCCGACACGTGTTGTGTGATCGCCGAGCCTGTTCAGGGACGTGCAGGTGCGCGCGTGCCACCGGACGACTGGCTCGAGACGCTTCGTCGTCGCTGTAATGAAGCGGGCGCTCTGCTGGTCGTGGATGCGATCTACGCCGGCCTCGGCAGGGTTGGAGAGCTCTGGCCGGGTGAGCAGGTCGCGGATGTGATCTGCGTCGGCAAGGCACTCGGGGGCGGTCTGCCGCTGTCCGCGGCGCTCTTCGTGCGCGGAGACCTCGCGTCGGTGTGGGACCTCGGTCCCGAGGACGTTCTCACGCACACCCACGTCGGGAACCCGCTCGCGTGCGCAGCCGCGCTGGTCGTGCTGGACGAAGTGCCGCGGTTGCTCGAACGCGTCGGCGTCGCCGGGCGCCGGTTCGAGGAGAAGGGCTGGCACGGCGCCGGCTTGCTCCGCGCCCGCGTGGGCGACTCAGAGGCAGCCGAGCGAAACGGCGTGATCGTCATTCCGGCCGGCGACGGCAGCCTGATCTCGGCGACCCCGCCGTTCACGATCACGGACGAGGAGCTCGACGAGGCGTTCAGCCGGCTGGCTTGTTAGGGCGGCGGAGGCGGGCCCAGCGGGGAGGCGCTGCCTCTTCCTCCAAACAGGTCACGCCTTGCGTGCGTAAAGCAGGAACGTTCCCGGCACTCGCGCGTCGTGATGACGAAAGCCGTCGCTTCTGGACGGATACTCCTCGAGTGCGCGCAACAGCAGGCCTGCGCGGGCCGCCGCGTTCACGATCTGGCCGAGCCGGCGCGATCCCTCGTCGAAGTAGCTCTCGCGCCAGTGCATCAGGCCGTCCACGCAGAGCGCGACGGGATGCTCCTCGAAAAGCAGGAGCTCGCCGCCTGGACCCAGCGCCGCGGCGATCTCGCGCATCCACTGATCGAGATCGGTGAGCTGGAGCAACGAGCCAAGTCCGGCGTAGACGAGGTCGAAGCGTCCCCGCCGTAACTCCGAGGGCAGCTCTTGCGGGTCGGCCTGAACCCAGAGGATCGACGGCCAGCGCTCACGCGCTGCTTCGAGCGCCCGGCCGGACGAGTCGACGCCGGTGACGACGGCCCCGAGCTCCGCAAGCTCGGCAGTCGCCTCGCCGGTGCCGCACTGCAGGTCGAGCACACGCTTGCCCTTCAGGTCGGCAAACGCGTTGCGCACCGGTGAGGGCAGCCCGCGCTCTCCGGCGAGTGCTTCGGCGCGCCTTCGGTGAATCTCGTCCCACGCTCGCCTGTTCTGTTCGGTCGGTTCCATCAGGCGAGCAGCGAGTAGCCGCCGTCCATGATCAGCGTGTGGCCGCGGAGCATGTCCGCGTCGGGTGAGCAGAGGAACGCAACGACTCCCGCTACGTCTTCCGGTTCGACCAGGCGGCCGGCGGGAGTGCGTGTCTTTCCCGCGCGGAGCATCTCCTCGCGATTCGGGAAGTGATCGAGCGCCTCGGTCTCGACGACGCCGGCCGAGACGGCGTTGACGCGAATACCACGGGGCGAGAGCTCGACCGCGAGGTAGCGGACGACGGATTCGAGTGCCGCCTTCGACGTCCCGACGAGAACGTAGTTCTCGAGGACGCGCTGCGCGCCGAGTGACGACACGGCGACGATCGAGGAGCCGCTCTGCATGTCCGGGGCACACGCCCGCGCGAGTGACAGGAGCGCTCGTGCATTTGCGTTCAGGGTCCAGTCCCAGTGCTTGTCCTCGGTCTCGAGCGCCGGCTTGATCACGCCGGTCGCGGCGTTGTGCACGACTGCGGCGTAGGGGCCGTGTGACGCGAACTCGGCGACGACCTTCTCCGACGCCACGTTGCCGCGGACCAGAATCGGCTCGGCTCCCGCTGCGCGGATCTCGTCCGCAGCGGCCTCGGCTGCTTTGTCGTTCCGCAGATACCCGAGCGCGATGCGTGAGGCGCCTTCGGACGCGAGTCGCAGCGCGATCGCCTTGCCGATGCCGCGCGTCCCGCCCGTCACCAGGACGGAACCGTTTTCGAGAGTCATTTCCGTCCGGGGAGGGGCTCGTTCGCGGGCGCCGTGCTCGGGATCTCCTCCCAGCCGGGCCTCGACCTGGGCTCGCGCGGGCCTTCCTCGGCTTTGGACGACGCGAAGGCGAGTCGCTTCAGAACCTCGATCCTTCCCCTGCGCGTACTGCCTCACCGGATGGCGTTCCGGCAGGTCGCGCACCAACTCCTCGACCCGCGCTCGCAGTTGTGGCGCAAAGTGCGGCGTCGCAGGGCCGACGAGGGCGTCGACGTCCTCCTTGGTGGGCTCCCGCATGTGCGGAAGCCTAACCGGGACTAACCCTGGAAGGGCGAGGCGACGTAGATGCGAACCTCGAGCGGGGCGAAGGAATCCGTGAACGAGCCGCTCCTCGCCGTGACCGTGTGCATCCCGTCGAGGGTCTGAAGGACGCGATCGCCGAGCGCGGGAACGTTGATCTGCGAGTCGGCCGCGTTTCTACTTGCATTCACGGCGATGACATAGACCGCCCCGTTGTGCTCGCGGGCGCCGACCTTGACGACGCTCTCCGGGGCGACGCTCGCGGCAATCGCGGGCTCGACGAGGGCCGGGGCGAGCGACTGGATCTCGTGGTTCGTACGGGCGATCTCGGCGCCGACGTCGAGGCTCCAGTTGTTCGGGAAGTAGCCGATCGCGTGTGCGCCTCCGGCAATCGAAAGCCAGGCTTCTGCGCGGACCGTCTGCGGGGTCGGGTCCAGCTGATCGCCGAAGCAGTCCATGCGACGGGCCTCGATCCACTGGAACGTCGGCCGTCCGCGGCCGAGCGCGACGAGATCGAGCTGCGAGTCGAAGACGTCGCCGAAGCTGTCGAAGCGGCACCAGTTCTGGAGTGGGTAGAGGTCGAACCCGAGCACGTCCGCGCTCGCAGCGAGCGCCGGATACATGCCCTTGCCCTGCGGCAGTGCGCTCGCCCGGCTGTAGAAGTGATTGGTCAGCGTCAGGAAGCGGGGCCCTGACCCAGGCGTCGGCGGGACGAGGCGGAGCGCGTCAGCCGTCGTGAAATCACCGGGGAGGTGCGTGTCCCATTCGTCGGGAAGATGCGTGCCCACCGTCCCTGCGCGTCCTGCCGCGTCGGACTGCGCGTTCGCGAGCACGAACGCCCTGCCGGCGACCCATTTCGCGAGCTGGGCGCCGGTACCGCAGCCGTTGCCCATGAAGAGGTCGATGCCGACCGCCAGGTTGCCCGCTGCCGCGTCCGGGCACTGCGCCCAGACGAGCTTCGGGAACGACGGCTGCCCGTTCAAGAGGATCGCCCCGTTCGAGGTCGTCATCTGCACCGGCCCGGAGAGGCTCGGAGTGGTCAGGACGAATTCCGCGACGCTCGCGGCTCCGCCTTCGTTGGCGGCGGTGACCGCGAGCTTGTACGAGTCGTCGAAGCCGAGACCGGTCAGCGTCGCCTGATGCTCGGTGGACGCGCCCGACGCCGGGGTCCAGATCACGGGCGCGTCGAGCCCGTAGGCGATCCGCGACGACGCCGGCACGCTCGTTCGCCACGCGATCGTTGCCGAGAACGGCGTCAGCGCCGTCGTGTGCACGTTCTCGATCTCGGGCGGAGGCCCGACGGGTGCTGCAGGCGTGGTCGTCGTCGTCGTGTCCGTCGGAGTCGTGGTCGTCGGCGAGGTCGGGATGCCGGGCAGCGCGAGGAACCGCAGGTCGCTCACGTAGGGCGCGTCGAAGCCGATCGCGGGTGTCTCGCCCGCGGGAGCAGATGTGTCGCTTCCTCCCACAGACTGGCCCTGGCTCGCGGTGAGCGATCGCAGGCCTGGGGTCGACTGGCCGCCGGTGTCGAGGCCCGTCGAGTGCACGACCCGCCTCCCGCCCGGCGGCGCGAAGGTGAAGGGCGGCGCAGGCCCGCTTGCCGCGCTTTGCGCAGAGGCCGCTGCCGGAGCCGAATCGGAGCCGGGGAGGGCGAGCTTGAAACCGATCGTCGAACCGCCAACGATGGCAAGCAGGAGCCAGCAGATGGTCCGCAGGGGCACCTTGTAGGAGTCGGCGTCCCAGCCTCGCTCCTCTCCCTCGATCGAGGGATCCGCGCCGCTTTACAGTGCGCCTCCGTGCGCCGCCCGACCGCCGATCTGCTGCTGCTCGCGACGGTCAGCCTGTGGGCGCTCAACTTCACCGTCTCGAAGTACATCCTCGACCACGGGTTTCGGCCGCTCGCGTACTCCTCGATTCGCTACGCCTGCGCGGCGCTGATCTTCGCCGCGATCACCCTCGCCTTGGAGGGCTCGCTGCGGATGGGACGCCGGGATCTGCCGATCATCGTCTTCTGTACGGCGGTGCTGTTCGCGAACCAGCTGAGCTTCGTCTACGCGCTCCGCTTCACGACCGCGACGACCGTCGCGCTGCTGTTCGGCACACTGCCGATCTTCACCGCCCTCTTCGCCAGGGGCACCGGCATCGAGCATCTGAGCGGCCGCTTCTGGATCGCGGCGCTGGTGTCGTTCGCGGGCGTCGACGCTCGTCGCAGTCGGCTCGGGCGGAAGCCTGTCGGCGAACCTCAAAGGGGACACGCTCGCCGTTTGCGCCGCGGCCACGTGGGCCGCCTACTCGGTAGCGATCGGCCCGCTGATGCGGCGCTATTCCCCGTTCAGGCTCAGCGCCGTGTTCCTGCTGGCCGTGACGCCGCTGCTTGCCCTGGCGGGGTCGCAGCAGCTCGCGCACCAGCGCTACGACTTCGGCGCGCTCGTCTGGATCGGGTTCGCGTTCGCCGTGCTCGGGCCGCTCGTGCTCACGAACCTGCTCTGGTTCACGGCGATCGACCGGGTCGGCCCGTCGCGCGCATCGCTGTTCGCGAACCTGCAGCCCTTCCTCGCCGCGATCATCGCCCTCGTCCTGCTGTCGGAGCCGATCACGACCGTGCAGATCATCGGCGGCGTCGCGATCGCGGCCGGGATCGCCCTCTCGCCTCGCCGAGCCGCTCCCCAGCCGCCGGCTGAGTAAGATTTTGGGATGGGGCAGAACGCCGACTTCATGCCGATCGACGGGTGGGATCACCTCGAGCTCTACGTCGGCAATGCCAAGCAGGCCGCCTTCTTCTACGAGCACGCCTTCGGTTTCACGAAAACCGCGTACGCAGGGCCCGAAACCGGTGTTCGGGATCGCGCGTCCTACGTCCTCGAGCAGGACGACATTCGCCTCATCCTGACGAGCGGTCTCGGCCCTGACAGCGAGATCACCCGCTTCGCCTGTGCCCACGGCGACGGTGTGAAGGACACGGCGCTGACAGTGCCCGACGCGGCGAACGCCTATCGGGAAGCGGTTCAGCGTGGAGCCCGTGGAATCCGCGAACCGCACTGGACCGAGGACGACTTCGGCCGGGTCGAGCGGGCGACGATCGCCACGTACGGCGACAACGTCCACACCTTCGTCAACCGGAACGAGTACACGGGGCCGTTCCTGCCGGGATACCGCGAGGTCGCAAGGACGAACGGCAAACCGGCGACCGGCGTCGGACTGCGAGCGATCGACCACGTCGTCGGGAACGTCGAGCTCGGCCGGATGGACTACTGGGTCGAGTTCTACGAAAGGACGATGGGCTTCACGAACATCATCCACTTTGCCGACGAGCAGATTCACACCGAGTACTCGGCGCTGATGTCGAAGGTGATGGCGGACGGCCAGGGGAAGATCAAGTTTCCGATCAACGAGCCGGCTGAGGGAAAGCGCAAGAGCCAGATCGAGGAGTACCTCGAGTTCTTCGGCGGCCCCGGCGTGCAACACATCGCGTTGCAGTCCGAGGACATCGTGCGCAGCGTCGAGACGCTGCAGGAACTCGGCGTCGAGTTCCTCTCCACTCCCGAGGCCTACTACGAGGACGCGATGGCGCGCGTCGGCGAGATCGGTGAAGACTGGGACGACCTGCGGCGCCTGCGCATCCTCGTCGACCGGGACGAGGACGGATACCTTCTGCAGATCTTCACGAAGACCGCGCAGGACCGGCCGACGCTCTTCTTCGAGGTGATCGAGCGACACGGCGCACGCGGGTTCGGCGAGGGGAACTTCAAGGCGCTCTTCGAGGCGATCGAGCGCGAGCAGGCGCTCCGCGGCAATCTCTGAGTGACCTTCGCCGCCACCTAGGTCGCCCCGCAGACCGCAAGCCGGCGTCCGCTGCGGCATCTATCTGGCTGGACAGCAAATCCCAGCCAAAGGGAGTGAAAAGGCACATGCGCCGGATGGTCATCATCTTCGCCCTGCTCGTCGGAGCCCTGACGCTCGCCGCGTCCGGCCTCGCCGATCCGGGCGGCAAAGGCAAGGACAAGGACAAGGGGAAGGCTCAGGGGAAAAACAAGTTCACCTTCACGCTGACGACAACCGACCGTCGGTGCGACGGGACGGAGCCGTGGGCGACGCTGAACGAGAAGCGGACGTACCAGATCCATGACAACGGCAACGGCACGTTCCGTCTGCGCCGAGTCGACAAGGGGACGTTCACCACGATCGCAGGGAACAGTCCAGGCAACTGCCAGGCGAACACGAGCAAGCACGGCAAGCTCATTCGCGCAGGAGTGACGGGCCGCTTCAACGGCTACCTCGAGGGCACGATCACGGGCGGCGTCTTCAACAAGAACGCAACCTGTGCCGCCGCTTGCTTCACCGGTGACTTCATCACCGCGTTCTTCGGGCCGGCCGCTGCCTTCTCTTGCGATGGAGCGACGAACAGCACTGATTGCAAGTTCAACTACAACTACACCGCGCCGAATCGCAGCGGAAATCGGCCTCGGCTGATCGTCCGCCACTGGCAGGACCGCGGGAAAGGCTCCGGCACGACGCTCAAGGAGAGCTTCCACGGCGACATCGCCAGCTCGTAGCCTTTCAGGACGAAGATCGACGGAAGAGCCCGCCTCGGCGGGCTCTTCCGTTTTACTAGCCGGATGCATCCGCAACGGAGAGCGGCGCTCGTCTCGGTGGTCGCGGCCATCCTGCTCATCGCGCTCAAGCTCGGCGCCGGCCTGGCGTCGCACAGCCTCGGACTGATCTCCGAGGCGCTGCACTCCGGGACCGATCTGGTTGCGGCGCTGCTGACACTCTTCGCGGTCGGTGTGGCGGTCCGCCCCGCGGACGTGTCGCACCAGTACGGCCACGGCAAGGCGGAGCATCTTTCCGCACTCGCCGAGGGGGCCATTCTCGTCGCGGCCAGCGCTTTCATCGCCTGGCGCGCGATCACGCATCTCGTTGGCGACCGGCCGACCTCCGTGCACGCGACGTGGTACGCGTTCGTCGTGATCGCGATCGTGATCGCCGTCGACCTCAGCCGAACTGTCGTGCTCCGGCGGGCGTCACGCCGCTACCACAGCGCGGCGCTGGCCTCGAATGCGCTTCACTTCGGCAGCGACCTTGCGGGTTCGGTCGCGGTGCTGATCGGGCTCGTCCTCGTGCACGAAGGTCATCCGCGCGCAGACTCAGCAGCGGCGCTCTTCGTCGCCGTCCTCGTATCGCTCGCGGCGATCCGTCTGATGAAGCGGAACGTCGACGTCCTGATGGACCGCGCCCCTGCAGACGCAGAGGAAGCTGCCCGCGCGGCGATCGCCGGGATCGATCCGCCGGTCGCCCTCCGCCGGCTGCGCATGCGCCAGGCTGGGCCGCGGCAGTTCATGGACGTCGTGATCGGTGTCCCGCCGGGCGCCGCCGTCGGCCAGGGCCACGCCGCCGCAGACCGGGTGGAAGAGGCGCTGAACGAAGCGCTACCCGGGAGCGACGTCGTCGTTCACGTCGAGCCCCAGGACGACGAGGCTGCCATTCGCGACCGCGCGCATGCAGCCGCGCTCGGCGTGCCGGTCGTGCGCGAGGTACACAACGTGAGCGTCCTCGACGTCGGCGGGCGAACGGAGGTGTCGTTGCATCTGAAGCTTCCTGGAGAACTGACGCTGGAGCAGGCTCACGAGGTCGCAAACCAGGTCGAGGCGGCGATCGCTCAGGCCGTGCCCGAGGTCGACGACGTCCAGACACACATCGAGCCGCTCGCCGAGCACTCGGAAGGGCGACCGATGGTCGAGGACACCGCCGAGCGCGACGTCGTCCTGCGCATCGTCCACGACGTCACGGGCCTGGAGCCGCGCGAGATCCGCTTCGTGCGCACGGACGATGGAATGATCGCCTACCTGACTCTCGGCCTCGATGCGGCGAGCCCACTCGCGGAAGCGCATGCGCGTGCGAGCGAGATCGAGGAGCGAATCCGCCGCGCCCGTCCAGACATCGCCGACGTGATCGTGCACACCGAACCCTAATGATCCCACCGGCAACATTCGGCGGCGCCTGGCCCGCGATCACGCGGCGCGAGCCCGCGTCCTCAGTCGGGCCCGGGCAGGAAAGCCCGAGCCCTCCCTGCGTCCTTGTCTGGCTTGGTGCTCGCGACCCAGGCATCCACCAATGTCACCGGCGGGATCATTGAAGCTCTGCATGTTCACGCCGCGCGACCTGCAACTCGAACGCGGCTGGCCGGGGATCGTCGAGGGCGACACGGTCGTGCAGCTCGCAGCGCAGACGTTGCAGTCGTACTTCACGGGCGGGGGAAGCGCGCGGCGGCATGCGGAGTATCCGTTGGCCGAGGTCGACTTCCGTCCTCCGGTCCTGCACCCGCCGTCGGTGCGCGACTTCTACGCGTTCGAGCGGCACGTCAAGACGGCGCGAGCACTCCGTGGCCAGGAGGTCGCGCCTGAGTGGTACGAGCTACCGGTGTTCTACTTCTCGAACCCTGCGGCGATCTACGGCCCGGAGGACGAGATCCCGGCTCCGCCCGATACGAGCGAGCTCGACTACGAGCTCGAGGTCGCGGCGATCATCGGGGCCGACGCCCGGATCGGGGGGTTCACGGTCATGAACGACTGGTCAGCACGCGATCTGCAGCGGGCCGAGATGAAGGTCGGGCTCGGCCCGGCGAAGGGGAAGGACTTCGCCACGAGCATCGGGCCGCTGCTCGTGACCCCGGACGAGTTCGACGGCGCGAGCGGAACGATGGTCGCGCGCGTGAACGGTGAGGAGCGCTCGCGCGGGAATCTGGCGGACATGTACCACTCGTGGGACGCGATCGTGGCTCACGCGGCACGGAATACGCACCTCCGTCCCGGAGACATTCTCGGCTCCGGGACCGTTGGGACCGGCTGCATCCTCGAGCATGGCGACGGCCGCTGGCTGCAACCCGGGGATGTCGTCGAGCTCGAGGTCGAGGGCATCGGCATCTTGCGCAACCGTGTCGCTTGACTCTCACCCTGGGGCAGGGCGCATCGTGTTGAGCGACATGGAGAACCTCATGTCGATCGGCGAGTTCGCCTCTGCGTCTCGGCTCTCGCAGAAGGCTCTCCGCCTCTACGGGGAGAAGGGCCTCCTGACACCGGCGTGGGTCGACCCGAGCTCGGGTTACCGCTACTACACGCTCGAGCAGGTGCGGGAGGCGACGCTGATCGCGCTGCTGCGCCGGGGCGGCATGCCGCTTGCGGAGATCCGCGCGTTCCTCCGGGAGCCGAGCGTCGAGCTCCTCGAGGAGTACGAGCGGCGCGTCGCCGACGAGTTCGCCGAGCGGCGCCGGGTTCTCCGCTACGTGAAACGCATCCTGAAGGAGGAGCCCATGTACGACGTTCTCACCAGGCAGGTCTCGGACCAGCCATACGTCGGTCGCACGAAGCGAGTCCTCGTGGCCGACCTCGAGCCGTTCATCATCTCGACGTTCGAGGAACTGGGGGAGGCTGAGGGCGGCCACCCGTTCGTTCTCTATCACGGGGCCGTGAACACCGAGGAAGACGGGCCGGTAGAGGTCTGCGTCCCCCAGCGCGACGGCGACAAGCGCTTGCCCGCCGGCGAGGTCGCCTTCACCGAGATCGCCGGGCAGCAATGCTCCTTCCCGGAGATCCTCGGCGCCTACGAGGCTGTGTATCGCTGGGCCAAGGAACACGGCCGCGAGCCGGGTGGCCCGCCGCGCGAGATCTATCTCAACGGCTTCGGCGAGGAGTTGCACATGCAGATCGCACTGCCGCTCCGCTGACGGCGAAGATAGGCCTGTGCAGGCCGAGGTGATCGTTGTCGGGGCCGGGATCATGGGATCCGCCGCGGCCCATGCGCTCGCGCGCGACGGTCGCGACGTCCTGCTCGTCGAGCAGTTCCACGTTGGGCATGAGCACGGCTCGAGTCACGGCCGCTCACGGATCGTGCGGCTCGCGTATCCCGAGGTGGAGTTCGTCGAGCTGGCGAAGGAGGCTTTCGCCGGCTGGCGGGAGCTCGAGCAGGAGTCCGGGCGGGAGCTGCTCGAGCTGAACGGGCTGCTCGAGCTCGTCGAGGACTCCGGCCGGAGCTCGCAGGACGCGCTCGACGCTGCGGGCGCGGAGTACGAGCTGCTGGACGCCGAGGGGGCGCGGGCGCGTTGGCCCGTCGGCGTGCCGAACGGTTGGACCGCGCTGTTCCAGCCTGAAGCGGGGATCGTCCGGGCCGATGTCGCGCACCGGGCGTTCGTCGACTGCGCCGTCGCACGAGGAGTGCGCCTCGAGGAAGGGAGGCGGGTCGACTCGATCGAGGGGCTCGACGCTTCTGTAGTCGTGGTTACTGCAGGGCCCTGGGTCACGAGATTCTTTCCGGATCTGCCCGTGCGGACCACGCGCGAGACCGTGGCCTACTTTCGGCGGGAGGGCGACCCTCTGCCGTCGGTCGTCCAGCTCGACCCGGAGACGAGGGGCCACGCGATGTATTCGCTGCACGATCCAGTGCATGGGCTGAAGGCCGGCGCACACCATGCGGGCGCAGTCGTCGACCCGGAGGGGCCCGCCGAGCCGGACGCTGCGCTGGTCGAGCGCATCGCGGAATGGGTCGCGCGCACCTACCCCGACGTCGACCCGGAGCCGGTCGCTGCGGAGACCTGCATGTACACGACGACCGCGGACGAGCACTTCATCCTCGAGCGCCGCGGCAAGGTCGTGATCGGGTCGCCGTGCTCCGGCCATGGCTTCAAGTTCGCGCCGGCGATTGGCACGAGGCTCGCTGCCCTGGCCGCGGATATCCTTCAGAGCGATGCCGTTCTACCAGCGCCTAGGTGACGTCCCGCGGAAACGGCACATCCAGTTCCGCGACAACGGCACGCTCCTGACCGAAGAGGTCATGGGCATGGAGGGCTTCGTCGGGATGGAGTCGATCCTGTACCACCTCCAGTCGCCATGCCGCGTGATGAAGATCGGCGGCTTCGAAGAGATCAAGCGGGACGAGTGGGTGCCGGATGCCCACGCACACCGCCACTTCAAGACGTACGACATCGACGCGAAGGGCGACGAGATCACCGGCCGTCGCCTGTTGATGTGGAACAACGACGTCGAGATCTCGCTCGCGCGTCCGAAGGAACAGATGGATTATTTCTTCCGGAACGGCGAGGGCGACGAGGTCGTCTTCGTGCACGAGGGGACGGGCACGCTCGAGACGATCTTCGGCAACGTGCCCTACAAGGACGGCGACTACATCGTGATCCCGCGCGGCACGACGTACCGGTTCCGTCCGGAAGGGGAGCAGCGCTACCTCGTGTTCGAGACTCCCGGGCTGATCGAGATCCCGAAGCGCTACCGCAACCAGTACGGCCAGATGCTCGAAGGCGCGCCGTACTACCACCGCGACATCCACCCGCCGGCGCAGCTGAACACGCATCGTGAGAAGGGCGAGTTCCCGGTGAAGGTGCGCGTGCGCGGCGGCTACCAGACGTACCTACTCGACTACCACCCCTTCGACGTCGTCGGCTGGGACGGCTACCTCTATCCGTGGACGTTCTCGGTGCACGACTTCGAGCCGATCACGGGTCGCATTCATCAACCGCCGCCGTCACACCAGACGTTCCAGGGCCGGAACTTCGTGATCTGCTCGTTCTGCCCGCGCAAGCTCGACTTCGATCCCCTCGCGGTGCCGATTCCGTACCACCACTCGAATCTGCAGTCGGAGGAGATGATCTATTACGTCTCCGGCAAGTTCGGCTCGCGCCGCGGTGTGGACGTCGGCTCGATCACGCTTCATCCTTCGGGCCTGCCGCACGGCCCGCAGCCGGGGCTGGCGGAGAAGATCGATCGGCACGCACGAGACGCACGAGCTCGCGGTGATGTGCGACACGTTCCATCCGCTCAAGCTGACGAAGTTCGCCAAGGATCTCGACGATGGCAAGTACGCGTACTCGTGGTACGAGAATGCTCGAGGAGGGGACGGGCGGGGACGAGGCGTCGGCGGACGGTGAGGGAGACGCGAGTGGCGCCGGCCTCACGTCACATTTCTAGGAGCGTGTGGTGCTCTGGCGCCTGATCGCATGGATCGTCTTCACTGTCGTGCAACGGCGCGTGGCGCTCGCCGGCGACCTCGATCGCGAACGAGCTGCATCGAGTCTGCGCGAGCATTACGCCGGTGGGTCCTTGACGCTTGACGAGTTCTCCCGCCGCACCGGACGAGTCCTGTCCGCCCGTTCGCGCGGCCAAGTGCGTCGCGCGCTCTTCGGCCTCTCGCGCCCCTCGTTGGTGGACTCGGCGCAGAGCGCGGTGCGCGACGTGGTGCTCGTTGTCGTCAGCGGCGCGTACGTCGTGTTCAGCCTCGTGCTCGCGCTCGTCCTCGGGCTGACGGTCCTGCTGCACGGCGTCTCGACGTCGGCGTTCCTCGCGATCGCCGTCGTCTGGCTCGTTCCGACGTACCTGTTCGCGCGTCTCCGGCGCCGGAACGCGCGTCTCTAGGCGGGCCTGCGGTCGGCCACAGTGCCGCCTGCGTGCGGTTCGCCGAGACTCGCATACAGGCGCGCCTTCGCTTTCGACGATCTCTTGCGCCAGAACGTGCCGTTTGTCGCCGGGTGACCGTCTGGTCTAGGCTCGTCCGGTGCGCCGATGTAGGCGCACCGGACGAGCGAAAGAACTACTTGCCCCCGTTTCCGGAGAACGCGTGCGACAGGTCGAACCGCGCCACATCGGCGCCGAGCGTGACGCCGGCCTCGGCGGAGAAGCGGAAGTGCACTCCCGCCCAGACACGAGCGTCGACGATCTCAGCCCTCAGGTCGGCGGCCGTCGCAAAGTGCCGCAGGGCGTCGAGGTTCCCCGCCGGCCCGGAGGGGTCGAACCCGTGGATGTCAACGTTGATCGCATCGGTATTGAGGAACTGACTCAAGACCGCGGCCTCTGCCGACGTGATCGAGCCGTGGGCGGCCGGATACTCCGGGTGGTTCGGAGTCGTGACCAGCGGCCGCCAACCAGCCTGCTCGGCCGTCAGCGCGTTGCCGTCATCGAATCCCGGCGTTGGGCCGAAGCCGTCGCCCGTGAGCTTGACCGACGAGGGGTCGATCGCGGTCACGGGACGCCAGAACAGATAGTGGTACTTGGCGTACATGACCGAGATCTGCGCGTCGGCGCCGACGGTGTTGACCATCGCCACGAGCCGCGCGGTATCGGCCAACCCGAGGCTCTGGGAGGTTGCGACGTCGCGTGCGAGCCGGTTGTACTGCCGAATCACGTTTGCCGTCCAGAACAGCGCTACCGATCTCTCGCCCGCGTTCGGGTTCGCGCTCGAGCCGTGGGCCTTGATCTCGGTGAACGCCGCGACCCACTGGCTGCTTCCGAGGGACGGAGGCGGCGGCGGCAGGAACTGAGCGCCACTCGGCAGGACGAACGGACGCACATTTGAAACCCACGGCGTCTGCGGCGCCGCGTAGGCCGCCGGCGTCAGGCGCCACACACCCGGCCCAGGCACGAGGGTTGGGAACGACGACGTCGAGCCGATCGGCGTGACGAGGCCGTCGCCCTCACGATCCGAGATCAGCTTTTTGGCGGTAAGCGCGCCATACCTCATGCCGACCGCTTTCTGCTGATCATCCGGAATCGCGTCGAGCGCCGTCTGATGCAGCGCGTCGAGTGTCGATGCCTGCGCCGGGAAGTAATGCGACAGCGTCGTGTAGGCGGCCTCGACGACTGCGGCATCAGCCGATTGACCGTTCCGCTCACCCGGAGTGATCGAGCGGTACATCGCGTTCGAGACGTAGGCCATGTAGATGAGGCCCTCGTTCTGGAACGCGCCTGAGCCGACGACGGTGTCCTCGGCGATCTTGTCCCACTGCTGCACGGCGTTTCCCGGCGGCAGCATCGCCCGCGCGTCACGGACGCTCGCACCCGCGACAACGGCAAGCGTGACCAGGAGCACGAATGCAGCGAGAGCGATCCACCTCTTCGATCGCATTATTTGCACTGCTCCCCCTCTCTCATTTGACATCCGCGGGCGTCATCTCCCGCGAGCAGGACGACAGACTCCTGAGCGTTGCGCACCCTTCAACAGTCCGATTCCCTTCCGTCGGGTCTAGGGTTGGACAAAGCCCGTGGATCTCTTAGTGATTGTGGGTGGGAAGGGCTGCTGAGCAGCGACGCCGAAGAATCGGCCGGCCGCTCTCAGTCCGGAGTACTCGCCGGTCCCACTGACGATCGACCACTTGCCTTCCCACACCTCGCGATCGCCGATGCCCAGGTTGTAGGCCGACCCTACGGCGCGGATCACGAGAGTCCCCTTCTTTCCCTTCAACGTATCCGTCTCCGTGGCGATGAAATAGACCTGACCGTCGGGGGCCGTGTATTCCTTTTCGCCTTTTGGTCGGAAAGATCGCGTGAAGGTCACCTTCCCGAGGTCGCCGCCCGTCCCCATGGTGAGGAAGAAGTTTCCGCTCCCTGATTCGATCCCGCGCGTGCGCGATTCGATACGGATCGCCTTCTTGGCCGCTACCGGAGCCCCGCTGAGCGGTGATCCGAGGGCGAGGGCAACGAAGGCAACGCTGACAAGAACTACGAGTCTTCGATTCATCGTCCGGCCTCCATGTGAGATAAGGGATGCGTGATCCGCGGCGAGCGATGGCTTGTGTCGTGAGTCGGTACGTACCGACTCACGTTCTGTTCTCATGCGCCGAAGCTAGGGCGCGGGCCTCCCAATTCGTTCCCGATTTGCTCCCGAAGCGTTACCGTCAGCGTCGATGACAGTGGATTTCCGCGTCCTTGGCCCGATTGAGGTCGTGGGCGAGGCCGGGGCGGTCAAGCTGGGTGGGCCAAGGCAGCGCGCGGTGCTGGCGATCCTGTTGCTTCACGCGAATCGGGTGGTCCCTGTCGAGCAGATCGCGGACGACCTCTACGGGGATGCCGTTCCGGCAACTGCGGTGGCGCAGGTGCGTGATCACGTCTCCCAGTTGCGCAAGCTGATCGGACCGAAGAGCGGTCTCGACGCAAGCGAGTCGATCATCGAGACCCATCCGCCCGGATATCTGATCCGGGTCGGGGCCGACCAGTTTGACGCGTTCCGGTTCGAGGGGTTGACGGACGAGGCC
The DNA here is from genome assembly GCA_963833255.1 of uncultured Actinomycetes bacterium. Lineage (GTDB taxonomy): Bacteria > Actinomycetota > Thermoleophilia > Gaiellales > Gaiellaceae > 3-1-20CM-4-69-9. The sequence goes on from CAWHXK010000012.1 coordinate 153,152, forward strand.
TTCGGAGCTCTCGGCCGCGGCGATGCACAGGCCGCTGCTGATCTCCTCCGGCAGGCGCTTGCGCTGTGGCGCGGACCGCCGCTGGCGGACTTCACTCTACGAGGCGTTCGCCCAGCCTGCGATCGCGCGCCTGGAGGAGCTGCGGCTGCGAGCGCTCGAACGTCGGATCGAGGCCGATCTCCTGCTCGGCCAGGACGGGCAGCTGGTCGGTGAGCTCGAGGAGTTCGTGCGTGAGCACCCGTTGCGCGAGCAGCTGCGCGCGCACCTGATGCTCGCGCTCTACCGGTCGGGGCGACAGGCGGAAGCACTCGAGGTGTACCACGACACGCGCAGGGTGCTCGGGGAAGACGCTCGGCATCGAGGCGTCCCCGGCTCTTCGTGAGCTCGCGGGTAAGGTGCTTCGCCAGGAGCCCGCTCTCGAGCCCTCACGCGTAGCGCCGCCGCACGGCGACGCGGGTCCGGATACCGCGGCGAGGCCCACTCGCAACCCCTACAAGGGGCTTCGGGCCTTCGGCGAGGCAGACGCTCTCGATTTCTTCGGGCGGGAGACGATGAGCCGGCGACTAGTCGAGCGACTCGAGGAACGAGAGGTTCGTCGCAGTCGTCGGACCGAGCGGCAGCGGCAAGTCCTCGCTCGTGCTCGCCGGGCTCCTTCCAGCTCTGCGGCAAGGTGCGCTTCCCGGCTCCGAGGCGTGGCGGATCGCCGAGATGTCGCCGGGCGAGTTTCCGCTCGAGGAACTCGAGGCGACGTTGCTCCGCGTGGCCGTCAACCCTCCTGTAACGCTGATGGAGCAGCTGGAGGGCGACGAGCGCGGACTCTGCCGGGTCGTCAAACGCGTCCTGCCCGCTGATGCCTCCGAGCTCGTACTCGTCGTCGACCAGCTCGAGGAGCTGTTCACGCTGGTCGCCGGGGAGGACCGGCGCTCGCAGTTCCTGACGCTTGCTCGCGCGCGCCGCAACCGACCCACGGAGTCGCCTGCGCGTGGTCGTCACGCTTCGGGCCGACTTCTACGACCGGCCGTTGCGCTACCGGGAGTTCGCGGAGCTGCTGCGGGATCGTGTCCTCTCGCTCACGCCGCTGTCGCCCGAGGAGATCGAGCGGGCGATCTCGGTGCCCGCAGCGGCCGTGGGCGTGTCGCTCGAGCAGGGCCTGCTCGCCGAGATCGTGGCGGACGTCCTCGACGAGCCGGGTGCGCTTCCCCTCCTCCAGTACGCACTCACCGAGCTGTTCGCGCAGCGCGACGTGGCCACCATGACCCGTTCTGCCTACGGCAGCATCGGCGGCGTCTCGGGAGCGCTGGCTTCGAGGGCAGATGAGCTCTACGCTGGGCTGCGGGGAAAGCGGACAGGCTGCAGCGAGGCAGTTCTTCTTGCAGCTGGTGGCGGTCGGAGAGGGCGAGGCCGACACCCGACGCCCGGTCGCTCTGGCCGACCTCGCCTCTCTCGACGTGGATCAGGAGGCGCTTACCGAGTGCCTCGACGCGTTCGGGACGTCACGGCTCCTCTCGTTCAACCGCGATCCTCGGACGGGAGCCTCGACGGTCGACATCGCCCACGAGGCGCTCCTGGTGGAGTGGGGACGACTGCGCGAGTGGATCGACGGAGCGCGCGAAGAGGTCCGTGCGCACCGCCGGCTGACGGTGAGGGCGGCCGAGTGGGCGGAGTCCGCACACGATCCGAGCTTCCTTCTTCGAGGAACCGAACTGGCTCGTTTCGAGGCGTGGGCCGGCGAGTCGGGCCTCGCTCAGACGGTGCTCGAGCGTGATTTCCTGCGCGGGAGCCTGGACGAGCGAGAGGCTGTCCTAGCGGAGGAGGAATCGCGTCGCGTCAAGCAAGCGGCGCTCGAACGGCATGCAGTGAACAGGCTCCGCGCGCTCGTGGCGGTCCTGGCCGTGGCGGCCGTCGCCGCCGCCGGGTTGACGGTCTACGCCTTCGACCAGAGCGACCGGTCGCACCACCAGACCCGGATCGCGACCGCGCGGCAGCTCGCGGCGGCGTCGGTGGCGAACCTCGACGTCGACCCTGAGCTGAGCATCCTGCTCGCGAGACAGGCTGTCCAGGAGGCGAGCGTGAACGGTGCGCCTCTCCCCGACGCGGTCGACGCACTTCATCGCGCGCTCGCGGCGTCCCGCGTGGTGCTCACGATCAGGACACCCGCGACCGCGGCGATTGCCGCTCAGCCCCGACGGCTCTCGTCTCGCCACTGCAGGCTCGATCGGGATCGCCGAGGGTGTAACCGACTTCGGCTTCGGCGGCCGGGTTCGCAACGTCGAAGCCGGCTCGGAGGCCGGCGCAACAAAGGCATTCGCCTGGGACACCGCAACCGGGAGGCGGCTGCTCTCACTCGCCGGGGCGACGTCGCCGATCCACGACGTCACCTACAGCCCGGACGGGTCCCGGATCGTGACCGGAGCCCACGACGGAACGGCGACGGTGTGGGATGCCCGCACCGGCAAGCGCTTGTTCGTCCTGCCCAATCCCGGCACAGGCGGGGGATGCCTGGGGGTTGGCTTCAGCCCGGACGGGAAGAAGCTCGCGACCGCCGACGGCCTGGCCCGCGTCCGGATCTGGGAGCTCGGCACCCCGCGTCTCCTGCGTACGATCGACGCCACCCAGCCGGTGTGCGGAGTCGCATGGAGCCCGGACGGCACGTTGGTCGGCGCCGGCCAGTACGGCGCCTACAACTTCTCGTCGTTCGCTACGCGAGTGTGGGACGTTCGCACCGGCCGGCTCGTGTTCCGGACCAGGGGGTTGGAGGCGGGCTCCGTCCTGCGGTTCTCCCGCGACGGTCGCTATCTCGTGACGCCGACCTCCAGTGGCACGGCTCAGATCTGGGAGATCGCGAGTCAGCGGCTGGTGGCCACGCTCACGGGTCATTCAGGGCAGGTGGTCGCAGTTGCATACAGCCCTGACGACAGGCTCGTCGCCACGGGCGCCACCGACGGCACGGCGCGCGTCTGGAGCGCACAGAGCGGCAGGCAGATCCTCGTGCTCCGCGGACACAACGCAACGGTCCACGCCATCCAGTTCACTCCCGACAGCCGCAGGCTGGTGACGGCGGGCGAGGACGGCACCGTCCGGGTGTGGGACATCACAACCGAGGGAAGCCGGGATTGGCGGACGCTCGCCGGCCACGCGGGAGGCGTCGCCAGCGCGACTTACTACCTCCAATGGCAGCAGGCTGCTGACGGTCGGGGCTTGCGACGGAAAGACCAAGATCTGGAATGCCCGATCCGGATCGCTGATCTCGACCGCCACGCAGCGCCAGCGAGAGCTGCACTGAACAGGCGACCGGCCAGCGTTTCTCTCGGGCGGTCGCCGCCACCAGCCCCGACGGCAGCGTCGCCGCTCAGGCGATCGCAAACGGCACGGTGCAACTTCTCGACTCGACGTCGGGCAGGCTCGTACGGACACTCCCCGGCGGTCACCAGGGTGTGCAGGCGATTGCCTTCTCCCGTAGTGGGAAGCGAATCGCAACCGGCAACTGGGACGGCAGCACGATCGTCTGGGACGCCGCGTCGGGACGGTCGCTGCAGACGTTCACGGGTCACAGCGGCATCGTCGAATTCGTCGCTTTCAGCCCCGACGGCACGCTCCTCGCAACGGCCGGAGAGGACACGACTGCCAAGCTCTGGGATCTGAAGACCGGCAAGAGGCTCCTCACTCTGAGCGGCCATACCTTTGCACTGACGGGCGTCGCGTTCAGCCCTGACGGCACACGCCTTGCCACCACTAGCGGAGACGGGACCGCCCGCGTCTACGTCCTCCCGGTCAAGGAGCTGATGGCCGTCGCCCGCGCACGACTAACCCGCACCTGGTCGAAAGCCGAGTGCCGGGCATATCTCCCGGGCGGGCGTTGCCCCGCCCACGCCTAGCCCGGGACGAGCAAGCGCCAGGAATCAGCAACCCGTACGTCGTCTTCAGTCTCGTCCTCGGGCTGACGGTCCTGCTGCACGGCGTCTCGACGTCGGCATTCCTCGCGATCGCCATCGTCTGGCTCGTTCCGACGTGCCTGTTCGCGCGTCTCCGGCGCCGGAACGCGCGTCTCTAGGCGGCCTGCGGTCGGCCACGGTGCCGTCCGCGACGCGGCGGTGGTCAGGCGCTATCTGTTGTCGGCGCGTCGCTCTCGTTTGACCACTTGATCTCGACTTCGAGCTCGGTTTCGTTGTCGTCGATCTCTACCTCAAGTTCAAACCGGACTTGGTCCGGCACTTGGAGTTCAAGCTTCTCGCCGCCTCGCTCGAGTTCGAACTCGACGTCCGAGCCGAGCGCGTCGGCGATCGCCGACAGCCGCGCCGCGGCCTCCGTGCGGGACATGTTCTCCTTCTGTTCAAACTTCAGCTTGGGCATGGTTCTCCGTTTCCGAGGTCGGCCATCGCAATCGGATCACGCTCCGATCGGCCGGTGTAACAAAGTAAAGCACCGCAACCCTGGGACCACACTCGGGTTCTTGAGACGAGCGTCAGAGCGGGCCGATCCCCCACACGCCTTGGAATGAACCACCGGGCTCGAGCACGATCAGATCGTCACCGGATCTGAAGGCGTTCGGTGGGCAGGTCATGGGCTCGACGGCGAGACTGCGTCGGTTGACGTCGGGCCGGTCATCGCCCGTGTACAGCATGAGATACGAGTAGCGCTCGTCTACCCACAGCGCGAGCCCGCCGTCATGATCGGGGCGCCGGAGCTCGACGCGGGCGAGGCCGTCCTGGTCGCGCTCGAGGTCGGTGAAGGCGGTGTCGAGTTTCGTCACGCCGATCGCTCTGGGTTGGCTGAAGTCGTACTCCGTTCGATCAACCGCGCCCGAGCCGGTGGGAATGCCGTGGTCATCGGAGTGCAGCACCGTACGCGCCGGGACCTGCAGAAGCACCGAATCGACGGGCCCGGTGCCGAAGGTGAGGTACGGATGGGCGCCGCTGCCGAAGGGGCACGGATCCGTCCCGACATTCGTCGCTGTTGTCCGCACTTGGAGCCCTCCCTGCGACAGCGTGTACTCGATCGAGAGCTCGAGTGCGAATGGATAGCCGGGCCGGGGATGCAATGTGTGCACCACGACGACCCGGTTCGCTTCGCGCTCGGCGACCCTCCAGCCTGCCCAGCGGACGAGACCGTGGATCGCGTTTCCGGCCGACGGCTCGTCGAGGGCGAGCTGGTGGCTGCGGCCTCCGAATTCGTAGGAGCCTGCCTGCACCCGATTGGGCCATGGGATCAGCACCTGTCCCCGACCCGACGTGCTCATCTCGGCGATCCCATAGCCGTCGATCAGATCGCTGCCGGCGATCGCGTACGACCGCAGCCCACCGCCCACCCCGACGAGGACCGCGCGCTGCTCTCCAAGCGCGATCTCGACCTGCTCCCCGGACGGCGCGAGCACCACGCGGGGCTACTTCAGTCGGTCACGCAGGTGGTCACCGACGCGAAGAGAGTTCGCCATTGCGGTCAGGGCGGGGTTGACGGCGCCGATGCTCGGGAAGACGCTCGTGTCGACGACGTAGAGGTTGTCGAGCTCGTGCGCGCGGCAGTCGGCGTTCACCACTGACGTCGCGGGGTCGGCGCCCATTCGGCAGGTGCCCGCCTGGTGTGCGACGCCCGCCACCGGGATCTCGTTCTTCATGTACGCGAAGCGGTGAAACAGATGGCCGGGCTCCATGCGGAGCTTCCCGAGCATCGAGTGAAGCTGCTTGTAGAGCTCCTGCTTCGGCTTCTCGTTCGTCGGCGTGTAATCGAGGGTGAGCTTGCCACCGCTGTCGACGGAAACCCGGTTCTCGGGCCGCGGCAGATCCTCGGTGGAGAGCCAGAAGTCGATCGCGTGCTTCGCGACCCGCTCCAGCGACCAGTGAGGCGCAAGCTTCGTCTCGCCCGGCTTTTCGCCGTGGAACATCGGCGCCTGTGACTTGCCGACCATCTGGATGTTCCCGAGCGGGTAGTCGTGGCCGTTGCCGGCGAAGTAGAAGTCGTTCAGCCCCAGCGTCTTCTGGAAGATCGTCGGGTTCTCGTCGTGGGACAGCGCGAGCACTGCTTGGCTGTTGTGGAACATGTAGTTGCGACCGACCTGGTCGGAACCGTTGGCGAGCCCGTTCGGATGCTCGTCGGTCGCGGAGAGGAGCAGCAGCTTCGCCGTGTTGGCGGCGCCGCAGGCGATCACGACGAGGTCGGCCTCGTAGCGCTCGAGCTCGCCTTCGCGTTCGACCACGACTGCGCTCACCGCTGTCCCGCCGGGCTGGGTCTCGAGCTTGACTGCCTTCGCATTCGTCAGCAGTTCGACGTTCCGATGCTCGAGAGCCGGCCGAACGCCGAGCACGTCGGCATCAGACTTGCCGTGGACGGCGCACGGGAACCCGTCGCAATTCTGGCAGCGGACGCAGACGCTGTACGGCATGTTCCGCTCGTTCAGGCGGATACCGCAGGGGGCGTGGAACGGGTGGTAGCCCGCCGCCTCGAGATCGTCGGAGAGCTGCTGGATCCGCGGTTCGTGCGAAACGGCAGGAAATGGGTATGGCGCGCTGGCGTACGACTCGGTGGGGTCCTTGCCGTGCTCGCCGTGGACCTCGTACAGCTCCTCGGCCTTCGAGTAGTACGGCTCGATCTCGTCGTAGGAGATCGGCCAGGCCGGCGAGATCCCATCATGGTGCTGAAGGTCCTCGAAATCCTCTGCCCGCAGCCGATAGAGCGCCGCCCCGTAGAGCTTCGTGGCGCCGCCGACGAAGTAGTGGATCTGCGGTTGGAACGGCTTCCCCTTGGGGTCGTACCAGGTGTCCTCGGACACGTACTTGTTGTCCACGAAGACGTCCTGTGCGAGCCAGTTGGAAGGCTCGCGCGGCAGCCAGTCGCCCCGTTCGAGCAGCAGGATCCGCTTCCCGGACGGTGCCAGGTGGCGCGCGAGGGTGCCGCCGCCTGCCCCCGTGCCGACGATGATGACGTCGTACGAATCCATCTCTAGACCTCCGCAGTCAGCTCGGGGAGCATGATCCGGCCGGCGGCCTCCATCAGCGCGAGGTGCGAGAACGCCTGCGGGAAGTTGCCGAGATGGCGGCCGGTCGCGGCGTCGAACTCCTCCGCGTAGAGACCGAGCGGGGAGGCGACGCGGAGCAGCCGTTCCATCAGATCGCGCGCCTTCTGCAGCTCGCCGACGGTCGCAAGCGCCGAGACGAGCCAGAAGGAGCAGATCAAGAACGTCCCCTCCTTGCCGGAGAGGCCGTCGTCGGTTTCGTCGGTCTTGTACCGCAGGACGAATCCGTCATCCGTCAGCTCTTCCGCGATCGCCAGCACGCTCGCCTTCAGGCGAGCGTCGTCGTCTGGGAGGAAGCCGAAGATCGCGGCCAGCAGCGTGGAAGCGTCCAGTGCCTCGCTCCCGTAGCGCTGGCACAGGACGCCGCGTTTGTCGACGCCGTTCGCCAGGATGTCCTCGCGAATCTCGTCGGCGACCGCGGACCACTTCTCCTGCGCGGCCCGATCACCCCGGATCTCGGCCAGCTTCGCGGCCCGATCGAGCGCGACCCAGCACATCAGCTTCGAAGAGACGTAGTGCTGCGGTTTGCCGCGCGCCTCCCAGATCCCCTGGTCGGGCTCGCGCCAGACCTTCGTCGCGCATTCGGCCTGGGTCTGTACGAGCGGCCACAGGCGCCGCGGCAGCCGCTCGCTGCGGCGTGTGTGCAGCAGGATCGAGTCGAGCGCGGCGCCGAAGACATCGTTCTGCCGCTGATCGAAGGCGCCGTTGCCGACGCGCACGGGCCTTGCGCCTGCGTAGCCGGTCATCTCGTCGCGCGTGGATTCCGTCAGGTCGCGGCGGCCGTCGATCCCGTACATGATCTGCAAGGAGCCGTCCTCGGTCGCCTCGACATCGGCGACGAACTGCATGAACTCGTCGGCCTCCCAGTCGAGGTTGAGCATGTGGAGCGCCTGCAACGTGAAGGTCGTGTCGCGAATCCAGGTGTAGCGGTAGTCCCAGTTCCGCTCGCCGCCGGGCGTCTCCGGCAGCGATGTCGTGAGCGCCGCCACCGTTGCTCCGGTCGGCATGTAGGTGAGCCCCTTGATCGTCAGCGCCGAGCGCTGGACAGGGTCCCGGAACCGGTGGTCGGGGATTCGAGCGCGGCCGAGCCAGGCGCGCCAGAACCGCGTCGTCGCTGCGATCCGAGCGTCGGCTTCCTCGACATCCTGAGGCGAGACGAGACCCTCCTCCCACGAGAGGGAGCAGTAGGCCCGCTCGCCGGCCTCGAGCACGTGGCGCGCCCGAATCCGGTTCGCCTCGATGCCGAGCTCGAGATCCGTTTGCAGCCGGATCGTCGTCCCGGCACCGGTTGCGTCAGCGGCGTGCCTGTCGTCGCCGACCAGCGCCCATTCCGCAGGCGCCCGTCCGTAGTCGAAGGCGGGCTCGCAGACGAGCTCGACCTCCACCTGCCCTTCGATGCACTCGACCGTACGGATCAGCATGTGGTCCGCGTCGTCGTCGGCAGGCGGCCTGGTGTGCGGCGTGATCGTATCCTCGTGCTCGCGCGGGCTCATCGTCAGCGCGTCGCGGACGACGATCCAGCCGTTCGGTGTCTTCCACGTCGTCTCGAGCACGTTCGTGCCGGGCTGGTAGACGACATCGGTCGGGTGGTTGATTCCAAATGGACCGAAGCGGAAGAAGCCGGCCTCGCGGTCGAGCAGGCTGCCGAAGACGCTCGGCGAGTCGAAGCGCGGCACGCAAAGCCAATCGATCGCGCCGTCCGGCGCGACGAGCGCGCCGGTATGGCAGTTGGAGAGAAACGCGTACTCGGCGATCGGCGGAAACGGCGAAGGGGCGGCCGCGCTCTGCGGCTGCCGCTCGGTTGCGGGCTCGACGGCGGTCACGAGGGCACCCAGGGGTCGTGCCAGCGTCCATGGCCGGAGACCAACTTGTCGGCGGCCTTCGGGCCCCAGCTTCCCGGCGCATAGCTGTGGACTGGGGGCGGCGCGTCGAGCAACGGCTGCATCACCCTCCAGGCCTCCTCGACGCCGTCCTGACGCGTGAAGCGCTTGCTGTCGCCGATCATCGCCGCATGCAGCAGCACCTCGTACGGGGCCGCGCCTTCACCGCCTTCCTCGGCGAACTCCATGTCGAGCTCGATCGGTTCCGGAGCGGCCGTTCTGGCGCGGCGCGCGTCGACGATCAGCCTGACCCCGGTCGACGGGTCGAGCTTGACGACGAGCTGGTTCGCCTCCGGCCGGTGGCTCTCGTCCCAGAAACCGAGGCGCGGCGGGTGCTTGAAGACGAGCCGTAGCTCGGTCTGCGTCGTGGGGAGTTTCTTGCCCGTTCGGATGAAGAACGGGACTCCCGCCCAGCGCCAGTTGTCGATGTCGAGGCGCATCGCCGCGTAGGTCTCCGTCTGGGAGTCGGGCGCGACCCCGTCGATCTCGCGGTAGCCGTCGTACTGGCCGCGAACGTAATGCTCGGGATCGGCATCCGCAATCGCCCGGAAGAGCGCCACCTGTGCATCTTTGAGGGTGCCGGCGTCGCCCGACGACGGCACCTCCATCGCGGCCGATGCGACGACCTGCATCAAGTGGTTGACGACGACGTCACGAACAGCGCCGACGGGGTCGTAGAAGTGGCCGCGGTCTTCGACCCCGAAGCTCTCGGCCATCGTGATCTGCACGCTCTCGAGGTAGTTGCGGCTCCAGAGCGGCTCCAGCATCGAGTTGGCGAAGCGCAGGTAGAGGATCTCGTCCGTGCCCATCTTCCCGAGGAAGTGATCGATGCGGAACAGCTGCGACTCGTCGATGTACTGGTGGAGCTCGTCCGCAAGCTCCCGCGCCGACGCGCGGTCGTGGCCGAACGGCTTCTCGACGACGATGCGAGCGTTCTTCGTCAGCCCCGCCTCCGACAAGCCCTTGACGACGGTGCCGAAGAGGAACGGCGGGATCTCGAGGTAGAAGACCGGGCTCTCGGCACCGTCGATCGCCTCGGCTACACGCTCGTACGTGGCCGCATCGGAGAAATCGCCGGCGACATAGGAGAGCCGGTCGGCGAAGCGTTCGAAGACCTTCGGGTCGAGCTTCTCACCGGCACCTTCGATCGAGTTCCGTGCGCGCTCCTTCAGCTGATCGATTGTCCAGTCGTCGACGGCCACGCCCAGGATCGGACAGTCGATCAGGCCCCGCCGCTCGAGCCGGTAGAGCGACATGAACGTCATCACCTTCGCCAGGTCGCCCGTGATCCCGAAGGCCACGAAGACGTCCGCAGGGCGCGGATCCTCGATTCGTGCTGGGGTGGTCGCGGGTGCCACGGTCGTCATTGCTCTCTCCTCTCTTCCCTCATGTCTCGACGGTGATTCGCGCCCCTCGTTGGTGCGTCAACCCTGCGCCAGCCCAGTCGACGACGGCCTTCGCACGATCCTCGTTCGTCGGCAGCAGCGCCAGATGGACCGTTCCCCAGGCCAGCGAGGCCGTCTTGCCCTTCATCGTTCGCCCGCCGAGCATCTGCACGACGGCCGAGCCCCGTCCGATCGTCGCCATCGTCCCCTTGTCCCGGTACTTGAACGGCTTCGTCGCCTTGCCGGCGACCCTGCGGGCGATCGTCTCGCCGGCGTGCTCGCCCGCCTGGAGCGCCACCGAGCCGAGCTGCGGCAGCACCTGATCCGTCTTCGCGTCGGTGATCGCGGCGACGTCACCGACCGCGTAGACCTCGGGGTGCGACGGGACTCGAAGCTCTTCGTCGACGCCGATCCGGTTGCCCCTCCCAAGCTCGAGCCCGAGTGACTGAACGAGGCGGTTGCCCTGCAGACCGGCTCCCCACACGAGCGTGTGCGCCTCGAGCACGGTGCCCGACTTGAGCGTCACGCGGCGCGGCGCGATCGACGCAACCACCTCGCCGGTCAGCACTTCGACGCCGCGCTTGGCGAGCGCCTTCTCCGTATAGGTGCGGATGTTCGGCTTGAACATCGGGAAGAGCACCGGGCCGGCCTCGACAAGAGTGATCCGGGCCTGTTCGGGTTCCACGTCGGGGTAGTCCTTCGGAAACACCCCGTGGTAGAGCTCCGCGAGTGCGCCTGCGGTCTCGATCCCCGTTGGGCCGCCACCGACGACGACGATGTTCAGGGCGCCGTCGTCGATCAACGCCGGCTTGCGATCGGCCGCTTCCCAGGTCTTCAGGACATGGCTCTTCAGGCGGACCGCATCGGCGAGCGTGTACAGCGGAAACGCGTGTTCCGGCGCTCCCTCGACACCGAAGAAGTTCACCTCGGCGCCGAGCCCGAGGACGAGGTAGTCGTAGGTCATGGGCTCTAGCTCGCTGAAACGGACCTCGCGCGCGTCGAGATCGATCGCCGTGACCGTGTCCTGGTGGACGCGCGCGTTCGGCTGCTTGTGAACGAGGTCACGAATCGGGTGGCCGACCGCCGTCTGCTCGAGCAGCCCCGTCGCCACCTGGTACAGGAGCGGCTGGAAGGTGTGGTAGTCGTGCTTGTCGACGAGGACGACGTCGACGTCGCTCTTCTTCAGCTTCTGCACGGCACCGATGCCCGCGAAGCCGCCGCCGACGACCAGGACGCGGGGGCGCTCATTGCTGTCGAGTTTTGCGCTCACGGAGTCCTCCCAAAAGTACGGAGCCGTTTTCGGCCCAGGTCACCCGAACGGGGTGATAGCGCTCAAGTCGTGCCGTCACCCGATCGACGTGAGCTTCATCCGATCGGGGCGACGCGGAGGCCGGTCGCCCCCGCGAACATCCTTGCGATGCGGTGTTCCACGTCCACTAGCTGACGTGCCTGTCCGGGCGCACCGAGGGGGCTGATGCTCGCAACGACGCTTCAGGCGGCGCGAAGCCAGATGGCGTTCACGCTGGGGTTCCACATCATCCTTGCGTCGCTCGGGGTTGCGCTGCCGGCTTTGATGTTGATCGCGAACTACCGCGGCCTGCGCCACCAGGATGCGGACGCCTTGAAGCTCGCACAGCGGTGGTCGAAGGCGGTGGCGGTGACGTTCGCGGTCGGCGCCGTGACGGGGACCGTCCTCTCTTTCGAATTCGGGCTTCTTTGGCCGGCGTTCACTGGACGCTTTGGCGAGGTATTCGGCGTGTTATTCGCAATCGAGGGCCTCTTCTTCTTCGTCGAGGCGATCTTCATCGCGATCTACATCTTCGGGTGGAAGCACCTCTCGCCGTGGACGCACTTCTGGACCGGTGTGCCCGTCGTGATCGCGGGCCTTGGCGGAGCGTTCTCGGTCGTCGCAGTGAATTCGTGGATGAACCAGCCTCAGGGGTACTCGCCCACGACCGGCAAGGTGACGTCGGTCGAGCCGCTGAAGGTCATCTTCAACCCCGCCGTGCCGTACGAGGTTCCCCACATGATCCTGGCGGCGTATCTCGTCACCGGGTTCATCGTCGCATCCATCTATGCGGTCGGCATGCTCCGCGGGCGCCGCGACCGGATCCATCGCCTCGGCCTACTGATCCCGCTGACGGTCGCCTGCATCGCAACTCCCATCCAGTTCGCTGTCGGCGACACCGCCGCGCGTGCGATCGCGAAGGACCAGCCGATCAAGTTCGCGGGGATGGAATGCGTGCAGACGACCTCGACCGACGTCACCGAGTACATCTACGGGAGGTGCACGTCGAGCGGCGTGAAGGGTGGAATCGGGATCCCCGGATTCGACTCGTTCCTCGTCGGCTGGAGCACGAGCACGCAGGTGGTCGGACTCGATTCCGTGCCACCCGACGACCGCCCGCCGGACAACACGATGCTGCACTGGGCGTTCGACACGATGGTCGGGATCTGCACCGTGCTGATCGTCCTCGCGCTCTGGCTCGGGATCGGCTGGTGGCGCAAGAAGGACTTCCCGCAGTCGAAGTGGTTCCTCCGCGCGACCGCCGTGTCCGGTGTTGCCGCGGTGGTTGCGCTCGAGTGTGGCTGGATCGTGACGGAGGTCGGGCGCCAGCCGTGGATCGTCTACAACGTCATGCGTACGTCTGATGCGGTCACGGGTGCAAGCGGCGTCTGGGTGACGTTCGCCGCAGTATTGGCGCTCTATGTCGCGCTCGGTGCGGCGCTCATCATTACGTTGCGCGCGATGTCGAGACGATGGCGTGACGCCGGCGAGGACGCCGTCGAGGGACCGTACGACCCCGAGTCTCAGGCGCCCGGTCCCGCTCTGGCAGAGGGTCCGCAGTGAATCGCGCCGACGCCGTCGCGATCGTCCTCTGGATCGGAGCGACCCTGTACGCCATCTTCGGCGGCGCGGACTTCGGGGCCGGCCTTTGGAGCCTGCTCGCCGGCGGGGGGGAGCGGGGCCGCCGACCGCGCGAGCTTGATCGACTGGGCGATCGGGCCGGTCTGGGAGGCGAACCACGTCTGGTTGATCTTCGTGCTCGTCGTGCTCTGGACCGGCTTCCCGTCCGCGTTCGAATCGATCTTCTCGACCTTGTTCATCCCGCTGTGCCTCGCTGCGCTCGGGATCGTGCTGCGGGGCTCCGGCTTCGCGTTCCAGCACAGCGCGCGTCGCGCGAGCGGCCGAGCGCTGGCGGCGACGATCTTCGGGCTGGCCTCGGTGCTCACGCCCTTCTTCATGGGTACGGTCGTCGGCGCGATCGCAGGCGGGCGCGTGCCGGTTGGCAACGCCGCGGGCGATCCGGTGACGAGCTGGCTCAATCCGCTCTCGCTCGTGATCGGCGCGCTCTTCGTCGCCACCTGCGCCTATCTCTCGGCGGTGTTCCTCGTCAGCGACGCCCGACGTGCCCGTGCTCCCGACCTCGAGCGGTACTTCGGCACTCGCGCGCTCGTCTCCGCGATCGTGACCGGGGCGCTCGCCGCGGCCGGCCTCGTCGTGCTGCGGAGCGATGCACGATTCGTCTTCGACGGCCTCAAGGGCGACGCGTTGCCGCTCGTGATCCTCTCGGTCGTCTGCGGAGGCGCCGTCCTCGTCCTCCTTCGCCGCAACGCCCGACGCGGAGCCCGAGTGCTCGCCGCGGGCGCGGTCGCATGCGTGATCTGGGCGTGGGGCGTTGCGCAGCATCCGTACCTGCTGCCGCAGAAGCTCACCATCGCCGCTGCAGCAGCTCCGAGCGCGACCCTGACGAGCTCTGCTCGTCGTTTTCGCGGTCGCAGTCCTCGTCGTGCTGCCATCGCTCGGGCTGCTGTTCACGCTCGTTCAACGCAACCTCGTCCGGGAGACTTCGAGCCCCGACGATGCACGACAACCCACACGCCGACACCCTGCGCCGCTGACGATGGCCCGCACCTCGCCACACGCGGGAATGGAGGAGCCGCGATGAATCGAAAGCAGGCTGCGCTCACGGTGACGAGGGTCTCGCCGATGCCGCAGACTTCGACGGGACGTCCCTCTTGGGGGGTCACTCTGGTTGGTGGCTTCGCCGATTTCCCGGCCCTCGTGATGATCGCTCGTTCGTGAGCGCGGGGTCGCGTTCCGGCTCTGGCCAGGGGTCGCAGCCGGGCTCCGACGTCGTCGCGTTGACGCAATCGCCGGGGTTCTGGCGGCTGATGGGGTATGCGGCGTTGTTCGGGGTCGTGCTCGCGTTCGCCAGCTTGGGGTTCCTGGGGTTGGTCAAGGGTGGGACCAACCTCTGGTTCACGCTTCCGAAGAACCCCGGCTGGCTCGACGGGAGCCTCTGGTGGGTGGCGGTGACCGCGGCGGCCGGCGTGGTCGTCGGCGTGCTTCGGCGACGGTTTCGTCTCCCGGTCAAGCTGGCAGGCACGGTCCAGGAGCTGGAGGAGCAGCGGGTCGAGCCCTCGACGGTCCTAAAGGCGGTTGCCGTCTCGCTGGTGTCGCTGGCGGGCGGTGCGAGCCTCGGGCCCGAGGACGCACTGGGGAAGATAGGGGGCGGGCTTGGAACCTGGGTCTCGGAGCGGCAGAAGCTCAACGAGGACATGCGAGCGACGAACACGCTGACCGGAATGTCCGCAGCATACGGGGGCCTATTGTCATCTCCGATCTTGGCGACGATTCTGGTGCTTGAGCTTGCGCGTCCGAAGGCCGCTCGGTTCTTGGTGACGGTGGTTGGGGGTCTGCTGGCGTCCTCGGTCGCGTTCGCGGTGTACTTTCCGATCGCGGGGTCGACGTTCCTCGGGATCTACGCGCTGCCGTCGTTCAAGTACGAGGATTGGCAGCTGCTCGCGGCCGTACCCCTCGGCCTGGCCGCCGGCGCGCTCGCGCTGATCACAGCCGTCGCGATCGCGGTCGTCTCGCGGGTCGCCGCTCGTCTCGGCAATCGGACGATCCTTCGCTCGACGCTCGGGGGAGTCGCGTTCGGGCTGGTCGGCGTCGCGCTCCCGCTGACGCTCTTTACCGGAACCGATCAGCTCACGACCGTGATCCACGACGGGGCGACGCTCGGCGCCGGTCTGTTGATCGCGGTCGTGTTCGCCAAGATCCTGGTGTTCGCGCTCTGTGAGGCCACCGGCTTCATCGGCGGGCCGTTCCTCGTGATGCTGTTCATCGGCGGCACGGCCGGGATAACCGCCCACGTGCTGATCCCGGGGCTGCCCGAGGGCCTCGCGTTCACGGCGATGTTCGCCGCGCTCCCGGCGGCGCTCGTCGCCGCCCCCTTCTCGCTGATCCTGCTCGGTGTCATCACGACCCAAATCGGCGCCTTACAGGCGGCACCCGTCACGATCGCCGTCATCAGTGCCTACCTCGCCGTCTCAGGCTCGGGTCTGCTCATCAGGCTGGCGCGGCGGCAAAGCAAGCCTGCCGCCCCGGGATCGTCGGCTCGACATGCGACTGAATAGAAAAAGGCTGGGGAGGGGAGCACACTGAATCAGCAACAATCACTGTCGCCAAGCGGGAAAACACTATTCGCGGGGACTGTCCAACTGGCACCCTTCGAGGCCTACGTCACCTCAGCCAGACTCGCCACTCCGCCAAGTCCGGCACCGGCCGATCCGGCCCAAACCTCGCACTTCTAGGCGCCTCCACTTCCTCAAACCGTTTTTGCCCTTGCCCGGTAGGTACTCGGAATGACCTGATACCTGGTGAAAGGGAGGGGATATGCAGCTCAGGTCTCTGAAGGTTCTCGTGCTCGCTGCGATCGTCGCAGCGAGCGTTCTGACGGCGGCCGCGCCATTGGGCGCTGCCGAGCAGAACTCCTACAAGGTCACGAATCTCGTCTCGAACACCGCTGCGATACCGGCGGTGATCCACGACGGGAGCCTCCGCAACGCATGGGGGCTGACCGCCAGTTCGAGCTCGCCCTGGTGGGTGTCCGACAACGCGGCCGACGTGTCAACGCTGTACAACGGCAATACCCCGCCGGCAAAGGTCCCACTTACCGTCTCGGTGCCTACCGCTCCGACTGGGACGGTGTTCAACATCGCCAATACGAGCGGGGCATTCCCCGTGACCGGCGGCACGTCGCGGTTCTTGTTCGCGACCGAGCACGGGCAGATCCTCGGTTGGCCGGGCTCCGGGCCTGCGCAGTTGAGCGCTGCGCAGAGCTTCGCCCCTGGAGCGATCTATAAGGGCCTTGCGATTGCGACCACGCCCGCAGGGCCACGCCTGTACGCGACCGACTTCCACAACGGCCGGGTGGACGTGTGGGACGGCTCGTGGAACCTCGTCAACCCGTCGTCGAGCTTCGTTGATCCGTCGATTCCCGCGGGCTATGCGCCTTTCGGCATCCAGCGGATCGGCGACACGATCTTCGTCACCTACGCGAAGCAGGACGCCGACGCAGTCGACGACGTGCACGGTCAAGGGCTCGGTTTCGTCGACGCTTACGACACGGCCGGCAACCTGCAGGGCCGAGTCGCGCAGCACGGCCAGCTGAACGCCCCGTGGGGGCTCGCAATGGCTCCCGCGAGCTTCGGTCGGTTTGCGAACGACCTGCTCGTCGGCAACTTCGGCGACGGTCAGATCAACGCCTACGCACTGCAGCCGAACGGCAACTTCGAGCACCGTGGCGAGCTGCGCGGAACCGACGGCAAGCCGATCACAATCGACGGCCTCTGGGCGCTCGAGTTCGGGAACGACGGCAGTGCCGGCCCGAGCAAGACGCTCTTCTTCACCGCGGGCCCGAACGACGAGACGGACGGGCTCTTCGGCTCGATCGACCCGGGCTAGCCCAGAGCTCACGCGCCCGGCCGCAATCGCGGCCGGGCGCGTCGTTCGAGACGGTCGGGGTCGCGCTAGGTCGCTCCAGGAGCCTTGCCGACCGCCGGGGGCCGATCCTCCGGGAACTCCCGCAGCGTTTGCCGGCGCAGCGCCTCGATGGCGATGGCTGCCGTGACGGCGAGGATTGCGAGGCCCACTAGCTGGCGGTTGCCGGCTCTCGGTCCCACTGCGAGCAGGAGCAGGAACACACCGATGCCTGTGGCCCAGACGGCGACCGGATGATGTCTGAAGATGGGTGCGAGCCACCGCCTGAAAGCGAGTGCAGGTCGATTCGGGCCCGCGAGGGCCGTAGCGATGAGAACCAGCGCGCCGTAGACGACGAGCAGGATCCCGATGTCTCGCAGGATGCTCGTCTCGATTCCCCAGATCACGCTGACGGGATGCTTGTTCGCCTCCGTCTTGACGAGCGAGTCGACGACCACCCCGCCCACGAAGCGCCTGAGGGAGCCGATCAGTAGACCAACGAACACGAGACTCGCCCCGGTCGCGCCCAGCAGCCACAGTCGACGCCCCCGCGCGAGGTAGATCGCAAGTGCGAAGAGGGCGAAGACTGCGATCAGGAGCAGCGAGCTCAGCGCTTTGAGGATCTTCACCGCGGTCTGCGCGGCCCCGAGCTGGTCCGACTTCATGAGCACGATTTGGCCGGCGGTCGGATCGGCGTTCGCCTTCAGCTTGTCCTCTATACCAAGCCGCGTCGCCAGCCTCGTGATCGCCGGTCTCAGGTCAAGCGTGACCTCACCGTTGGCGGTCGAGATGTTTCCGTTCGGGCCTAGGTCCTTGCCCTCGAGCACCCTCACAACAGCCGCGTGGGCGCGCTTGTTGGCGTTCTGCCAGAGCGTTTGCACCCTCGGTCGCTGCAGCAACCTGTTGGCGGCGGCGGGTCCGACGTTGTTCTGGAGCGCGGCCGCCAGCGGGGCGGCGGCTGCCTGCGCCCGCGGCGGCAGCCGCTCACGAAGCTGGGCTTCCACATCGATTTGCTGAAACAGTCCGTCGCTGAGCTTCTGCGCGATCGCTCCGCGAACCTCGTCATTTGCCAGCAGTTGCGTCGACGAGTTTGCCCACGCCTGGTCGTCGAGCAGTTGACGCTTCGCCCAGACCGTGAGCGACGAAACGAACAGCAGGATCGTCGCTACGGCGAAGAGGCCCCAGACAAGCAGTCCGCGCTTCTTGCTCAAGTGATGTCCATCAAAACGAGGGGTAACCGAGCATGAACGCCTCGGCGGCAAGCAAGCGTGGCCTCGTCCGGTGAGATCGTCGTTCCAACACCATCGCGGGCCTTATCCGTGCTCCAAGTTGTCTTCTTTCGAGGCGCAGACCTCGACCCTCTCAAGGACTAGGGGTCCTGTGATCACCCGAACGGGATGATGATCGTGAAGGGGCCTAGGGCAATACGGGACGACTCTTGGCCCGCTGTCGCCGGTGACGCGGCACCTGCCCCGTTGCTCTGGCGACCGATGGTCACCCTCCTGACTACGCGATCGCGTCGGAGTGAGCATCGTCGTCATAGACGACCACGGTGCCTGCGAGGAAGTCCTGCAGGGCGCGCCGCCGATCATCGACGAGTACCGGCAGGAAGCCGGTGAAGAGGAGAAGAATCGCCACGATGAGTCCGAACAGGCGCACGAGCGAACGTCCGAAGCCTGGTGCGGAACCGCCGGCAGCGACGACGCGGAGGTGGAGAAGCCGCATCCCCGGCGTCTGGCCGGCAGTCGACCAGAATCCGGTGAAGTAGGCGACTTCTACGAGGAACCCGGCGACGGCGATCACCGTCCCCACGACCGAGGCCGGGCGAGGATTCCAGACGAGCGAGACGACGAGTCCGATCACGGCGGTACCGGTCAGGAAAATCATGGTCACGAGTGCCGCGTCGACAGCGAGCGCAACGCCCCGGGTCGCGATCCCGGCATAGGGAACGCGCACCGAACCACCCGCCTCGACTTGAGAGCGGGGCGCTCGCCGAAACCAGCGGCGCGGTCCGCGCTCGATCACATCGTCGAGCTTGCGCAGGCGTTGGCCGAGCCCGGTGACCAACTCCCCGGCGAACGACATCGACTGTCCTTTGAGGGCTGCGCGTAGCTCAGTGCTCCCCAGGACCTCTGTCAGCACGCGCTTGAACGCGGGGCTGCGCACCACTTGGTCGGTGAGGTCGAGCGTCAGACGGCTCTCCAGTGCCTCGGCCAAGACACGCTCGAGTGCCGGGTTGGCTAGCGCCTGACTGACGAGCCGCTCGGTCCGCTCGGCCTCGCGCGCCGACACCATCTCTCGGTCGAGCTCCACGGTGGTGAGCACTTCGGCCACGAGCCGCTCGACAACTCGATGCTCGATCAGCGAGCGTGCGACCGCCTCCGGCAGTGCGCCCGCGAGGACACCATCGACCACGTGCTCGGCCTCGGGCGCGGAGAGCACACCCTCGGCCGCTGACTCGAGCCGTCGACGCGCGTCGATCTCGGCGTTTCGCCCCGTCTCGGCGAGCCTTTCGGTCCGGCCTCGAAGCGGCCCGACGAGCGGCGAGCGCGCCAGCACCCGCGCCGGCAAGAGCACTAACCGGCCTGTCGTCGCGCTGATCCGGCCCGTCGTCACCACGAGGCCCATGAAGACGTTTCGACTGCCGTGCGTACGGCTGCCAAACTGATCGTCGTGGAGATTCGGGAGCTCCTCGTCGACGGTTTGCCGACTGAGCATCGGGTCGTCGGCGCCGGCAAGACCCTTGTTCTTGTCCACGGGCTCTCAGGGTCCTGGCGCTGGTGGGAGCCGGTCCTCGAGCCCCTGGCCGAGCGGCGCCGTGTTCACCTGGTCGACCTGCCTCGGCTGGGGCGGCAACTTCCCGCCGCCGAGCTGACGGGTTGGCTCGGCCGTTGGCTCGAGGCAGCCGAGCTCGAGAGCGTGGATCTCATCGGCCACTCGCTCGGCGGGCTGATCGCGGCCGAGTTGGCTGCGGAGGAGCCGCACCGTGTCCACCGGCTTGCGCTTGTCGCCCCAGCCGGGATCCCCTGCGGGAACACCGTGCTCAGTCGCGGCGCCCGGCTGCTCGGCACGCTGTACGACGTCCGTGGTCGCTTGCCGACGATCACGCACGATGCGATACGGGCTGGACCGTTCAGCCTCATTCGCGGGGCGCTATTCGCATCCCACCGGGACCTGAGCGTGGAGCTCGCGTCGATCCAGGCCCGGACGCTACTCATTTGGGGCGAGGACGACCGGTTGCTTCCCGCGCGGATCGCCGCGGAATGGCAGGGAGTCCTGCCTGGTTCCCGGCTCGTGCGTCTCCACTGCGGGCACGTGCCGATGTGGGAAGCGCCAGGGGAGCTGGCTGCCCACTTGCTCGACTTCCTCGGCGACGAGCGCTTCGACCATTCTGGCGACGAGGTCGGGCCGGGTGTAGTGCACGGCATGCGGTTGCCGGGGAACGACCACGAGTTGACCGCGGGGCAGTAGGGCCGCGGCCGTCTCCGCCCACGTCTGCCCCACGAACCCGTCGTTCTCGCCGCGTACGACGAGCGCCGGCTGCGTGATCAGCGGCAGGCGCTCCTCGATCCGATCGGCGAGCGCCGACCGTGCCGTCGCCAGGAGCGCTGCGACGCCGAAGCGAACGTCGTCGCAAGCCGCGCGCGCGAGCAGCGACCCAGGTTCGCGCGCTGCATCACGGAGCGCGTCGAATAACTGGCGGCGCGCGCTGCGCCGCTGCGGATCGACAGTCGGACCGATGAGGACGATCGGTCCGACGCGTCCTGGCCGACGGACCGCGAGCTCCGTCACCACCTGACAACCCATCGAGTTCGCAACGAACGCGGGACACTGGAGCCCGGCCGCGTCCAGCAAGTCTCCGAGCGCTGAGGCAAGGTCGGCGATTCCGAGCGGGGTGGGCGGCTGCTCGCTCCGGCCGAACCCCGGCAAGTCCGGCACGAAAACCGAGAAGGAGGGAGCGAGCGACCGCGCGAGCGGGAGCATGTAGCTGCCCGAGACCCCGTACCCATGGAGAAGCACCACGGGCAGTCCCTCTCCACCCGTGCGTGCGTGAATTCGTACGCCGAGTACGTCGAGCCGCCGGCTCGTCAGTTCCGAGCCGGCAGGCATTCGCGGCTCACTGGCCGCGGCCAGGCGCGAGGAGTCGAATGGTCGCGCCACCTGGCCCCCGCCTACATGCTCTGAAGGATCTTCTGCTTCTGCGCGTCGAATTCGGCCTGCGTGAGCACGCCGCTGTCGAGCAGCCCTTTCAGCTTGGTCAGCTCCTCCATGCTCTGGTCTGCCGAAGGCGCGGCCGGATCCGCATCTTGATTCGGATCCGCAGCCGCCTCGGGCTCCTCGGCCGGTGCATTCGGATCAGCCTCTTGTCCCGCCTTGGCGGCGTGCTTCCCGGCGGCGTACCCAACCCCGCCTACGGCTGCTGCACGCAGCAGCGGGCGTCGTCGTCTAAAGGGCATCTCGTTCCTCCCTGATTCGATCCCGGATCGTGTTCCGGCTGGACAAAGTCTGGCGTGGATAGGTTAGTCGACCTTCATCCGATCCGGGTGAAGGCGAACAAAGGTAGTGCTATCCCAGCAGGCCGCGGATTCCCTGGCCGGCGAACCAGACCGCGAGCACGAGCGCTACGACTGCGAGCGCCGCTTGCTGGTTTCGCGCGATCCATTCCCGGATTGCCTTGAGGCCAATCGCTGCGCGCTTTGGCAGCGCGTAGGCGTAAAGGATCAGCCCTCCTTGCACCGACACGGTGACCAAGGTAAACGCCGCGAACACGACCAGCGACTGTCCGTTCGAGAGGTCCGCTCGAAGGGTGTCGACACCGGCCGCGATGACGACTGTCGTGTTGATCCAGAAGGCGCCGATCAGGAACGCCCACACGGGGCTCAGCTCTCCGATCCGCGTCATCCACCCGGGCTCCTTCGGAAGCTTCCCAGTGCGGGCAGGCCTCCGCGCCCAGAACCGTCCCGCAGCCAAGAGGAGCAGCACGCCCAGCAACACCTGAACGACGCACGCCACAGTCGTTGGAGTGCTGTTGCTGGAGAAATCGTGCCCGTTCAGGAAAACAACGACCACGACGCCGATCGCCATCGTGGACAGCGTCCAGCCGACGAGCCACACGACAGAGTTCGACGGCCGGTCGGAGGCGAGCATCAGAATCACAGCGACTATCGCCCACGGCGAAAGGGCGCACACGATCGCGAGCGGGAGCAGTTCGAGAAAGAGATCGCCCACCTGACGCTAGTACTCGTCGTGGTCCGAACATGAAGTGATAGACGAGCAGCTGGCTGCGGCCGTCGAACAGCCCCGCCAGCTTGCGCGTGCCTTCGTCGGTTTCGAAGCGGTACTCCTTCTCGACGCGAACCCACGGCAGCTCGCGCCGCTGCCGGGCCAGCTCGTCACTCAGGCAGGTGTGCTCCTTCTCACGCGCGAGCAGCTCCTCGCGGGCAGCCGCCCATTCCTCGCGGCTGACGACCTCGTGATCGCTCATCATGCTCTCCTTTCGGTCGGTCCGACTCACTCATGCTTGTAACGCAGGCCCTGGTCCGCCAGTCTGAACTGGATCAGAGAGGGAAGGAGGAGGAAATGCCGCCGATCTCGCGTGGCTTCAGGGGCCGGCGCCGCGATGACGCTCCAAGCGACCGCGTGCCGCCCGGCCAGTACGTCACGGACGACTTCCCGGTGCTCTCGGCTGGGCCGACACCGCACACCTCGCTCGACGACTGGGATCTCACGATCACAGGCGAGGTGGACGGGCTCAGGCGCTGGAGCTGGGACGAGTTTCGCGCGCTACCGAGCGAGCCGGTCACCGTCGACATCCACTGCGTGACGAAGTGGTCGAAGCTCGATTCGGAGTGGGAGGGCGTCTCGCTCGACACGATCCTCGACGGAGTCGACACCACCGCCGAGTACGTGGTCGCGTTCTGCGACGGCGGCTACACGACGAATCTGCCGCTCGAGGACCTGACCGAGGGCAAGGCGTGGATCGCCTTCGCGTTCGACGGAGAGCCGCTCGATCCCGAGCACGGTGGTCCGGCGCGCCTGCTCGTCCCGCACCTGTACTTCTGGAAGAGCGCCAAATGGGTGCGCGGGCTGCGACTGGCAGCGACGGATGAGCCCGGCTTCTGGGAACAGAACGGCTACCACAACTACGGCGACCCGTGGAAGGAACAGCGGTACTGGGGAGACTGAACTGGCGCGCCGCCAAGGTCGTCGAGCTCACGCCGGAGACGAGTCAGACGAAGACGATCACGTTCGACGTGCCGGGTTGGCCCGGACACCGTGCGGGTCAGCACGTCGACGTCCGGCTGACCGCGGATGACGGCTATCAGGCAGAGCGCAGCTACTCGATCGCGTCGGCCGCGAACGGTCCGCGGATCGATCTGACCGTCGAGCGCCTCGACGACGGTGAGGTCTCGCCGTACCTCACGGATGAGCTCCGCACCGGGGACGTAATCGAGCTGCGCGGTCCCGTCGGCGGCTACTTCGTCTGGAACCCGCACGCGGAGGGCACAGTGTTCCTCGTCGCAGGCGGCTCGGGAATCGTGCCGCTGATGGCGATGGCCCGGCAACGCGCGCTGGAGAGCAGCCGGATTCCGACGCGGCTGCTCTACTCGGCGCGAAGCTGGGACGATGTGATCTACCGGGACGAGCTGGCAGAGCTCGAGGCTCGCGGCGACGGCTTCGATGTGGTGTACACGCTGACGCGCGCACAGCCTGAGGGCTGGGACGGCTACGGCCGCCGTGTCGACACCGACCTGCTCCGCGAAGTAGGGCCGGTCTCGTCTGAGCTCGCCGTCGCGTTCGTCTGCGGCCCGACACCGTTCGTCGAGGCGGTAGCGAGCGGGCTCGTAGAGCTCGGCCACGAGCCGGCGCGGATCAAGACCGAGCGCTTCGGCCCAACAGGAGGTTGAGATGGACGCATTGATGCTCGACGGCAACGCGGCTGCAGGCCTGCTCCACGAGATCTTCGGCTCCGAGATGACGACCGCAGTCGGAACGTGCGACGGCTGCGGGACCGCCGGCGAGGTCGGGGCCGTTCGTCTCTATCGCGGCGCGGGTCTCGCCTTTCGCTGCCCGCACTGCGGCAACGTCCTGATGAAGATCGTGGTGGGTGGGGAGCGTGTCTGGGTCGATTTCCGCGGCCTGCGCGCGCTGCAGCTGAACGGCTAGCCCGGGGCTCAGCCCATCTCGAGCTCCGCGCGCAGCCCTGCACGTCCCAGCACGCGAAGGTGCCGGAAGTGAGAGCGAAGCGCCGCTCGGAGCGACGGCTGGACCGTGTAGCGCACGCCGTGGCGCAGGCAGTTGCGCTCGACGATCGGAGCGATCTCCGGGTAAAGGGTGTGCGGGAGCTTGGGGAAGAGATGGTGCTCGATCTGATAGTTGAGCCCGCCCAGCGCCCAGGTGAGAAGCCTGTTTCGGGGGCAGAAATCGACAGTTGTCTCGACTTCGTGAACAGCCCAGACACGACTCTCGGATACCACATCGGCCGGTGAAGCGAAGCTCGCCTCCTCGACGCAGTGCGCAAGCTGAAACGTGATCGCCATCACGATGCTCCCCGCCATGCTGAGTCCGACGTACACGGACGCGACCACCCACCAGGGATACACGAGCAGCGGCAGGACGATTGCCCAACTGATGTAGAACAGCTTCCCGCCGACCAGGCCGGCCAATGTCCAACCGGTGGGGAATCGCAGGGCGCTCTGGCCGATGGAGCCTTGCCGGATGCTGTTTAGATCGCCGAGCGTCTGCCAGCGGAGCCCCATCAGCGAGTACAGGGGCCACACGTACAGATGCTGGAATCGGTACCACGGCCGCCTCGGCTGAATCGGCGAGAATCGGGCGAACGGCGTCTTCTCGATGTCGTCGTCGTAGCCGTCGACATTCGTGTAGGTGTGGTGCGCGACATTGTGCTTCACACGCCAGGCGTAGCTACTGAAGCCGAGGAGCGCGTCCGCCGTCCACCCGACGAGGTGGTTGTAGCGGCGGCTCTTGAAGTACGACCCATGGTTTGCGTCGTGCTGGACGCAGAAGGCAACGAGTGTGGCGCCGGTGAGAAGACCGCCGAGACACCAAGCAACTGTCACGGCATCCGGCTGCGCAAAGAGGAGAACCGTCCAGGAGCTGAGGATGAGTCCCACGGCGATCGGAGCCTTGAAATACAGCCGGCGCGACGCACGCACTCGAGCGTGCGGGGCCGAGAGATGGCGTTCGACCTCGACACGCGTGTCGCGGAGGAACGCGCCACCCGTCTGGAACGTGACTTTCTCGGTATTCGTCATGTCTTCTCCGGTCGTCGAGCGGGTGATCGCCGACCCCGCTGAATGGGTCGGCCGCACATTGCTTCCCCGCAGCGCTTGTGAGAGGAGATTCGCCGACCCATCTCTTTGAGGCTCGGCGAGGACTCGAGGCTAGCAGTTCACCCGCGAGCGCTCGTTGGCGCACACTGCGGGCGTGGCCCTGCTCGCCGTTCCGCAGCCCTACGACTTCGACCTTTCGCTCGACCGGTTCACCTTCTGGGGCGTGGATCGAGCGAACGTCTGGCACGACGGCGGTCTGCATCGAGTCGTCGACGGACGCGAAGTGCGTATCTCACCGGCTGGTCCAGGGCGTGGACGTCGAGCCGCTGGACGACCGGATCGAGCCGGCGGTGCGGAAGCTTCTCGGCCTCGAGCTCGACTTACCGCCGTTCCACGCCCATGCGCAGGGCGACCCGGTGCTGGCCGAGGCGGTGCGCCGGTTTCCCGGCTACCGCCCGCCGCTCGCGCCGGATCCCTTCGAGGCGCTCGTGTCCTCCATCACCGCGCAGCAGGTGTCACTTCATTCAGCCTTCGCGGTACGCAGCCGCTTCATCGAACGTTTTGGCGTGCCCGGCGAACTGGCGGTCGCCTTTCCGACGTGCGAGCGGGTCGCGGAGGCGAGCGAGGACGACCTCGCCGTGCTCGGCTTCTCGCGCCGTAAGGCGGAATACGTGCTCGGTATCGCCAGGGCCGACCTCGACTTCGACGAGCTCGAGTCGCTGCCGGACGAGGAGGTCAAAGGCTCGGCTCACGGCGCTACGCGGCATCGGCGAGTGGAGCGCGGACTGGTTTCTCGGGCGCTACCTCGGGCGGCCCGAGGCCTGGCCCGCCGGCGACCTCGCCCTGCGTAAGGCGGTGCTCGCGCTTTACCCTGAGGTGACGGACGTTCGTGCCGCGGGCGTCCGCTTTCATCCATTTCAGAACTTGAGCGCCCACTACCTCCTCGCCATGCTCCGTTACCGATGACGATCCGCCCCGCCACCGCGAAAGACCGCGAAGTCGTGCGCGAGCTCTGGGAGGAGTTCGAGCAGGAGCTCGGCGGTCCGGCCTATCTGCTCGAGACCTGGGACGAGGCGTGGCCGGACCTCCTGGAGACCGTGCGCAAGGGAATCGCGGTGCTCGCCGAGGAGGAAGGGCGCCCCGTCGGGTTCATCTTCTGCGTCCTCGGCGATCGTGGGCGGAAGACCGCGCACATCACCGACTTCTACGTCCGCCCGGGCGCGCGCAACAAAGGGATCGGCCGCGCCCTGCTGACGGAGGTCCTCGAGCCGGCACGCGAGCGAGGCCTCGACCACGTCAGCCTCGAGGTGCTGCTCCGAAACGCCGATGCGCGCAGGCTGTACGACCGCCTCGGCTTCACGCCCGTCGACCTCTTCATGGTCGCGCCTGTGAGCGTCCTCGCCGAGCAGCTGGTCAGCGAGGATCCTCCGGACTCGTTCGGCTCGATCCATGTGCAGACGGACGACGAGGCCGGAGTGGAGCGCGCGGTCACGCAGTTCATGCCGCGACTCGGGCGCTCGTCCTTCTCCGAGGTGACTGCGTCGAAAAACGGCTGGGTGACGGTTGTGGAGGAGCTGTGCGACCACAATCGCAGCGCACAGCGGCGACTCGGGACGGAGTTGTCGGAGCGCATGGGTGTCCCTGTCGTCGCGCTCGCGCTGGAGGAGGAAGCGGTCGTCCGGTTCCTGCTTTTCGAGCGCGGACGCATGGTCGACGAGTATCTGTCCGTGCCGACGTACTACGGCGAGCTGAGCAAGGCCGACGAGCTTTCCCTCTCCGCGAACCCGACGCTCGCGTCGCGGCTGACCGGAGCGGATCCGGCGCGGGTCCGCGCGGTTGCGCGCATCGCCTCTGATCCGGCCGAGCTTCCTCCCGCGCGGGAGCTGCTCGGTCAGATTGCCGACGTGCTCGGACTCGAGGCTAGGATCGAACGGTGATCACGCTCTACGACGCTGATCGTTGCCCGTACTGCGCGCGAGTCCGGATCGCGCTCGCGGAAAAGGGAATCGAGTACGAAACGGTCGAGGTCGACCTCGACGACCGGCCGGCGTGGATCTACGAGAAGAACCCGCTCGGCCGCGTGCCTGTCCTCGAGGAGGACACGTTCGTGCTCGCCGAGTCCGCGGTGATCGACGAGTACCTCGACGACCGTTATCCCGAGCCGCCGCTCTGGCCCGCGGATCCTGCCGAGCGTGCCCTCGGTCGCATGCTCGTCTTCCGCTTCGACGAGCTCTCTCGGCCGTACTACGCGCTTCGACGTGGTGAGGACGGTGCGGCCGGTCGGCTCGACGGCGCACTCGGAGAGCTCGACGCTGTTCTACAGGGCCGGCCTTTTCTGAGCGGACGCGAGTTCGGGCTCGCCGACATTGCGTACGTGCCCTGGATTCTGCGCGCCCGCGATCGGCTCGACGTCGACCTGAGTCGCTTTTCCGCGTTGGCGGACTGGGTTGCGAGGCTCGAGGAGCGGCCGTCCATTGCAGCGGAGATCGAAGTCGTCGCATCTCTGTGACGGTTCTCCTGCTTCACGCCTTTCCGCTCGACGAGACGGATGTGGGAGCTCCAGCGCCCCGTGCTCGAGGGGCACGACGTCATTGCGCCGCGTCTGTACGGGCGCGGTAGCACCATGAACGCCTGGGCGGAGTCGATTGCCGCCGAGACAGACGGCGAGCTCGCGGTCGTCGGCGCGTCGATGGGCGGATATTGCGCCCTCGCGCTGGCGCGGCTTGCGCCCGAGCGGGTGCGCGGACTGCTGCTCCTCGGTGCACGCCCGGATGCCGACTCGGACGAACGCCGGGCCGGGCGCGCGGACACGATCGAGCTGATCCGAGCCGACGGTCCAGACGGGTTGTGGCGGATGATGCGCCCGAAGCTGTTCCACGATTACGGCGTGGCGGACGAAGCGCTGCTCTATCGAGATGCCGACGGCCTCGTCGGCGCCGTCGAGGCGATCCGTGATCGCGAAGACTCGACCGAGGTGGCCCGGTCCTTTTCGGGGCCCGTGCGGTTCGTGATCGGCGAGTTCGATCCGTTCGTCTCCGCGAGCGAGCTCGGCGGCTTCGACGTGGTGGAGCTCAACGGCGCTGGTCATCTCGCGAACATCGAGCGGCCCACCGAGTTCAACGACGTCCTGAGCGAATTCCTGCAACGTGTCTGAGCTGCCCTCCATCGTCGACGTCGCCTGGCTCGAGGCCGAGCTCGGAGCGGAGGATCTCTTCCTCGGCGACGTGCGCGGGCCGAACGCACACGCGCGCGGGCATATCCCGGGCTCGCGGCCGCTCGTGCTCGGATCGCCGCCGCCCATGAGCGACCCGGAGATGCTGCAGGCACTCGCACCCGAGGTCGGGCTCAGGCTTCGGCGTCACGGAGTGACGGGCGAAGAGCGACTCGTTCTCTATGACCGTGGTGACGGTGTCGGCTCCATGCCCGCCGCGCAGATGGCAGAGCTCGCCGGCCATCCGCGCGTCGCCGTATTGCGCGGCGGGGTTGCGGCGTGGCCTCACGACCTGGAGGTCGGCCAGGTGGAGCTGCACCCGGTGAAGACGACGTTCGAGCCGCGCTTCGACGCGATCCCGACGCGAGCCGAGCTAGCCGGCAGGCTCGACGACGAGACGCTGATGATCCTCGACGTGCGCACGGAGGACGAGTTCAGAGGCAAGCACGGCTATCCGTGCGACCCGCGGCAGGGGCGGATCCCAGGTGCACGCCACGTGCCCGTCGAGGATCTGTTCGCCGGTCCCGGCCAGCCTCTTCCCGCCGATCAGATCCGTGCGCGCGTCGGCGATCCGAACGACATCGTCGCCTATTGCCACTCGGGCTCGCGCTCCTCGCTGGCGACCTTCGCGCTCCGCACCGCCGGCTATCGAGCCCGCAACTACGCCGGCTCGTGGCACGAGTGGTCGCGCCACGACGACCTGCCGCTCGAGCGAGGTTAGTCCCGAACAGCTGGGGTCAGACCCTGGCTCTTTGGGCCTAAGCCGGGGCGGCTACGCGCTCGGCTGCTTCGACGAAACCGGCACACATGTCCCGGCCGAGCTTGTTCCAGTCGTCGATCCGCTGCCGGGTCTCCGTGAGCAACACGTTCCTGTCGACCGGAAGGTCTTCCTCTTCCTCGATCCAGTTCTCCACCTGGGCGAGGGTCACCTCCGGATGAAACTGGACGCCCCACGCATTCTCGCCGAGCCTGAATCCCTGCGTGCAGATCCGATTCCGCGCGAGCTCGACTCCGCCCGCCGGGATCCCGTGGTCGTAGTAGTGCCACTGGAAGGCTTCGAAGGTCTGCGGTAGCCGCCCGAGCACCGGGTCCTCGACGCCCGCGTCCGTCAACTCGACGGGAAACCAGCCGATCTCGAACTCACTCGCCGGCTGGACGGACGCTTGTGCGGCCTTCGCAAGCAGCTGCGCTCCGAGGCAGATGCCGAGCACCGGCAGGTGGAGGTCGAGCAGCCGCTGCAGGAAGAAGCCTTCTTCGCGGAGCCACGGATGGTGGAGATCCTGGTCGGCGTGCATGGCGCCGCCGAAGACCAGCACGGCTCCGTACGCGTCGACCGGTTTCGGCAGTGGCGTGTCCCAGGCAAGGCTCCACTCCTCGAGCCCGTGGCCTCGCTCGCGCACGATGTCTCCGAACACACCTGAGCGAACGCTCTCGCCGTGGATGATCGCCAGAACGTCCATCAGCTCTTCGAGCTCACCGGCACCTTCGCCTCCTGCAGGAGGCGCTGCAGTTGTTTCGCGTTCGCCGCAGCCTGCGCCATCCGCCCACCGTGCCCGTCGGGACTCGTGGCGTTGTTGTTGAAGAACGCGTAGGCCTGCTCGGCCTCGCCGGACAGCTCGCGCAGCGTCGGCACCCATTCCTCCAGCTCGTCGTCGGAGTACAGATAGTCGAACCGATCGGCGGCGCTGCCGCCCCGCTTGTTCCACGTCGACGCGTTCCGCCCGTGGAAGCGGATGTACGCCGTCGGGCTCGTGAGCGCCGGGATCGTCGGGATCAGATTCTTCGCTCCGTCGATGCGTGGCGCATCGACGATCACGTTCGCCGCGCCGAGCTCCTCGAGGAACCGAAGCGTGTCGTCGCGGTGCTCGTCGTCGAGCCAGCTCGCATGCCTGAACTCGACGAGCAGCTCGTCCTCGCCGAGTTGCTCCCGCGCCCACTGGAGATAGTCGAGCGAACGGTCCTTGTAGACGACGTACGAGCGGGAACTGAAACAGGATCCCTCCGAGCTTCCCGGTCGCTCGCAACGGCTCGAGCGCAGCAAGGAACCGGCGGAAGACCTCGCCGCGAAACTCCCTCGACGGCCGCTCGACGCGGCCTCGCTCGTCCGTCGGCGCCTCGTCGCGCAGGTCGGGCGGCAGCGACTCCACCTTGACCGGATGGCGCGTCATCAGGCCGAACGCCTTGACGTGCATGACGAACCCGTCAGGCGTTCGCTCGGCCCAGCGCTGCACCATCTCCTCGTCGGGCAGCCGGTAGTACGTGGAGTCGACCTCGACGGTGTCGAAGTGCTCGGCGTAGTACGCCAGCCGCTCCCCCGCTTTCACGCCCTGCGGATACCAGTGCTTCGAGAGCGCATCGTCGGCCCAGGAACACGTGCCGATCCGGATCTCAGCCACGAGGCCAGCATACGAGACGGGGCCCTCCCCCAATTGGGGCCCCGTCTCGAATCGCCTGCTCCAGTCCGTCTAGATGCGGATTCGGATTCTGGCGCTCACCGCGGTGAACGGCGAGGCCGTTGCGCTCACGCAGCCACCCGGTATCCCGGGGGTCGGCGAGGCACATCCCACAGAGGTGATGTCGCGCTCGGCGACCACCGTCCGTGCCTGGAACGTGGAGGTCGACTTCTTGCCGGTCTTCTTCAGCACGACGCTGTAAGCGCCCGACGCGTTCGTCCGCGCCGTGAACTTCGTTGCCTTCCCATTGAGAAGCATCGTGACCCTGGTGCCTGCCACACCAGCACCCGCCTGCGTCACCTTGCCGGAGAACTTGACGAGTCGCCTCTTCGCGTTTACCGCCTTGGCGAGCGTGACCGTGCCATTGGCGACGAAGGCCCGCGTCTCGACCGTTCCTGCCGGGTTCGGGGCACCCCCCGCCCAAGGCGTCGTGATTGCGTCCCAGATGCTCGGACCGGCCGGCACGGTGAAGACGTTGTCCACCGTGAACGTCGCGTCGAGTAGCCGGGCGCCGTTCGGCGAGCGGCCCGGCGTTCCCGCGGGAACGTCGTCCGGGGCCAGGCAGACGACAAGCTTGTACGCACCGAGCGCCGTTTCGGCGCCGGAGGTCTGGTCGACGTGCACCGGGATGTTGATCGCCTGGCCTGCCACGGACAGGGCAAGGTTCCACACCGCGATGTGCGGAACCGGGTCGCAGCCGGGCGCGTTCGTCGTCGGCGGCACGGCGATGACGTCGCCGGACAGCGGCAGCGGAATGTTCGCGTCGCGCGAGAACACGGTGCCGCTCGTCGACCCGATCCGCGTCCCCGGCGCTGCCGAGGCGTTGATCGAGTAGCCGTTCGGAACGTAGATCGAGATGTGCGCCGGCTGCGCGTCGGTCTGCGCCTGCGACACCTTGATCGTGAGCGAGGTGGTGGTCTGTTTCACGCTCAGCTTCTGGGTTGCGAGCGCATTCCCCGCCAGAGCCAGCGCTGAGGTGCCCGCAAGCGCGAGCACGGCCAGCTTGATGATCGTTTTCATACCCCTTCCTTTCCTACTTCGAAATGAGAAAGCCCCTCCATTAGACGCGCGATTCCCGATCAAGTTGACTGAGGCGCCGCCTGCGGTGCCGACCCTCAGGGGGTGCGGGCTCTGCCCGCGCGCCCGTCGGAAATGAACCATCTATCCGCCTGAATGCAGACAAAACCACACTAATCCCGGGCGCGCACGAGGTTTCCGAAGAACTGCCAGTGATCGCTCTTGTACCGCGCCAGCTTCACCTTGTCCATCGGGTAGTAGTCGCTGGGCGAGGTCTGGATCCGCACCCCCGGGAGCAGGAACGGATTCACCTCGTTGAGATGGGTAGCCGCCTTGAGGACGCCTGCGCGGGTCAGGTTCCGACCAGCCTTCCGGAGCGTGTCCACCATCGTGTAGGCGACTGCCATTCCGTAGTAGTTGAACACGTCGTCGGACTTTGCGCTCGGTAAAAAGCGCTGCATGATCGACTTGTAGAGCCGGACGGTGCGGTCCTTCGCCCACTGCTTCGCCGTCGGATCCTTGACGAAAGCGATCGACACCGACCCCTCCACCTGTTTGCGGCTTGTTGCGACGCGGGCGATTTTCATGATGTCCGGCGAGATCGAGACCGACGTGACGTAGACCTGCGGGTGCCACCCGAGGCGGAAGGCCCCGACGTAGCCGAAGATCGCGAACTTCGGAGTCGCGAAGAGCATGAGCGTGTCGGCGCCGCTGCTCTTGAGCTTCGCCAGCTGCGATGCGACGTCCGCGTCCGCGACCTCGTATGCCTGCGTGCCGACGATCTTCCCCTTGCCCCCGAGCCCGTGGCGCAGGCCGTTGAGCATGTCCTTGCCGAAGTCGGAGTTTTCGTAGAGCACCGCGATTCGCGCCTTCGGCCGATGCGCCGCGATGTAGCGGCCGTAGACCGCGCCCTCGCCGGCGAAGCTCGGCAGATAGCCCATCGACCACGGATACCTCGCGTGCTCGGTCGCCAGCTTGGAGACGCCGCTGCCGATGAAGAGCTGCGGGACCTTGCGGTCGTTGAGGTAGGAACGGATCGCAAGGGCATGCTCGGTGCCGACGCTGTTGAAGATGGCGAACACCTGGTCCTGCTCGACGAGCTGACGCGTGAGCGTGATCGTCTTCGCGACGTCGAACTCGTCGTCCAGGTACTTGTAGTCGATCTTGCGGCCGAAGACGCCGCCTTTCGAGTTGACGTAGTTGAAGTACGCGTCGGCGCCGCGGCCCACCGATCCGTACGCGGCAGCGGGACCGGTGATAGG
The DNA here is from genome assembly GCA_963833255.1 of uncultured Actinomycetes bacterium. GTDB lineage: Bacteria > Actinomycetota > Thermoleophilia > Gaiellales > Gaiellaceae > 3-1-20CM-4-69-9. The sequence goes on from CAWHXK010000012.1 coordinate 186,429, forward strand.
GATCGTCGCTCCAAGCGTGATCTGGGTCGGCGTGACGCCCGGTGTCGCCGCGGGCGTGGAAAGCGCGAGCGCGGCCGCCGCGATGTGCGCGATCAATGGGACACGGGCTTGCGCAGGACCTGAAGCGTGAGTGTCATCCGCCCGACATGTGCGACGGAACCTTCCGGGACGGGGATCAGGTACACGAGGTTCCCGACGTTCTGCACGGTGCTGCGTGCTCCCAGCGTGACGCGGAGGCGAGAACCTGCGGGAATCGACGTCACCTCGTTCTGCAACCTGATCGTGACCGTGCGCGCCTGCTTGCCGCTTGTCTGGGTGTCCGTGCCGCCGTCGCTGATGACGATCTCCGAGCCGCTCGGGGTGACCGCACTTAGCACCGCGACGAGATGCCGGTAACCCGTGGGCGTCGCGAATGAGACTTTCACGATGGGTGTGCCGAAGCTCTCGAGGTGGCGAACCTTCGTAGTGGTGCGCGCAACCTTGCCTTCGGCGGACAGCGTCCGTCCTCCGCGGAAGCCGAACGTCAGCGTGCGCGGCTTTGGCAGGACCTTGAACGACGTTGGCTGGCTCCAGGGATCCGGCGCGATCTCGACCGGTGGCCGCTTGTCGATGCCGTTCGGAATTCCCTTGAGGAAGCGATCGAACCACTCGCGAACCTCGAGCGCTGCGTAGTCGAATTCCGCCGGAGGATTCTCCGCGGGCGCATGGCCGAAGTCGCCTAGGTAGAGACGCTTCGGTCCCTTGAGCACGCGGAAAGCTGCGATCGCCTGATCGGCGTCGAACGCGAAATCGCGTCGTCCCTGGAGCATGAAGGTCGGAATCCGAACGCTCCCGAGTTGCGGTCGTGTGGAGCGGGTTGCGAGGTAGGCTCGGATCGCCGCGACGTTCTTCTCGGCGATCGCGTCGCTCACCAGCTTCAGTTCGTCGGGCCCGTAGCGCTCGCGGGGAATGTCTTGGGAGAAGCCGAGGATGATTCCGGCACGTACGTGACCCTGTGGCGCGAGGGCTTCACGCAGGTCGGTCCACGTCGCCGCGGGAGCGATCGCCGCAAGGGGAAGGCCTTCGACCGCTGCTCGCCAGACGAGCCCTCCGCCGTAGGAGGCGCCGTAGGCACCGACGTGTGCGGCGTCGACCGGATGTGTTGTCGTGAGCCAGGTGAGCAGTTCCCGAAGATCTGCGAGCTCACGAGGGCCGTCGAGCGTGAAGAGCCCCTCGGACTCTCCATGTGCGCGCGCGTCGTAGGTCAGCACGGCATAGCCCTCGGAGGCGAAGTACTTCTGGGCCATGAGGTTTGGCGACCAGTTGACGAAGTCCGACGAGTTCCGGGTCTGTCCGAGGCCGTGCAGGAGCATGACGGCCGGCCAGCCCGCAGCCGGAGGGGTCCCGGAGGGCTGAAAGTAGCTAGCGGCGATGCGCACGCCGTCGCTCATCGTCACCTTCACCTCGGTCTGGGTGAAATCGCCCGCCGCAGCCCGACCTGCCGGAACGAGGGCGGCGGTCAGTGCGACCGCGAGCACGATCAAGAGGCGGCGCACGAGGTGGATAGCGTAGCCCGGCTATACGATCGCCGGGTGGATCCGCGGCCTGTCGGCGTGTTCGACTCGGGCGTGGGCGGCCTGACCGTCCTGCACGAATGCCTCGTCACGATGCCCAACGAGGATTTCGTCTACCTCGGAGACCACGCAAGGTTGCCCTACGGACCGCGGCCCCTCGCGGAAGTCCGTCAGTTCGCGCGAGAGATCGGGGCCTATCTCCAGGGCCACGGCGTGAAGCTCGTCGTCAACGCCTGCAACACGGCGACCTCGGCGGCGCTGCCCCAGTTGCAGGAGGAACTCGACGTCCCAGTCGTCGGGGTGATCACCCCGGAAGCTCACGCCGCGGTCCAGGCGACACGCAACCGGCGCATCGGGCTGCTCGCAACCGAAGGCACGGTCGCCTCCGGACGCTATGCCGAGCTCGTCCATGCCCTCGACGCCAGCGTCGATCTCGTCGCCGTTGCGTGCCCGCGGCTCGTGCCGCTGATCGAGAGCGACGACCCGTTCGGCGCAGCGACGACGGAGGCGGTACGTGAGTACGCCGCGTCGTTGAAGGAGGCGCAGATCGACACCGTCATCCTCGGCTGCACGCACTATCCGCTGATCAGGCCGATCTTCCAGCGCGTCTTCGGCCGCGACGTCGCACTCGTGTTCTCCGCCGACGAAACCGCGCGCGAGGTTGCCGAGACGCTTGCGCGCAAGGGCTACGAGAACGACGTCGGCCGGGAAGGCTCGTACCGCTTCCTCACGACCGGAGACCCCGAGGCTTTCCGCGAGATGGGCGCGCGTTTCCTTCAGCTGCCCGTGGCAGAGGTTGAGCACGTCGAGCTCGCCGCGCTCGGAGCTCCGGCGTGAGGAACGACGGCAGGCGGCCGAACGAGCTGCGCCTGCTCGAGCTCATCCCCGACTTCCTCGAGCAGCCGCACGGCTCGGTGCTGTACGCACAGGGCAAGACGAAGGTGCTGTGCACGGCGTCGATCCAGGAAGGCGTGCCACGGTGGCTGTACGGCAAAGGCCGCGGCTGGTTGACCGCCGAGTACTCGCTCTTGCCCGCTTCGACGGGCGACCGCACGGATCGGGAAGCTTCGCGCGGGAAGCAGGGCGGCCGGACGATCGAGATCCAGCGACTGATCGGCAGGTCGATTCGGTCGATCACGGACTTCGAAGCACTCGGTGAGCGGACGCTCTGGCTCGACTGCGACGTCCTGCAGGCAGACGGCGGCACGCGCTGCGCTGCGATCACGGGCGCGTACGTCGCCGCACGCCGGGCGCTCGACAAGTTCGGGCTGTCCAAGGCGTTCACCGGCTCCGTCGCGGCGGTGTCCGTGGGGATCGCCGCCGGCGAGACGCTGCTCGACCTCGACTACTCGGAGGACTCGCAGGCCGACGTGGACATGAACGTCGTCATGACGGGCGACAGTGCGCTCGTCGAGGTGCAGGCGACGGCGGAGAAGACACCGTTCAGCCGCGCGCGGCTCGACGAGCTGCTCGAGCTCGCGGCCGAGGGGATCGAAGAGCTCGCCGTCGCACAGGCAGACGCCGTAAAGGTTCGGGCATGAGTTCGCCTCCCGCGTGCGTCTGGCTGGGCGTGAGGAAGGGGCCTGGGGGAAACCGGGAGGTTTCCCCTCGTGTTCTCCTCGGCATGCGCGGCGATCTCAGCGGCGCGCAGGTCGAGGCGTACGGAAAAGAAGGGGGTTCGTGGGGGAAACATGGTTTCCACCACGGGAGCGAGCGTCAGCTCGCGACCGCACAGGAGGAAGCTGTTGCCGTACCTCGCGGCTAGCGCTCTGCCGAGCCGCCACTGGGGGGAGCGCGAGTTCGACAGCGCGGTCGAGGTGCGGTGGGCGGAGTGAAGGCGCGCCTCGCGTCGCGGAACGCCGGCAAGGCGCGTGAGCTCGAGCGTTTGCTGCCGACCTGGACGATCGAGCCGCTCGTGGCAGAGGACTTTCCGCCCGAGAACGGCGAGACCTACTACGAGAACGCGCGGGGCAAGGCCCTGTTCGGCCGCGCTCAGGCGTACGACGACGAGTGGTCGATCGGCGAGGACTCGGGCATCGAGGTGGACGCGCTCGACGGTGGTCCCGGCGTCCATTCGGCTCGATCGGGCGGTGCCGATCCGGTCGCCTGGCTGCTCGGTGAGCTGAGCGGCGTGGAGGAGCGAGGCGCGCGCTACGTCAGCGAGCTCGTGGTCCTGTCTCCTTCGGGTGAAGAGTTCCGTGGCACCGGCACGCTCGAGGGGCGGATCGGTGTAGAGGCTCGCGGCACCGAAGGATTCGGCTTCGATCCGATCTTCGTCCCGAGCGGTCGGGATCAGACCGTTGCCGAACTGGGCAACGACTGGAAACGAGAGAACTCGCATCGAGCGAATGCCGCGCGCGCGCTGCTGACAGTCCTAGGCGAGACCGGCTAGTTCCTCGACCTGCCGCTGCTCGGCGCGGCGGGCGAGCCACCAGTTGATCTCCGCGCCGAGGACGATGACGTTCGACATCACGTAGAACCAGACGAGGAGGATCGCCGGCGCGCCGAAAGCGCGCAGCGCCGGGTTCAGGTCGGCGTAACGCTGGTAGAGCGGCAGCACCTGGAATGTCGCTTCCAGCAGGATGCTGGCGAAGATCGCCCCCGGCAAGACCTCGACGACGGTCAGGTCCTCGTTCGTCAAGAAGAAGTAACAGGAAACCAGGAACACGAACACGCCGATGAGCGAGACACCGATCGACAGCGCGTAGGCGATCGCAGCGTTGGAGATGAAGCCTGCGGCGTACTCCTGCAGCGCGGCCACGCCGAGCGATCCTGCGAGCAGGGCGACGAAGAGCGTTACGAGCGAGCCGACCATGAACAGGAATGCGCGTGCCTTGCCGTGCAAGAACGACCGGTTGGAACGGCCGTAGACGATGTTGAACGCCGACTCGAGCACGCTGAAGAGCGAGAGCGACGCCCAGAGGAGGGCGAGGCCGCCGATGATCCCGAGGGTCGCCGCGTTGTCCTGCACGCTGTGGACCAGGTCGATGATGCGGTCGATCGGCGTGCCGGGCAGCGTCTTCTTGATCTCCCGGACGAGGAAGGACGACTCGTCGGCTCGCCCGGTCAGGCCCAGCAACGAAAGCGACAGGAAGGTCAGAGGCACGAACGAGAGGAGAGCGAAGTACGCGATCATCGCGGCCAGATGCGGGCCGCGGTCTGCGAAGAACTTCTGCAGGAGATCCCGTCGGCGGACTCGCATGCCGCGGGAGTATCCCTATGCTTCACGGAACATGGACGCCCAGCAGGCACTCGCCGACCTGACGGAGATCTCCTCCCAGATCGAGGCCGCCGTGGTCTTCGACGACCAGGGCAAGGTCGCCGGTTCGACGCTCGCCGAAGGCGGGCGGGCGGATGAGCTGGCGAAGGCGGCAGGCGCGTTGCTCGCCGCAGCCGAGGAAGTCAAGACCGGCGAGAGCGTGCTCACACAGCTCGAGGTCTCCACGGGCGAAGGCAGCGTCTTCGTCGTCCGCGACGGCAAGACGTCCATCGCCGCGACGACCGGCGGAAATCCGACGGCCGGGCTCGTCTTCTACGACCTGAAGTCAGCTCTCCGAAGCGTGAAGCCCGCCGCGAAGGGTACGCCGGCGAAGAAGAAGACGGCGACGGCTGCGAAGAAGACGTCCACCGCTGCGTCCGCCAAGAAGAAGACTGCCGCGCGCAAGCCGGCGACGAGGAAGAAGCCGGATGCGTCGTAGCATCGCCGCAGCCCTCGGCGTTGCCGGTGGCATGCTCGCCGGCGCAGCGTTCATCCGTCGACAGGGCGCGAGTCGCGAGCGCGCCGACCTCTATTTCGAGGACGGGTCGATGCTGTCGCTCACGAACGGCTCTCCCGGTGCGGAGAGATTGCTGCCGCTGGCGCGAGAAGTCATCCGGAACGCCAGAGCTCGTTGACCGACGACGAGCTGAAGCTCGCGATCCGCGAGCACGCCTATCTCGAAGGCGACTTCGTTCTGCGCTCCGGGAAGCGTTCGAAGTACTACCTCGACAAGTACCGCTTCGAGACACGGCCCGACATCCTCGCCGCCGTGGGCGAACGGATCGCCCGGGCCGTTGCCGAGTTCGAGCCGGAGGCAATGCGACTGGCCGGGCCTGAGCTCGGCGCCGTTGCACTGGCAGCGGCGGGCTCGCTCTCGTCGGGCCTCCCGTTTCTGATCGTGCGCAAGTCCGCCAAGGACTACGGCACCTCGAATCGGCTCGAGGGCGTCCACGAGCGGGGCGAAATGGTCTGCCTCGTCGAGGACGTCGTCACGTCCGGGGGAGCGCTGCTCGACGCCGTGAAGGCCCTGCGGGACGCCGGTCTCACGGTCAGAACGGCCGTCTGCGTCGTCGACCGTGAGGAGGGCGGGGCCGATGCCCTCGCCCGCCAAGCGGTGCGCCTGCGGCCCATTTTCAGGGCGAGCGAGGTCCTCGAGGCGGCGAAAAGACCCGCAAAACCGCATGGTTGAGCCAGTCCGATGCGACTGTTAGGGTCCTTTCCCGTGGATCCGACCGTCGACAGGAGGAGTGGGACTTGACGAAACAGGAGTTCGTTAACGAGGTCGCGAGGCGCGCCGACCTCTCGAGTCGCGATGCGGCGAAGGCCGTAGACGCCTTCCTCGACTCGATCACAGACACGCTTAAGGGCGGCGGCGAAGTGGCTTTCACAGGCTTCGGGAAGTTCACGACCCAGCACCGCAAGGAACGTCAGGGCGTGAATCCCCGTAATCCGACGCAGAAGGTGACCATTCCGGCAGCCACGGTGCCGAAGTTCTCCGCGGGGAGCCAGCTCAAGTCAGCCGTCAAGGGCGGCTAACTCAAGCCCTTCCTCCAAGAACCGCGAAGGCCGCGTCTCGCGGCCTTCGCCGTCTTTGGAGGGCAGTACTCTCAAGGCATGGCCGCCGTCGCGACGACGAACTTCGCCGACCGCCTCGCCGAGGCCGTCGAGCGCAAGCGCTCGCAGCTCGTCGTCGGGCTCGATCCCCGGCCCGATCTCTTGCCGGTCGAGCTGAAAGGCGATGCCCATCTCGGCCGCGAGCAAGCCGCGGACGCATGCGGGCGCTTCTGTCGCGGGCTCGTCGACTCGGTCGCGCCGTACGTCGTCGCGGTGAAGCCCCAGGTCGCCTTCTTCGAGGCGCTCGGCCCGGACGGGCTGCGCGTGCTGGAGGATGTCTGCGCCTACTCGCGCTCCGCAGGACTGCAGGTGATCGCGGACGGAAAGCGCGGGGACATCGGCTCGACCGCGCGCGCGTACGCCGCCGCGTTCCTCGAGTCGCCGAACGGCAAGGCGCCGCTCGCGGACGCGCTGACGGTGAACCCCTACCTCGGACGCGACTCGATCGATCCCTACCTCGCCGTTTGCCGCCGTGACGGCGCCGGCATCTTCTGCGTCGTCAAGACGTCGAACGCAGGCGGCGCGGAGGTGCAGGACCTCGTGCTCTCCGACGGCCGCCACGTCTGGCACCAGGTCGCGGAGCTCGTGGCGGAGTGGGGCGCCGACCTCGTCGGCGAGCACGGGCTTTCCTCCGTGGGCGCGGTCATCGGCGCCACGCATCCGCGGGCCGTCGGTGAGGCGCGGCGGTTGCTGCCGCGCGCGATCCTGCTGTTGCCCGGCGTGGGGGCGCAGGGCGCGACACCGGCGGACGTCGCCCGCGCGTTCACGAGCGGGCCCGCCAGTGCGCTGGTGAACGTCTCACGCGACGTGATCTACGCCTTCCGGGTCTCCGGGATGGACTGGCGGAGCGCCGCCGCAGCCGAGGCCTCGAAGTACGCCCGCGAAGTGTGGGCCGTGTCCGGCTGGTAGCGGACGGCCGGTGGATCCGCGCAGGCGTGAGCAGCTGACGCGGTATGGCGCGCCGGCCGCGTTCCTCGCTGCGGTGACGATCGCGGCGATCCTGGTCAAGGCGGGTCTGAACGGCAGCTCGAGCACGACTGTGGCCAGCCCCGTCCAGCACGGCTGCGGACGACCACCGCAGCCACGACCACGACGAAGCTCGTCCTGACCGCGCCGTCAGGGTCGACCACGACCACGACGACCGAGACCACGACTCCGGGCGCCGAGTACTACGTGGTCGTCGAGCGGGGACACGCTTGGCTCCATCGCCCAGAAGTACAACACCACGGTGGACGAGCTGACGACGCTCAATCCGGGCATCGATCCCACGGCCCTCACCGTGGGGCAGAAGATCCGCATCAAATAGCGCCTCAAGTACCCTTCCCGCTCGTGTTCTTGCGGATCAGCGCCGTCGTCTTCGCGGCGCTCGCCTTCACCGCCGCTGCGCACGCGGCTGCGCCGCCCGTGTCGGCGCGCGCGTTCATCGTCGAGAACCCGGAGACCGGGGAGATCCTCGCGCAGCACGGCGCCTGGTCACGCGTCCCGATCGCGAGCATCACGAAGCTCATGACCGTGCTCGTCACGCTCGAGCATGCGAAGTGGAACGACGTCGTGCGCGTCCGCTCGGATGCCGCAGCGGTCGGCGAGTCGACCGTGCACCTGCGCGCAGGTGAGCGAATCACCGTCGGCGACCTGATCCGCGCGGCCCTGATCCAGAGCGCCAACGACGCGGCCGTGGCGCTCGCCGACTACGTGGGCAACGGCGACCGCGCCGCATTCGTCGCGATGATGAACGCGAAGGCACAGGAGCTCGGGCTCGACCGAACACACTTCGTCCGCCCTGACGGGCTCGACGCCCGCGGGCACTACTCCAGCGCGTACGACGTCACCAGGCTTGCGGAAGTCGCGATGCGCGTCCGCGCGATCCGTTCGGTCGTGCGTCTCAGGACCGACACGATCGCGGGCGGCCGCCGCTTGCACACGTGGAACGATCTTCTGGGCGTCTTCAAGGGCCTGTACGGGGTGAAGACGGGTCACACCAGCGCTGCGGGTTGGTGCGAGGTCGCCGCGGTGAAGCGCAACGGTGTCACGCTCTATACGACCGTGCTCGGAAGCCCGACTCGTTCGCAACGCAATGCCGATCTCGCGTCGTTGCTCCGGTGGGGGATCTCGCGCTACCGGCCGGTGTGGGTGGTGCCGCGTGGGCGCGTGTACCTGCGGGCCGGTGTCGGATACGGCAAGGCGGCCGTTCCGATCGTCGCCGCGCGACAGGTGGCACGAGCCGTCCGGATCGACCGGCCGCTCGTCGAGCGCGTGATCGCCCCGAGCGCGCTCTCGCTTCCTGTCGCACGAGGACAGCGCGTCGGTGAAGTGAGGGTCTATTCCGGCCGGCGCCTCGTCGCGCGTCAACCGCTCGTCACCGAGCGTGGCGTCGTCAAGCCGTCGTTCGGCGGGCGATTGGGGTTCTACGCGGGCAGGACGTTCAGTCACGTGGGAGACTGGTTCTCGTGATCGTGACGGTCACGCTCAACGCCGCAATCGACCGGACGTTGACGGTGCCGAACTTCCAGCTCGGCCATCGGCACCGCGCGAGCCAGGGGCTCACGCTCGCGGGCGGGAAGGGCATCAACGTCGCGCGCGCGCTCAAGCGGCTGGACGTTCCCGTCGTGGCGACCGGTTTGGCGGGTGGGCGAACAGGGACGCGCATCGTCGAGGAGCTGACGTCGGAGGCGATCCTGAACGACTTCGTGCGCATCGCGGACGAGTCGCGCACGTCGAGCGCGGTGGTCGACCCGACGGCGGGCACGTACACGGAGATCAACGAATGGGGCCCGCACGTCGAGCCCGACGAGCTGGCGATGCTGCTCGAGAAGATCAGCTACCTCGCGCGTGGCGCCGACATGGTCGTCTTCGCCGGGACCTTGCCGCGCGGAGTCGAGGACTCCTTCTACGCCGAGGCGATCCGCGATCTCAACCGGCGCAACGTCCCGGCGGTGCTCGACTCCGAAGGGCCGCCGCTTCGCCTCGGCGTGGAGGCGGAAGCATTTCTCGTGACCCCGAACCAGCGAGAGGCGGAGGGGCTCGTCGGACAGGAGTTCGGCGACGACGAGGACTACACGATGGCGCTCGACCGGATCGCCGACATGGGCGCCCGGAACGTCCTGATCACCTCCGACACGCGCAGCTTCGGCCTCTTCCGGGCGGACCGAAAGCGAACCTCGTTCCGCGCCGATGCGCCGAACGTCGAGCCGGTCTCCGCCGTCGGCTCCGGGGACGTGCTGCTCGCGGCGTTCCTCGCCGCGCGCCTCGCGGAGAAGCCGCTCGAGGAAGCGCTCCGCGCGGCGGTGGCCGCCGGGGCTGCCTCGACGCTCGAGGTCGGAGCCGGTCGCTTCGAGCCGCGCGAGGCGTCGAAACTGCAGAGCTCGGTCGACGTTCGGGAGCTCGAGCCCGTGGCCGGCTGACGTCGGGGCGGGGTGCTAGCGTGACCCGATGGGAGTCGAGCTAGAGACAGGCCAGGTCGAGCGGCTGCTGGAACTCGACCGGAAGTTCGGGAAAGAGGGACTGACGTTCGACGACGTCCTGCTCGTCCCGGCCGAGTCGCGGGTTCTCCCGAACGATGTTTCGACCGCAACGCGGCTGACGCGCGCGATCACGATCGAGATTCCGATCGTCTCGGCCGCGATGGACACGGTCACCGAGGCGCGTCTTGCGATCGCGCTCGCGCGTGAAGGCGGAATGGGGATCGTCCACCGCAACCTCTCCATCGACGCACAGGTCGCCGAGGTGGACAAGGTCAAGCGTTCCGAGTCCGGAATGATCGTCGAGCCGGTGACGCTTCCCGCCGGCGCGCTCGTGTCGGACGCGCTCGAGCTGATGGCGACGTACCACATCTCGGGTGTCCCGATCACCGACGAGAGCGGAAAGCTACTCGGAATCCTGACCAACCGCGATCTCCGCTTCGCGCCCGACGCGTCGCAGCCGGTATCGGCGCTGATGACGTCACGCGACCTCGTCACCGCGCCCGAGGGAACGACGCTCGCCGAGGCGGAGGCGATCCTGCATCGCCACAAGATCGAGAAGCTTCCCGTCGTCGACGCTGAGGGACGGCTGACGGGGCTGATCACGGTGAAGGACATCCAGAAGCGGATCGAGTTCCCGAAGGCGACAAAGGATGAGCAGGGCCGCCTGCGCGTGGGCGCCGCAGTCGGCGTCGGCACCGACGCGTGGGAGCGCGCGGGCGCGCTCGTCGACGCAGGTGTCGACGTGCTCGTCGTCGATACCGCGCACGGGCATTCGGCCTCGGTGCCGGAGATGGTGCAGCGCATCAAGTCCGAGTTCGACATCGAGGTCGTGGCCGGCAACGTAGCGACCGCCGAGGCGACGGAGTCGTTGATCGACGCCGGGGCCGACGCCGTGAAGGCCGGAGTAGGTCCCGGCAGTATCTGCACAACGCGGGTCGTTGCGGGCGTGGGCGTGCCGCAGATCACGGCCATCTACGACTGCGCGGCGGTCACCGCCCGGCACGGTGTCCCGCTGATCGCCGACGGCGGCATGACCTCGTCGGGCGACATCGCGAAGGCATCTTGCCGCCGGGGCCGATTCCGTGATGGCGGGGTCGCTGCTCGCCGGCACCGACGAGAGCCCCGGTGACGTCGTGCTGCATCAGGGCGAGCGGTACAAGGAGTACCGCGGCATGGGCTCGCTTGGGGCGATGCGCGCGCGCGGCTCGTCGCGCGACCGTTACTTCCAGGGCGACGTGGAGGACGTCGAGAAGCTCGTCCCGGAGGGGATCGAAGGGCGCGTTCCGTACAAGGGGCCGGTCGCGGCGATCCTGCACCAGCTCGTCGGCGGTGTGCGCCAGGCGATGGGCTACTGCGGGGCGGCGACGATCGACGAGATGAAGAACGCACAGTTCGTGCGCATCACGGCGGCGGGCCTCCGCGAGAGCCATCCGCACGACGTGACGATCACGAAAGAGGCTCCGAACTATCGGCGCTGAAGTCCTGCCGCTGCCCGAGCGTCCGGCGGAGGAGCGCCCGGTGCTCGTCGTCGATCTCGGCGGCCAGTACGCGCAGCTGATCGCCCGGCGCGTTCGCGAGTGCCGCGTGTACTCCGAGCTCGTCGGCCACGGCGTCACGGCTGCGCAGGTGAGGGCGCGCAACCCGCATGCGCTGATCCTGAGCGGGGGGCCGGCATCGGTGTACGCCGAGGGCGCACCGCACGTCGATCCCGAAGTCTTTGCGCTCGGCATCCCTACGCTCGGTATCTGTTACGGCGCGCAGCTGCTGGCGCTCGATCTCGGCGGCACGGTCGAACGAACCGGCACGTCGGAGTTCGGCAAGACCGATCTCACGGCAGTCGAGTCGGCGCTATTCGCCGGGCTGCCCGAGCAGGAAACGGTATGGATGTCGCATCGCGACACCGTGACCGCGCCTCCAACCGGTGCCCAGGTCGTCGCGGTGTCCCCGTCGACGCCCGTTGCGGCCTTCGAGGATCCGGAGCGGGGCCTCTACGGCGTGCAGTTCCATCCAGAGGTCGTGCACACGCCGCATGGCACGGACCTCCTCAAGAACTTCCTCTACAACGTGGCCGGCGCACCCTCGGCATGGACCCCCGCCGCGGTGATCGAGGAGCAGGTCGAGCGCATCCGCGCCGCCGTCGGCCGCGAGCGAGTGCTCTGCGCCCTGTCGGGCGGAGTCGACTCCGCTGTTGCTGCGCTGCTCGTGCACAAGGCTGTCGGCGACCAGCTCACCTGCGTCTTCGTCGACCACGGCCTGATGCGCGAGAACGAGGCGGAGCAGGTGGTCGAGACGTTCGATGGGCACTTCCACGTTCCGCTCGTGCACGTCCAGGCGCAGGAGCGTTTCCTGACGCGGCTGAACGGGATCGACGATCCCGAGGAGAAACGAAAGATCGTCGGTGAAGAGTTCATCCGCGTGTTCGAGGAGGAAGCGAACAAGATCGGCGACACGCGTTTCCTCGTGCAGGGCACGCTGTACTCGGACGTGATCGAGTCGGGCGGCGGCGAAGACGGTGTCGCGGCCAAGATCAAGTCGCACCACAACGTCGGCGGCCTGCCGGCCGACATGCGCATGCAGCTCGTGGAGCCACTGCGCCTGCTCTTCAAGGACGAGGTCCGGCGCGTCGGCGAGGAGCTCGGCATGCCGGAACGGATGGTCTGGCGTCAGCCGTTCCCGGGCCCCGGGCTCGCGATCCGCATCATCGGCGAGGTCACGGCGGAGCGGCTCGAGATCCTCCGCTCGGCGGACGCGATCCTGCAGGACGAGATCCGCCGAGCCGGTCTCTACCGTGAGCTCTGGCAGTCGTTCGCCGTTCTCCCCGCGATCCGCTCGGTCGGCGTGCAGGGAGACGAGCGCACCTACGCGTACCCGATCGTGATCCGTGCGGTGACGTCGGAGGACGCGATGACCGCAGACTGGGCGCGACTCCCCTACGACGTGCTCGAGACGATCTCGAGCCGGATCATCAACGAGATTCCCGGCGTCAACCGTGTCGCGCTGGACCTGAGCTCGAAGCCCCCCGCCACGATCGAGTGGGAGTAGGCGCCTCGCTAGCGCACGCTGAAGCCCTGTAGCTCTTCGAATTCCTCTTCCTCGACCTCCACCGACCGCACCTCCGCGCCGCGCGGGCCCTTGCGGCTGAACGCGACCAACCGCTCGACCGCTTCCTCTTCGCCCTCGAACACGGCCTCCACCGCGCCGTCCGGGCGATTCGCGACCCAGCCGGTGACGCCGTACTGCCGCGCGAGTCGTCGCGTCGAGTCGCGAAAGAACACGCCTTGTACCCGGCCGTGAATGACGACTCGCCGCCTGATCATGCGGCGTATTCTTGCCGCATCGAGTTCAAGGAGATCCTCAAGCGGCGTCGCATGGTGCGCGCGTACCAACCGGCCCCGATCCCGCGTGAGACGCTCGAGCGCATCGTCGGGACGGTGCGGCGTGCGCCGAGCGCAGGATTCAGCCAGGGTCAGCGTCTCGTCGTCGTCACCGACCCGGAACGCCGGCGTGCACTCGCGGCCGCCGTTGCCGAGGAGCACTACGTCGACCAGGGGTTCGCGCCCTGGATCAGCGGCGCGGGGGCTCTCGTCGTCGTCTGCACCCGCGAGGAGGACTACCACGAGCGCTACAGGCAGCCGGACAAGCTCGACGGGAGAGAGGAGATCGAGTGGCCGGTCCCGTACTGGCACGCCGACGCCGGCGCGGCCGGGATGCTGATCCTGCTCTCGGCGATCGACGAGGGACTTGCGGCGGGCATCTTCGGCATTCCTGTGGACCGGATGGACCGGGTGCGCGAGTTGCTCGGCTTGCCCGACGACGTCGCCATCGTCGAGGTGATCACCCTCGGCGTCGGGGCGGAAGACAGGGCATCGGACAAGCTCTCGAGCCGTGGCACGCGCCCACGCCGCCCGTTGGAGGAACTGGTTCGCTGGGAGCGGTACTAGGGCGTCCGGAGCTTCGACACCAGCTGCTGCTGGTGGTACCCGGGATTCTCTCCCGCCGCATTGAACGTCTCCACCGACGCGGTGTACGTGAACCCTCCGCGCGAGTCGATGCCGAAATAGTCCCCGATGAAGCTTGCCGGATTGCAGATGCAGTCGAACCGCGGCGACGACAACTGCGGGTCCCACGTGTGCTCGGACAGCCGGATGTTGTGCCCGATCGGCCGCAAGCTTCGGGCGGTAGAACTGCACCGCCGTATTGATGCAGTAGTTCGCGGCGCCGAACGGAAGGCGCGGGTCGAAAAGCAGTCCGGCGATCGTCGCGTCCGTCGTGTCGCGCGCCGGGCACGGGAGCCGGCGGTCGTAGAACGCCACCGCGACGGTTCCGCTCGGCGCGACGGCGAGATTGGGCTGAAGGGCATCGCCTCCCCCGGAAGCGTCGTTGATCTGCCGGGAGGGGCTCCAGTGACGGCCGCCGTCGAACGAGCCGCGGAGGAAGAGCTTCGTGCCGCCGGCGCTCGACTGCTCGTACGCCGCGTACAGCGGATAGAAGCGACCGACCTTGCGCGGGCCGACGATGAACGCTTCCCCGAATGCCGCACGGAAGCTCGTGTTCCGATACCCGTTCACGTTGTGGCGGACGATCACGCTCCGACGCGCCCACGTTCTGCCTCCGTTGCGCGAAGACGTCAGTGACATCGTGAACGGCTCGTCTCCGCTGCGGAAGCTCGAGGTGGCGAGCCAGACTGTTCCATTGGGCGCAACGCGGGGGAGCGAGCCGTTGTCGCCGACACGCTGGGCCTGAGGAAGGACGAGGCGCGGCCGCGACCAGTTCGTATGTGTCCCGTTTCGGCGCGCATCCGCGTACGAGAGATAGATCCGAAGGCCGCTGTCGTCGTTACCGATCGCCCACGAGACGTAGACCCGGCCGAAGTGGCGGCTGTGGCGATTCGTGTCGATCGCCAGCCATTGCTTGTCGAAGACGTTGTTGCCGTTGAACGGCGTGCGTTCGATCAGGTCGAGCTGACCCCCGTGGGTCGTATTCCACGTCGATGCACTCGTGGCGCCTTTCGGTCGGACCGCCACTCCCAGGCCTGAGCGCGGCAGCGTCGGGTTGACGTCGGGCGAGAGGAAGAAGTGCTGGCCACTCGCGATGTACGAGAACATGTATGGGAAGACGACGGCGTAGAAGTTTCCCCAAGGGTCGAATGCACCGACAGGATCCGAGTTGTCGGTCCACGCTTCGTAGCCCGGGATGTGACCTTGCTGCGGCCAGGTCGCGCCGCCGTCGAAGGACTCGAAGAAGCCGGTCAGGTGGTTGTACCCCTCGGCGTTCACGATCCACTTGCTCACCCCGATCAGGTGGCGAGGGTTCGTCGGGTCGACGTGCAGATCCGACTCGGAGAAATCCTTTGCTCGAGCCGGCGGGTTCTTCACGTCCTGCAGCGGATACGGCCCGATGTCCTCACCCGTCGTCGCCGCACCGTTGCAGAGGGTGGTGCCGCCGTCGGGATAGCCCTGCGACGGCGTGAGGCTTGCGAGGTAGAAGACTTCCGGCGCGTAGCAGCTGACTCGCTGCGACGTCGCCGCCACGGCAGTTACGCCGCGCTGCGCGTAGCTGGCCGCGAAGCTCGCATTCGACTGGAACCCCTGCGGCGGTGCGGCGGCTGCCGCTGGGGCGCCGACCACCGCGCAGGCCGCAACGAGCGCGGCGGTGCGTCCTCTCACCCGCATGAGCATAGTGACGACGTGGACCCTGAAAGGTTCGTACGGCGCCTCACGGCCGCGCGCATCGGCACGACGTTCAACTTCTACCGTGACGGAGCAGGCGCGCAGACCCGGCGCCGCCGGCTACGGGCTTATCTGGAAGACCATGCCGGCGGATCGCTGCTTCTCGTGGGTGAGGCTCCCGGCTACCGCGGTGCTCGGATCTCCGGTCTGCCGTTTACGTCAGAGCGTCAGCTCAGCGGCAGCGGGCCGGCGGAGGCGACG
This sequence comes from uncultured Actinomycetes bacterium, assembly GCA_963833255.1. Lineage (GTDB taxonomy): Bacteria > Actinomycetota > Thermoleophilia > Gaiellales > Gaiellaceae > 3-1-20CM-4-69-9. The sequence continues at coordinate 202,246 of CAWHXK010000012.1, forward strand.
GCCACAGTCGTCCAGCGCGTCCTCGCTGAGCTCGAGCTCGACGCCCTGTGCTGGAACGTCGTTCCCACCCACCCAGGGACGGAGATGTCGAACCGGCGCCCGACCCGGCTCGAGATCCTCGCCTCGCGGCCCTTCCTCGAGGAACTCGCCGAGAACCGCTGCCTGATCGCCGTCGGGCGGCTCGCAGCCACGGTCACCGCTGCCCCGTATATCCGCCATCCGTCCCATGGCGGAGCGGCCGAATTTCGGGCTGGGCTGCTACAGTTTTGCGCCGGCGGACGCCCTAGTCCGCCTTTTCCGTGAGATGAAGACCTACACCGCCAAACCTGGAGAGATCGAGCGCCACTGGTACGTGGTGGACGCCGACGGGCAGACGCTCGGCCGGCTCGCGACCCGCATCGCGGACATGCTCCGCGGCAAGGGCAAGCCGGAGTACACGCCCCACGTCGACACCGGAGATTTCGTGGTCGTCGTCAACGCGGAGAAGATCCAGGTCACCGGCAACAAGCTCGACCAGAAGCGCTACTACCGCCATTCGGGCTATCCCGGTGGGATTCGCAGCAGGACGCTTCGCGAACAGCTCTCGCGAAGGCCGGAAGAGGTCCTGCGGAAGGCGGTCAAAGGAATGCTTCCGAGGAATCGGCTGGCCCGCCAGCAGATCACGAAGCTCAAGATCTACGCAGGCCCCGAGCATCCACACGCGCCGCAGGCGCCACAGCCGCTGAAGTGGGAGGACGCATGAGCCAGATCGCGCAATACCGAGGAACGGGCAAGCGGAAGACCTCGGTCGCCCGCGTCATCCTCCGGCCCGGCGACGGCGTCACCTGGTTCAACGGCCGCACGATCGAGGACTACTTCCCGCGCCAGGCGCACCGGACGTCCGCGCTCGCGCCGCTCCAGATCGCCGGCGCCGAGGGGACCTACGACATCCGGGTGCGCGTGCACGGCGGCGGTCCGAGCGGGCAGGCAGGCGCCGTTCGGCACGGAATCGCCCGTGCGCTCGTCGAGGCGGACCCGGAGCTGCGCATTCCGCTCAAGCGGGCCGGCTTCCTGACGCGCGACGCTCGGATCGTCGAGCGCAAGAAGGCGGGCCTGCACAAGGCGCGCAAGGCGCCACAGTTCAGCAAGCGGTAGGTGGCGCGCCAATACTTCGGCACGGACGGTGTCCGTGGCGTCGTCGGCAAGGACCTAACCGCTGATCTCGTCGAACGGCTAGGCCGTGCCGCGACGATCTGGTGCGGCCGCGGCCGTATCTTCGTCGGGCGCGACACGCGTGCATCCGGCCCGGAGCTCGAAGACGCCCTCGCACGGGGCATCGCCTCTGCCGGCGGAAGCGCGGTCGTCGCGGGAGTGCTGCCGACACCCGCCGTTGCGCTCCTGACCCTCGACCTCGGCTGCGTGATCACGGCGTCGCACAACCCGCCCGAGTACAACGGTGTCAAGTTCTTCGATCGCGACGGTCAAAAGCTCTCCGACACGCAAGAGGAGGAGATCGAAGCGCTGCTCGACGAGCCTCCGACCGGCGGCGGCGAGATCGACGAGGTCGGCGTGGCGACCGACAGCTACCTCGAGCACGTGGTCGAACGGTTCGGCACGGATCTGACGGGGCTGAAGATCGGCGTCGACTGCGCGAACGGCGCCTACTCCGGGCTGGCGCCGCAGGCGTTCACGGAGCTCGGCGCGGAAGTCACCGCAATCGGAAACGATCCCGACGGCACGAACATCAATGTGGCCTGCGGCGCGACCGACCTGCGCGCGCTTCAGCGAACCGTGACCGAGCTCGGCCTCGACCTCGGCGTGGCCTTCGACGGTGACGGCGACCGCATGCTCGCCGTAGACGCCAACGGTGACGTCGTCGACGGCGACCAGATCGTCGGGGTGCTTGCGCTCGACCGAAACGTCGAGCTCGTGGCCATGACGGTGATGGCGAACATGGGACTCCACCGGTTGATGGCCGAGAACGGCATCCGCGTCGTCACGACCGACGTCGGCGACCGCTATGTCCTCGAGGCGCTCCGCCGCGAAGGCGGCATTCTCGGCGGCGAGCAATCCGGTCACCTGATCTGGCTCGACGGTCACGTAACCGGCGACGGGTTGGTTGCCGCGCTCTTGCTCTGCGCCGCGCTGCACGGTCGGCCGCTCGCAGAGGTCACGAGCGTCCTGACTCGCTTTCCGCAAAGGATGGAAAACGTCGCCGTCGCCAATCGACGGCTCACGCCGGCGATCGGGGAGGAGGTCGCCCGGCTGAACGCCGAGCTGGGCGATCGAGGCCGGGTCCTCGTGCGTCCCTCCGGCACAGAGCCCGTCATTCGGGTGCTGGCAGAGGCCGAGACGGCTCAGGAAGCCGAGAACCTCTGTGCTAGGATCGCGGCTCTCGTGCGACGAGAGCTCGGCTGACCGTCCCGACGAAGGGCCGGATCGCTCAGTCGGGCTTTTGGCGTTTTCGAGGGCGTCTCGGACAAAAGAACCGCGAATCTGCAGCGTTCGACCAGCCGTGAGGTCACGGGCGGCAATTGAGAGGAGCTTCGGGTGTGCGGGATCATCGGATACGTCGGTAGTCGACCTGCGAAGGAGCTTCTCCTTCAAGGTCTGCAGCGGCTCGAGTACCGCGGTTACGACTCCGCCGGGATCGCCCTTCGCGAGGACGGCGGCCTCGAGTACGTGCGCGCAGTCGGCAATCTCCAGTTCCTGAAGGACGCCGCGGGCACGAACGGGTCGATCTCCAATCACGGTCTCGGGCACACGCGCTGGGCGACGCATGGCGCGGTGACCGAGCTGAACGCGCATCCGTTGACGGGTTGCGAGGACGGTCGCCTCGCCATCGTCCTCAACGGCATCATCGAGAACTATCGCGAGCTGAAGGAGTCCCTCGTAGCTGCGGGCCATCAGTTCAGCTCCGAGACCGACGCCGAGGTGGTCGTACATCTGATCGAGCACAACTACCAGGGTGACCTGACCGAGGCGGTTCGGGCTGCTTATCGCGAGCTCGAAGGTCACTACGCCTTCGTCGTGATCCACAACGACCATCCCGACCTGCTTGTCGGCGCGCGCCGGCAGTGCCCGCTCGTGGTCGGCGTGGGTGAGGGGGAGATGTTCCTCGCTTCCTCGATCGCCGCGTTCCTGGGCGAGACGCGCCGCGTACAGCTCATCGACGAGGGCGAGGTTGTCGCGATCACGCCCGAGGGCGCACGGTTCTTCGACGAGGAAGGCGAGGTCGAGCACAAGGACATCGAGCCGGTGGACTGGGACGACGAGGTCGCCGAGAAGGGCGGCTACGAGACCTTCATGCTCAAGGAGATCTACGAGCAGCCGGAAGCGGTCAGGGAGACAATCGGCGACCGCGCCCGGCGCGGCAAGCTCGTCCTCGAGGGCATCGGCCTGAACGAGCTCGAGATCCAGAACCTCCGTCGCATCGTGATCGTCGCCTGCGGCACCGCCTATCACGCTGCCGTCGTCGGTCGCTACATCATCGAGGAGTGGGCCCGGGTCCCCGTCGAGCCGGACATCGCAAGCGAGTGGCGTTACCGAAATCCGGTGCTGTCGAAGGACACGCTCGTCATCGGCATCACCCAATCCGGAGAGACCGCCGACACGATTGCCGCGATGCAGCTCGCCCGGCAGCAAGGCGCGCGCACGCTCGCGATCACGAACCAGCTCGGAACGCAGGTGACGCGCGAGGTCGACGCCGTTCTGTACACGCGCGCCGGGCTCGAGATCGGCGTGGCGGCGACGAAGACGTTCACTGCACAGGTTGCGCTGCTCTCGCTGATCGCGCTCAAGCTCGCGCAGGTCCGGCGCACGATGCCCGCGGAGGAGATCGAGTTCATCCTCGAAGCGCTGTACGACCTGCCGCAGAAGATGGAGCAGTTCCTCGACGGAGACCATCCGATCGAGGAGATCGCCGAGCGCCACTACAACAAGCCGTTCTTCCTCTACCTCGGCCGTCACATCGGGCTTCCGGTCGCGCTCGAGGGCGCGCTCAAGCTCAAGGAGATCTCCTACATCCCAACGGAGGCGTACTCCGCCGGCGAGATGAAGCACGGTCCGATTGCCTTGCTCGACTCCGAGACGCCGGTCGTGTGCATCGCGACCGACCAGAAGGTCGTCTACGAGAAGGTCGTGTCGAACATCCAGGAGGTGCGGGCACGCGGTGCGCAGGTGATCGCGATCGCGACCGACGGCAACGAGGACATCCAGCACCATGCCGACGACGTCATCTATGTCCCGCGTACTCCCGCGTTCCTGCAGGCGGTGCTCGCCGTGCTGCCGCTGCAGTTGCTGGCCTATCGCATCGCCCGCCTACGCGGACTGAATGTCGATCAGCCGCGCAACCTCGCGAAGACCGTCACGGTCGAGTAGCTCGCCCGCTAGGAGACCGCTGCGTCGCCGGGCCGCGGCTCGATGACGCCGGTGTCCGGTGGGCCGACGGGAAGCGGCCGCGGCGGCCGGAGGTAGAGGTAGTCGTACACGAGCGCGGCGAGGGTTGCTCCGGCGACCGGGCCGACGTACCAGATCCACGCATCGGTCCAGTCCCGTGACAGGAGCTCAGGACCAAACGCACGGGCAGGGTTCATCGCGGCGCCGGTCAGTGGGCCGCCCATGAGGACGTCGATGGTGATCGTCAAGCCGATCCCGAGCCCGGCAATCGCCTTGAACGTGCCGCCCGGATCGGCCGCTGTCGCAAAGATCACCCAGGCCAGGAAGAATGTGAGCACGAGCTCGATGACAACGCCCTGCCAGACGGTGATGCCGCTCCCGAGCCCGGGGGCGCCGAGATTCGTGAGCTGGCGCGTGCTCTCCGGGTAGAACCAGCGCAGCAGAGAGGCAGCGGCGGCGGCGGCAGCGAACTGCATGCTCCAGTAGACGATCGCGAGTGACGGCACGATTCGCCGAGTGATGAGGAAGCCGAACGTCACCGCGGGATTGAGGTGTCCACCGGAGATGTGGCCGACTGCAGAGACCATCACTCCGATCGCCAGTCCGTTCGCCAGCGCCACGCTCACGAGGGTCAGCCCGCTGTAGACGTCGAACGCCTGTGTGTTGCCGATCGCGGGGGCGAGCGTCTTGGCGAGCGTCATGGTCGTCCCGGCGCCGATGAAGATGAGCGTGAAAGTGCCGACGAATTCGGCGAGCCCACGCCGAAGCGGGTCGTGGTCCATCCGGGAGAAAAGTACGGGGGGAGTCGGACGACGCGGCTAGGCGGCGCGTCCCGCAGCGACACGGCCGGCCCGCACCGCGTCGAGCGCATCCTCGAGCTCGCCGCAGACGGCGAACGTGGGGCCCAGTCCGGTCAGCTCCAGGATCTGATGGACCTGCGTGTAGTGGCGGTCGTGCAGCACGAGCGCGAACCCGAGCGAGGACTCCTCGGCGCGGCGCCTCGCCGCCAGGAGGACGCTCAGGGTCGTCGAGTCGATGAAGCTCGCGTCACGAAGGTCGACCACGACCCGCTGATTCGCGTCCAGGAGGACTGCCAGCTCGTTCTCGAGCCGCTGTGCGGAGTAGGCGTCGTGCTCCCCGACGAGGGCGACCACGGCGGCAGGCGGGTCCCGGCGGGCCAAGGTGACGGAGATCGGCGCCATGACTTCCAAGTCTGAAACGGCAAAAGGGCCGAGCCGGGTACGGCCTCGTTTCAGTCGTCGAGCTCCCGGCGAAGGCGCTTCGTCTGCGAGCGGCGCCGCTTCTCGTCCAGCCGGCGCTGCCGCGAGGCCTCGGTCGGCTTCGTCGGCAGCCGCCGCCGCTCGACCCGCAGGGCCTGCCGCAGCTGCTCGACCAGCCGCTCGAGGGCGAGCTCCCGGTTTCGGAGCTGGCTGCGCTCGTCCTGGGCGATGGAGCGGAGGACGGGGCCGGAGCGGCCGATGACGCGGCGTTTCTGCGTGTCCGTCAGCGCGTCCGAGGCCTCCACGTCGAAGACGGCTTCCACGCGCGTCTCCGACTTCTGCGCGTGCTGACCGCCCGGCCCGCTCGAACGCGAGTAGCGGAACTCCACCTCACCGCGGGGGAGAACGACCGATCGGGTCACGCGAATAGACTCGCCGTCCATGGCAGCGATTCTGCTTGACATCGACGGGGTCTTCCATGTGTCCGGCGATCCGATCGCCGGTGGGGCCGACGCCGTCCGTCGCCTCCGGGAGGCCGGGCACCGGCTGCGGTTCGTCACGAACAACACGACCCGCGCCCGTGCGACCCTCGCCGAGGAGCTCCGGGCGATGGGGATCCCGCTCGACGACGACGAGCTTCAGACGACCCCCCGAGCCGCGGCTCATACCCTCGCCGGCCGGCGCGTGCTCGCGATGACGATGCATGCGATCGTCGGGGAGCTCGAGGGCGTCGAGCTCGTCGGGGAGGATGCCGAGGCCGTGCTGATCGGAGGCGCCGACGAGACGCCCGAGACGAATCTCGTGTTCAGCTACATGAACCTCGCGCGCGCATTTCACGAGCTCGAGGCCGGCGCGCAGCTGTACTCACTGCACAAGAATCGCTGGTGGCAGACGAAGCACGGGCCCTTGCTCGACGCGGGAGCCTTCGTCGCGGGGCTCGAGTACGCCGCCGACACCGAGGCGATCGTGCTCGGCAAGCCGTCGCGCCAGTACTTCGAGGCCGCGTTGCAGGCGCTCGACGCGGAAGCGGGGATGACCTGGATGGTCGGCGACGACATCGATGCCGACATCGCCGGCGCGCAAGGTCACGGGATGAAGACGATCCTCGTCCGGACCGGAAAGTTCAGGCCCGACGAGGTCGAGGCGTCGCGGATCCGGCCCGACGGAATCATCTCGTCGATCGCCCAGCTCCCCGAGTGGCTGGAGGATCACTTGTGACCCAGCCGGCGACATTTGGCGGCGCCTGGCCCGCGAGCACGCGGCGCGCTGCCGCGTCCTCAGTCGTGCCCGGGCAAACCAGCCCGGGCACTCCCTGCGTCCTTGCATCGCTTGGTGCTCGCGACCCAGGCATCCACCAATGCCACCGGCTGGGCCACCAATGACAGTCGGGGTCGACCTGATCGAGATCGAGCGGGTCAGGCGCGCGCTCGACCGCTACCCACGCTTCCGGGAACGTTGCTTCACCGATGCGGAGCGTGCCTACTGCGACTCGCGGCCGAACCCGGCTCAAAGCTACGCCGGCAGGTTCGCCGGAAAGGAAGCGGTCGGCAAGGCGCTCGGCTTCGGCGTCGCGCGGGCATTCGCGTGGCGAGACATCGAGATCGCCGGACGTCCCAAGCCTTCGGTGCGCCTCAGTGGCCGCGTGGCCGGCTGGGCCGAACGCGTGGGCGCGGGCGCGATCGACCTGTCGATGACGCACTCCCGCGAGCTCGCGAACGCCGTCGCAGTGGTGGACGAGGAACGCTGATGTTCGAGCCGCTCTACACGGCGGAGGAGATGCGCGCCGCCGAGCAGGGCCACGACGTGGACACGATGATGGAACGGGCAGGGCGCGCGGTTGCCGACGCTGTCCTGCAGCGCTATCCCGACGCCGGCCACATCGCCGCAGTCTGCGGCAAGGGCGCGAACGGCGGCGACGGCAGGATTGCCCTCCGCGTTCTGGCAGAGGCGGGACGAAAGACGAGCGAAGGGCCGGCCGCCGAAGCCGACGTCGTCATAGACGCTCTGTTCGGAACGGGCTTCGCTGGCACACCGCGCCCGGATGCGGCGGCGCTGATCGAACAGATCAATGCGCTCGACGCGCCCGTCGTCGCCGTCGACGTCCCGTCCGGTGTCGACGCATCGACGGGAGAGGTCAACGAAGTCGCGGTCGAGGCAGACCTCACGGTGACGATGCACGCCCGGAAAGTCGGGCTCGTGGTGGCTCCCGGGCGCTTTCATGCGGGCGAGGTCGAGGTTGCGGACATCGGGCTCGAGCACTCGGACACGCAACACCGCCTCGTCACCGACGAGATCCTGAGGCTCGTCCCTCGCCGCCACGACGGCGATACGAAGTACACGGCCGGGTCGGTGCTCGTCGTCGGCGGGTCTCCCGGAATGACCGGCGCGCTCTGTCTCGCCGCCGAAGCCGCGTTTCGCGCGGACGCGGGGTATGTCGCGGTCGCCGTTCCGAAGGAGTCCATGCCGGTCGTGGAGACGCTTCTGATCGAAGCGGTGAAGGCGCCGCGCGAGCGGGTGGACGAGCTGGCTGAGCGCGCCTCCGCGTTGGCGATCGGTCCCGGCCTCGGACGCGGTGACGGCGAGCGTGCGCTCGTACGTCGTCTGCTCGGCGAGTCGCCCCTGCCCGCCGTCGTCGACGCCGATGCCCTGTTCGAGCTCGAGCCTCTGGACTGGCCCGCTCCTCGGGTCCTGACGCCCCATTCAGGTGAGCTCTCGCGCCTGATCGGAGAGGACTCGAGCTGGGTCGACGCACATCGGCTCACGGCACTCAGCCGCGCCGTGGAGCGATTCCGGTGCATCGTCCTGCTGAAAGGCCCCGACACCCTCGTCGGGGCACCGGGAGAGGGGGTCCTGGTCTGCGACGCGGGGACCGCCGCACTCGCAACAGCTGGAACGGGAGACGTTCTCACCGGCGTTCTCGGCTCGTTCCTGGCGAAGCGAATGGACGCGCGCGAGGCAGCCGCCGCCGCAGCCGTCGCTCACGGACGCGCCGCAGCACTTGCTCCCCACCAGGCCGGCCTGATCGCCTCGGACGTCATCGAATCTCTGCCGTTCGCGCTCGGCTGATGCACCGCTCCGAGATCACGATCGACCTCGGCGCGTTGCGGCGCAATGTGCGAACGCTGCTGCGTGCGCTCGACGGAGCTGGCCTGTGGGCCGTGGTGAAGGCGGATGCCTACGGCCACGGTGCGGTCGACGTCGCGGGCGCAGCACTCGGCGCTGGCGCGTCCGCGCTCTGCGTCTCGACGATCCCCGAAGGGCTCGCGCTTCGCAGCGAGTATCGGACGGAGCGCATCATCGTGCTCGGACCGGCAGCATCGAACCGAGAGGTCGCGCAGGCGCGGGACGCCGGTCTCGAGCTGGCGATCTCGGACGCAGAGATCCCCGAGGGCGTTCGGGTGCACCTCAAGCTCGACACGGGGATGGGCCGGTACGGCCTGGCCGAGCTGCCCTCACCCGCAACCGAGGTGGTTGGCCTGATGACCCACCTCGCAACCGCCGACAGCGATGCCGAGTTCGCACGCGCGCAGATCGAGCGCTTTCGGGTCGCGACCGAGCAATACAGTCACCTGACCCGGCATGTCGCGAACAGTGCGGCGGCGCTGCGACTTCCCGAGTCCCGCTTCGACGCCGCGCGCTGCGGTGTCGCCCTCTACGGCCTGTCGCCGTTCAACACCGATCCGGCCGAGGACGGCCTGGAACCGGTCCTCTCGTGGCACACGAGCCTTGCGCAGGTCAAGCTTCTCCAGCCAGGACAGAGCACTGGCTACGGGCGTCGCTTCGTCGCGGAGACTCCGACCTGGATCGGGATCGTGCCGGTGGGCTACGCCGACGGCTTCCGCCGTGACCTCACAGGGACGGAGATCCGCGTGGCGGGCGAGCCGCGGCGGGTCGTCGGCACCGTCTCGATGGATTCGTTCGCGGTCGAGCTCGACCGCGAGCTGCCCGTCGGCGCACCGGTCGTCATCATCGGTCAAGGCGTTCTCGCCGAGGCGCATTCACGTGTCGCCGGGACGATCAACTACGAGCTGACGTGCGGGATCGAGACGGGGCCTCTCCGGGCACGGCGAACGGTCGTCGATGGCTGAGTCGAACGCCGCCGACGTTCGGGCGCGTTTCGGTGCCACCGCCGAGCTCGTCGCCGAACACGCCGCGAGTCAGATCGAGTCGGTGCGCGAGCAGCTGCGCAGGTTCGTTGCTCCTGCGGGGAACGAGCGTGCGATCGACAGCGGCACGGGCGCGGGAACGCTCGCGCTCGCTCTGGCGCCACTCGTTCGCGAGGTCGTCGGCGTCGACATCGTCCCCGAGCTGCTGGAGCGCGCTCGCCGCAACGCACCTGCGAACGTCACGTTCGTCGAGGGCGACGCGACCGAGCTGCCGTTCGAGTCGGGCTCGTTCGACCTCGCCTGCTCACGGCGGACGTTGCACCACATCACGCACCCCGAGCCGGCGATTGCGGAGCTGGTGCGCGTGGCTGCTCCGGGCGGTCGCGTGTTCGTCGACGATCAGATCGCACCGATCGATCCGCTGGCGGCGTTCGAACTCGATCGCTTCGAGCGTGCGCGCGATCCCTCGCACACCCGGACGCTTCCCGACGTCGACTTTCGCCACCTCTTCGAGGCGAATGGGCTCGTACTCGTCCGGACGCAGTTCCAGACGCACACCCGCAAGCTCGACTACTACCTCGATCTCGCAGGCTGTGAAGGCGATGCTCGACAACGAGCAGTGCAGCTGTCGCCCGGCGGCCCAGAGGAGTACGTCGCCGAGAGCGCCTGGTATCTCCTCAGGAAGCCGGGCTAGGGGCGATAGCCCGAGCGGCCGGCGAGCCGCGCAACGAGCCCCGGCGCAAGCGCCTGCACGATCGCCGCCGTGCGATAGAACCGCGGCACGAACGTCTCGCCTTTGTCCCGTGCGATCACCTTGACCACGTGCCGGGCCACGTGGTCCGGCTCGACGACGAGGCGTCGCAGGAGCGCGCTGCGCAGCTTCGTCGCCTGGGGAAAGCCCTCTGTCTCGACGAAGCCCGGGTTGACGGTATGCACGTGAATGCCTCGCTTGCGGAGCTCGGCCGCCGTGGCCCGTGAAAACGCGAGCTGGGCGTGCTTCGACGCCGAATACGGCCCGGCCGGCGCGAAGGCCACCGTGCCGGCGACCGACACGATGTTCACGACGTCGGAGTGTCCGGCTGCCTCGAGCCCGGGGAGGAGGGCCCGGAGCATCCAGACTCCGCCGAGGTAATTCACACGCAGCACCTCTTCTAAAAGCTCCAGATCGATTGCCGCGAAGCCCGACCTACCCGGCATCCCCGCGTTGTTCACGAGCAGCTGGATCTGCCGGTGCCGCTCCAGCACAGCAGCCGCGACGCGTTCCACGTCTTCGCGCTTGCCGACGTCGCACAGTTCGTACTCTGCGCCGAGCTCAGCGGCGAGAGCTCGCAGCCGGTCCTCGTTCCGTGCCAGCAGGACGAGTCGCCAGCCTTGAGCCGCGAGAGCGCGCGCGATCGCCTCGCCGATTCCACGCGACGCGCCGGTGACGACGGCTGTGCGGTCTACCGGCAGACCCTCACGTGCCGTGTCGAGGCGACTGTGCGCCCGGCGGCATCCGTTGCGATCGCGCGAAGCGCGTGTCGTCCTGCCGGCGAGCGCTGCGTCTTCCACGAGCCTGCGAACAGGTCGGAGCCGCCCTTCCGATCGATGTCGACCTGCTTGCCGTCGACGAAGAACCGCACGGACGTGATCCGTTTCGTCGAGCTGGCAGCGACCAGGAGCCCAGCCGTCTTGCCGACGCATGCGTTCTCGGCAGGCGTGACCCAGGTGAGCGCCGGCCCCGAGACACCCGTGATGCGAACCGGCTGGAACGCCGTATTCGGTTGGATGTCGTTTCCGACCGAGTTGACGTTCTTGGCCTCCTGATAGTCGGACGCCGCGAGAACCGTGCGGTTCGGTCCTGTCCTGATCCGCGGAGCCTGCGTCGGCAACGGGAAAATCGCCGTGCCCGAGACCGGGTCGTAGAGGGCCGCGCCGACGAGCGCGCCGCGATATGCGATCACGAGCGACAGAGGATCGACGCCCGCGCCCTTGTCGACGACGCGCGCCACGATCGTCGGTCTCCCTGCGGCGACGCGTTTCGTGAGCACCCTGATCTTCGGTGGTCGCATGTCGTTGACCCACGAACGGAGGACGTAGGCACCGGGCAGCGAGCGGTGGGTGAACTCATCGGAGCCGGAATCGACCGAGACGTAGAAGCGCTGCACCTTCGGGAACGAGGCGCCGGCTGCGCCGATGTCGACGCCGAAATCGTAGGTCAGCTCGTTGACGCTCACCGGCGTCCCGGCGTAGCCCTGGACGTCGCGCTCGTTCGGCGAGCCCAGGAACCACGGGTGGACGAGCCCGGTAGCGGCCTCGACGGCCACGCCGATGTTCGCGACCGGCTGGTTGATGCTCGTGACATAGAGCGTCTCCGTTCCGGTTTCGTTCATCGTCGGCCCGACGTAGTCGGGCGGCGGTCCGAAGGGGGCAGCCGGGCAGCAGTACGCCGAAACCCGGTTTGGCCCGTTGACCGTCTCTCCTACCTGCAGCTTCACGAGCCGCTTCGGCTGCAGGAGCTCGAGCTGCGGGCGGCCCACGAAGAACTCGTACGGGATCTTGCGCGTCGCAGAGCCGTGGTGCAGCAGGATGAACCCGTAGTCCTCGCCGGCCTTCGCACTCGCGCTTCCGCGCGCGACGGCGACCAGGTCGGCCTCGCCGCCGGGCGGCACCACGACGGCCGGCGGAAGGTCGAGTGACGCGCCGGGCGAGGTCGCCTGTGACGAGAGCTCGACCTGCCACATCCCTGCGCCGCCGCCGGCGTCGGTTATGCGAACCAGGAGTGCTCGGCTGTCGGTCCCTTTGGTGACGTCCAGGTCCTGGAACGACATCGACGCGGGCTCGGTGAACACCTCCGGTTTCGTCGCATTGGGCAGGTCGACGAGCCCGCCGCCGCCGAGCGTCACCGGCGCTTCCTCCGTGCGCGCAGTGTCTCCCCACGCCGGGCCGGCGGTCGACACGAGTGCCGACTTCACCTGCTGCGGCGTCCACGCGGGGTGGAGCTGAAGCAGGAGCGCTGCCGCCCCGGCCACGTGCGGAGCCGACATGCTCGTTCCGTCGAAGACTGCGAACGGCGAGCCGCCGGTGAACTCGGGCAAGGTCGACGACAGGATCTGCCCTCCCGGCGCGGAGACGTCAGGCTTGAGCAAGTGCTCGAACGCGGTCGGTCCGCCGGAGGAGAAGTCCGTGATGACGCCACTGCGTCCGGTCTCCACGCGCTCGATGGCATTTCCGATCGTCACGTTTGCCGCGCCGCCGTGCGAGGACAGATACGCGCGCAGCTGCGCGCCGTCGAGGTCGGTGATCATCCCGGAGGGAAGCGGTAGCTGGAGCGGGATCGCATCCGGTCCGCCTGCGCGGTTGTCGACGATGACGAGCCCGACCGCACCTGCGGCCAGGGCACGAACGGCCTTCGAGATGAAGGTGCAGTGTCCGCGGGAGATCAGCGCGACGTCTCCGGTGAGCGAGCCTGGGCGCAGAAACGTCTGGGTCGCGTCGTTCGTGTCGGTCTCCGGGCCGCAGAGCCGGCGGTCGACCGCGACACCGTTCGTCCCCGTTAGGGCACCGACGTCGACGATCCGGTGCGCGGTGAACGCGTAGCCACCGGGGAAGAACGTGCCGGCTGCGCCTGCGATCGGGATGTGCTTGACCTGGGACGGAGCATCGCCGGCCGTCACCGACATCGTCGGGGAGAAGACGTGTGTGTTCGAAACGGCTGCAACGGTGATCGCATCGGGCGACGAGCCTGGTGAGCCGATCGAGCCGGTGCCGAACTGGTCGCGGTCGTTACCGGCCGAGATCACCGGAACAACGCCGGCCGCGGTCACGTTGCGGATCACCTCGATCATCGCGTCGTTCGCCGGCTCGGTCTCGGCGCCGCCGCCCGAGAAGTTGATGACGTCCATGCCGTCACGCACGGCGAACTCGAACGCCGCGGCGATCTCGGGCGTGTTGGCGATGTGGCCGATCGGGGTCGGCACGTTGAAGACGCGGTAGTTCCCGATGTACGCGCGCGGCGCGACACCCGAGAGGCCGCAGGTCGGCGGATGGTCGGCACCGCCGGCCGAGCAGGTCCCGGAGTCGCCGGCTGCGATGCCCGCGACATGCGTCGCGTGGAAGGAGGCGTCGCGATCGATCGGCAGCCGTCCGAGGCGTCCGGAGTGCGGCCCCGGAAATGCGCGCGCCACGATCACCTTGGGGGTCGTCCACTTCAGTCCGCCTTTCGGAAACCCCGGAGGATACGAGTACCCGGCCGGGCTCAGGAACGGATTCGTGCTGTCGACGCCGTCGTCGACGATCCCGATCTTCATCCCGTCACCCTTCGCGCCGGTGAGCGTCTGCAACTCGGTTGCACCGATCACCGAAGGGCTCGTGCTGGTGGAGAGGTGATACGGGATGCTCGGGTAGACCTTCCCGACGAAACCGAGACGGGCGAGGGCCGGCAGCTTCGTCACAGGCAGCGAGACCGTCAGGCCGTCGAGCACCACCTGGAAGCGCCGGCCGATTCGCGCCTGCGGGATCGCTCTCAGGAGTTGCGAAGCAGCGACTCGCTGCGCGGCGACGACGCGGGCCAGATAGCGCTGCGAGCTCTCACTTGCGACGTCGAGCCTCCGGGTCGGTCTCGCGGCGGCGAAGCTCCTGCCGTAGGCCGCCGCCAGCGGTCGAAGCCGCAGACCGACGATCACGCGGATCCGGCCGGACGCCTGGTCTCGTGGGATCGTGAGCTTGCCCGTACGGACGCGCGGCACAGTGACGTCGCCGAACGTGCGCTTGATGTGAACGAGCGATGCGCCAGCCGGAAAGGCCGACACGAGCGCCGCCACCAGTGCGAGAAGGCCTACAGAACGGCGCAAGGAGACCGCAATCTAGCCCAAGGGATTTATGCTCGTGGTCGTGACCACAGGCTACGAAGGCAAACGCGGTTTGGTTCTCGGGGTGGCGAACAAGAGGTCGATCGCCTGGGCGATCGCGCGGCGGCTCGCCGATGCCGGGGCCGAGCTTGCCTTCACCTACCAGGGCGAGCGCATCGAAAAGAGCGTTCGGGAGCTTGCCGAGTCGGTGTCCAGCCCGCTCGTGACCGAGTGCGACGTGCGCTCGGACGAGGAAGTCGCGCGTGTCTTCCGCGAGGTGGGCGAGGCGTTCGACGGCGGCCTGGACCTGCTCGTGCACTCGGTCGCCTTCGCGGCGGCCGAAGACCTCGAGGGTCGCTTCACGGACACGCCCCGTGACCGCTTCTGGATGGCCCTCGACGTGAGCGCGTACTCCCTGGTGTCGTGCGCGCGTGCCGCCGAGCCGCTGATGGAGGCGCGCGGCGGCGGTTCGATCTTGACGATGACGTACCTCGGCGGCGAACGCGCGGTCCCGCACTACAACGTGATGGGCGTTGCGAAGGCGACGCTCGATTCGTCGATGCGCTATCTCGCGTGGGATCTCGGCGCGAAGAACATCCGTGTGAACGCCATCTCGGCCGGCCCGGTGCGAACACTCGCTGCGCGCTCGATTGCAGGCTTCCCGACGATGGAGGCAATCGTCGAGGAGCGCTCACCCCTCCACCGTCACGTCGACGCCGACGACGTGGGGGCGGCTGCGGCCTATCTGCTCTCGGACGATGCGAAGAACGTCACGGGGACGACGCTCTACGTGGACTCGGGTTACCACGCGATGGGCATGTAGAACGGCCCGCTCGGCGAGCGTATTGGCTTGACGCTGCCGTTCGTCGGGAGCACCAGCCTGCCCGTCGTAGGCGCCATTGCGGTGCTCCTTTCGCTAACCGGTCTGTGGGAACGCCTCGTCGGCGAATATCTCAAGCGCGGGACCGCTGAAGTGGCGTGGGTCGTCAGGGGCGCTGGGCGTGCCGCGGCGGATAGTCAGCGCTTGAGGCGGAGGAAGCCCGTTGGTAGGGCCTTCCTCCGCCATCGGTCGACTAGTTACTCGCGCGGGCGAACTGCTCGCTCTACGCGTGCCACGACACGCCGCCGTCCGGGCTGTCCCAGCAGAACTGCACGTAGACCGTGCCGGGAACGATTGACCCATAGCCGTACTCCGACGACGCGGCGATCGTCTGAACCTACTGCCGCTATCCGATCTGGTCGCCAAGGAGCCACACGATGAGGAAGAGAGCGCAAGCGTCAGATAGAGCGACACGATTAGTCCCACGGCGAATCTCAGCTGGACTCGTCGACACGCGTGTCTCTCGGCTCGTCCATTCGCTCGTTCTATCTCAACTTCCGGTGTTACGCGCGCGCCGGTGCGTCGAGCGCTGATCTGCGCGAGTGTTGCTCCTATGTCAATAGGGGCTCGTTTTTGAGGGTGGTGTGGACGGTTCTTGCGAGTTGGCGTTTGAGGCAGCGGATGGCTTCGCGGCGTGTTTTGCCTTCGTTTTGTTTGCGCTCGAGGTAGGCGCGTGCGGGTGGGTGGACGCGGCCTTGGGTGACGGCGATGCGGTGGAGGGCGCAGTTGAGTTGGCGGTTGCCGCCGCGGTCGAGGCGGTGGCGTTGGTGTTTGCCGGAGCTGGCGTCGAGGGGTGCGACGCCGGCGTGGCGGGCGAGTTGCGCGTCGGTTGGGAAGCGGTCGATCGGGCCGATCTCGCAGAGCAGTTTCGCGGCGCTCAAGGGACCGCAACCGGGAAGCTGAAGCAACCGGGGCGCCAGCGCGGCCGTGCGTGCGTGGAGTTCGCGGTCGAGCTCGCCGATCGAGCGGGTCAGTGTCTTGCAGCGGCCGACGAGGTCGCGGGCGATCCGCACCTGTGTGGTCTGTTCGCGCCGGGCGAGCTGGCGGCCGAGCCGGTCGAGCCAGACGGCGCGGTCGAGCGCACCAAGCGGCACCGCGAGTGTCGGGTCGAGCTCGTGCAGGTGCCAGCGCAGCCGTTGCTGGCAGCGGCGCCGCTCCGCGACCAGGTCGTCGCGGTGGTCGACGAGCAGCTTCAACTCCCGCAGCGTCTCCTCGCCGGCACGGGGACCGTCCAGTAGCGGCTCCTGCAGCGAAAGCCCGTGCGACCGCGAGCGCGTCGATCCGGTCGGACTTGCCGCGCACCCGGCCGCGGCGGCGCTGCGGCGCGGTCAACCGCGGCGGCACCCGCACCAGCCGCTCGCCCGCCTCGAGCAGCGCCCGCTCGAGGCCGCGCGTGACGTGCCGGCAGTCCTCAACAGCCCACACCCGTTCGGCTCCCAGCGAGCTACGCCCACAGCCAGCGACCTCGCCCTCGACCGGCCCGCTCCGCTCAGCAACAGCGCGGCCAAGCTCGTCGACAGCGACCGCCGTCAACGAGTGCTTATGTACGTCCACCCCGATCACGATCATTCGACTCGCCTCCAACCGACAAGAAGGGGCGACCGGCGAACGGACAGACCTCAATCGAGGCGAAAGCCACGCTCCTATCAGGTCACGCTCGACGGTCTCGGGAAGGCGGCGGCGACACAACACTGGCAAGTCGGCAGACGAGCCGACATTCGGGAATCGAGTCAGCCGCCGCCAACCCGAACTCTCAAACTCCAACCAGACGCCACCGCCCTACGGTGACATTAAGTTCGGGAGTGTCACCCGAAGGGGCGAAGGGCTACGTGACCGCGATCGTGCGTTGCGGGCGAGAGGCGCTCGTCGCGTGTTTCCCGAAGGCGCAAAGGGAGCTAGACCTCGAGCGCAGCGGCTCCGCCTCCTGCAACGGCGCGAGCGAGTGCCGCGTCGGCCTCCGCGAGGGGGAAAGACGCGCCGAGCTCGAAGTCGAGCCGTCCGGCGGCCAAATCTTGACCGGCGCCCGCGAGCTGCTCCCCGTCGGCGCGCACATACAGCGAGACGACTTCGATTCCTCGCTCGCTCTTGGGCGGGTCGGAAGTGATCGTGACCAAACGACCGCCGTCTCGAACCGCCGCGAGCGCGACCGCGGCACCGTCGGGCGCCGCGTTGGCAGCGGCATCGACACCATGGCCGGCCGTCGCCGCCACGACCTGAGCCGTCCAGTCCGGGTCGTGGTAGTCGATCACCGTCGCGGCTCCGGAACCGATTACCCGCTCGCGACTCCTCGGTCCCGCCGTCGCGATCACCTCAACGCCGCGGAGAGCTGCCATCGAAACGATCAACGCTCCGGTGGCTCCGCCCGCTCCGTTCACGAGCAGTCGCTCGCCGCGGTTCACGCGCAGGCCTTCGTCCAGCACCTGAACCGCGGTCAGTGCCGGGACCGGGAACGAAGCGGCATGCGTCCACGAAAGCTCCGCCGGTTTGGGGGCGAGCAAGGCGGCCTCGGCAACGAGCCACGGCGCCCAGCATCCTTGCTCCGCGAGTGGGAGCGGATGGGTGAACACCGGATCCCCGACCGACCACCCCTCAAACCCGGCACCCAAGGCCGCAACCACCCCTGCCGCCGCGACGCCGAGCGCCATCGGCGGCCCGCGTCCCAGATCCCAACGTCCAGTCCGGGCGAACTCATCCCAATTGCCGACACCGGCGGCCTTGACCTCGATCAGAACTTCGCCGGTGCGCGGCGCGCGAGGGTCAGGCACCTCCAGCACCGTCACACCGTCACCGAATTCTTCGATCCCTGCGACGCGCACGATCGGTCGCCGACAACCTAGCAACCCAGGAATCGGCGCGTCCTCGCGCCGGGCCGAACGGTCGTGCTCACCCACTTAGCGACCGGCAATAGCGGTGTACAGGGGGTGGGCCAGCGATGCTTCTATGTTTGTCAAGTCGCCAGTGGCGCTCCGTGTTCGAGTAGGCGGTAGAGCTTGCGGGCGAGGTAGCGCTTGAGGCAGCGGGTTGCTTCGCGTCGGGTCTTGCCTTCTTGGATGCGTCGTTCGATGTAGGCGATCGTCGCGGGGTGTGAGCGTTTGCGGGTGACGAGGATCATGTGGAGAGCGCGGTTGAGTTTGCGGTCGCCGCTTCGGTCGAGCCGGTAGCGGATCGTCTGCCCGGAGGAGGCGGGGATCGGCGCTGCGCCGGCGAGTCGTGCGAAGGCCGCCTCGGAGGTGATCCGTCCTTGGTGCGACCAGGAGAGCATGATCTGTGCGGCCGCGTGCGGTCCGACGCCGGGCTGGTCGAGCAGCTGCGGCGCGAGCTTGCGAGTGATCGTTTCGATCTGCCGTGCGAGCTCGCGCTCCTCTGCTGTTAGTTGCAACACGCGGCGGGCGATCGAGCGCAGCGCGAGCATGCTGCCGCGCAGCTCGGGATCTCGTCCGCCACCTGGTCGTGTTGCTGCGAGGCGTTGCAGCAGCCGGGCCCGTGTCAGCGGGCGCAGTTCGCTGCGCAACGGCTCGGGTGTGGTGACCAGGAGGTCTCGCAGCTGGCAGAGGCCGGCGCGCTTGGCGTTGACCGCGCCTTCGCGTGCGGCCACCAATGCCTGCAGCGCCTGGCGTTCACCGCCGGCCCGGGGTGTCGCGGGCCGCTCGCTCGTCAGCACACTGCGGGCGGCGCGGACAGCGTCGAGCGCGTCGGTCTTGCCACCCGAGCGGCGCTCCCGCCGCAACCGGCCGACCTCGAGCACCCGCTCACCGCGGCCGCTCAGGAAGCGCGTGAGGCCGGCACCGAACGAGGCGGTGCCCTCGACAGCGAACGCTCGCCGACCCGGTGCGTGCCGGTCGACGAGCTTCAGCGCGTTCGCATAGCCGTCACCGCTCGCGACAACCGTCTCCTCGAAGACGACCGCGCCGCTGACGACGTGCACGACCGCGAGCGCATGCGAGTCACGGTGCGGGTCGACACCGACCACGTAGTCCAGCTGATCTGCAAGCATCACTTCTACCTCCAGCCGAGGTTGGGGGACACACTCCGGTGTCGGTCTGGACGTTGAGACCGCTGGCGGCATAACTGTGATGGGTCACGCGCTCACAACGCGGACAGGCTTCTGATCAGGCCAGCAAGCGGGCGCCAGGCCGGCACCGGTCTCTCCGCTCGGACAAATCACTGGAAAGACACCGCAACAACGGGTCATTCGAAAATCGAGTCACGAACAAAGAGCACCGACGCCAACCTGACAAACGCCCCAGACGAGACACCCACACACTCACAGTTCGGGAATGATGCTCCTATGACTTGTCAAGCCATCAGCGGCGCCTGGTTGTTGAGTACGCGGTAGAGGTGGCGGGCGAGGTAGCGCTTGAGTAGGCGTGTTGCGTCGCGGCGTGTTTTGCCTTCGGCGAGGCGGCGTGCGATGTAGTCTCTTTGTCACTGCGTCGTGTTGGCGGCGGTGGAGGACGATCGTGTGTATTGCGCGGTTGAGTTGTCTATCGCCGCCGCGGCTGAGGCGATGCCGGACTGTTTGGCCGCTTGACGCCGGCACGGGTGCGACGCCCGGCGAGTCGTGCGAAGCAGGCTTCGGAGCGCAGCCGGCCGCGGTGTGACCAGGCGACGATCAGTTGCGCGGCGACGATCGGGCCGACGCCCGGCTCGTCGAGTAGCGCGGGTGCGAGTGCGCGCACGTGGCGCGAGGAGGTCGCGTTCGAGCTCGTCGGCTTCGAGCGTTGCAGCTTGGATGCGGCGCGCGAGGCTGCGCAGCACGAGCCTTGTTGCGACCTCGTCGACGCTTGCTGCGCTGCTGCGACGCAGGCGGCTACAGCGGTCGAGCAGCTTGCCGGTCGGGAGTCCGCGCAGCTCTTCGCGCAGTCGCTCGGGAGCGGTGACGATCACGCCGCGCAGCTGCGTGAGTGCTTCACGGCGGACGTCAACGGCGCTGCGACGAGCGACAAGCAGCAGCCGCAGCGCCTCCCGCCGCTCGCCTGACCGCGGCAACGCGAGCGTGTCGCTGGCGAGTGCCGCGCGCGCTGTCCGAGCCGCGTCGAGCGTGTCGTCTTTGCCGCGCAGCCGCCGCTCGGCCCTTGGCGTGCGGCTGACCTCGAGCACCGACTCGCCACGCCCGGCGAGGAAGCGGGCAAGACCGGCGCCGTAGCTGCCTGTGCCCTCGATCGCCCAGGCGCGCCTGCCAGCCGCGTAACGCTCGACGAAGCGAAGCGTTTCCCGGTAGCCGCGTGCGTTGGCTGGCAGCGCCTCCCCGGCCACGACCGCACCGGCCGCTGCCGTCAGCACCGCCAGCACGTGCTCGATCGCGGTGGGTGTCGACGCCGATCACGTAGTCCACCTCATCTGCAAGCATCCGACTCGATCCTCCGATTCCGCTCGTAGGGTCCGGTGGTGCCGGTCTGATGCAAGGGAAACCGCGGCGGCAGGACGGTAATGAGTCACGCCAGGCAGGGCGGACAAGCTCCTGATCAAGCCAGCAGCGGGCGCCAGACCGGCGCCGCCGCACACGCGCAGACAGATCATTCCCAAGGCACGCACGAAGTGGCCAGTCACCCGACGAGTCACACGCGGCACGGCGACAACCAGGCTGGCAACCACCCCAGACAGACCAACCCGACGAGTCTTACCGTCACCTGAGGCGACTGACCGACCACGCACGACTTAGACTCATTGGGCGAAGATTGGATGCGTTCGCCGAATGAAGACGTTCAACCTCAACAGCGACGAGTGGGATGGGACGAGGGACCGCGAGGGCTGGCGCGCCCAGGGCGCGTTTGTCGGCCAACGCATCGGCGGTGAGCTACTAGGCGCGACCATGTCCGAAGTCGGGCCTGGCGACAGGCTCTCGCCCTACCACACGCACTACCTGAACGAGGAATGGGTGATCGTGCTCCGCGGCGAGCCGACCCTGCGCACACCCGAAGGTGAGCGTGTGTTGAAGGAGGGTGACGTCGTCTGCTTTCCGCGCGGCAAGGACGGTGCGCATCAGATCATCAACAGAACAGACTCGCCTATCCGCGTACTCATGCTCTCCTCGATGATCGTCGGCGAGGTCATCGAGTATCTCGACACCGGGAAGGTTCTCGCCAAGGACGCCGAGGACGAAGACATCATGTTTGCGAGGCCCGGGCCCACGGTCGAGTACTGGGAGGGCGAGGACTAGCTCCGGGCCACGCTCTCGATTAACCGGGCAGCAGAGACTCCGCCGACCCGAGGTCATCCGAGTGCGCCAGCGTGCTTGCGCGCTGAACGGATCCACCAGCGATGGAGCGTCCGCCGTTGCGACTCGCCTGCTGCTCGCTGGCGCCTATGAAGCATGCGATGGGGATATAGAGACCCCCAGAAGTTTCAGTCCGACCTTTCGCGTCTCTCCTGGCACTTCGCGCAGGTGGGGAATGTCCACGGCGACGAGATGCCAGCCGCGCTTTCGGAGCGTGAGACTCTCTCGTCCGTCGACGGTGACGCGACGCTTTAGCGCAGATGGGGCGAAGGTCAGTCGAAGCGTGCCGCTGCCGTAGATCCAGAAGGGCGCGTGCGTCTCGCTCATGTACCTGCCGGAGCCCGCCTCCATCGCGAACCAGCCTTGGCAGAAGACCGGCCGCGAGTGTGCGGGCTCGACGCGGGTCGGCGCGATCCCGACACCGCCGCGCTCGAACACCCAGACGGGGCCGGCGGTGTGCTCGACACGCCAGCCCTGTGCAAACAGACCGCGCGCGGCGAACCAGCCCGTGCTCGGGACGGCGGGGTTGCGGATGAAGAGACCGCGGTGAAGAGCGATCGACCCGACGCCGAGACGCCGAACTTCGCGTGCGAGGCCTCCGCTCCAGTCACCGCAGTTGAGCCGCTGCAGCCGGTCCGCAAGGCTCTTGGCAGGCTTCGGAGCCGTCGTCGAGTAGCCGCCGGGACGCTCTCTCTGGGCGGCCGTGTCGTACCAGAGGTACACGCTTCCGTAGTGGACGCCGGGATCGAACACGGGTAGCTCGAGCAGGCGTCCCGCCGCCGACGGCGCTGCGCCTGCCGGATCCCCGGGAGCGGACCTGCCATAGACGTGCACGTGCAGGTCGACGAGGAGAAGCGCAACGGCGAGCACCGCGACGATGCTGCGTCGAGCCTGCGCGATCGCAAAGGCAAAGAGCCCCGCGATGCAGAGAGACGCGATCGGCAGCAGCCGTTCCGGCACGCGCGGAAAACGAAAAGGCGGCAGCGCGTGCCAGATCGCTGAATAGAGCGGCGTGTGCGTGCCGAGCGCCAGGACGACCGGCACCACCGCTCCGAGTCCGAGAATCGCGGCGAGCGAGTAGCGGCGCGCGCGGAGTAGGAGAACGAGCCCGAGGATCGCGACGAGCGGAGTGGCCCACCCGAGGAAGACGAACTGCTCGCTCCGCGAATGGTCGACGTGCCTCGAGACGAAGTCGCCTGCCTGGGCGGAGTAGAAGGAGATCTCGTCGAGCGAGCGGCCGCCCGCCTGGGTCGAATGCTTGATCACCAGCTCGCGGACGAGCGCACCGGCGCCGACGGCGGCCACCGCTCCTCCGACGGCACCGAGCAGCAGGCGCGGGTCGCGGGTCCGGCAGAGCGCGTAGGCGACGAAGAACGGGATCGCACCGAGCGCGAGATGCACCTGTCCGGAAAGCGGGATCGACGCGAGCGCCGCGCCGGCGGCGAGGAGCCACCAGTTGCTTCCGCGCCGGGCCCGCTCGAAGGCCCACAGAGACACCGGGATCAGGATCGAGATCGGCCCGAGCAGGTGGCCGACGCTTTGCTGGACCCGGTACGGCGCGATCGCGAACGCCAGCCCTCCCGCGAGCGCGGGGCCACGCGGGAGGTCGAGCTCGCGGAGCCAGGCGCACGCCGCCAGCCCGGCGAGGACGTAGAACAGGATCTGGAGGACGTTCCAGCCCACGACGAGGCCGAGCGCGGCTCCAAGCGGCCAGAAGAGGATCCCGTAGGGCCAACCCGGGAAGTTCGGCTGCGGCGTCGCCTCGGGGCGGAACGTGTACGGATCTCGCCACGGAGCGCGTCCGTGCTCGAGCTGATGCCCGACGAGCCAATAGTGGTAGAGGGTCTGCAGGTGATCGCCGGGCGACGCCTCGCCGTGGGCGGGCGCACCGCCGGAGAGGAACTTCGAGCGTGCGTCGGTGACGGCCGGCCAGGTCGCCGCGACGCCCGCGGCCAGGTAGAGCGCGGCGCCGAGCGCTACATAGCCTGCGCGGCGCGAACCAG
Source organism: uncultured Actinomycetes bacterium (assembly GCA_963833255.1). Classification (GTDB taxonomy): domain Bacteria; phylum Actinomycetota; class Thermoleophilia; order Gaiellales; family Gaiellaceae; genus 3-1-20CM-4-69-9. Next base: position 225,878 of record CAWHXK010000012.1, read on the forward strand.
TTCGTCGAAGTCCGGCACCTCGGCCGTGTCGTAACGCCATGCGCCGCGGACCGTACCGTCCTCGTCGACGAGGAACGCCGTTCGATCCGCCACACCGCGGTGGCCTCGGAACTCTCCGTCCACGCCGAACGCCTTCATCGCCTCCTTGTTCCAGTCGGAGAGGAGCGGGAAGTTCAGGTCGAGTGCCTGCGCCCAGGCGATGTGCGTCCATTCCGAATCGCCTGAGACGCCGAACGGGCGGATCCCCGCCTGCCGAAGCTCCGGGCTCCTGTCACGCAGGAGCTCCATCTCGTGCGTTCAGGTGGACGACCAGTCGAAGAGGTAGAAGGCGAAGAGCGCGGGACCGTCCGCAAGGAGCTCAGCGATCGTCCGACGCTCGTTCGGAGCGGTCCAGACTGACGCGGCCGGGACTCTGTCACCTGCCTCCAACATCGCGGCAGACTACTTCGCCGGCAGAAGGTCGGCCGCCACTTCCGTGGCGTCTGCGATTTCGCTGACGACCTCGACGATGTCCCGGTTCGCGTTGAAGACGCGCAGCTGGCGATCGGCGCCGTTGCCGTTGCGGAGAATCTCTTCGATCCCCTCGAGCTCGCGGTCGGAGCCGAGCTCCCGGGCGTGCGGCTCGATCTCCTTGAGCGTGCGACGAATCAGCTGTGCGACGGCGACGCGGTTACGGCGTCCGGTTGCGAGGTCCATGAGCGGCGCCTCGAGGCCGTAGCGTCCGGCAAGCCACTTGTTCTCCGTAGTCAGGATGCGATGGTACGACGGGATCTCTTCGCCGCGATCGAATTGCTCGGAGAAGAGCTTCACGAGCGCCTGGCAGTACGCGACGATCGCGACGACGTGCTCGAGGCGGGTGACCGCGTCGCAGATCCTCACCTCGATCGTCCCGAGCCGCGGATGCAGCCTGATGTCCCACCAGATGTGGGTGTAGTCGGCGATGCAACCGGTCTTCTCGAGTTGGCCGACGACCTCTGCGTAGTCGGCATAGCTCTCGAATCGCGGCGGCGGCCCCGAGCGCGGGAAGGCGGCGAAGATCATCTGCCGACTGGAGCGCAGGCCCGTCGGCTCGCCCCGCCAGAACGGTGAGCTCGCCGACAACGCGAGCAGCGGCGCGATGTGCGGTAGGAGCCCGTTGACGACCTGGATCGCCTTGTCGGCATCGTCGACCGCGACGTGGATGTGCATGCCGAAGATGAGCTCGCGGCGGGCGACGTACTGCATCTGGTCGACGAGCGAGCGGTAGCGATCACGGGCAGTGATCCGCTGGCGCTCGAAGAGACTGAACGGATGCGTTCCGGCCGAGCCGACGCGCAGGCCCTGGTCGCGGGCAACGCCGCAGACGTAGCCGCGGATCTTGCGGAGTTGATCCGCGACCTCACCGGTCGTGTGGCAGACGGGCGTCGCGATCTCGAGCACGGACTGCATCAGCTCGGCGTTGATCACCGGTTCGAGCTCGTGCCCTGCGACTGCGGCGAGCACCGTGTCGATGTGCTGCACGAGGTCGAACGTCTCGGCGTCAAGGAGCATGTACTCCTCCTCCACGCCGAGCGTGTACGGATCGCTCTTGCCAAAGGCGTGATCGAGCACGCTGCCCCCCGGCGCGAAGCGCGAGCCCTTACCCGTGATCGACGCCGGGTAAATCTGCTTGCCATCCATCATGGGAGTCTTACTGCTCCGGGAGCAGCGCGTCAGCCTCGATCTCCACGACCCACCGTGGATCGAGGAACGCCGAGACGACGAGCATGGTGCTCGCCGGGCGAACGGCGCCAAAGATCTCGCCGTGGGCGCGGCCGACTTCCGCTGCGTCTGCGGCGTCGAGCAGGAAGGTTCTCGTCCGCACGACATGCTCCGGTGCGGCGCCCTGCCTCGGCGAGCGCGGCCACGATGATCTCGAGGCAGCGCCTGGCCTGACCGTACGCGTCGCCGGGAGGATCGCCGCCGTCCGCCATCACGGCGCAGGTGCCGGCAACGAGGATGTGACGACCGTCGCGCACTGCGCGCGAGAAGCCGATCGTCTCCTCGTAAGGCGAGCCGGAAGTGACGAGCTTGCGAGCCACGCGTCTAGTATCGCCCGCCGGTGGAGGAAGCACTTCGGCAGATCGAGGGCTGGCCCGCGTCGTTCGCGGCTGCGGGTGTCGTCAGGGACGGCGATGTCGTAGCGACCCGTGGGGGGCGTGACGAGCTGGTGCGGTGGGCATCCGTGACCAAGCTCGTCACGACGCTCGCTGCACTGGTTGCCGCGGAGGAGGGCGTGATCGATCTCGACGAGCCGGCGGGGCCCGAGGGCTCGACGGTCCGGCATCTGCTCGCGCATGCATCGGGTCTGCCGTTCGAGCCGGGTGCGCCGGCCGGACCGCCAGGCCGGCGGCGGGTCTATTCGAATGTCGGCTTCGAGACTCTCGCGGAGCACATCGCCGCGCAGGCGGAGATTCCGTTTGCCGAGTATTTGGGCGCCGGTGTTCTCGAGCCGCTCGGGATGGGAGCTGAATTGCGTGGCTCCCCGGCGGCGGACCTGTACGGCTCACTCGACGATCTCCTCACGTTCGCGCGCGAGCTACAACGGCCGACCCTGATCGCACCCGAGACACTCGCGGAGGCGACGACCGTGCAGTTTCCCGGCCTCGCGGGCGTCCTGCCCGACTTCGGCCGCTTCGATCCGAACGACTGGGGGCTCGGATTCGAGCTCCGCGACGCGAAGTCACCGCACTGGACCGGGGCGAACAACTCGCCGCGGACGTTCGGCCACTTCGGCGGCAGCGGGACGTTCCTGTGGCTCGATCCCGAGGTTGGGCTCGGGCTCGGAGTGCTGACGAACCTCGAGTTCGGCGACTGGTCGAAGGAAGCGTGGCCGCGCCTCTCGGACGCCGTGCTCGAAAACTGACTCAGCGGCCTACAGCCACAAACGCAACTCAAGCGGCGTGCCGGCCAAGAAAGCCAAGGACGATCCGGTCGAACTCCTCCGGCTGTTCGAGGTTCGGCAGATGTGCGGCACCGGCGATGTGCGCTCGCTCCGCGCCCGGAATGTCACGGGCGAGCCGCTCGGCGATCACGTGGATGTCTTCGACGTCCTCGTCGCCGGTGACGACGAGTGTCGGGACGGCGACGTCGCCGAGCCGTTGCGAGGCCGGGGGATCGAGCCGCGCCGCCCGCAGGTCGTCATGACCCTCCGACTGTTCGAAGGCATGACGTTGCATCTCGACGGCCAGTTCACGAACCGCTGGATCGATCTCATCCAGGGTTCGGCGGGGACCCGCGACCCAGAAGTCGACGTTCAGGCTTACGGCACGTTCGAAGTCGCCGCGCTCGAGAGCGGTTTCCTCTTCAGCGCCGTAGGCCTCAACCTGTTCCGACCACTCGTGGTCGTCGATGCCGGAGCCGACAAGCACGAGCGCCGACACGCGTTCGGGCGCATCGAGCGCAAACTCGAGCGCGGCCCTGCCACCAAGCGAGGTGCCGACGACCGTCGCTTGCGCAACGCCTGCAGCATCGAGCGCCTCACCGATAGCTCCCCTGTACGAGACCGGATTGGTCTCGATCTCCGAGTGTCCGAATCCCGGCAGGTCGACGCGGACGACCGTGTGCGACTCCGAAAAGGAGTCGAGTTGCGGCTCCCACATCCGCGAGTCCGCAATGCCTGCGTGCACGAGCACGACGGCCGGTCCTTCGCCGTGGACGTCGTACCAGACGCTCATTCGTCGTCCACGAACAGAGGCCTGATGTATTCGGCGAACGTCTGGCGGTCGCAGCTCGCGAGCGTCACGGGCGTGAGCGCACGCACGGATGCAGTGCGCGGCATGTGCATCGCCAGCGCGACTTCGCCGAAGTAGTCGCCGGGCCGCAGGACGCTCTGTGCGCCGCGGGTTCTCTGCGACACGGAGAGCATGCCGCTGAGCACGACGTAGAAGCGGTCACCGGCCTCGCCTTCGGTGATGACGCCTGCGCCGGCAGGAAGCTCCTCGCGCGTCATCTGCGCCGCGAGCTTCGTGAGCGTCTCCCCCGACAGTGTGGCGAGCAGCCCGATCCGCGACAGCTCGTGTTGCGTGGCGCCGGCGGCACGCGGGCTCACTCTTCGCGCTCCTCCTCGGTTGGCTCGGGCGGATCGTGCATGGTCCCTCCTATGGGTGCGCTCGACGCCTGGAAGTTCTGTCCCATCTGCGGCGAGGCTATCCGCAAGGTGGAGGACCGCGTCGAGTGCGCGGCGTGCGGCTACGTCGGCTACGCGAACGCAGTGCCGGGAGCCGAGGCGGTGTGCCTCGACGACGAGGGGCGCGTGCTCCTCGGTCGCCGTGCCTTCGACCCGGGCAAAGGACTGTGGGATCTCCCCGGTGGATTCCTGCACGAGGACGAGCACCCGCTCGACGGGTTGCGCCGTGAGGTGAGGGAGGAGACGGGGCTCGAGATCGACCCGGGCGAGTTTCTGGGCTTCTGGCTCGAGCCGTACGACGGCCGGATCGTGCTCTGCCTCGCCTGGGCCGCTCGCGTCAGCGGGGTGCCTCGCGCAGGCGACGACCTCGTCAGCTGCGCTGGTTCGAGCCGGACGGTCTACCCGGACCGTCAGAGCTCGCGTTTTCGCACTATCCCGAGGTGCTCTCAGCCGCGCTCGGGCGGGACCAGCACTCGTAACGCCTGGGGCTCGATCCTGAATTCGACCGGGGTCGACACGACGTCGGGCTCGCCGTCGATCGCCGCTTCGAGCCTGTGCTCGGCCGCGTCCACGACGAAGCGCTCGCCGCTGCGCTCCGACGGCTCTGCATCCGGGCAATAGAGGTAAAGCTTCCCCTCGTCGAGTTGCTGCCGCTCCCCGAGCGACTGGGAGTTCGAGAACGTACGCATTGTTGGCGGCGAGCACGAGCCGGCTCTCGACCGGAACGCCGTCGATGCTGATGCCGAGTGGCTGGCGATGCGTCAGCCAGGATCGCCAAGGCACGCACACGTGCGAATGCAGCTCGACGCCTGCGATGTCTTTCGCGTCTGTGAACGAGGCGGGCGTAGAGCCCGAGCGAGACGTTGTTCAGGAAGAGACGCTCGTCGGCACGGCCGACATCGATGCGCCGTTCGGTCCCACCGAAAGCCAGCAGCGCGCCGCTCGGGTCGTACCGGTCGATCCCGAGGTCGCGGGCGAAGTGGTTGCGCGTCCCGAACGGGATGCAGACAAAGGGCAGGTCTCGTTCGAGCGCGACGGCGGCAATCGGCGCCAGCGATCCGTCACCGCCCGCCATCCCGAGCGCGTCCGCGTCGGCCGAGCGCGCGAGCCCGGCCGCGTCCTCGCCGTCTCGGAGGATGTGCGTCTCGATCCCGAGCGCCCTCGCCTCCTTCGCCAGACCCTCGGCACTGGGTGACCTGGAGCCCGAGCGAGGGTTGATGAGGAGGAAGCCGGCCAGTGAGCCGCGCAGGTTACTGGGACTCGCCGAGCTGCAAATGAGCCGTTCGGCCCATGGTGCCGTCCGGTCCGCGTGCCGATATTTAGGCTATGAGCGAACGCGGCCTGCATCAGATCGAGGACGACCTGAGCGAGACCTGGCTCGAGGACTGGGCCGGGGCAGGGGTTCTCGAGATCGAGGCGCTGCTTGCGAAGCATGCAGCCTTCCTGAGCTTTCTCGACTCGCAAGAGGCGTAGCCACCAGGCGTGAGCTGCGGGACGGGCGGTCTCGCCCATCCCGCACGCTGAAAAGGAACGAGCCGAGAGGCGGCTAACTCTCGGAGTCGGCCAGCCCGAGCGCCCGCTCCAAAGCTGGCTTCGGCTGAGCGCCGATCGCGGCTGCGGCGGGCTCGCCGTCTTTGAAGAGGATGATCGTCGGGATCGACTGGACCCCGTAGCGCAGAGAGAGCGCAGGCTGCTCGTCGATGTTCACCTTGACGAGCTTGATGTCACCGTTTCGATCTTCCACGATCCGGTCGAGCACCGGCGCGACGGCGTGGCACGGGCCGCACCATTCCGCCCAGAAGTCGACGAGCACCGGCTTGTCGCTCTGAAGGACTTCCTCGTCGAAGCTCTGTTCGGTCACTGCAGTTGTCATCGGATCCTTTCTAGCGGATTCGTCGGCCGTACCCAGAGTGCAACGCTTCGGAACGTCGGTTTCTTCCGGCGGCGGAGCCGCCTGTCCGCGAAGCGGACCAGGGGAAGGGGTTTGGGGAAACCGGGAGGTTTCCCCTCGACCCTAAGATGACCCCATGTTCAAGCCGCTCCCCCAGTATCCAGATCACCCTGCCCTCGAGGAGGAGATCCTCGCCTGGTGGGACGAGGAGCGGATCTTCGACCGGCTGCGGGAACGCAACCGGGGCGGACCTCACTGGAGCTTCTTCGACGGCCCGAAGACGGCCAACACGACCGACGGCCTGGGCGTCCACCATCTCTGGGGCCGCACGTACAAGGATCTGTTCCAGCGCTACAAGGCGATGCGCGGTTTCGACCAGCGCTACCAGAACGGCTTCGACTGTCAGGGGCTGTGGGTCGAGGTCAAGGTCGAGCGGGATCTCGGCCTCAACTCGAAGCCGGAGATCGAGGAGTACGGGATCGACAAGTTCGCGCGCCGTTGCCGCGAGCTAGTCGCAGAGTCGGCGCGAGTCATCACGCGTCAGTCGATCCGGCTCGGCCAGTGGATGGACTGGGGGAACGACTACTACACCTTCAGCGACACGAACATCGAGTACATCTGGCGGTTCCTCAAGACCCTGCACGAGCGCGGCGCGCTGTACCAGGGACACCGCTCGACCGAGTGGTGCCCGCGCTGCGGCACCTCGATCTCGCAACACGAGCTGTCGCAGTCCGACGTCTACCGCGACAAGTCGGATCCGTCGCTCTTCGTCCGCTTCCCTCTGAAGGGACGTGACCGGGAGTCGCTCGTCGTCTGGACGACGACCCCGTGGACACTGCCGGCGAACGTCGCCGCGGCGGTCAATCCCGAAGCCGAGTACGGCAGACAGGACACCGGCGAGTGGGTCGCGGTCGAACGTTTCCCCGACGAGACCTTCGTGGAACGCGTGCGCGGTTCCGACCTGGTCGGGCTCGAGTACGAGGGCCCTTACGACCACCTCGAGCCCGCGCAGGCGATCGTGCACCGCGTCATCCCGTGGGACGACGTCTCGCTCGAGGAGGGGACCGGCATCGTCCACATCGCTCCGGGCGCGGGCACGGAGGACTTCGAGCTCTCGAAGGTGCACGACCTGCCCGTGCTCGTCCCCGTCGACGAGAGCGGGCGCTTCTTGCCGGAGTACGGCTGGCTGCACGGAACATCGACTGTTGAGGCTGCCGATCAGATCCTCGGGGACCTCCGCGAGCGCAGGCTCCTCGAGCACTCGGACACTTATGTCCACCGCTATCCGCATTGCTGGCGCTGTGAGACGCCGTTGATCTTCCGCGTCGTCGACGACTGGTTCATCGCGGTCGACGAGTTGCGGCCAAAGCTTCTCGAAGCGAACGCAAGCGTGGAATGGACGCCGCCGTTCTTCGGCAAGCGTATGGACGACTGGCTGCGGAACATGGGCGACTGGAACATCTCGCGCAAGCGTTACTTCGGCCTCCCGCTCCCGATCTACCTCTGCGCCTGCGGGCATACGAACGTGATCGGCACGAAGGCGGAGCTGGAGGAACGGGCGACGTCGGGGCTCGACCAGCTCGAGGAGCTGCATCGCCCCTGGGTCGACAACGTGCCGATCCGTTGCGAGGCGTGCGGCGAGGAGGTACGACGCGTGCCCGAGGTCGGCGACGTCTGGCTGGACGCGGGCATCGTCCCCTTCTCGACGCTCGGCTGGCAGAACGCCGAGTGGATCCCGGAGGGTTATGCGACCGGTGCGGCAAAGGGCCTCACGCGCGCGGATCTTCCGGATCACGCGTACTGGGAGAAGTGGTTCCCCGCCCACTGGGTGACGGAGATGCGCGAGCAGATCCGGCTCTGGTTCTACTCGCTCCTCTTCATGTCCGTCGTGCTCGACGGCCGCGCGCCCTTCCAGCAGGTCCTCGGTCACGAGGACGTGCGCGACGAGCATGGCCACGAGATGCACGGCTCGCGTGGCAACACGATCGAGGCGGAGGAAGCGCTGTCACGGATGGGCGCCGACGTGATGCGCTGGATGTACTGCGAGCAGGCGCCGACGCAGGGGGTGAAGTTCGGTTACACGCCGGCGGGCGAGATCAAGCGCCGTCTGCTCACGCTGTGGAACTCGGCCAAGTTCTTCGTCGACTACGCGAACGTCGCGGACTTTCGGCCGCAGCCGGGCAACACTCAGACGTCGCAGGCACTGGACCGCTGGCTGTACGCGCGTACCGACAAGCTCGTCGCCGACATGGAGGATGGGTACGACCGATTCTGGACACCCGACGTCACCCGCTCGTTCATGGCGTTCGTAGACGATCTCTCCAACTGGTACATCCGCCGTTCACGGCGACGGTTCTGGAACGAGGACGCGGAGGCGTTGCAGGCGCTCTGGCACGCGCTCAGCCGCAGCGTCCAGGTGATCGCACCGGTAATGCCGTTTCTCGCCGATCACCTTTGGCGCGTGTTGCGCACGGACGACCAGCCGGACTCGGTCTTCCTCGAGCCCTGGCCCGAGCGCGGCGCGCTCGACCTGCAGCTGCTCGAGGAGGTCGCCGAGGTGCGTGCCATCGTCGAGCTCGGACGCCAGGCGCGCGGAGAAGCGGGCTTGAAGTTGCGCCAGCCACTGCGTCGCATGGTCGTTCAGGGGGCCGACAAGGCGAAGGGCCACGCCGCGGAGATCGGCGAAGAGCTGCGCGTGAAGGAAGTCGAGTTCGGGCCGGTCGAGGCGACCGAGTTGCGGGTCAAGCCGAACCTTCCGGTGCTGGGACCGAAGCTCGGTAAGGAGCTGGGCGCGGTCCGGGCGGCGTTGCAAGCGGGCGAGTTCGAGCAGCTCGAAGGCGGCGGCGTTCGGGTCGACGGCCACGAGTTCGGGGCCGACGAGATCCTCGTCGAGCGCGGAGCGCGCGAGGGCTGGGCGCTTGCCGAAGAGGATTCACTCACCGTCGCGGTGTCGACGGAGCTCGACGACGAGCTGCGAAAGGAAGGTCGCGTCTACGACCTCACCCATCAGCTGAACACGATGCGCAAGGAAGCGGGACTTGCACTCACTGACCGGATTCGAGTCGTGCTCCCAGACACCGATGCAGACCTGCTGGAGTACGAGGAACGGATCAGGGACGAGACACTGGCGGTCGAGCTCGTCGTCGGACCGGTCGCCGAGGCGCAAATCGAGAAGACCTAGGCGAACGCGGCGCGCAGCCGCTCGAGGCCGCGATCCAGGATCTCGTCCGGCACCGCGAGCGAGAGACGCGCCCAACCTGCGCCGCGCGCGCCGAAGCCCTCGCCGGGCGCGACCGCGACGCGATGCTCCATGAGCAGGCGATCGACCGTGAGACCGTTCGGGGGCCGGAACCAGACGAAGAACGTTCCCTCCGATTGCGCGTCGATTCCCTCGAGTGCGACCAGCGCACGGTCACGCCGGCGCTCGTAGGTCGCGCGACGTTCTTCCACCGAGTCCTGCGGGCCGGTGAGCGCTGCGATCCCGGCTTCTTGCACCGGCCGGAAGATGCCGGCGAATGCGTGGTCCTGCAGCAGCTCGATGCGACGAACGAGCTCCGCGTTGCCGAGCGCGAATCCGAGTCTCCAACCCGCCATTCCGTAGGTCTTCGACATGCTGAACAATTCGATGCCGACGCGCTTCGCGTGCTCGATCGCGAGGAAGCTCTGCGGGCGTCGACCTTCGAAGACGAGGTCGCCGTAGGCGAAGTCGTGGAGGATCCACGCGCCCGTCCGGTCGGCCCATTCGACCGCCTCTTCGAACAGCCCGTCCGGGACGGCGGCTGCGGTGGGATTCGACGGGAAGTTGAGGTACATCGCGTCGGCCGCGACGTCGAAGCCGGAGAACGACATGTCCTTCGCGCCCGCCAGTGCTGATGGCGGAGAAGTAGTCGGGGTAGCCGGGATCGGGCAGGACGATCGTGCCGCCGCTCTCGACCGCGCAGAGCGCGAACTCCATCAGGCCCGTCTTCGTGCCGGGCAGGACGGCAACTTCCCGGGCCGGGTCGAGGTGCACGTCGTAGAGCTCGCCGTAGCGCTTCGCGATCGCTTCCTTCAGCGCGGGTAGGCCGGCGAAGGGCGCGTAGCCGTGGACATCGTGGCGCTCGGCGCACTCGGTCAGGGCGTGAACGACGTGAGCCGGCGGGCCGACCTCGGGGTTCCCGCGCCCGAGGTCGACGAGCGGCTCGCCACCCTGTGCCGCAGCCGCAGCAACTCGTGCCAACAATGCAGTGAAGTACTGCTCCGGCAACCGCCCGATCCGCTCCGGGACCTCGCGCATCGGACGATGCTAAGCCGATCTCAGAAGGGATGCGGCAAGCGGTGTATCTGACGCGAGACCCGCACGTCCGCTTCAGCGTGTGGGACGAGAGTGGTGTCGCCGAGGCTGCTGTCGCGCTCGATCAGGCGGAGGCCGCGCGGCTCGCGCGCTTCCTGCAGCCGGTCAAGCGGCAGATATCTCTGCGCGACGCAGCTCGACGGGCAGTCGAAAGACGACATCCTCGTAGGCCGACGAGAACGGGTTGATGTCGCTCACGCCACGCGCACGGAACCAGTCGCACACGCGCACGACGAGGCGTTCTGGTGCGGACGCACCCGAGGTCAATCCGATGGTCTGCACGTCTTCGAGCCAGCGCTCGTCGATTCCGGTCTCGTCCTCGATCAGGTAAGCGGCGACACCCGCGACGCTCGCAACCTCGACGAGTCGATTCGAGTTGGACGAGTTCCGCGAGCCGATCACGAGCAGCAGGTCGATCTGGTCGAGCATCTCTTTGACCGCCCACTGACGGTTCGAGGTGGCGTAACAGATGTCCTCGCGCTGGGGAGCGTGGATCTGCGGGAAGCGGCGCTTCAGCACCTGGATGATCTCCGCCGTTTCGTCGACCGACAGGGTCGTCTGGGTGATGTAGGCGAGCGGCGTATCGACGGGAAGGTCGAGCGCTTCCGCGTCGTCGACGTTCTCGACGAGCAAGATCGCCTCCGGTGCTTCGCCCATCGTTCCGACCACCTCTTCGTGGCCGGCGTGGCCGATCAACACGATCCGCCGGCCTTCGGCTGCATAGCGGCGCGCCTGCACGTGCACCTTCGTCACGAGGGGGCAGGTGGCGTCGATCGTCGTCTGGCGTCTGGCAGCCGCACGGTCGAAGACCGCGGGCGCCACGCCGTGTGCGGAGAGGACGAGGATCGCCCCTGCCGGGGCATCGGTCTCGTCCTCGACGAAGATCGCACCCCGCCGTTCGAGGTCGTCGACGACATGCGCGTTGTGGACGATCTGCTTGCGCACATACACGGGCGCTCCGTAGAGGGCAAGCGCGTGTTCCACCGTCTCGACGGCACGCTCTACTCCCGCACAGTAACCCCGGGGTGACGCAACGAAAACGCGCTGAACCAAACCGGCGGCCACGGTAGCAGCGAGTCCGCTCGACCGGTGGTAATACCTCTTGAGAACAGGAAGAAGCCCGTCGCTCGGGGGGGTCGGTGGCGACGGGCCTCCTCCTAGTGCTCACCGCGACTGCAAGGCCAGGAACGCACCGCGGTTCGCATCGCCCAGTGGAGTCGAGGCTAACGGGTCGAAACCTGCTTTCCAATAGGCCGAACGGCCCATCTTTGGAATCCGCAGGAAAGCGGCTCGCGCGGGTGAAAAGGCCGCTCAGCGAAGTTTCGCGGGCCCCTCGACTGCCCTTCGGCCGCTCCATACAATCTGGACGCCGAGTGTCACAAGCCAGCCAAGCTCTGTGGTCCGATGCGGTGCCCTTGCTCGTCATCGCTGCGGGCTATGTGGCGCTGGCCGTCTGGGCTTGGCTGAGCCTCGGGCTCCTCGTCGGACTGGCCGTGGCTTTCCTTGTCCCGCTCGTCACGAACAGGCGGCGAGCCGAGGCCTCGGCGACGCCGGCGCCGGGTGGGGCTCGCCCGAGCAGCCCCGAGGACTCGAGCTCCGCCGGCCTCGCGGAGGCGCTGGAGCGTGAGCGCTTCATCGCGCGGATCTCTGCCCGCGTCCGCTCGGAGCTAGCGATCGACGAGCTGTTACGTGTGGCGATCGAGGAAACCGCACACGAGCTCCGGGTGCAGCGCTGCTTCATCCGGCTCGGCGCTCGTGGCGAGACTCCGACGGCTCAATGGCAAGCCGAGGGGCTGCCGCCGATCCACGACGGGACCCAGCTTGCGGTCTCGAACCTCGCGGTCAAGAACCGCCAGACCGTCGCCATCGGAGACGTCGAGACCGCGCCCGAGCTCGAAGACCAGTCGACCGGCGGGCGACAGAAGCTGCTCGCGATCGGAACGCGGGCTGCACTCGCCGTTCCGATCGTCGTCTTCGACGAGCTGATCGGCGTTCTGGCACTCCACCGCACGACGCCGCGCCCGTGGACTGACGATGAGATCGTTGCTGACGGAGGCGGTCGCGCACGAGATCGGCCTGTCCGTGCGTGTCGCCCAGCTCCTTCGGGAGAACGAGCTTCGTCTGCAGCAACAGTCGACGTTCTTCCGGATCGCGGCGGTCCTCGGCGAGTCGCTCTCGCTCTCGGACACCTTCGACACGCTCGCTCGGGCCGCAGACGAGGCTCTCGACGGCGCATTCGCCGCCGTACTGATCCCACGGGGCGCGACGATGGAGCTCGCCGCCGGAGCGGACCTACCGCCGAAGCTGGCCGAGGCGCTCGAGCACGGTCTGCCCGAGTCAGCGGACTGTCTCAAGGCCGCCGCCGACGACGGTCACGTCCTCGCTTCCCCGGACGTGACGCGCGACGACCGCTTCGAGCCGCCGTGGCAGGCATTGGCGCAAGAGGTGGGATACGGGGCGTTGCTTGCGGTCCCGGCCGCGAGCCCGCGCGCCGAACGTTCTGCGCTCGTCGTCGTGTTCTTTGCGGGCGAGCGTGACTTCACGGACGACGATCTCGAGCTCGCTCGCCATCTCGGCGATGCCGCGACCGCCGCGCTTGAGCGGAGCGAGCTCTTCGAAGCAGAGCGGACGGCCCGCGCTCTTTCGCAGCAGCTGGCGCGTACGGGCGGCGCTCTCGCCACAGAGCTGGACCCGGCCGCCGTCCTCGAAGAGGTCGTGCAGCAGGCGCCGGCGCTGCTCGGGGCAGACGCCTGTGCCGTGCGGACACTCGAGGAGGACGAGTTGGTCGTCAGTGCTGCCTCGGGCGCAGGCGCCGAGGAGGCAATCGGCACCCGTGCGGCTGCAACGGCGGGCCTCTCAGGCGACGTCTTCCAGTCCCGCTCCCCGCTCGCGCTCGACGACCTCGCAGGCGACGCCCGGGTTGCGGGAACAGATGAAATTCTCAGCGCAGGGTACGCGGCGTACCTGGGCGTTCCGCTCTCGGGCCCGGAAGGAACGCTTGCCGGCGTCCTGTCCGTCTACGCGCGGCGACCACGCGACTGGCGGCCGGAAGAGATCGAAGCCCTGCTCGCCCTGGCAGGAAACACTTCGGCTGCGCTCGCGAACGCAGAGCTGTATTCCCGCGTCTCGCTCGAGAAGGAACGAAGCGTTGCCATCCTGGCAAACATTGCCGACGGGATCGTCGCCGTCGACCGCGACGGCCGCGTCGTGCTGTGGAACGCCGCCGCCGAGGAGATCACCGGCGTACCGCAGAGCGAGGCAATCGGTCACACCACGATGCAGGTGCTGCAGCGCGAGCTCGAGTCGCCGGATGAGGCGACGCGCACATCGGGACAGCGACTCGTATCGGTGTCGCGCGGCGGCGACGAAGTCTGGCTGTCGTTGAGCGAGGCGGTCATGCGCGATCCGCTCGGCGCGGTCGCCGGCCGGATCTTCGCGTTCCGCGACATCTCCGCGGACCGAATGGTCGAGCAGGTGAAGTCGGATTTCGTGGCAGCGGTCTCACACGAGTTGCGCACGCCGCTCACGTCGATCTACGGGTTCGCCGAGACGCTCTTGCGACAGGACGTTCCGTTCGGTGACGAAGAACGTCGGATCTTCCTCGGTTACATCGCTTCGGAATCGGAACGGCTCACGGAGATCGTCGACCAGCTACTCAACATCGCGCGGCTGGACGCCGGTGACCTCCAGGTCGAGCGCGGCCGCATCGACCTCGGCTCAGTGGTCTCCGAGCTGGTTGCGAGCGTCGAGGAGAGCGGTGCCATGAATGGACACCGCTTCGAGGTCGACCTTCCGGAGGAGCCGCTGGCCGCCGAGGCGGATCCCGACAAGGTGCGCCAGGTGTTCAACATCCTCCTCGAGAACGCGCTCAGGTACTCGCCCGACGGCGGGACGGTCACCGTCGGGGCTCGTCTAAACGCTGACCGGGTCGAGGTGCGGGTCGTGGACGAGGGAATCGGGATTCCCTCCGGCGAGCGTGACCGGATCTTCCGAAAGTTCTATCGCGCCGAGTCGGCCGCGAGGGACGGCGCCGCGGGCACGGGGCTCGGTCTCTTCATCGCGAAAGAGCTCGTGCTGGCGATGGGCGGACGCATCTGGGTGGACTCCACCGAAGGAGCAGGGTCGAGCTTCTCGTTCGAACTTCCGGCGGCGCGGGAGTAAGGACGCGAATGTCGGGGTATAGCGGCGGCGACCAGCGAGAGGGCTCCAGATGACCAAAGTGCTCGTAATCGACGACGAGGCGCCGATCCGCCTGCTCTGCCGCGTGAACCTCGAGGCGGAGGGCATGGCCGTGATCGAGGCTGCCGACGGGCCGTCGGGGGTAGAGAAGGCGCGTGACGAGGGCCCCGACGTCATCCTCCTCGACGTGATGATGCCCGGGCTCGACGGGTGGCGCGTCGCCGAGCAATTGCTCGAAGACGAGCGCACGATCGGGATCCCGATCATCTTCCTCACCGCTCGCGCCGAGTTCCGCGATCGTGCGCGCGGCCTCGACATCGGCGGAGTCGATTACGTCACGAAGCCTTTCAACCCGCTCGAGCTCGCCCCGCTCGTGCAGTCACTGCTCGATCGTCTGGATCGTGGTGAGCGCGACGATCTCCGCGCCGAGAAGCTGTCCGAGCTGCGCACTTTGATGGAATCTGAATAGCGCCAGGAGGCCCCTTCGAGAGAGGCCCCCGCGCTTGAGCTTCAGGTTCTTTTTCTAGCGGCCGGCGAAGTCGGCTGTCACGACCGCTGCGCCACCGTGGCCGGCGAACGTCCCAAAGGCGATGCCGATTCCGATCCGGCGAAAGCCGGGGCGGAGCATGACCGCGCGGTGCCTTGGGCTTGCGAGCCACTTGTCCACGACCCACTGGGCGGTGACCCCGGTGCCCCAGGCGAGGTCCTCGCCGTAAACGGGGCCGCGGGCCCGCTGGGCGAGAGCCCGGGCGGCGACCGCCCCGTGGGCGAAGTACTGACGTTGCATCATGTCCGCCGAATGGCCGCGGGCGGCCCGAAGGAGGCGGACATCCAGGCGGAGCGGGGGCAGCCCCCGGCTCGTCCGGACCGTGTTCATCGTCTGGAGCAGTGAGGCCTCCGGGCTGGACAGGCCTCGGGCACCGGCCCCCGCTGCCGAGCCCAGGAGGGCGAAAAGTGCCAGAAAAGCTACGAGAATCTTTCTCTTGATCAGCATCGCGGGAGTCTACAGAGCGGCCTTTCGGGGGTCGCCTCCCCCAAAAGGGGTACATCGGGTTCGCTCAGAGCGGCTTTTTTACCGGGCGGTCTGGGCGATCCCGATCCCGATGAGGGTAAGAACGGCACCGGACAGCTGGACCGGCGCCAGGGATTCTCCGAGCCACGCCCAGGCCACCACGATGGCGACGACCGGCTCGAGCATTGCGGTGATTCCGGCTCTGGTGGCCGAGATGTGGCGGAGCGCCCCAACGACGAGTGCGAACGGAACGATCGTCCCGAGGACGATCATCCAGAGCATCAGGAGCCAGACCGGCAGGTGGCTCGAGGCGAGGTTCCCGAGCAGGGAGACGTTGTCGTCGATCCGGCTGCCCGGGAAGTTCCACCACGGGGCCGCGAAGGTCCAGAAGAGCGTCGCGAAGAGGAAGCCCCAGGCCGAGAGTGAGATCGGGTCGCGCCGGCGAACGCCGCGCTCGGCGATCAGCACGTAGGCGGCGTAGGTGATCGCCGCGACGATGCAGGCTGCGACGCCTGCCTTGCTCAGGCGCCCGCCGTGCCAGATCTCGACGATCAGCGTGAGGCCGGCAAGCGAGACCGCGAGCGCGGCCCAGATGCGTCGGCGCACGGGTTCGTGGAAGACGAAGCGAGCCCAGAGCGCGACGAGGATCGGCGCGACGTACTGGATCAGCAGAGCGATCCCGATGTCGAGGCGGTGGATCGCGAAGAAGTAGGACCACTGCACGAGTGCGAGCGCAATTCCGAGCGCGACGAGCAGGGGAAGATCTCCGCGCTTGGCCCGCAGCGAGCTCGGGCGCGTGACGGCCGCGATCAGCGCCAGTCCGACGACCGCTCCGGCGCAGCGAACCTCGGTCAGCTCGCCGGATCCGATTCCGGAGCCGAGGATGACCTTCGACACGATTCCGTTGACGGCGAACAGCGTCGCGGCAACCGCGACCATGATGTACCCGAGCGCCGGGCGCGGCTGGACCATCGCGCGAACGTACACAGGTAGTCTGCGCACGGCGGGGCGTAGCTCAGCCTGGTTAGAGTGCTGCGTTTGGGACGCAGAAGTCGCCGGTTCGAATCCGGCCGCCCCGACCTTGGTCGTCGTCCTCGCCGCGAGCTCGGCGCTCTTCTTCGGTGCGCTCGCCGTCACGATTCGATTCGCGCTCGCCCGGGGCATCGACGCAGCGGCCGGGTCGCTCGTCACGACGGTCATCGCCTGCGTCATCTGCGCGGCGCTCGCGCTCCTCACCGGTGACTTCGCCCACATGGCCTGGAAGGACACCTGGCCGTTCTTCGTCACGGGGCTGTTCGCGCCGGGAATCAGCCAGATCCTGTTCACGCGCGCCGTCGGCGTCATCGGCCCCTCGCGAACAGCAATCATCGTCGGGATCTCGCCGGTGCTCTCGGCGGCGATCGCGGTCACGATCCTCAGCGAGCCGCTGCACGTCGCGCTGGTCGTCGGGACGCTGCTCGTCGTGGCAGGCGGAACGCTGCTCGTCGGCGAGCGCGGCGGCCCTGCCGCGCCGCTTGCGCTCGGGATCGGCCTCGGCCTGAGCGCGGCGGTGCTGTTCTCGGTGCGCGACAACCTCGTCCGTTGGGCGGCGCGTGGCACCGACGTTCCCGGGTTCGTCGCCGCCACGGCGTCGCTCGTCTCGGCGACGATCGTGATCGCGATCGTGGTCGCCTCGAGGCCGGACGCGGTCGGACGTGTTCGCCGCGCGGCTCGCCCCTTCGTGCCATCGGGGCTCGTCTACGGGATCAGCTACGCGTGTCTCTACTCCGCGTTCGACCGCGGGCGCGTGACGATCGTCGCGCCGCTCGTCGCCACCGAGTCGCTCTTCGCCGTGCTCATCTCGATCGTGCTCCTGCGCAAGTCCGAGCGGATCGGCCGTCGGCTTCTGCTCGCCGCCGCGCTCGTCGTCGGCGGCGGCGCGCTCATCTCGGGCTTTCGCTGAAGACGCCTGCGATGTGCTCCGTGCGCAGAAAGCGCAGGAGAAAATACGCGAACACGGCGAAGAAGACGATCGCCTGCTCGACGGCCATCGTCACGCCCGCGATCTCCTGGTCCGTTTTGTCGGACAGACCCCAGAGCTGCGGCGCGTCTTTGTAGAAGTCGTAGATCGGCCGCGGGAGAAGTGCGAGGAGCAGGCCGAGTGGCGCAGCGAGCACGAACGCGGCGAAGAGGTACAGCGCCTTCACGCCGTCGGAGTAGCGCCCGTGCGCGACCGGCCACCACATGAGCACTCCGGCGAGGAAGTACGTCAGATGCTCGAGGTCGAGCAGCCAGCCGGATCGCTCGAGTGCGGCGTCGTAGACCGGCGGCACGTGCCAGACGAAGTACGTCGCAAGCCACAGCGGCAGTGCGACGAGCGGGTGCGTGAGCACGCGAACGACTCGGAAGCGTCTCGCATCCTGTGCGAATGAGGACGGCAGCGCGAACACGACGAGGCCGGGCGCCCATTCGGCCGTCACGACATTCTGAAGCAGATGAACCGAGAGGAGATAGTGCACCGCGATCGTGTGCAGCGGCGTGATGTAGACCGTCAGGAGCAGGATCACCGCGACGTCGAAAGCGCCACGCTGGATCGTGTCGGAGGGCCAACGCCGCTGGCTCCACAGATACGCCCCAGCGAGGACGCCGATCGCCAGGAGCACGTCCCAGTGCAGCGACCACGAGTGCGGATCCACGTCGCTACGCTACTGCCGAGCTACGCGCCCGTGGTGTAGTGGTAGCACCTGACCCTTCCAAGGTCATGGCACCGGTTCGAGCCCGGTCGGGCGCTTAGATCAGAAGGAGTGCCGGCTACTCGGAGCCGTCAGAGACCGAGACGCTTTCCATCACGACGTCGTCGTGCGGCTTGTCCCGCGAGTCGCGTGGAAGCTCGGAGATCTTGTCGACCACGTCCATGCCCTCGGTCACACGGCCGAAGACCGTGTGCTTGCCGTCGAGCCAGGGGGCTGCGTCGGTCGTGACGATGAAGAACTGGCTGCCGTTGGTGTTCGGGCCGGCGTTCGCCATCGCAAGTGCGCCGCGCTCCACCTTGTGGTCGTTGAACTCGTCCTCGAAGGAGTAACCCGGACCGCCCGACCCGGTTCCGGTCGGATCGCCGCCCTGGATCATGAAGTCCGGAATGACGCGGTGGAAGACGACGCCCTCGTAGAAACCGTCGTTCACGAGCTTGACGAAGTTCGCCACGGTCTTCGGCGCGTCGTCCGGGAAGAGCTCCACGTTGATCGGCCCGTGATTCGTCTGGATGATCGCCTGCATCAGGGCGGACTGTACCGTCCGGCCTGATCGCGATGCTGCGGCCGTGGCGGACCCGACTATTCGCGTCGTCGATTTCCGCCCGAGAACGATCTTTCGTGTCATCGGGCTCCTGATCGCGACCGCGATCGTCCTCGAGGTCATCTGGATCGCGCGGCACGTTCTCTCGTGGGTGTTCATCGCGCTCTTTCTCGCGCTCGCGCTCAACCCGGCCGTCGACTGGCTCGAACGGCGCATCAATCGCCGCGGAGCCGCGGCGGCGGTCGTCTTCTTCGCTGCGCTCGTCGGGATCGTCGGGATCGCCTACCTGTTCGTTCCGACCCTCATCCACCAGGTGAACGACTTCGCAGGCAAGGTGCCGGACTACCTCCACGACTTGACGAAGGGCCGCGGCAGGCTCGGTTTCCTGCAGGAGAAGTATCACCTCGTCGACAAGGCGAGGAAGGCCCTGAGGGAGGGCGGGGCCTCGAAGCTCTTCGGTGTCTCCGGTGCGGCGTTGGCGGTGGCCAAGGGAGTCGTCAACGCTGTGTTGGCGACCGTGACGATCGCTTTCATGACTTTCTTCATGCTCCTCGAAGGGCCCGGCTGGGTCGAGTCGTTTCTGCGTCAACTGCCGGACGAGCCACGGCAGCGCTGGCGAAGGGTCGGCCACGAGATCTACCGCACGGTTGGGGGCTACGTGACGGGCAATCTCCTCATCAGCCTGATTGCCGGCTCGTTGACGACTGTCGTGCTACTCATCATGGGTGTGCCGTTTGCGGTGGCGCTCGGACTGATCGTGGCCATCCTCGATTTGATTCCGCTGGCGGGTGCAACCATCGCCGCAATCATTGTGGGGGGCGTCGCGTTTCTCCATTCCATACCTGCGGGGATCGTGGTCGTCGTGTTCTTCATCGTGTACCAGCAGATCGAGAACCACCTGCTGCAGCCGATCGTCTACGGCCGCACCGTGCAACTCTCGCCGCTCGTCATTCTCATCTCCGTCCTCATCGGCGCCGAGCTCGCAGGTGTGCTCGGGGCGCTCGCGGCGATCCCTGTTGCCGGCTCGCTGCAGGTGGTCTTCGTAGATTGGCTTCGTCACCGCCGCGCCGCAGACCCCGCTGCGGCGACCTGACCCGACTCCCTCGTTCGAGGGATGGTGTCTCCGTTAAGCGCGCACGACAGAGGCCGATGTCACAGAGGTGGCCCACCGCGCCTTTCGTTGCCTCGCCTTCGTCGCTTCGGTCATAGGACTGTGGGCCGTCGCCTCCCCCGCGGGTGCGACGAGTCAGCACCCGGCAAGCACGCTGAGCTCACTCGAGCGGGGCGTGCTCACCAACATCAACAGCTTCCGCCACGACCACAAGCTCGGTTCCCTGCGCTTCTCCTCGAAGCTCGCAGCGGCCGCGCGCGAACACTCGGCCGAGATGGCGCAGCGCGGCTACTTCAGTCACGACTCTGCGAACGGAACGTCCTTCGACAAGCGCATCTCCCGCTACTACTCGATCTCCGGGAAGCACTACTGGTCGGTCGGGGAGAACCTCCTCTGGTCGTCCCCGGACGTCGACGCAGTCGGTGCGCTCAACATGTGGCTCAACAGCCCCGAACATCGCAAGATCCTGCTGACCGCTCGCTGGCGCGAGATCGGCCTCTCGGCAGTCCATGTCGCATCGGCATCCGGCACGTACGGCGGACGCGAGGTCACCATCGTGACTGCCGATTTCGGCGTCAGGCGCTAAGCCACCTCCGCGATACCCTGTCCCTCCGGCGCCTGTAGCTCAGTGGACAGAGCGGCGGCCTTCTAAGCCGCGGGTCGGAGGTTCGAATCCTCCCAGGCGCATCGCCGCGGGAAGTCCGCCGCGGCTTCGCCGCGCCATGATGACTTCCCGCGGCTTCTCCTTCTGTCGGCGAACGCCGGCAAAGCCGCCGTTCGCGGCGATTGGACGGCTCTTGATACGAGACGCCGACGCCGTCGCGTGTTCGAAATCGCCGAAAGAGCTGAGTCAGCAACTCCACGAAGCACCGCTATCCTGAGCCGAGCACGGTGGCTGTAGCTCAGTTGGTAGAGCCCCTGGTTGTGGTCCAGGTGGTCGTGGGTTCGAGTCCCATCAGCCACCTCAGACTGTCGCCGCGAGGTCGGGCTTTGCCCGGCCTCGCTCACTTCGGCTGTCTCGGTCCCACGGTGTGCGACGGCCTCCGCCGATCTGGCCTACGACCACGCCCGACCGGTGGACGATGCCGGGCAACTGATGCTGGCGGCGCCGATCGTCACGTTGAGCCACGAGCCGCAGCACAGCAAGGGAATCGCCGAGGAGTTCGTTGCGGAGTGCAACGCGATTCAGCTCGCGAACACGACCGGCGGTCAGGCTAGGCACGACCGCCGCATATGCCGCGTCGCTCGTCCGTGCGTACTGGCGCCATTACGGCGAAGAGTTGCCCGCGTATCGGTCCGCCGACTGCGGCAAAAGACGGCAAACCGGACCTGGGCCGCGCCGAGTGTGGAGTGAGAAACGAGGTCTTGTCTCATCCCATTGAGATGATTCAGTTCGGCGGAAATGCGGGTCTCGATCTGGCCTTAGAGGCGGGTACCCTCCGCCGCAGGGCCCCGTAGCTCAGCGGATAGAGCGACGGACTTCGAATCCGTGCGCGGAGGTTCGACTCCTCCCGGGGCCATCGTTCGGCGCCGAAGGGACGTCCGCCGCGGCGCACAAGCCGTTGCCCCGCGACGGACGAGCCCGTAATCGCGACTCATCCCAGTGAGAGGACCGGCGACGTTGCAAGGCGGATCCAGGCGCGGGGTCAAGGCGCGGAGCAATTATCGCAGATCGTGGCGAAGCTCACAAGCCCAGCGGCCGAGCTGGTTCAGTCGACGGGAGCGGTGCGCCCGCAGCGCGGGCAGACCCATTCCGTCACCGGCTCGCCGCGTGATCCGCTGCGCCCGGGGTGCGCCTGCTGTCCGGCCCAGCGTGTGCGAAGTCGCATCGGCCCGTGGCCACGCGGGCAGGCCTTCGGCTCGACGGTTTCTTCGGGTGGCTCGGCCAAGGCGGCGCCATCCTACGGAACGCCGCCACCTAGGTGTTTCGGTCAGGATCTGCTTCCATGAGGCCGGATGGCCGGTTTCCTAGCGACCGTGCTCATCTGCGACGACGAGCCGTCACTCCGCGAGCTGATCAGGGTCAGCCTCGACGGCCCGTACTCATTCGCAGAGGCAGACGACGGCGAGAAGTCGCTGGAGATCGCGCGACGCCTCCAGCCCGACGTCATCATCCTCGACATGATGATGCCGCGTCTAAGTGGTCTCGAGGTCCTCAGCGAGATTCGAGGCGACCAAGGCCTTGCGGAGACCCCCGTCATCGTTCTGACGGCGCAGCCTTCGACCAAGGAGGAAGCTCTGCGCGGCGGGGCTGACATCGTCATGGTCAAGCCCTTCGAGCCCGAGCAGATCACGGCTGCGGTAGAAGAGGTCCTCGCAGGCCGACGATGAGTCAGCATGGCGGGAATGGCGCGATGCCCGACGGGCGGTCGAGCGCAACAGGTGGTGCCGGAAAGCTCCGCCCTGACGGAGGGCTGCTCGCGCGCATCGCTCTCTCCGCGGCCGTCGTCGGGGTCGGTCTCGCGATCGTCTTCGCCGTTCTGTTTCTTGCCGTGGTCAGCTTGCGGCACCGGTCGGTACAGGCGCGTAACTCGCAGCAGGTGATCGCAACCGCGAATCGTGTGCAGACGCTCGTGATCGATCTCGAGACCGGCGTGCGCGGTTTTGTGATCACGCATGACGAGCGCTATCTCGCTCCCTGGCGTGCGGCCCAGAAGCAGTATCCGCCGACGATCGCGACGCTCTTGCGCCTGACAACCGACAATACGCTTCAGCACGAGCGCGCAGTCTCGATCAGGGACGCTGTCAACACTTACTTGACGACGTACTCACGCCCTGTGGTGGGTTTCATGCAACGGAATCCGAGCACTGCTCCCACGATCGTCACATCGCGGCAAGGCCGGCAGCAGGTCGAGACGATCCGCCGGGGCTTCGACCAATTTCTGAACACCGAGCGGCTGCTCAGCGAGGCTCGCAACGATCGTGCGCGCGCCACGGCGCAGCACGCGATGATCATCGGAGGGCTGGGGCTGGGCGCCGCACTACTCCTCATCTCGGTCGGCGCGCTCTACCTGCACCAGGCAATCGCCAGGCCTGTCCGGCTCACCGCCGACGCCGCTGCCCGCATCGCGGGCGGCGATTTTTCAGGGCGCCTTCCCACGGGTGGCCCGGGCGAAGTGGGCGAATTGGAGCGGGCGTTCAACACGATGGCCGCGTCGCTCGAGCGAACGGTGGCTGATCTCGAGGGACAGAACAGAGCGCTCGTCGAGAGCGAGGAGGGGAAGACGGAGCTGGTCAGCAACGTCTCGCACGAGCTGCGGACCCCACTCGCCAGCATTCTGGGCTTCTCCTCGCTGATGATTGAACGCGATGTGCCGCCTGACGAGATGCAGCGATATCTGGAGGTGATCCGGACGGAGGCGCGCCGCCTGGCCGCGCTCTTGAACGATCTGCTCGATCTGCAGCGAGTCGAGCAGCGGACCCTGGAGCTTCGTCTCGACGACGTCGACCTCAACGATCTGCTCGCGACGCAAGTGACGTTGTATTCCGCTCAGAGCGATGACCACGAGCTCCACTTCTCGCCGTCGAGCGAGCCTCTGCTCATCCGTGGAGATCGTGACCGGCTTGCACAGGTGATCGGGAACCTGTTTTCGAACGCGATCAAGTACTCGCCCGAGGGCGGGAGTGTCGAGATTTCAGCGGAGATCGTGGGAGCCGATGCGCTCGTCGTGATCAACGACTCCGGGCTCGGTATCCCGCCGGATCACCAGGATCGGATCTTCACGAAGTTCTTCCGCGGAGACGTCGGTCGAGAGCGTGGGATTCCCGGGACCGGGCTCGGTCTCGTGCTGGCCCGGCAGATCGTCCGGGCGCACGGCGGCGAGGTGGGATTCGACAGCGAAGAAGGGGCCGGTTCCACCTTCTGGTTCCGCTTACCGGCGACTCTCCCCGAGGGGGATCGGCTAGCAGCCGGCGAGGATGCGAATGTCGGTCACAGGATGTAGTTCCGCGCCGTTTCGCGCTGCCCCCTTGACCGTCCGTTTCTGACTCCAGAAGCCGACCCCGCCGATGTCGACAATCGCGCCAAGGGGCTGCCAGACTAGAAGTCGGGTGCGTGCACGCGCCGACGAACTGCTTCCACACCGCTGCGATCTGCGGGCGGGCTCGTGTCTTTGCGGAGAGGCAGCTCGGTAGCGGTATGACCGCGTTCAGATACGAGCCGGCGTCGTAGAGCACCAGGCGCAGGCCTCCATTCTCGAGTCGGTACTGCGTCACCTGACCGACCACCTTCCAGGCCTGGCGCTGGTAGTGAGTGCGGCGAAGCCTGGGCACAAGGCGCGGGGAAGCCCTCTTGCCGATGTCGCCGATGGTCGTCACCTCCGGCGTCAAGCGGACCCGCCATCGACCGATGTCGCTGAACGTCTTCAGCCGCCACAGGGTGCCGCCGCAGCGTGCGGCGTTCGGTGTCGCGGTCTCATGACCTGAGGCTGTTGCTGCCGCAGTCGCAAGGCCGACAACGATCAAGACGATGAATCCAGTCCGTTTCATTGGCGTTCCGGCTGCCTGATCGTACGCGTGCCGGGTATGAAAGGTCTACCCTGAGCACCCTCGCGGGCGTGGCGGAACTGGTAGACGCGCCGGGTTTAGGTCCCGGTGGGGCTTTGCTCCTTAGAGGTTCAAGTCCTCTCGCCCGCATCTCCCGTTCGAAATCCGGCCGCTTCGCGGCCATGATGATTTCGAACGGGTCGCGTCCTGCCGGAGAGCCGTTGCTGGCAAAGGCCGGCGAAGCCGGCCTTTGCGGCGGCTTAGTGCGCGTCTACGCCGTCGAGGAGTTGCCAGTTCCCTCTTAGTGCGCGTTCCGCCACGGCAACCAGGCGATCCGCGTCTTCCGGGTGCGCTTTGCGTAGTACCTCGGCCGAGGCGGCTGCGTGCTCGTGGTCTCGCTCCGCGTGTAGCTCGAAATACTCCGTGCTCTTCGAGTACCTTGCTGAAGCCGTAGTGCTCGACCAGGCCGGTGAGCTTCGTTTTCGACACATCGGGTTGGCTCGACTCGACGGCGTAGAGGATCGCTCGTGCTTCCAGGGAGTCCTCGGCTTGCCAGGCGGTGACGCATTCCTTGGTCTCGGTTGTCGGCTTGCGGTCGAGTGGCGCTTCGAGCGCTGCGGCGAAATCGTCCCAGAGGGCGACGTGAGACCTTTCCTCTGCGGCGTGCTCGGGGTCGCCTCCCAGCGCGGCTGCGTCTGCGAGCGCGACGACCGCGTGACGGTATTCGCCTGCATAGAACGCGAGCTCATGGCGGGTCAGCTCACCACGCTCCCAGCGCAGGTAGAAGGGATGGTCGAGGACGTTCCAGCGGCGCCGGGCGTCGTCGATTCGCTCGATCAGGTTCATGGGTTCAATCCTTTCGCGACGTCACGCGACCCCTGCGGCGATCGTATCGCTCGTTCAGGTCAGACGCTCGATGCCCGCCACCGCCCTTGCCAGGGCGTCCTCGTCGAAGAGGTAGGGGGTCGCGTTCGCGAGCTGATGCGCCGGCCCGTCGAGGTCGTCGGACCCCTCGGCGGCGTTCAGCGCGTAACGGGTCGGGATCTCGTGAGTGACGACGAGGATCGACGATTCGGACCGCTCGAGCAGTTTCCGATAAGCGACCGCGTACCGTCGGGCGGCGTCGTCCAGCGACTCGCCTCCGGGGAAGTCGTCACTTCGCTCGTGCTCCCGCTTCCACGCCCGGTAGGCCTCGATGGTCGCGCCTTCGAGGTCGCCGACGTAGATGTCGTCCAGGAGCGGCTCGACCTCCAAGGGGACGTTCCGGCCGGCGAGGGCGATCTCGGCCGTCTCGCGCGTGCGGCTGAAACGGGTGTGGAGGCAGAGGTCGATCCTGACGTGCGCGAGCTGACGGCCGAGCAGCCCGGCCTCCTCACGGCCCTTTTCCGTCAAGGCCACGGGCAGCGAGAAGTCCCCGTTGATCCGGTTTTCCGAGTTCAGGGTCGACTCGCCGTGACGGGCCAGCACGTAGAGCTCCATGACTCCCAGGCTAGACGCGCGCCGCAGCTTGGGAACCGTTTGGTCTAATGGCTCGATGGCGACCCAAGTCGAGGAGCTGCCGGACAACAAGGTCCGGCTCACCGTTGACGTTCCGAAGGCGGACGTCCACCACGCGGTCGAGCACGCGGCCTCGGATCTGGCGTCGAGCGTGAAGATCCCCGGCTTCCGCCAGGGGAAGGTGCCGATGCCGGTGCTCGTGAACCGGATCGGCAAGGAGCGCCTCTACTCTGAGGCGATCGAAAGCCACATCTCCGGCTGGTACAGCAACGCCGTCGCGAGCTCGCGCATCAGGCCGGCCGACCAGCCCCAGCTGGACTACGAGCTGCCCGACTCAGAGGACGAGGACTGGCGGTTCACGGCCACGGTCCCGGTCTTGCCGAAGCCGGACGTCGCGGACTGGAAGAAGCTCGAAGTTCCGTATGCGGAGCCCGAGGTTCCCGAGGATCTCGTCGACCACGAGCTGAACGTCCTGCGCTCGACCGTTGCGGAGCTCGCGCCGGTCGAAGATCGTCCCGCCGAGCTCGGGGACACGATCGTCCTCGACCTCGTGGCGGACGACGGTGGTGGTCAGCGCGACTACGTCGTCGAGCTCGGTTCCGGCCGGCTCATCTCCGAGCTCGAGGAGCAGCTCGTGGGCATGAGCGCCGGAGAGACGAAAGAGATCCAGCTCGACAGGGTCGGCGACGAGGAGCCGGTCAAGGTCGAGGCTGCAGTGAAGGAGATCAAGGAGAAGGTGCTGCCCGAGCTCGACGACGAGCTCGCGCGCTCCGCCTCCGAGTTCGACACCCTCGAGGAGCTACGGGCGGACATCGAGCAGCGCATCCGTGACCAGGTCGAGGCCGAGGTGGACGAGGCCTTCAGGCGCGTGACCCTCGACCGGCTCGTCCAGGCGTCGAACGTCCAGGTCTCCGGGCCGCTCGTCGACGCCCGCACCCGGACTCTCCTGCGCGAGCTCGACGCCGTCCTGCAGCGCAGCGGTGGCTCGCTCGACGCCTATCTCCAGATGTCCGGCGACTCGCCGGAGAACCTCGTCGCGCGCTTGCAGGAACAAGCCGCCGCCTCCGTCGCCGGCGAGCTCGTGCTCGAGGTCGCTGCGGATCAGCTCGGAATCGAGGTCTCGGAGGAAGAGGTCGACGAGGCATTCCGTGACCGCTTCGAGGAGCCTGACAAGATCATCGAGCAGGCTCGCGCCGCGGGCGCATACGACACCGAGCGCGAAAACATGCGGCTCGCCCGCGCCCTCGACCGCATCGTCGATGAAGTCGAGCGCATCCCGCCCGAACAGGCTGCCGCACGCGACGCGATCTGGACACCCGACAAGGAAAACCCAACCGAGAAGCCGAAACTGTGGACCCCCGGCAGCAAGGAGCCAGCCTGAAATGAGTCCGTTGATTCCAATGGTGATCGAGCAGACCTCGCGCGGTGAGCGCTCGTTCGACATCTACTCGCGTCTGCTCAACGAGCGGATCATCTTCCTCGGCACCCCGATCGACGACCAGATCGCGAATCTGATCATCGCCCAGCTGATCCACCTCGAGTCCGAGGACCCCGAGAAGGACATTCAGATCTACATCAATTCACCCGGCGGCCAGGTGTACTCCGGCCTCGCCATCTACGACACGATGCAGTACATCAAGCCGGACATCCAGACGACTTGCATCGGGATCGCGATGTCGATGGGCGCGGTGATCCTCGCAGGCGGCGCGAAAGGAAAGCGCGTCGCCCTGCCGAACGCCAAGATCCTCATCCATCAGGTTTCGGGTGGCTTCCAGGGACAGGCGACCGACATCGAGATCCAGGCCCGTGAGACGATCAACCTCAAGAGGCGCCTGGAGGAGATTTTGGCCGAGCACACCGGGAAACCCACCGAACAGGTGGCAAAGGACATGGAAAGGGACTATTTCCTCACTTCGCAAGAAGCGCAGGAGTACGGCATCATCGATAACGTCATCGCCCATCGCTAGACGCCGGGGCGCTGACCGTCTAAAAGGAGAGTCGTGGCCCGAGCATCAGACGGAAACGAGCAGCTCCTCTGCAGCTTCTGCGGAAAGAGCCAGCGTCAGGTAAAGAAGCTGATCGCCGGGCCCGGCGTCTACATCTGCGACGAATGCATCGATCTCTGTAACGAGATCATCGACGAGGAGCTCACTGCCCCGGCCGCGCTCGATCTCGACAACCTGCCGCGGCCGAAGGACATCTACTCGGTCCTGAACGACTACGTCGTCTCCCAGGAAGAGGCCAAGCGCACGCTCGCCGTCGCCGTCTACAACCATTACAAGCGCGTGCAGATGGGGACCGAGGAGGGCGACGTCGAGCTCCAGAAGTCGAACATCCTCCTGCTCGGCCCGACCGGGTGCGGCAAGACGCTGCTCGCTCAAACCCTTGCGCGCATCCTCAACGTGCCGTTCGCCATTGCCGACGCGACCGCACTCACCGAAGCGGGCTATGTCGGTGAGGACGTCGAGAACATTCTGTTGAAGCTGATCCAGGCTGCGGACTTCGACATCAAGAAGGCCGAGACCGGAATCATCTACATCGACGAGGTCGACAAGATCGCGCGCAAGGCGGACAACCCGTCGATCACGCGCGACGTGTCGGGCGAGGGCGTGCAGCAGGCGCTGCTGAAGATCCTCGAAGGGACCGTGGCGTCGGTCCCTCCGCAGGGCGGGCGGAAGCATCCGCACCAGGAGTTCCTCTCGATTGACACCACGAACATCCTCTTCATCTGCGGCGGAGCGTTCGCGGGCCTCGACAAGATCATCGGCAAGCGCATCGGCAAGAGCGCCGTCGGCTTCGGCGCCCAGGTGCGCTCGAAGAGCTCGATCGAGGCGTCCGAGCTGCTCGCGAAGGTGATGCCCGAGGACCTGCTCAACTTCGGGCTGATCCCGGAGTTCATCGGGCGACTGCCGGTGATCTCGGCGGTGCACCAGCTCCAGCGCGAGGACCTCGTCCAGATTCTGATGGAGCCGAAGAACGCGCTCGTCAAGCAGTACCAGCGCTTCTTCGGTTACGACAGCATCGAGCTCGTGTTCACGGACGATGCGTTGTGGGAGATCTCCGACAAGGCGCTCGAGCGTGAGACCGGCGCGCGAGGTCTGCGTTCGATCATCGAGACCGCGCTGCTCGACGTGATGTTCGAGCTGCCGTCGCGCCGCGACGTCTCCAAGTGTGTGATCACCAAGGAGACGATCGCGAATCACCTGAAGCCGACGCTCGTGACGAGCGCGGAAGGGGTGGCCGAAGACGACGCCGCCCCGATCGAAGAGTCGGCCTAGCCCCAGCGTCTTCCGGGTCTCGAGTAGGGCGGCTGCTCGGCTGACCCCCGTTCCCGCCGCGCTCTCTTGGCTTATCGATGCCGTTCTGGATCCATTTGGGATCCAAGATGGCCCGTTGAGGCGTTTGACTCCGTCCTATCTGTTCGTTTAGGATCCAGGAATGTCCTATCTTGGATCCGAAGCGACGATGGAGCAGCTGGAGGAGCCGGAACAGCGACCGGCGTCCATCGTCGTTCTCAGCACCGCAGAGCTCGCGGAGTGCACCTGTCCCGAGTTCTGCGAGCGAGACCACGACGTCGACTAGAGGAGCGAGCATGAGTTTCAGCCGCAACGGCCAACGCGAGGAGCGCTGGTATGGCATCGAGCGTCCATATGACGAGGACGCGGTTCTACGCCTGCGCGGTTCCGTGCAGGTCGAGCACACCCTCGCCCGCCGTGGCGCGGAGCAGCTTTGGGGTCGGTTGCACGAAGAGACGCACATCGCCGCGCTCGGAGCGCTCACAGGCGGCCAGGCCGTGCAGATGGCGCGGGCGGGGCTCGAGGCGATCTACCTCTCGGGTTGGCAGGTCGCGGCCGACGCGAACGTCGCGGGCCAGACCTATCCCGACCAGAGCCTCTATCCGGCGAACAGCGCGCCCCAGCTCGTCAGCCGGCTGAACAACGCCCTGCTGCGCGCCGACCAGATCGACGTGGCCGAGGGGGGAGCCGGGATCGAGCCGCTGCCGATCGTCGCCGACGCTGAGGCCGGCTTCGGCGGGCCGCTGCAGGCGTTCGAGCTGATGAAGGCGTTCATCGAGGCAGGCGCAGCCGGCGTCCACTACGAGGACCAGCTCGCAGCCGAGAAGAAGTGCGGCCATCTCGGTGGGAAGGTCCTCGTGCCGACGAGGCAGTTCATCCGGACACTCGTGTCGGCGCGGCTCGCCGCGGACGTCCTCGACGTCCCGACGATCCTGATCGCGCGAACCGATGCGCTGAGCGCGACCCTGCTGACGAGCGACGTCGATCCGGGCGACGAGGAGTTCCTCACCGGCGAGCGGACACCCGAGGGCTTCTTCCGTGTCCGCGACGGGCTGGACGCCGCGATCGCCCGCTCGCTCGCGTACGCGCCCTACGCGGATCTGCTCTGGTTCGAGACGTCGACCCCGGACCTCGGCGAGGCCCGCGAGTTCGCGCACGCGATCCACGACCGCTATCCGGGCAAGCTGCTCGCCTACAACTGCTCCCCGTCGTTCAACTGGCGCCGCCATCTGGGGGACACCGAGATCGCGACGTTCCAGGACGACCTCGGCGCGCTCGGCTACCGCTTCCAATTCGTGACCCTTGCCGGTTTCCACGCCCTGAACGCGGAGATGTTCGATCTCGCGCACGGGTACGCTCGCGAGGGCATGAGCGCGTACGTCCGCCTGCAGGAGCGTGAGTTCGGGCTGGAAGAGCGCGGGTACACAGCGACCCGTCATCAGCGTGAAGTCGGCGCCGGCTATTTCGACGGGGTGGCCAGTGCGGTCAGCGGCGGCGAGAGCTCGACGCTTGCTCTCACCGGCTCGACCGAGGAGGCGCAGTTCCGAAGCTGAGCGGCGCGGCCGTCCCGCCGGCCGGGGTGGAGGTCCTCGCCGAGGCGGATTCAGACGTTCTCTCGACCGAGGCGCTCGCCTTCGTCGCCATGCTGCAGCGCGAGCTCGGCCCCCGGCGGGCGGAGCTTCTGGCGCTCCGGCACGAGCGGCGGGAGCCGCCGCGCTTCCTGCCCGAGACGCGCTCGATCAGGGAGGGCGACTGGCAGGTCGCGCCGCCTCCCGCAGATCTCGTCGATCGCCGCGTCGAGATCACGGGGCCGGTCGACCGCAAGATGATGATCAACGCGCTCAATTCCGGCGCCCGCGTCTTCATGGCCGATTTCGAGGACTCGTGCTCGCCCACCTGGGAGAACGTCGTCAACGGCCAGCGCAACGTCATCGACGCCGTCCGCGGGACGATCTTCCTCGAAACCGCCGAAAAGAGCTACCGGCTTGCAGACGAGACGGCGACGCTCGTTGTGCGCCCTCGCGGCTGGCATCTGCACGAACGGCACGTGCTCGTCGACGGCGCGCCTGTCTCTGCGAGCCTGTTCGACTTCGGGCTGGCGTGCTTCCACAATGCGAATGAGCTGCTCGAGCGTGGCAGCGGCCCGTATTACTACTTGCCCAAGCTCGAGAGCCAGCTCGAGGCGCGTCTCTGGAACAACACGTTCGAGCTGGCGGAGGGAGAGCTCGGGTTACCGCGCGCCGCAATTCGTGCGACGGTGCTGATCGAGACGATCCTCGCCGCGTTCGAGATGCACGAGATCCTTTGGGAGCTCCGCGAGCGCTCGGCCGGCCTGAACGCCGGCCGGTGGGACTACATCTTCAGCGCGATCAAGAAGCTCGGTGCCGTGCTGCCGGACCGCGCGCAGGTGACGATGACCGTGCCCTTCATGCGTGCGTATTCGGAGCTGCTCGTCGCGACCTGCCACCGCCGCGGCGCTCACGCGATCGGCGGCATGGCCGCCTTCATCCCGTCACGCCGCGACGCGGCCGTGAACGAGCTCGCGCTCGCCAGGGTCCGTGACGACAAGGTCCGGGAGTCGAACGGCGGCTTCGACGGCACGTGGGTCGCCCATCCCGACCTCGTGCCGGTCGCAATGGAGGTCTTCGACAACGTCCTGGGCGAACGGCCGAACCAGGTCGAGCGCCAGCGTTCCGACGTCGACGTGACGGCTGACGAGCTGCTCGACTTCGACATCGAAGGAGCAGAGGTGACTGACGATGGCCTGCGTACGAACGTCTCCGTCGGAGTTCGCTATCTCGACGCGTGGCTGAACGGCGTGGGGGCGGCGGCGATCGACAACCTGATGGAAGACGTTGCGACGGCGGAGATCTCCCGCGCCCAGATCTGGAGCTGGGTGAACGCCGGTCACTTCGACGCGGCACGTGTTCGCGAGGAAGTCGCACAGGTCGAGGCGGGCGCGGCGGCGAAGGACGTGTTCGAGCAAGTGGCGCTGGCCCCGGAGTTCGTCGAATTTCTGACGCTTCCGGCGTACGATCGCCTCGGATGAGCCTCGAGAGCACCAAGGCCGACGAAATCGCGCTCGTCATCGAGCAGGCGATCGTCTCCGGTGAGCTGCTGCCCGGGACGGTGCTCAGACAGGAGCAGCTCTCCGAACGGTTCGCGGTCAGCCGGACGCCGGTTCGCGAGGCGCTGCGGCGGCTCGCCGCCCTCGGGCTCGTCTCGTTCGAGCCGAACCGCGGGGTGCGCGTGCGCACGCTCTCCCCCGAGGAGCTGCGCGAGGCGTTTCTCGTCCGGGCCGAGCTCGAGTCGCTCGCGACCGAGCTGGCGGCCCCACGAATGACCGAGACGGATCTGGATGCGCTCGAACGGGCCGAGACGGAGTTCAGTCGCGCCACGCAGGCCCTCAGGTCCCGTTCCCCCGACGAAGCGGAGCGCTGGCGGCTCACCTCCGACTGGGTTCGCGCCAACCACGGCTTTCACGACGTGATCTACCGGGTCGCCGACTCGCCTCTCGTGGAGCGGCTCGCGAAGAGCGCACGCCGCTCTTTCTCGGGGCATGCAGTCTGGGCGCCCGGCGGCTCGCAGACGGATCAGCTCTACGAGCGCAACGACCGTGAACATCGCGCGATCATCGCGGCGCTGCGCACCGGCAGCTCGGCGGGAGCTCGCGCGCTTGCCCGCGAGCACGTGTTGCACTCGTACGAGCTGCTCGTCCACGTGCTCGAGCGGCGTCCCCGCAACGGCATGACGAACGTCGGCGCCGCAGGCTGACGGCTCGTCGGTCTAGCGCGGCGGGCCCTGCCGCACGAGTGCGTGCAGGTCGTCGAACGAGCCGCGCTCGTCGTGCAGATTCTCGAGCCACCAGGTCGCGCCCGCCTGCGCGTACGCCGCGGGATCGCCTCGCCCGCACTCGCCGAGCACCGCGACGTCGTAGTCGTCGGTGCGCCCAATCGTCGCAATGCTCGAGGCGATGTCGGCGGGACTGAGCGTCATGCCGGTGGGATCAGCGCTGTCGGCGAGCCAGCCGTCCCACCGGGCCGCTCGTCGGAGTGACGCCGGGCGATTGCCGCCGATCCAGACCGGCAGCCGCTCCTGCACCGGCGTGGGCGCAAGCGTGACGCCGTCGACCGTGTAGTGCTCGCCGTCGTGGGTCACCTTCTCGCCGGACCAGAAACGTCGTAACAGGTCGAGGCCCTCGTCGAGCATCGCGGCGCGAA
Source organism: uncultured Actinomycetes bacterium (assembly GCA_963833255.1). Taxonomy (GTDB): domain Bacteria; phylum Actinomycetota; class Thermoleophilia; order Gaiellales; family Gaiellaceae; genus 3-1-20CM-4-69-9. The sequence continues at coordinate 259,322 of CAWHXK010000012.1, forward strand.
CCTTCGCGTCGGTCGGCTCCCCAAACTTGCCGAACTCCGAAGGTGAGCCGCCGAGGCCCGCGCCGAAGATCACGCGGCCTCGGCTCAGGTTGTCGAGCGTCGCGATCTCGTGTGCGAGCACCTGCGGCCGGCGGCGTGCAACGGGCGTCACGGCGGTGCCGAGCCGAACACGCTCGGTCGACGCGGCGATCGAGGCCAGTACCACCCACGGATCTGAGGCCGGCTTCTGCCACACGAACGCGAGATGGTCCCAGGTGAAGACGCCGTCCCAGCCGGCCGTCTCCGCGGTCTGCCCGAGTGACAGCGGGACACGAGGATCCGAGAACGTTCCGATGTTCGCAAGGCAGATCCCGTAGCGCACGAACGAGACACTAGAGTGCCGCGCGGTGGAGTTCACGACGCGACCGGAGTTGCGGGGGACGTTCGGGATGGTCGCGTCGACGCACTGGCTCGCCTCCGCCGCCGGCATGGCAGTGCTCGAGCGTGGCGGCAATGCTTTCGACGCCGCGGTCGCGACGGGCTTCACGCTCCAGGTCGTCGAACCGCACTTGAACGGCCCCGGTGGCGAAGTGCCCGCGATCTTCTACGCGGTCGACCGTGGTGCGCCGCTGACGCTGTGCGGCCAGGGTGTCGCTCCTGCAGCTGCGACGATCGAACGCTACCGCGAGCTCGGGCACGACCTGATTCCCGGGACCGGTGTGCTTGCAGCGTGTGTGCCGGGCGCGTTCGGCGCGTGGCTTCTGCTCCTGGAGGAGTTCGGGACGTGGCGCCTCGAGGACGTGCTCGCGTTCGCGATCGACTACGCCGAGCACGGCTTTCCCGTGGTCGGAGGCATGCGCCTGTCGATCGAGCGCCAGGCAGAGCTGCTCGAGGGCTGGCCGGCATCCCGTGAGCTCTACCTCCCGGTGCCGGAGCTCGGCTCGCAGTTTCGGAACCCCGTTTTGGCCGCGACCTATCGCCGCATCGTCGAGGAGTCGAAAGGCGGCTCGCGCGACGAGGAGATCGAGCGCGCGCGTCAGAGCTTCTACGGAGGGTTCGTCGCCGAGGAGCTCGGCCGGTTCTCGGCGAGCGAAGGCGGGCTCCTCGCGGGCGACGACCTCTCGGCTTGGCGCGCCACTCTCGAGCCCGTCGTCTCGCTCGACTATCACGGCGTCACCGTCTGCAAGACCGGGCCCTGGGGGGCCGGTCCGGTAGCGCTGCAACAGCTCGCGCTCCTGGACGGCTTCGACGTTCCGAACCTGTCCGAGGCGGAGTTCGTGCACGTCGTGATCGAATGCGCCAAGCTCGCGTTTGCGGACCGCGACGCGCTCTACGGCGACGATCCGGACGTTCCGCTCGACACGCTGCTCTCGCGCGACTACAACGATGCGCGCCGTGCCCTTGTCGGCGACGAAGCTTCGGCCGCGTACGAGCCGGGCCTCGGCCGGCTCCCGCAGCTCGTGCAGGCCGAGCAGCTGGCCGGCGCCGGCGAGCCCACCCGCGGCGACACCGTCCACCTCGACGTGGTCGACCGCTGGGGGAACATGATCTCCGCAACTCCGAGCGGCGGTTGGCTCTACGGCTCTCCCGTGATTCCCGCCCTCGGCTGGCCGCTCGGCACCCGCGCCCAGATGTTCTGGCTCGAAGCGGGACTGCCGTCCTCGCTCAGGCCCGGCGCCCGACCGCGGACGACGCTCTCACCGGGACTCGCGCTCCGTGACGGGGAGCCGTGGCTGGCGTGGGGCACGCCTGGAGGCGACCAGCAGGAACAGTGGGCGTTCCATGTCTTTCTCCGCCACCTCGACCGCGGCCTGAACCTCCAGGAGGCGATCGACGCGCCGGAGTTCCACACCGACCATCTGATCTCGTCGTTCTATCCACGCGGCTTCATGCCGAAGGCGGTAGAGGTCGAGGCGAGGTTTTCGCAGGCGGTGATCGACGACCTGAGGCGCCGCGGCCACGAGGTCCTGATCGAGGGAGACTGGTCGCTCGGCCGCGTGACCGCCGTGTCGAAGGAGAACGGACAGCTGCGCGCTGCGGCGAACCCTCGGGGCATGCAGGGCTACGCGGCGGGACGCTAAACTGCCCGCATAGTCGCAGCGTGATCTCACCGGCCCCCTGAAGCACCTCGAAGCCAAGGCTAGGATCGCGCGCGAGATGGAAACGCTGTACAAGCCCGAAGGCGTCGAGGAGCGCTGGCAGCGCACCTGGGAGCAGGAGGGCCATTACAACGCCGACCCGGACCCGAGCCGGGAAAGTTTCGTCATCGCGCATCCGCCGCCGAACGTGACGGGGGACCTGCACATGGGTCACGCCTTGCAGCTGTCTCTCGCCGACACGATCGTCCGCATGCGCCGCATGCAGGGCTACAACACGCTCTTCCAGCCCGGCTTCGACCATGCCGGCATCTCGACGCAAAACGCGGTCGAGAAGCATCTCGCGCAGCAGGGAAAGACCCGCCAGGATCTCGGCCGCGAGGCCTTCGTCGAGCTCGTCTGGGAGTGGCTACGGGAGTACGGCGGCAAGATCATGCTCCAGTTCCGCCGCATCGGCGCCTCGATGGACTACCGGCGCGAGCGCTTCACGATGGACGACGCCTACGTGCGCGCGGTGATGCGCTTCTTCGTGCATCTCTACGGCAAAGGCTGGATCTATCGCGCGAACCGGATCATCAACTGGTGCCCGTTCCATCAGACGTCGCTCTCCGACCTCGAGGTCGCACACGTGGAGGTGGACGATGCGCTGACCTACGTGCGCTACCCGCTCGCCCACGGCGACGGCTACATCACGATTGCGACCGTGCGGCCGGCGACGATCCTGGCCGACGTAGCCGTGGCCGTGCACCCGGACGACGATCGCTACCGGCACCTGGTCAACCGCGAGGTGATCGTTCCCGTGGTCGGACGCCGCGTACCGGTGGTCGCAGACGAGCGCGTCGAGCGCGACTTCGGCACCGGCGCGCTCAAGGTGACGCCGGGTCACGACCCGCTCGACTACGAGATCGGCCGCGACCACGGTTTGCCGGAGATCACGGTGATCGGACCGGACGGGCGGATGAACGAGGAGGCCGGCGAGCTCGCAGGGCTGACGCAGGAGGAGGCGGACGAGCGTGTCCTCGAGTGGCTGAAGGAACACGGCCAGCTCGAGAAGCGCGAGTCGTACCGCCACAAGGTGGCGCTCTGCGATCGCTGTCAAAGTCGCATCGAGCCGCGAATCTCTCTGCAGTGGTGGTGCTCGATGACCGAGCTGCGAAAGCCCGCGCTCGAGGCGCTCCGTTCCCGCCGCGTCCGCTTCCACCCGGAATCGCAGCACCGTTTCGCGATCCAGTCGCTCGAGGACGCGCCGGACTGGAACATCTCCCGTCAAATCTGGTGGGGCCATCAGCTGCCGGTGTGGCAGTGTCCGGACGGGCACATCACCGTCGCTGAGACGGAGCCCGAGGCCTGCGGCGAGTGTGGATTGCACAAACTGGCGCGCTCCACGGACGTACTCGACACGTGGTTCTCGTCGGCGCTGTGGCCGTTCGCGACCCTCGGCTGGCCGGAGGACACGGAGGACCTGCGCACCTTCTACCCGGGCGATCTGAACACCACCGCGCGCGACATCATCCGGCTTTGGGAGAACCGGATGATCTTCAGCGGGCTCGAGCTGATGGGCGACGTTCCGTTCCGCGACGTCGTCATCCACTCGACGGTGCACGCGCCGACGGGCGGGCGGATGTCGAAGAGCCTGGGCACCGGGATGAACCCGCTCGCCGCGATCGAAACCTACGGCGCGGACGCGACCCGCTACGGGCTGATGAAGATGGCGTCCTCGCAGGACGTTCGCTTCTCGGAGGGCGCCATCGAGGAGGGGCGGAAGCTCGCGAACAAGCTCTGGAACGTCGCACGTCTGATCCTCCAGGCCTCGGAGGGCGCTGCGCCCGACGAGCGTCCCGGAACGCTCGAGGAGCGCTGGATCCTCGCGCGTCTGTCGCAAACACAGCGCGAGGTCGAGCGGCTCCTCGGTGAGTTCGACTTCTCACACATGGTGGGCGAGCTCTATCACCTTACTTTCGACGACTTCTGCGACTGGTACGCCGAGGCGGCGAAACCGAGGCTCTACGACGGCGACGCCGACGCGCGCGCCACGGCGGTCGCGGCACTCGAACGGTTGCTGAAGGTCCTGCACCCCGCGATGCCGCACGTGACGGAAGAGATCTGGTCGAACCTGCCGGCACGGGAGTCGCGGCTGATCGTCGCACCCTGGCCCGAGGCGGGTGACGAGGCGGAGGCCGGTGCGCTCACTGCGGTGCAGGAGGCGGCGGTCGTCTACCGCCGCAGCGGCGTGCTGCCCAAATTGGAAGGCGAGGAGCGGCGCATCTTCGACGCCGTCGTGAAGCCGAAGCCGGCCGAGGGTTCGGGCGACGGCAACGCCGCAGCAGAGATCGCGCGGCTGCAGCAAGAGATCGCTCGCGCCGAAGGAATGCTCGCGAACGAGCGCTTCGTCGGCAACGCTCCGGCCGACGTCGTGGAGGCCGAGCGCAAGAAGCTCGCGCGCTATCGGCGGGAGCTCGATGCAATCTCAGGCTGATTACGTCGAATCCCTGAGCCCGTGGCCGAAGGACGGCTTCGGTCTCGACCGCATCAAGGCGCTGCTCGCAGCGCTCGGCGACCCCCAGCTCCGCTACCCGTCGATCCACGTCGTCGGCACGAACGGGAAGTCCACCGTCACGCGCACGATCGAAGCGTTGCTCGCCGACGCAGGGCTCACCGTCGGCGCGTATCTCTCGCCGCACGTGCGCGGGTGGAGCGAGCGCATTCGTGTGAGGGGCGAGGAAGCCGATTTCGAAGCCGCCGTCGGGCGAGTGCGGGCCGAGGCCGAGCGGATCGAGGCGACGCAATTCGAGCTCGTCACCGCGGCCGCCCTCGTTGAGTTCGCGTCGGCAGAGGTCGATGTTGCCGTCGTCGAGGCGGGCCTCGGCGGCCGCTACGACGCGACGAACGTGCTCCGCTCGCCGGTCCAGGTGCTGACCAACGTCGCCCTCGAGCACACCGAGGTGCTCGGCACCACGCGGGAGGCGATCGCAGTGGAGAAGCTCGCGGTCGTTCAGCCGGGCGCAACGGTCGTCGTCGGCGAGCCCGAGTGGGAGAGGCTCGCCCGCGAAAACGGCGCCCAACAGGTGGTCGTCGCCGGCCACAGCAACCTGGCGATCGCGATCGCCGCCGCGGAGGCTTTCCTCGGCAGGCCCGTCGACGGGCACGTGCAGGTCCAGCTGCCGGGGCGGCTCGAGCGACTCAGCGAAGATCCTCTGGAGATCTGGGACGGCGCGCACAACCTCGCCGGCCTCGGCTACGTGCTGCCCCGGCTGCCGAGCGCGAGCTATGTCGTCGTCGCGTCCATCCTCGCCGACAAAGACGTCGAGGGAATGCTGGCCGCTCTCTCGGTTCTCGGAAGCCGGCTGGTGGCCACCTCTTCATGCAACGCCCGCTCGCTCACGGCCGAGGAGCTGGCCGAGCGGGCCCGGCCGTTCTTCGCCGACATCAGGCCGATCGAGGATCCAGCCGAAGCCCTCGCGTATGCCCGGACGCTCGGCGAGCCGGTCCTCGTGACAGGCTCCCTTTACCTCCTGGCCGATCTCGCCAAGGATGAGAGCCTGCGATGGCGAACGTTGGCGACAGGGTGACGGTCTTCGCGCTCGCGGCGCTCGTCTTGGCCGCGATCGTGGGGATAGCGTTTCTTGTGGGGTACGTAATAGGAAGAATCCTCTTGTGATCGCCAGCACCTTCAGCGGAATCCACGACTTCTTCGCCTCCGGCACCTGGCAGGTGATCCGGAACCTCGTGTTCTTCTTCCTGATCGCCTTCTGGCTCGCGGTCGGCTACTGGGTCTACAAGGACGCGAAGCGGCGGATCGAGGATCCGGTTCTGATCGCCACGGCGGTCGCGATCGGGCTCGTCATCCCCTATCTCGGCGCGCTCGTGTACATGCTCTTCCGCCCGCCGGAGTATCTCGAGGACATCCGCGAGCGGGAGCTCGAGATCAAGGCGATGGAGGAACGGCTCGCCCGACGCGATCTCTACTGCCCGGTCTGCCGGGCGGAAGTCTCGAACGAGTTCCTCGTCTGCCCGGTCTGTACGACGAAGCTGAAGCAGGCGTGCGTGAACTGCAAGGCGCCGCTCGAGGCGCTCTGGCAGGTGTGCCCGTACTGCGAGACATCCGTCGAGCCGGTTGCGGTCGACTTCCCGACCTTTGAGGTCAGACCGCCCAGGCGACGGCGACGCTCCGAGTAGACTGCGCCGCCGATGGCGGTCGAGCGCTCACTCATCCTGATCAAGCCCGACGCCGTGCAGCGCAAGCTCGCCGGGGACATCCTTGCGCGCATCGAGCGCCGCGGCTTCGTGCTGCGAGCCGGCAAGCTCATCCACGTCGACCGCTCACTCGGCGAGACGCATTACGCCGAGCACAAGGAGAAGCCGTTCTTCGGCGAGCTCGTCGACTTCATCACCTCGGGCCCGACACTGGCGTTGGTCGTCGAAGGCGAGAGCGTCATCGCCACGATGCGCAAGACCATCGGTGCGACGAATCCCGCGGATGCGGAGCCGGGATCGATCCGCGGCGATCTTGCGAATTCGATGCCGGACAACCTGGTGCACGGCTCCGACTCGCCGGAGTCTGCGGAGCGCGAGGTTGCGCTCTGGTTCTCGGACGATGAGCTCGTCTGACCGGCCCGACTACGTTCAGCAAAACGTCGCGAACTGGACTCGCGCGAACGACGGACTACACGGACGCGTCTGCCGCGAAGCGCCTGGGCACAGGAGGAGATCACCTGGGGCGTCTTCGAGAAGCCTGAAGCGGATGCTGAACGTCCTCGGCGACGTGGCGGGCCTGGACGTCGTCGAGCTGGGTTGTGGGACCGCGTACTTCTCCGCCTGGCTGGCCCGTCGCGGCGCGCGCGTCGTCGGCGGTCGATCCCACACCAGCGCAGTTGGCGACGGCTCGCCGTCTGCAGGAGGACACCGGCATCGACTTCCCGCTGATCGAGGCGATCGGCGAGGAGGTGCCGCTTCCGGACGCGTCTTTCGATCTTGTCCTTTCGGAGTATGGCGCCTCGCTCTGGGCTGATCCCTACCTCTGGATCCCGGAGGCCGCGCGTCTGGTCCGGCCAGGCGGGCGGGTCTGATCTTCCTGACGAACTCGACCGTATCCGGTTCTCTGCATGAGCATGGATGGTGTCGGCGAGCAACTCGTTCGACCGCAGGTCGGATTGGGCAAGGTCGGCGTGGCCCGATACGCACGAGGTCGAGTTCCAGCTCGCTCACAGCGACTGGATCGATCTGCTACGCAAGAACGGATTCGAGGTCGAGCGCCTCGCCGAGCTGTACGCGCCGCCGGCGGCGAAGACGCACAGCTATTACAAGTACGTCACGGCCGAGTGGGCACGCAAATGGCCGGTCGAAGAGATCTGGGCCGCGCGCAAGGGTGGCTGACGCGCCCCCTTCGCCGCCTCTGCTGCTCGCGTCGACGTCGCCGCAAAGAAGAGCCATCCTCGAGCAGTTGCACATCCCGTTCGACGTCGTCGCCCCGAAGTACGAGGAAACCAGTCCGGAGATCGCCGACGCCGTTGAGGTCGTGCGCGCGCATGCGCGCGAGAAGGCGCGGTCCGTTGCCGACATCGCAGAGGACCGCCCGGTGCTCGGCGTCGACACCGCCGTCGTGCTCGACGGCCGGATCTTCGGCAAGCCCGGAAACGCCACCGAGGCCGAGCGGATGCTCGAGGAGCTCGGCGGCAAGACGCACCTCGTCGTCTCGGGCCTCTGTCTGCTCACAGCCGGGTGGGAGGACGTCGAACACGAGTCGACCCGGGTGGAATTCCGGGAACTGACCCCGCGGGAGCTCGGCATCTATGTCGGGCTCGGCGAGTGGGAGGGGCGTGCCGGCGGGTATGCGATCCAGGGCCGCGGCGCCGCGCTCGTCCGTTGCATCGAGGGTGACTACCTCAACGTCGTGGGCCTGCCTGGCGCGCTGCTCGTACGGTTGCTGGCGGAGCGTTTCGCCGGTGCCTACGGCTTCGGCTGAACCGCCTTCCACTAGACTCGAACGCTCGATGGGACTCTTCGACAACCTCGGCGGCTTCGGCGGCCGCGACATGGCGGTCGATCTCGGCACCGCGAACACGCTCGTCTACGTTCGCGGCCGAGGCATCGTCCTCTCCGAGCCCTCCGTGGTGGCGATCGACCAGAGAACAGGCGAAGTTCACGCGGTCGGTGTCGAGGCGAAGCGGATGCTGGGCCGCACGCCGGGCACGATCTCCGCGATCCGCCCGCTCAAGGACGGCGTCATCGCCGACTTCGACGTCACCGAGCAGATGCTGCGGCACTTCATCCAGAAGGTCCATCAGCATCGCTTCGCGCATCCGCGCGTCGTCGTGTGCGTCCCTTCGGGCGTCACCGGTGTCGAGAAGCGCGCAGTCGAAGAGGCGACGCTGAGCGCAGGTGCCCGTCAGGCGTATCTGATCGAGGAGCCGATGGCCGCGGCGATCGGCGCGGGACTTCCCGTTGCCGAGCCGACGGGGAACATGATCGTCGACGTCGGCGGTGGCACGACGGAAGTCGCGGTCATCTCGCTCGGCGGCATCGTCGTCTCGCAGTCGCTCCGTGTCGGCGGCGACGAGATGGACGAGGCGATCATCAATCACATCAAGCGCGAGTACAAACTTCTGATCGGCCAGCAAACGGCAGAGGAGATCAAGCTCGAGATCGGCTCGGCCTACGACCTGCGCGAAGAGCTGCAAGCAGAGGTGCGAGGCCGCGACATGCTCACCGGGCTCCCGAAGACCGTCGTCCTGAGCTCGGAGGAAGTGCGCCGGGCGCTCGACGAGCCGGTGCAGCAGATCATCGAGGCGATCAAGTCCACCCTGGACAAGACGCCGCCGGAGCTGGCCGCGGACATCATGGACCGGGGGATCGTCATGGCCGGAGGCGGCGCTCTCCTTTCGAACTTCGACGAGCGCCTGCGCCACGAGACCCAGATGCCGGTGCACCTGGCCGAAAGCCCCCTCACCTGCGTGGCCGTCGGATCGGGGCGGAGCCTCGAGGAGTTCGAGGCGATCCACCGCAGTGCCAAGGCCCGGCGAAATAACCATCGCCGCTGAGCCTCACCCGGAGATCTAGCTAACCTAGACCTCTCTCGTGCCTCGCAACCGCAGTGTCAACGCGGTCCTGGGCTCGTCCGCATCGAGACCGAGACCCCAGCCCTTCCCTTCCCGCAGCCGCTCCACCATTCGGCGCCGGGCCGCGGTGGGAGTTCTCGTGCTGCTCTCGCTCATCCTGATCACGATTTCGTTCCGCGAGCCGACCGGCGGAGCCCTACACAGCGTCGAGAGCGCCGGCGCGACCGTCCTCAGGCCCTTCGAGGTCGCCGCCGAGCGGGTCGCGCGCCCGTTCCGCGACGTCTACGGGTACTTCGCCGGCCTGGTACACGCCAAGCGCGAGAACTCGCAACTGCGCGCAGAGGTGAACCAGCTCCGCGAGCAGGAGCTAGAGGGGCGGTCCGCACTCGAACAGAATCGTGAGCTTCGCGCGCAGCTGAAGTTCATCGACAGCCCGCTCTTCCCGAGCGACTACGCGCCGGTGAACACGCGCATCATCTCCTGGGCGACCGAGTTCGAGCAACGGGTCGGGATCGCGGCCGGCTCCGACGCCGGCATCAGGCAGGACACGCCCATCGTCACGCGCGACGGTCTCGTCGGCCGTGTGACCTACGTGACCGGCAGCAGTGCGCAGGTCACGCTGCTGACAGACGAGACCAGCGCTGTGCCTGCGCGCGATCCGAAGACCGGCGCGAAAGGGCTCGTACGTCACGGCCAGGGGGAAGGCTCGCTACTGCTCGACTTCGTCCCGAAGGAGGCGAACGTGCAGCAGGGCGACGTGATCGTCACGGCAGGGACGCAGTCGAAGCAGTATCCATCCCTCTTCCCCGCAGGCATTCGGATCGGCGTCGTGACGCACGTCGGCCAGAGCGACACGGCGTTGTACAAGCAGATCCAGATCGCTCCGTACGTGGACTTCTCCGCGCTCGACGCCGTGACCGCCCTGATCACGCACAAGCGAACTCCGAAGGCTCCGTGATGCCGGCCGACGCAGCAAAGGCCGCGGGCCTCCTCTTCCTCGTCGTCGTCGTGCAGCTGTCGGTGATGGCGAACGTCGACATCCTCGGAGGCCACCCCAACCTCTTGCTCGTGACCGTCGTGTGCGTGTCACTTCTGCGCGGCGCTGTCTTCGGTGCGATCGCCGGTTTTTCCGCCGGCCTACTGGCCGACACAGGCGTTTTCGGCACGCTCGGCTTCACCGCGCTCCTCCTCACGCTTGCGGGCTACTGGACCGGGCGCTACGGAGAGACGACTGGCCGCGATCGGGCACACGCGCCGTTGCTGTCGATCGCGGTCATCACGATCCTGTATCAGGTGGCCGCGCTCGTCCTGCGTTACATGCTCGGCGAGCCCGCGCCGGGAAGCGACATCCTTGCGGCGCTCGTGCCGACGGTGCTCCTCAATCTGATCCTGACCATTCCGGTCTACGCGCTCACACGTCGTCTGTTGCGGCCGCCCGAGCGGCTGACACGGGAGGTGCGCCTCCTTGGCTAACCGCGTTCCCTCACGGCGCTTTCTCCCCGCTGACCCGCGAGTCGAGGAGCCCTACCGCTTCACGCCCAAACTGGCATTGCGGGTCGGCCTGCTCGGGATGTTGGCGCTCGCCGTCTTCGCCACGCTCTTCCTGCGACTCTGGTCGCTCCAGGTTCTGAACGGCCAGCAGTTGCTGCGCGCGGCTCAAAACAACCAGCGCCGCGACATCCGCGTCCAGGCTCCGCGCGGGCCGATCCTCGATCGGAACGGCCAGGTGCTGGTCACGAACGTCCCGGGGACCGCCGTCCAGATCTGGAGCTCGGACCTCCCGAAGCGCCGCGGCGTTCGGCTGCGCGAGATCCGTCAGCTCGCACGCGTGCTGCACGTTCCCGCCGGCCAGATCGGCGCCGCGGTGCGCAAGCATCGCAGCGATCCGCTGACGCCGGTCAAGGTGAAGGACGGTGCCACTCAGGCGCAGGTCTTCTACCTGAAGGAGCGCTGCCGAGGACTTCCCGGGCGTTCAGATCGCGCCGACTTATCTCCGCTTCTACCCGCACAAAGAGCTCGCCGCGCACGTACTCGGCTACGTGAGCGAGATCTCGCCGGGACAGCTCAAGGCGCTGCACGACCAGGGCTACCGCGGCGGCGACACGATCGGCCAGACCGGTATCGAGTCGTTCTACGACAAGTACTTGCGTGGGACCGCAGGGCTTTCGCAGCTGCGTGTCGATTCCCTTGGCAGGCCGATCAGCGCCGTTCTCCCGAAGGTCCCGGCTCATCCGGGCGAACGCGGTGCGGCTCACGCTGGACGTCAAGCTCCAGAAGGCCGCCGAGGAAGCGCTGCGCTACGGGATCGACCGCGCCCGGAACTCCGGTTGCTACGGCTGCTGGAACGCAAACGGGGGCGCCATCGTCGCTCTCGACCCGCACGACGGCGCAGTGCGAGCGCTTGCCTCGTACCCGACCTACCGGCCCTCGCTCTTCGTCGGCCGTGTCCGCCAGCGGGCACTCGACGTCGCGGGGCTGACGCCGCGCACGGCCGAGGCCGCGAACTTCCCCGCACTCGACCGCGCAATCGACGGCGCGTATCCGCCGGGCTCGACCTTCAAGCCGGTGACCGCGATCGCGGCGATGCAGGAGCACATCCTGCAGCCGTTCGAGTCGCTCCCCTGCACCGGCTCGTACAAGAAGAACGGCCAGGTCTTCAAGAACTGGGATCCGTTCGTGAACGAGGCGATGACATTGCCGACGGCTCTCGCCAAGTCGTGCGACACGTACTTCTACCAAGTCGGTTACCGCTTCTACGGGATGCCGTCCGACCGCGGGCCGCGACTGCAGGCATGGGCGAGCCGGTTCGGCTTCGGCCAGAAGACCGGAATCGACCTGGGCTCCGAGCGCAGCGGCCTACTGCCGACACCGGACTGGCGGAAGAAGACCTACACGAAGAAGACCGACCCGGGTCACTGGGCGATCGACAGTCTCTGGAAACCGGGCGACTCGATCCAGCTCGCGATCGGTCAGAAGGATCTGCTCGTGACGCCGATGCAGATGGCGCGCTTCTACGCGATGATCGCGAACGGGGGCAAGCTCGTCACGCCCCACCTGCTCCAGGATGTCGAGCAACCGTCCTCCAACGGGACTCCGGGGCGCGCGGTCCCGAGCCCACCGCCGCCTGCGCCCGAGCCGACGAACGTCGACGCACAGGCGCTTGCTGTCGTGCGTGAAGGCCTCTACCAGGCGACGCACTATTCGTTCGGCACGTCCGCATCGATCTTCGGCAGCTTTCCGATCTCCATCTCCGGTAAGACCGGAACCGCGGAGAAGAGCATCGACCCGGGCGACGGGTACCCCCGACTGTTCAACCAGTCCTGGTGGTGCGGGTACGGCCCGTCCGACTCGCCCGATCTCGTGGTCTGCGCGCTGATCGAGAACGGCGGCCACGGCGGCGACGCCGCTGCGCCGGCCGCACTCAAAGTCTTCGAATCCTTCTTCGGCAAGCAAGCGACCCTGACCGGCCCCATCCACAGCGACTGATGGTCGACCACTACGTCTCAGACGCCAGAGCCGCCGCACGGGCACGCCGTCGTGAGGCCGTCGAGGTCGCGTCCTTCGTCCGTCGTCTCGACTGGCTACTGCTCGGGAGCGTCGCGGCGGTCGTCGGCTACGGGCTCTGGGCGATCGCGGGGATCACGCACCACGACGTCACAGGCAACCCGGGCTACTACCTCACCCGCCAGGCCGTCTACGTCTTCATCGGCGTCGTCTGCCTGGTGGTGGCCGTTCTCGTCGATCCCGAGCTGTACCGGACGCGGTGGCGCTGGATCTTCGGCACGACGTCTTTTCTGATCGCGATCGTCCTCCTGACGGGACCGATCCGTGGCTCGAAGCGCTGGCTCGACCTCGGCTTCTTCCGCTTCCAGCCGTCGGAGTTCGGCAAGGTGCTGTTCGTGCTCGCGCTCGCCGGCTTCCTGGCGGAGCGGTCGAGACGCCTCAACGACATCCGCACGACGCTCACGGCACTCGGGCTCGCTTCGATTCCGGTGTTCCTCGTGTTCCTCCAGCCCGACTTCGGTTCGGCGCTCGTGTACTGCGCGGCGGTGTTCGCCGTCCTGTTCGTCGCCGGGACGCCGTGGACGCACATCGCCGCCCTCGCGGGCGGGGTGGCGGTGCTCGCGGTGCTGGTGCTCGGCGTGCTCCCCGCCGCCGGCCTGCCGATTCTCAAGGACTACCAGCAGCAGCGTCTGACCAGCTTCCTGAATCCCGACCAGGACCCCGGCGGCACGACCTACAACATCACGCAGTCCAAGAATGCAATCGGTGCAGGAGAGCTACGAGGCCGCGGCGTCGACAACGCGACGCAGACCACCCTTAACTTCCTGCCCGAGCATCACACGGACTTCGTCTTCGCCTCGCTCGCCGAGGAGCGTGGCTTCTTCGGCGCGTCGATCTTGCTCATGCTCTATCTGCTCGTGGTCTGGCGAGGCTTGCGAATCGTCACGATCGCGCGAGACCCGTTCTCGGCGATCGTCGCGGGCGGGCTCGTGTTCGCGCTGCTGTTCCAGATCTTCGTCAACATCGGCATGACGATGGGAATCGCTCCGATCACGGGCATCCCGCTCCCGTTCGTCAGCGTCGGAGGATCGTCGATGATCGCGAATCTGATCGCGGTCGGGATCCTGCTGTCGATTCACGTCCGCGCGCGCGGACAGCGCCGCTAGCGCCAAGGTAGGTTAGGCCGCCTCGGCTGCCGGCTTCAGCTTGGCGCGGCGCGTCCTGATCGCCCGCAGGCGCTGGGAGAGCCGCGCCCAGGCCCAGGGCTCGACCTCCTTGTAGCGGACGGCGGACTGGCCTCGAGTCGCCTCCAGATACTCGAACCACGCGTCCGCCTCCTCGATCAACAGCAGCTCGTACGCCTCGCGTTGCCCAGTCATCTGATGTCCACCTCCCGACTCGCCGATGAGCGGAAAGGCTAGGACCCAGGCCGGACGGAGGGGCCGACTGGCTCGGTTGGTACCCTGTCCGGAGATGTTTTCCATCGCCCATCACGACCTGCCGCGCACGCTCCGCGCCGCCGCCCTGGCCGGCGTTGCCGCAGCGCGCGCGCATGAAGGAGATTTTTCTTGCGCTGGTTCCGATCCAGACGAAAGTCCGACGAGCAGGCGCCTGTCGAGGCTGCCGCTCCATCAGAAGCACCTAAACCTGTAAGCACCGAGCCCGCCGACGAAGCGGGACAATCGAGTACCACCCGGCCGAGACGTCGTCGCGGTAGCCGCGGCGGCCGCGGTCGAACGAAGAAGACGACGGCCGCCGAGGCCAAGACCGAGACGGCGCAACCGAAGGCGAAGACCGCTCCGAGGCCGAGGGCCGAGCGCAAGCCGGCGGCACCCCGTCGCGAGCGCGAGCGTCCGCAGCAGCGCCGGCGCCGCGAGCCCGCGAGGCGGGCGCCTCTGCCCGAGGCGAAGCGTGAGCTCCTCGTCTCGGTCGACGTCGGGGAGCAGCGTGTCGCAGTCCTCGAGGACGATCAGGTCGCCGAGGTCTACCTCGAGCGCCCCGAGCGGCGCTCGATCGCGGGCAATATCTATCTCGGCACCGTCGACAACGTCCTGCCCGGAATGGAGGCCGCGTTCATCGAGATCGGCCTCGAGAAGAACGGCTTCCTGTACGTCGACGAGATCGTCACGCCCGAGCTCGAAGGCAAGGCGCGGCACGGCAAGAAGATCCAGGACCTGATCAGCCGCGGCCAGACGATCATGGTGCAGGCGGTCAAGGATCCGATGAAGACGAAGGGTGCGCGGCTCACGACCGAGATCTCGCTGCCCGGCCGCTTCGTCGTCTACCAGCCGAACGGGGACGGCTTCGGCGTTTCCCGCCGGCTCGACGACGAGGAGCGCTCGCGTCTCAAGGACATCCTCAAGGGTCTCGACCTGAAGGGCGGAGGCGTGATCGTGCGCACGGCCGCGGAGGGCGCATCGGCCGAGGACATCGAACGCGACCTCCTCTTCCTCCAGAAGGTCTGGAAGGCGATCGATACGAGCGCCAAGAAGGCGACGCCGCCGAGCCTGCTCTACCAGGAGGCGGAGCTACCACTCCGTGTCACGCGCGATCTCTTCACCGAGAACTTCGAGCGCGCGCTCGTCGACCAGGACCAGGCGTACAAGCGAATCGTCGGCTATCTGAAGAAGACATCACCGCACATGGTCGAGCGGGTCGTGCGCTACAAGGAGAAGCAGCCGTTGATGCAGGCCTACGGGGTCGACGCGGAGATCAAGTCGACCCTGAGCCGTCGTGTCGACCTGCCGTCCGGCGGCTATCTGATCTTCGACTACGCCGAGGCGTTCACGGTCATCGACGTCAACACCGGCCGCTTCGTCGGCTCGCGCTCGCGCTCGTCCGGCGCGCGTCTCGAGGACACGATCACGAAGAACAACCTCGAGGCGGTGAAGGAGGTCGTGCGCCAGCTGCGTCTGCGCGACATCGGCGGAATCATCGTCATCGACTTCATCGACATGGCGAATCCGAAGAATCGCGCGGCCGTCGAATCGGCGCTGCGTACGGAGCTCGAGCGGGACCGGACGAAGACCTACGTCGTCGAGATCTCGCCGCTCGGCCTCGTCGAGATGACGCGCCAGAACGTCACCGACGGGCCGCGCGAGATCATGACCAAGAAGTGCCCGACCTGCGGTGGCGATGGGATCGTTCTCTCGGAGACGTCTGCGGCGGTCGAGATCGAGCGGCGCCTGCGCGCGCTCGCGGCGGGCTCGCGCAGCCAGGCGTATCGCGTCGAGGTCGCAGCAAAGATCGCCTCGATCCTCACCGGACCCGGCGCGGCCAGGCTGATCGAGCTCGAGAAGCAGACCAGACGCCGGTTCTACCTCCAGGGCACGAATGGGGACACGCACCTGGATCACTTCATCGTCGTCGCAGAGGGCAAGCGTGAAGAGCTCGCACCGCAGGCCCCGGTCGAGGAGGGAGCAAAGCTGGAGCTGAAGCTCGTCGAAGTCGGCCTGCACGATTCCGGCGCAGGCGTCGGCAAGGTCGACGGGCTCGACATCTGCGTCGCCGATGCGGCGAAGCTCGTCGGCAAGAAGGTCGAGGTTCAGGTCGAACGCGTGCTCGACGACTCCGCCTACGCGACGCTCGTCGGTCGCCCGGCCGAGGGCGACGGTCCGATCACCGCCGAGAGCGAGGCCGAGAAGCCGACCCGGCGCGCCGCCGGCAGCGTGACCGTGAAGGAGGCAGAGGCAGCGGCCGAGGCCGGCGCAGTGGAAGGGGACGTCGACGAGGACGTGCCAGACGTCGAACCTGAGCCCGAAGCAGAAGCGTCAGGCGCTGAAGCTTCGGAGGCCGACGGTGCTCCGACGACCGCGACACCGAAGAAGAAGACGCGCCGAGGCTCGCGTGGTGGTCGTGGCCGCAAGAAGAAAACGGCAGCGGCCCCGGCAACGGCAACGGCATCAGGGGGCGACAACGGAACGGGCGAGCCCGAGGACGTCGAGCTTCCCCGTGCCCGCGGAAATGTCGGCGGACGCGCCGGCACCGAAGATCCACATTCCTGCGCCCGACCTCGGCGAGGTGGAGGAAGACACCGCGGCCGGGCCGGCCGAGGACGGCGTCGAATCGGCGGCCGCCCCACCGAAGAAGAAGACCCGTCGCGGCAGCCGGGGCGGGCGTGGCCGAAAGAAGAAGACCGCAGCCGCCGCCACGGCGACGGTTTCCGCGGGCGAAGGAGCAACCCAGCAGGCGAACGTGCAGGAGGAGGAAAAAGCCTCGGATTGGGAGTACGTCCCGATGTCCCAATGGGACGACGTCGATCCCTAGATCGGGCGCGGCCTCCGCTACACTTCACGCGCTCGCGGGCTGAAGGCCCGCATTTTCACGCCATGGCTGCCACAAAGGACTCATACGCGATCATCTCGCTCGGGGGGAAGCAGTACCGCGTCCGCGAGGGGGAGCGCCTGCTCGTCGACCGGCTCAAGACGGACGAGGGGAAGACGTTCAACCCGGATGTGCTCTTCCTTGGAGGCGACGGAGACGGCACGTTGTCGCCGCAGACGCAGGTGACCGTGAAGGTCGTCGGCCACGTGCTCGGCGACAAGATCCGGATCGGCAAGCGCCGCCCGAAGAGCGGCTATCGCAAGCAGACGGGTTTTCGCGCGTCTCTGTCACAGATCGAGATCCAGTCGATCGGCGGCACCGCCAAGCGCGCGACGGCCGCCGCGACTCAGGCCCCGGAGAAGGAAACTCCCGCGCCGAAGCCGAAAGCAGAGACGCCCGCAGTCCGACCTGCAGCGGCAGCTCCGGCAGCGCCTTCCGCGTCACCGCCGCGCGGCTACGAGGACTTCACGGTCGCCGACATCTCCGAGAAGTCCAAACGCTGGAAGGTCGAGCAGCTGGAGGCGGCGCTGAAGTTCGAGAAGAAGAACGCAAACCGGAAGGGCGCGATCGCAGCACTGGAGTCCGCGCTCGCAGCGAAGCAGGAGAAGAACTAATGGCTCACAAGAAAGGTCTCGGCTCGTCGCGCAACGGGCGCGACTCGAACCCGAAGATGCTCGGCGTGAAGGTCTTCTCCGGCCAGGAAGTCAAGGCCGGGATGATCATCTTGCGCCAGCGCGGCACGAAGTTCCGCCCCGGCGACGGCACGGGCATCGGCCGCGACGACACGATCTTCGCCAAGCGCCCCGGCACGGTCTCTTTCCGCCAGAGCGGAGAGCGCCGGTTCGTCGAGGTCAGCGACTCTCAGACGTCTTAGCCGTCGCGCAGCTCCCAGTCGAACGGGATCACGTCCGACTGGGGGTCGATCCTGAGCTTGTCCGGGTCGGCGGGGTCGTACGGATGCGTCGGGAAGTTGACGATGCGCGCGTCGGCGTCGCCCCAATTCTGGTCGGCGTGCCACACGCCGGGCGGAATCGCAAGTAGCCCCGGCGTGGCCTCGGTGAAGAAGAACTGGGCGATGCGTCCGTGGCTTTCGTGGTCGGTGCGCCCGTCGTAGAGAACGACACGGATCTTCCCGTTCGCGACCAGGTACCGGTCGGTCTGGAGCTCGTGCATGCCCCAGCCCTTGATCCGGCCGGGGCGGATCATGATCTCGTAGCCGTAGACGACGGGCTCACTCCAGAACTCGTCACGTACGTCGAGGAAAGGGACGACGGAGCCGCGGTGATCGGCAAGCGGCGCAAGGCGCTTCAGGACGAGGCCCTCGATCCCCTCGTCGAGCTCGTGCCCTTGGGAGTCGACCGTCGGCTGATCGCGCCTCGCCACAGACGTCAGATCCTCGCCGACGACGCGCGCACTCGGGCCGTTCTTCACCGCAGGAGTCTACGGGCGCTAGCGTTCCCGCATGTTTCAGGACCGAGCGCAGATTCACGTTCAGGCCGGCCGCGGCGGTGACGGCAGCCTGCACTTCCGTCGTGAAAAGCATGTGCCGAGGGGCGGACCGGACGGCGGTGACGGCGGGCCGGGCGGTGACGTCGTCCTGGTTGCGGACCCAGACCTGCGGGATCTGTCCGCGTTTCGCGCGAAGCAGCGCTTCAAGGCGGGTAGCGGCGAGCCGGGCCGCGGTGCGCTCAAGCACGGCGCGACGGGAGAGACGGTCGAGCTACGGGTCCCCGTCGGGACGCAGGTGCTCGACGAGGACGAGCAGGTGATCGCAGACCTTGCGACGCCAGGTGCGAAGGTGATCGCTGCGCGCGGTGGGAGGCCCGGCCGCGGCAACAAGCGCTTCGCATCGCCGACACGCCGGGCACCGCGGTTTGCGGAGACGGGCCTCCCGGGTGAGGAAACGACGCTCGATCTCCGGCTCAAGCTGCTTGCGGACGCCGCGCTCGCTGGGCTGCCCAACGCCGGCAAGTCGTCTCTGCTCGCGCGCATCTCGAATGCGAAGCCGAAGGTCGCCGACTATCCGTTCACGACGCTCGCGCCGATCCTCGGCACGGTCGATGCCCCGGACGGAACCCGCCAGCTGACCGTTGCCGACGTGCCGGGCTTGATCGAGGGTGCGAGCGAGGGAGTCGGGCTCGGTCACGAATTCCTCGCGCACCTCGAGCGCGCGAACCTTCTGTTGCACGTGATCGACTCTTCAGAGGGCGATGCCGTCGAGCGTTTCGCGACGATCGATCACGAGCTCGCCGCGTACGGTGCCGAG
The DNA here is from genome assembly GCA_963833255.1 of uncultured Actinomycetes bacterium. Taxonomy (GTDB): domain Bacteria; phylum Actinomycetota; class Thermoleophilia; order Gaiellales; family Gaiellaceae; genus 3-1-20CM-4-69-9. The sequence continues at coordinate 278,545 of CAWHXK010000012.1, forward strand.
CTCGAGAAGCGCCCACAGGCGGTCGTCCTGAACAAGATCGACCTCCGCGAAGAGCCTCCGTCCTTCGAGCTCGAGGACGACCGGATCGTGCGTGTGTTCCGCATCTCGTGCGCGACGGGCGAGGGCATCGACGAGCTGAAGCGTGCGCTCTTCGAGCTCTGTCCGCCGCAACAGTCTCAGGAGCCCTCGCAGGACGGGCTCGTCGACTTCCTCGTCTACCGGCCGCGTTCGAGTGGCCGCCGCTTCAGGATCCTGCGCACCGACAGAGGCTTCCGGATCTCGGGCGAGGTGCCGGAGGACGAGGAAGAGCTCGCAGCCGCACTGAAGGCGGCGGGGGCGCGCAAAGGCGACGAGGTCGAGGTCGACGGCGAGGTCCTGGAGGTCCAGTGACGGGACTGCTCGGCGGAACCTTCAACCCGCCGCACAACGGGCACATCGCACTTGCCGAGGCAGCCCGGCGGCACTTCGATCTCGACAAGCTCGCGATCCTCGTCGCCGTGCGTCCAGGGCACAAGGAGGTCCAGCTCGGCGCCGAGTCGCGCCTGAAGCTCGCGCAAGCCGCGTTCCCCGATTACGAGGTCGAGCTCGATCCCCACGAGCGCACGGTCGACCTGCTGAAGGAAGGACGCTGGAACGATCCACTCTTCCTCATCGGCGCAGACCAGTTCGCAGACTTCCTCACGTGGAAGGATCCGGAAGGGGTGATCGAGCGCGCACGCATCGGTGTCGCCACGCGTCCCGGTTACCCGCGCGAGCGGCTCGACGAGATTTTCGGCCGGCTCTCCCGCCCGGAGCGGGTGGAGCTCTTCGGCATCGAGCCCGTGCCTGTCTCCTCGAGGGACATCCGCGATCGCGTCGCCCGCGGAGAGCCGATCGACGGGCTCGTGCCGCCGGACGTGGCGGCACTGATCCATTCACTCGGGCTCTACCGACACGACGGCTACACTTCGACCGTCAACGGCACGGACTGAAATCGCACTGAACTCACTCGAGCAAGCCCAACGAATCGCCGGCCTCGCCCAGGACAAGCTGGCGCAAGACGTCGTCATCCTCGACATGCGGCCGGCCTGCTCGTACACCGACTTCTTCGTCGTCTGCACGGGACAGAACCCGCGCCAGACGGCCTCGATCTACGACGAGGTGCACAGCCGGATGAAGCAGGACGTGCGCCTTCTGCCCTCCTCGGTCGACGGACAGCGAGAGGCCTCGTGGATCGTGGCGGACTATCTCGACGTCGTGCTGCACATCTTCACTCCCGAGGCTCGGAGCTACTACCGGCTCGAAGAGCTGTGGGGTGACGCACCACCCGTCGAAGTCGCAGCGGGCTAGCAGCCCGAGCCGAGGCGAACGAGCGCCGCGCAAGCGGCGCCGCTGAGCTGCTCGAGGTACGCGTGCGCGTTCGGCTCGTCGACGAGCGGCGCGGTTGTGCGCAGGACCGCGGCGGCTGACCCGAGCGCAGCTCGTCCGTCGACAAATGGGCCCCGTGATTCGAGGATCAGCCACGAGGTGAATGCGCGGAACCTCACACCCGCGCTGCGTAACGCCTCGGCATCGACCGGTTCGCGCAAGGGGATCGACATGAAGACCGCAGGGGTCGTGTGGGTTCGCGCCGCGATACGCGCGAGGGCAACCGGGTCGCGCGAGTACGCCTGCGCTTCTTTCGCCGCAGGCAAGGCCGCGAGGAACACGGGCGAGTAGGGATACAAGACTGCACCCGGCGTGAGTTGAGTCCGGAGCCAGTCCGCGGGAGCCGTCACCGCACGTTTCGTTCCGGTCGGAATCGTTCGAGGCTCGGACACGGCGGTCGGCGCAACTGCCGCAGCCACGACGACCGCAGCGAGGACGGCAACGCATGCCGTCCGTGGAAAGAGCGCCCCCACACGACCCGCCCCGGTCGCAACGAGCGCGATCCAGAGCGGAAGCATGAAGATGAGATGCCGTGGCCCGAGCCGGTCAGTGGTCAGTCCCGCAGCGCTCGCGATCGCGAGGGCGAGCGGCGGAACGATGATGGTGACGGCCGCCAGCGCAGCGATCGCAGGTTTGCGCCGCGCGAGCATCGACAGGCCGACTGCCGCGAGCAGCACGAAGCCGACCAGTGCGACACCGTGACCGCCCGCGGCGCCTCCGAGTGCGCGCAGCGTCGCGCCGCCCACAGAGGTGCCGCCGTCGAGGGTCTGGCCTGCTTCGGGCGCGTAGCGGTCTGACAGTCGGACATCGCTGAGTAGCAGCGGCACCGCAAGGAGCGCGACGGCGAAGAACTGGGGCGGCAGTGCGCGGCGAGCGGCCGCGCCAGAGCCAGAGCGCCACGGCCGCCTCGGCTGCGAAGAGGAACGCGCCGAACGGATGCACCGTGAGCGGGAGCAAGGCGGAGGCCGCTGCCGCGACTGCGGTCCATCGCGTCGGGTGGTCAAGCGCACGCACAAAGAGATCGGCAGCAAGCGCACTCGCGAATGCGAAGAGCGAATACATCCGGCCGAACGTCCCGTAGATCAGAAGCAACTGCGACGTGGCGGCGAGACCGACCGCGACGAGCCCCGCACTGCGACCCGCGACGCGCCGCGTGAGGTCGTAACAGAGCGGCACCGTCGCGAGTGCGAACAGGACCGAGACCCAGCGCACCGCCTCCGGCGTCGGGATCGATGGCCAACGCAGTGTGGGCGAGGAGAAAGTGAAGCGGGGCGCCGCCGCGGTCGAGCACGAACGGTGTGCAGGAGGTCGCCGAGCGGCCGCGCCGAGATCAGGCCCGCGACCGCCTCGTCCTCGTGGAAGGGCTTGCCGCCGACGTCGGGCCAGAGGCGTGCAAGCAGGAACGCGGTCGCCCCGGCGATTGCGAGTGCAGGTGCCAGGGAGAGCGTGCGCAGCGCGTGACGTTCGATCGCAGCCGTGCTCATGATCAAGAGGGGCCGTGCCCGGGTAGGACGGTATCTAGACGGCGTCTCGCACGGGCGGCAGGTACCAGTTCCAGTTCTCGAGCAGCTTCATATTCACCCGTCCGAATGCTTGAGCGCGGATTCCTTCAACTGTGCGCTTTCGAGTGTCAGTTCGCCTGAGCAGACTTTGCCATTCAGGTCGTTCTCGATCGAGTCGACCGCGGACGCGCGTGGGTAAGGCTCGGGCCAGAGATTGCGCGGATCCGTCGGGTGCCCGCCGAGCTCGAGGCTGATCAGGTGATCCTCCTGGTAGTCGGAGGTCGAGCCGCCGACGCCGTATTCGCGCATCTGTTTCTCTTTCAGCGCATTCGTGTACGACGTCGGTGGGCGAATCGTCTTCGTCCAGCCGTGGACGCAAATGGTGGAGTTGATGTTTCTCTGCGTCACGTCGGGATTGAGAACGCCCGGGGTTCGTGCCGGATCTGCGTGGTACGGGCCTCTGGACGGCGAACCGTGCGGCCTTGCGATGGCAATGCCGAGCAGGACCAGTGCAACGGCGACGAGCAGGATGCGAGGCGACATCGTTCGAGGGTGCGCAGGGAGTTGGTGCACCGCAAGGTGTCCAAACCGGCCACGGCCCAGCCGAAGCCACGGCTACGTTCGACCTGTGCTGACGTCCGACCAAAAGGGTGCGATCGCAGAGACGGCGATCATCCACGCGGCGATCAAGCTGGGCGTGAACGTCTATACGCCTGTGGTGGAGGGTGGCCGTTACGACATGATCTTCGAGGTTGGATCAAACCTGCTACGCATTCAGTGCAAGTGGTCCCCGAGACAGGGTGACGTCGTGGCTCTCCGATGCTATTCGGCAAGAAGGAATCGCAACGGTTTGCTGAGGCGTGTCTATGTCGAGGGCGAGATCGATGCGTTCGCGGCGTACTGCCCCGAGCTCGACCGCTGCTACCTACTCCCCTTCGATTTGTTCGCGGGGAGGACACAGATCTCTCTTCGACTCGGGCCTTGCCGGAACAATCAGAACCTCGGTATCAACTGGGCCAAGGACTTCGAATTCGCCGCTACACTTCGGCCCCGCGGGGCCATAGCTCAGCTGGGAGAGCGTCTGCGCTGGCAGGCAGAAGGTCGCCGGTTCGAGCCCGGCTGGCTCCACTCACTAGCCCGTTTCGCCGAGCGCAGCAACCTCGCGGCGCTCGGCCAGCCGCTGCAGCGCTCGCGTCTCGATCTGGCGCACGCGCTCGCGCGTCAATCCGAGCGTGCGGCCGATCTCCTCGAGCGACTTCGGATCGGGGTCGCCGTCCATCCCGTAGCGAAGCTTCACGACTTCGCGCTCGCGGTCGGGCAGGGTCTCGACCGCGTCGCGGACCGCGCTCTCGGCGAGGCTCACGTGGACCTCTTCCGAAGGCTCGGCCTCCTCGCCGGCGATGAGATCCCCGAAGCTCGCGTCGCCCTCGGCGCCGATCGGCTTGTCGAGGCTGGTCACGGCTCGTGCCGCGGCGCGCACCTCCTGCACGTGCTTCAGCGAGAGCTTCGCCAGCTCGGCGACCTCCTCGTCGCTCGGATCGCGTCCCAGCTTCGCCATCAACGCGCGTTCGGCCCGCGAGATCTTCTGCTCGCGCTCGACGATGTGAACCGGAATCCGAATCGTGCGCGACTTGTTCGCGACGCCGCGCTGCACGGCCTGCCGAATCCACCACGTCGCGTAGGTCGAGAACTTGTAGCCGCGGCGCCAGTCGAACTTCTCGACCGCGCGGATCAGCCCGATGATTCCCTCCTGGATCAGGTCGAGGAGCGAGATGCCGTGGCCCTGGTACTTCTTCGCGATCGAGACGACGAGGCGGAGGTTCGAGTTGATCATCAGATCCTTCGCCTCCTTGTCGCCGCGCTCGATGCGCTTCGCGAGCTCGACCTCCTCCGGGGCGGTGAGCAGCTTGTAGCGGCCGGCCTCGTTCAGGAAGAGCTGCAGGGCGTCGGTGGTGGCGACGGCGACGTCGCCGTTCACGTACGTGTTCCCGATCGCGTCGGGACGCGCGCAATCGTCGGTCAGGTCGATGCTGCGCTCCTGGAGCTGCTCGAAGAACCCGGTCGTCTGGTCTTCGTCGAGGTCGGCCTCCTGCAGGAACTCGCTGACCGCGGAGAGATTGAGGCAGCCGGCCTCCTCTCCCTGTTCCAGCAGCACTTGTAGGCGCTCGTCGACGACCATCTTGCGGCCTCTCCCCGTTTCGAACGGTGCTCTAACTCTGATTTTGCACTTCTGATGCAAAGACGTCACCCAGCCGTCCGAGTTTGCCGCGTACCGTCGAATCGATCCCGACCAGGAGGTGTCCCATGCGCCGGCCAGCAATCCGGTCGCTCGTGGGGGGAGCGGCCGGGCTTGCAGCAGGAATCATCGGGGGAGTCACTCTGACGTCGCTGTCCGCAGCGGGGGTCGGGGTTCCCGGCAGCGCCGCCCCCGGGCTGGAGGCGAGCCACGTCCCGCCGGCCCTGACGCTTCCCGGAGAGCCCATCACGCTGCGGTACGCGATCGTCTGCGCCCCGCGCGAGGACGGCAGGCCGTGCGCCGGATCGGGTGAGGTGTACGTGCGCGCGGGCCACGCCGGGTCGTACGAGCGGATTCCGCTCGCCCGCGGAGACGACTCGAGCGAAGGGCGGTATTTCGCCGAGGTCCCGCCGGCTATCGCCTCGTCGCGAACCGGCTTCTCGTACTACGCGGTCTTGCACGACGATGCGAGCGGCGCGAGCATCACCGTGCCTGCAGGCGGGACGGCGGCTCCCGACCGGAGCCTTCCGCTCGGCGATGCGACGCAAGTCGAGCTCGGGGCGCACGAGTTCGGCGCTCCTCGCCGGGCGGACACGCGCGTCTTGCACGCCTCGTGGGGAAGCGAGCCCGGGCAGGCGGGCCTGGCCGGCTCGCGGGCGCTCGGATTCGCAGGCCCTGCCTCGTTCGACGTCGGCGCGGACGGAACCGTCACGCTCCTCGATCAGGTCAACAGGCGTGCCGAGCGGTGGGCTCGTGGCCGGGTCGAGGCGGTGACGCTCGCGGTGAGCGGTGGTCTGGCCGACTTCGCCGTCGAGCCCGACGGAACGATGGACGTCCTCGAGCCACCCAACCGTCTGACCCCTGTGCCGCTCCTGCGGAGCTTCCGAAGCGACGGCACGGCGAGGTGGACACAGCGCCTGGCCGAGCGCACGTGGGCGAAGCTCGCGCTCGGGCCCGAAGGCCCGACCGTTCTACAGCAGCCGTCGGAGCAGTGGCTGCCCGCTGCCGAGCAGGGGACTGCGCTCGACCGAGGCGCGCAAGCCGCGCGAGGGCGGCCGGGCCGGCCTCTCGCACACGGCCGAGAGATCGTCGTCGACCGTGTCGGCTCGAGTGAGCTGCGCATCGCAGAGCTTGCCGGCAACGCTGTCGTGCGCAGCTGGCGCATCACGAGCGAAACGCCGCTCGGCGAGGTGCAACTCGCCGAACCGCGCGGCAACGAGCTCGTCGTCGTGCTGAAGACATACACCGACGAGCGCGCCGAGTACGTCGTGCTCGTGCTGCGTCAGCGCGGTACGGCGGAGCGCTTCTCGATCGAGCCCGCCGAGTGGGCGGAGTCGGCGCCGCTCGCCCGGTTCCGCCTCGCCGGGTCGTCCCTCTATCAGCTCGGCTCGAGCGCCGTCGGGGCGTTCGTCGACCGCTTCGACCTGAAGGAGTCCCGATGAAGATCTTTCTCCTCGCCCTCGGCGCCGGCCTGCTCCTCGCAGGTGCAAACGGCGCGCAGGCGTACCACCGCTTCTGGACGAACTGCAACTACGACTCCCCGACGTTCATGACGACGATGACCCGCGACGCGGGCCAGGACTACGCCAATGCGGCGCGTTACGAGGGTTACCAGTGGGGCGGCGGCTGCTGGAACTACGACGACGTCGACTCGTATCCCTCCGACGCCCCCGGCGACCCGTCGACACACGGGGAGGGAGGAGACTGCTCGGGCCTGACGTTCAAGACGTGGCGCGAGTCGACCGACGAGTGGCGCGACGGACGGTACTACTGGCGTGCGCTCCGGAACGTTCACGGCCCGTACACCGCCGGCGACTTCAAGAACGGCGTCGGAGCTCCGAACCACGTCGTCGCGAAGGCGACCGCCGGCGTCATGGATGCCTTTGCGAGCAACTCTCACATCGGCATGGTCTTCACCCGTTCGCTCTACGGGGGCGATCAGATCGTCGAGGCGAAATGCGAAACCTGCGGGACGAATATCTTCTATCGCACGTATCGCAGCGACCCGAGCTACGGCGGAGTGGCCAGGTGGGGCTGGACCGGCTGAGCATTCGTGCGTCCTGGGGCTCGGCCTCGTCCTCGCAGGTTGCGACAACGGCGAGAGCCCGAGCCCAGCGCGCCGGTTGCTCTACGGAGAGCCCGCCCAGGAGCTCACAGCCGTGCCCGGCAGCGTCATTGCGATCGGCCGCGTGCTCGATGCGGCAACGCTTGGCCGGCGGTTCACGAGCTGCAGTCCCGGCGGAGCCGTCGACGGCGCCGTGATCGTGGAGCGGATCGGGGTGTTCGGCGAGAGCCTCACGTTTGCAGACGACGCGGGTAAGACCCTCTACTCCTGTGACGGCGGCACCGACCCCAGCGGGGAACGCCCTCCGCCCTGGTGCGGGGGCTCATCGGGACGGCTCCTGCACGGCCGCCTCCTCGATCCGCGGCTCGACATTGTCTGTCGTGACCGCGAGGGGCGGCCACTCGCCTACGCGTGGGTGGAGCCGGTTCCAGGCGCGCACTGGATCGGCGTCGACCAGGGGAGCTACACGGAGGTCTACGAGGTGCTCGCCGGGCTCCCCGTGCGGGTCGCGACGCTCCGCGGAATCCAGCTCGGGCGCTCGCGCGCATCCTTCGCAGTGACGCAGCTCGACTCGACCGGAAAAGCCTGGTCAAGGGGCCTCTCGAGGCGGCGGTCGCCGGCTGAATTCAGCGCTACACTCGGCCCATAGTGTGGGAGCTGATCTGGCTGATGGTGATCATGAAGATCCCCATCCTCTACCTGTGCTGGGTCGTCTACTGGGCGATCAAGTCGGAGCATCGCCCCGACCAGCCTGCGGCGCTCGTGGCGGATTCGGATGACTCGGACCCGACCCGGTGGCGGCCCGGGCGGCAGCCGCGGAGGACCGGCCCGCACGGCCGACCGACCCGAGGCTATGCCCGCACGGCTCGCGCTACGGTTCGTGCATGAGCGCGACGCCGTACCAGCGCACCCGGCCGGCCGAGACGGTCGGCGGTTTCCTGGCGGCAGCTTCGATCTTCGTCAGCCTCACCGGGATCGCCTACCGTCCTTTGCGGCTGATTCCGTTTGCGATCATCCTCGCGCTGATCGCGGTCGGCATCGGAGGCAGATGCGAACGGATCGCGACGTGGGCCGTGTCGATCGGCGCGGTGAGCTTCGCACTCGGCATGGCCGTCGCAGTGATCACGAGCCATCCGCTCTGGTAGCCAGAGCTCCGCTGCTACAAAGGAACGAGTGACTGACGTCGACGGCCTGAACTCAGGCTTCGCCCGCGACCTGCTCGAGGAGTACCTCGAGAACCCGGACGCGGTCCCGAGCGAGTGGCGCAGGCTGTTCGAGAGCGGCCACAGCGACGTCGTCGCGGCACATCCCGGGCTCTCGCGTCTCCTCGAGGCGGCAGGCAACGGCCACTCCGTCGCCGAGCCCGCACCAGCCCCTGCGCCGGCGGCCGCCGAGCCCGTCTCCGACGAGCTCCTCGGCGCCGTGGCGGCCGCGATGGCGCTCGTGAAGGCCCACAGGATGCACGGTCACCTCGCTGCCCACCTCGACCCGCTCGGCTCCGAGCCGCCGGGCGACCCGGCGCTCGAGCCGGAGCGGCTCATCCCGAAGCTCACCCCGGAGCTGCAGGCGCGGGTTCCCGCATCGGTGCTGCGCTTGTACGTGCCGGGCGAGACGCTGGCCGACACCCTTCCGCGGCTGAGCGACACCTACACGGGGACGATCGCGTACGAGATCGAGCACATCTCGGACCACGAGAAGCGCGTCTGGCTGCGCCAGGCGATCGAGTCGGGCAAATACCGCAAGCCCCTCGCCGCGGAGGAGCGAAAGGAGCTGCTCGCGCATCTCTCGCGCGTCGAAGCATTCGAGCAGTACCTGCGCCGCGCGTTCCTCGGCCAGAAGGTCTTCTCCATCGAAGGACTGGACGTGATGGTGCCGATGCTGAACGAGGCGGTCGAGCTCGCGGCCGAGAACGGCGCGCATGAAGTCGTGATCGGAATGGCGCATCGCGGCCGTCTCAATGTGCTCGCGCACACGCTCGGGCTCGGCTACGACTCGATCCTTCGGGAGTTCGAGGGCGAGCGGACGATCGAAGCGGTTGTCGCCACCGACGAAGGCGGCACGGGGGACGTGAAGTACCACCTTGGGGCTGAAGGAACGCGTTCGACTCCGGCGGGCGAAATCACGGTCACGCTCGCCGCGAACCCGAGCCATCTCGAAGCCGTCGACCCGGTCGTCGAAGGACGCGCGCGCGCCGAGCAGACGGACCGCTCGACCCGCAACGGCATGCACGACCCGAGTGTCGCTCTGCCGGTGCTCATCCACGGCGACGCATCATTCGCGGGCCAGGGCGGCGTGGCGGAGACGCTCAACCTGTCGGCCCTCGAGGGCTACTCGACCGGGGGCTCCCTCCACCTGATCGCGAACAACCAGGTCGGGTTCACGACCGATCCGAGCGAGGGCCGCTCGACGCGTTACTCGAGCGACCTCGCCAAGGGCTACGACGTGCCGATCATCCACGTCAACGCCGACGATCCGGAAGCTGCGATCTCCGCGGTCCGCCTCGCGCTCGCATTCAGACGCCGCTTCGAGAGCGACGTCGTCGTCGACCTGGTCGGATATCGACGCCACGGTCACAACGAGCAGGACGAGGCGGCGTACACGCAGCCCCTGATGGCCGCGCAGATCGCCGGCCATGCGACCGTTCGCGAGCAGTTCGCAGGCACGGCTGATCGAGGAAGGCGTCGTCACGCAAGAGGAAGCCGACGAGCTGCTGGCCGAGGTCACGTCGGAGCTCAAGCAAGCTCACGAGGCGCTCAAGGCGACGTTCGGCACGGCGCCTCAGCCTGAGGGAAAGATTCCGTACTCCAGCGGGGACGGGGTCGTCACGGCTGTCGCGGCCGATCGTCTGCGCGAGCTGAACGATGAGCTCCTGCGCGTCCCCGAGCACTTCACGGTGCATCCAAAGCTTCTGAGCCAGCTGGAACGCCGGCTCAAGACGATCGAAGAAGGCGGGATCGACTGGGGCCAGGCTGAGGCACTCGCATTCGGTTCGTTGCTCGTCGAGGGGATCCCCATCAGGCTGACCGGCCAGGACACCGAGCGCGGCACGTTCTCGCACCGGCACGCCGTCCTGCACGACGCGCACACCGGCGAGGTCTTCACGCCGCTGCAGAACCTCGACGACGCCACGGCGTCCTTCGAGATCTACAACTCGCCGCTCTCGGAATATGCGTGCCTCGGATTCGAGTACGGCTATTCGGTCGCGGCACCGGAGGCGCTCGTTCTGTGGGAAGCCCAATTCGGTGATTTCGTCAACGGCGCGCAGATCGTGATCGACCAGTTCATCGTCGCGGGCCTTTCGAAGTGGCGTGAGACGACACGCCTGACGCTTCTGCTGCCGCACGGCTACGAGGGCAACGGTCCCGAGCACTCGAGCGCTCGCCTGGAGCGCTTTCTCCAGCTCGCCGCGCAAGAGAACATCCGGGTTGCGAATCCTTCGACCTCGAGCCAGCACTTCCATCTGCTCCGGCGCCAGGCCCTCGACGCCGCGGGCCGGCCGCTCGTGGTGATGACCCCGAAGGGACTGCTGCGGTTGAAGCAGGCCTCCTCGACGTTGGCCGACCTCGCAGAGGGCTCGTTCCAGCAGGTGATCGACGATCCGGCGGCCGATCGCGAGCAGGTGAGACGGCTCGTCGTCTGCTCGGGCAAGGTCTACTACGACATCGCCGGACACGAGCTGCGTGCCGGAGCGAACCAGGTGGCGGTCGCGCGGCTCGAGCAGCTCTACCCGTTCCCCGTCGACGCCTACGCCCGGCTCATCGCGAGCTACCCCCAGCTGGAAGAAGTCGTCTGGGCGCAGGAGGAACCGCAGAACATGGGTGCCTGGCGGACTATCCGCCACCGCCTCGAGGCACCGCCCCGAGAGGCGGGCATCCCGCTCAGCTATGCAGGCAGGCCGTGGCGCGCAAGCCCGAGCGAGGGCTATCCGACGGCGCACCTGCGTGAGCAGGACCGCATCGTGCGCGCAGCGCTCGGAGCTACTTAGGAGGCCTAGGCGGCCGCCGCGACTTCGTCCGGGCGCTCGCCTTCATCACCTTCGAGGCGACTTTTGGTCCGTGCTTTCGCGCCGCGTTCAAGACCTGCTGGCGCTGCTTGGGTGGCAGGCGCCGCCAGATGTCCCACGCGGTGAGCGCAACAGTCACGGGTCCCAGACGTTTCGTGACGCGGGGCACGGCCCTATCCTCGCACAGGCACTATTTGTCGTGCCCGTTGTCGAGCTCTTTGTCTTTCGCTTTAGCCTTGTCGCTTCCGTCACCGCGCTCATCTCCATGGCCCTTGTCGGCGTCCGGCAGCTCCTGCGCCGGTGTTGTGGGCTGCGGTGCCGCCGGGGTCACCGACGGGACGGCGGCCGGTGTTTGTACGCCCGGTGAACAGTCGCCCTTTTCCTTAGCGCTCTTGTCCTTGTCGGGCTTCGCTTTTACCTTTTCTTTTCCGTGCCCCTTGCCCTTGCTCGGCTGCGGTGGCGCCGGATCGGGGGTGGGGATGGCGGGCGTCGGAGCGGCAGGCGCCGCGGCCAGCTCGCGCGTGTCAGGAGGCGGGGCGGGCGTCGGGGCCGGATTCGGTGTAGGCGTGGGGTGGGTGTGGGCGTGGGCGTGGGCGTGGGCGTCGGCGTCGGGCGAGGAGTGGGAGCGGGCTTCGGCGTCCCACCGGGCTTCGAGCGCCCTGCGCTCGCAGGACGAAGCCGCTGGTTCGAGCCGGCACCGCGACTCGAGGCGAGTCGACCGAGGTTGGTCGTTACGGGTGACCGGACATCTACGAGCCGATCGGCGCCGCCCGTGGGCTGTGACGACGGCGCGGAGGGAACCGCATGCACGGAGCGCTGAAGTGAAGACGGCGGCGCAGTCAGCGAGTGCCCGGCTTCACGCGGCGCGCCGAACAGCGCCGGCATGGCCGTTGCGAAGGCGATGGCTCCTGTCAACAGCGCGGCGGCTAGGACGCGCGCGCTTTTTTCCCTCATGCTTCTCCCCTAGGTTGTCGATACCCCGATCCAGGGATGTATCGGCTCCGGGGGTGTAGGACTTGAAGGGAAGTCATGGGTAGTTTCAAAGTCAAGCTCGTCGCCTATTTCCTGCTGCTGTCCCTGCTCCCTCTGGCCGCCGCCTTCTGGGGCTTTTCGACGGTGGCGGCGCGGAGTGAGACCCGGCGGGTCGACGCACGCCTTCAGGCTGGTCTGCGCGCCACCCTAGCTGCTTACCAGGAGGCTCTGGGCTCCGCCGACGAAGCGGCCGGGCAACTCGCACACAAGCCCGCCTTCCAGCGCGCATTGCTTGCCCGGAACCGCGTGGCCCTCGAACGCATGCTCCGTGGGAAGGCGCATCTTTCAGTGGAGGCTCCCGGCGGCTTCCACGTCGGTAGGGCGCGAGCCGATGGCGGTGACGCGGCAGGTGGAGGTTGTCGGCGCGAACGGCTCGCATGGGTCCGTCGTGGCCTCGCTGCCACTGGACGACGCGCTCGTCAGGAGCCTCGAGACTCGCTCCGGCCTCGAGAACTACGACCACGTCGTCCTGATCCAGAACGGCCGCATCGTCGCTGGGCCGCCGGGCGTGAGCGGGAGCGTGGACGTCCACTCCGGCAAGACACGGACGATCTCACTCGACAACACCAGCTACCGCAGCCTCGTCGCCGGCACGATCGGGGAACGCCCCAACGCGACGCTCGGCGTAATCAGCCCGCAGGCGCGCATCGACGCGACCAACCGTGCTGCGAGAAACCGCCTGCTCGTCGGGCTCCTCGCCGCACTGCTCTTCGTTGCATGTGTTGCATACGTCGAGGGTCGTGCAATCGTCCGTACGATTCGGCGCCTCGTCGACGCGGCACGGGCGATCGCGCGAGGCGACCTCAAGCAACGCGTGCCCGTACAGGGCCGTGACGAGTTCGCCCTCCTCGGGCGGACGTTCAACCAGATGGCGTTCCAGCTGCAGACCCGTCTCGACGAGCTGCAGGCGGAACGTGGACGCCTGCGAGACGTCATCTCGCGCTTCGGCGAGGCGCTCGGCGCCACGCACGACAGCGACCAGCTGATGCGGTTGATCGTCGAGACCGCGATCGAGGCGACGAGCGCGTCCGGCGGCGTCTTCGTCGGTGCGAACGGTGAGCTTGTGCAGGTCGGCTATCCCGACAAGGGCGACGACAAGATCGAGGTGCCCCTTCGTGCGGGAACCATGGACTTCGGCTCGCTCCTTCTGTTCGGCGACGATTTCACCGACGAGGACCGGATGACCGCGGCCTCCCTCGCTGCGCACGCGGTCGTTGCCCTGGACAACGTCCGGCTGCACCGGATCGTCGAACGGCAGGCCCTCGTCGACGGCCTCACCGGCCTCGCCAACCGGCGCCAGTGCGAGGAGTCGCTCGCGGACGAGCTCGCCCGCGTCGAGCGCTTCGGCGGGTCCCTGGCCGTCGTCGTCGCCGATCTGGACTGGTTCAAGGACGTCAACGACCGCTACGGCCATCCGGCGGGAGACACGGTGCTGCACGATTTCGCGACGCTTCTCCAGGAGACCCTCCGCGACGTGGACATCGCAGGCCGCTGGGGCGGGGAGGAGTTCCTGATGGTCTTGCCGGGCACGGATCTCGCCGGTGGCGCGAGGGTGGCCGAGCGGATCCGAGTCTGCTCTGGCGGGGCGGATCGTCCTCACCGCGGATGGCACGCCGATCCCGGTCACCGCGAGCTTCGGAGTCGCCGCGACCCCGCCGCACCGCACGGCCTCGGAGCTGTTTGCGGCCGCGGATGCGGCCATGTACGAGGCCAAGCGGGCAGGCAAGAACCGGGTCGAGACGGCTCCGGACCCGGTCCGCCAGGCCTAGTCCAGCGAGGGTGGTTCCGGCAGTTTCCCTGGAAACGGGTGCTTGAAGGGCTACAATCCTGCCCAACCTCGGCCCAGCCCCCGACCCAGGAGCCCTCCATGACCGTTGAAATGCCGTCGATGTTCGCCAAGACGATCCAGGATCACCTCGAGTTGAAGGAGCGGAACGCGAAACTCGAGGAGTCGATGCCTCTCGGCCACTACAAGACCGCCGATCCGTTCGACAACCATCCACTGTTCAAGACCGAGGAGCAGGCGCGTCTCGAGGAAACCATGGACGGCGAGGAGTCCGCAGCGACCGCCGAGCATCCCGTGCTGGCGTGGCCGGGTGAGGAAACCGCCGAGCAGGCTGCTCCCGAGGCCGAGGAAGGCCTCTGGGGCCGCAGCCGCGACTTCGACTGGGGCGACTAGCCCGTAAGGTACGTCTCTCCGGAAGCGACGCGGGGAGGCCGAAGATGAAGCGAGTGTTGCTGGGGTTCGGGCTGGCGGCCGGCATCGCCTACGCGCTGCGCGAGTGGTTCGCCGCACCGCAGCCGCAGCCGTCCTGGGACGAGACGGACAACGATCCCGAGGATCTGAGCCTCGACCTGGCGCAGCGGGCCCGCGAAGCCGAGGGCGCCCAGGCCACGGAAGAGACCTCCGCCGGCTAGAGACGAGCCGGCCAGCCGGCCCGACGAGGGCCTTCCAGCACGGCTCACCGGACGCTCCTCGGGGAGGAAATCTGCCCCGATCCGGTCTCCTCGGCGTGGCCCACGCCCCGGGTACGACCGCTCGCCGCCAGCAGGAACCCCTCAACCGGGGGATACGAGCGGCTATCTGCCTCGCTTTGCTTTGTGTCGGTTCGCGAAAAAGGGGCTTCACCTGCGGCTGCAACGACATACCGACCAACACGGATGAGCGATCACGCGCTTCCACTCCGGCTCCTCGACGAGAACGTCCTTGGCGACCCATCGCGCGGGACCGCCCTCGTCGAGTCCTACAGGCGTCTTGCGGACGTCTTCCACGACGTGCTCGCAGAGCAGAGCCTCGACGCGCTGCTCGACCGGATCGCCGACGCGCTCGCCGAGCTCGTCCCACATGACTCGCTGACGATCTATGAAGCCGACGAGTCGCGACGCGTCCTGCTCCCTGTTTGGGCGCGCGACAAGTGGGCGGACAAGATTCTTGCGGACAGCTGCCCGTTCGGTGTCGGCCTCACCGGCTGGGGCGCCGAGCATCGCGAGTCGGTCCGCGTCAACCAGGCTCACCTCGATCCGCGCACGTCAACGGTTCCCGGCACGCCCGAGGACGAGCCTGAGGCGCTGATCACGATCCCGCTCATTGCGCGTGACTCGATCAAAGGCGCTCTGAACATCTACCGGCTCGGTGACGATGCGTCGTTCGACGACGACGAGTTCGAGCTGGCAAAGCGGTTTGGCGACGCCGCCGCGCTCGCGCTCGACAACGCGCAGATTCGTGCACGCCTCGAGCACCAGGCCCAGACCGACCCGCTCACCGGCCTCTTCAACCACAGGGCCTTCCACGAGCGCCTCAGGCAGGCGTTGGCAGAGGCCAGCCGCTCGCACGACGTGATCTCGCTCCTCATGCTCGACATCGACGACTTCAAGCGCGTCAACGACGTCTATGGCCACGGTGCCGGCGACGAGATCCTGCGCAGCCTCGCCGACACGCTGAAGGACGCAGTGCGCGCGTCCGACGTCGTCTACCGCCTCGGCGGTGAGGAGTTCGCGATCGTGATCGCCTCGCGCTCGCCGGAGAGCGCCGAACAACTTGCGAACCGGCTGCTCGAGCGCGTTGAGACCACCGAGTTCAATCCGGCCGGACGCATCACCATTTCCGTCGGGCTTGCGCGCGGCCCCGAGCATGCGATGAACCCACGCGAACTGATCGCGTGCGCAGAGGCGGCGATGATGACTGCCAAAGCGCGTGGCAAGAACCAGATCGTCCTTTACGACGATGCCGAGCTCGAGCGTCCGGAAGGGGAAGAGGTTCCGTCGACGCGCGACGTGCGCTCGGTTGCGCACATGAAGATGCTGCAGAGTCTCGGAGGCAAGCTCAACCGACTGAACGACGTGCGCCAGATCGGTCACGTCATCGCCACGGAGCTTCGCTCGCTCATCGACTATCACAACTGCCGCGTGTCGATCGTCGACGGCGACGACGTGATCCCGATTGCGTTCGTCGGCCAGTTCACCTCGGAGACGCAGGAGCCACTCGAGATCCTCGCCTGCAAGGTCGGCCAGGGGATCACCGGCCGCGTCGCGGCCACCGGCGAGTCGTTGCTGATCGGCGACGCAGCCAACTGCGAGTTCGCGCGCGTGCTTCCGGGCACGGACGCCATCGACGAGTCACAGGTCGTCGTGCCCCTGACCTACGGAACGCGCGTCGTCGGCGTGATCGTGATCTCCAAGCTCGGCCTCAACCAGTTCGACGAGGACGACATGCGCCTGCTCGAAGTGCTCGCCGGCCACGCCGCTGTCGCGCTCGAGAACGCCGGTCTCTACGAATCCGCCCGACGGGAGGCCGAGCGTGCGACCGCCTTGCTCGAATTCAGCCGGCAGCTCTCGAGTGCCGAAGGCATGGATGCGGTCGTCGACCGGATCGTCGAGCTTTCGGCCCGCACCGTCGGCTCGCCTCGCGCATCGGTCTGGTTCCAGGAGGCGACAGGAGGCGAGATCAGAGTGCGCGCCACCCACGGCTACAGCGACCTCGACCGCGAGCGCCTGGCGCGGATGCATTTCGACCACGAGGCTGCCGAGGCGCTCTTCTCGGTCAAGGAGCCGTTCGTCGTGACGGACGAGCAGCGCGAAGCCATGACCGGGAGCAAGAGACGTCGGGATGGGCAAGCCCTTCGCGGTCGCGCCGTTGACGCTCGACGGCGGACGCCTCGGGTGCATTGCCGTCGCGGCATCCGAGGACAGCGACTTCAGCGAACGGCAGCTGCGACTACTCGCAGGCGTCGCCCACCAGGCAAAGCTCGCCCTGACCAACGCCGGCAACTTCCGCAGCCTCGAGAAGACGTTCCTCGAGACGGTCGAAGCACTGGCGAACGCGTTGGAGGCGAACGACGAGTACACCTCGTCACACGCCCGGTGGATCACCGACCTCTCACTCAAGGTGGGCTCGGGGCTCGGTCTCGACACCCGTGCGCTCAAGCGTCTCGAGCTCGGCGCGCTGTTCCACGACATCGGCAAGATCGGCATTCCGGAAGCGATCCTGTCGAAGCCGGGGCCGCTCACAGCCGAGGAACGGAAGCTCGTCGAGAAGCATCCCGAGCTCGGCGAGCGGATCATCGCGCCGATCGACCGGCTCGAAGAGGTCCGACCAATCGTGCGCCACTGTCATGAGCGCTTCGACGGCACCGGTTACCCCGACCGCAAGAGCGCCGAGGACATTCCGATCGAGTCACGGATCATTCTCGTCTGCGACGCGTACCACGCCATGACGACCGATCGTCCGTATCGCAAGCGGCTGCCGAGAGAGGAAGCACTGCGACGACTCGACGAAGGCGCCGGAACGCAGTTCGACCCCGACGTCGTCGAGATCTGCAAGCGCGTTCTCGCGGAGAACTTCTAGCCGGACCGCGGCCGGCCGCCCGTGAAGGCGTCCAGGCCGTCGCTGAAGCTGACGTACGGCGCCGCAGGCACGGCTCGCTCGCGCTCCTGGAGCCGCTCGGCGTCATCGAGCGCACGCTCGCGGCGCCGAATGCTCTCCTGCTGCGTCGCCAGGCCTGCTTGAAGCTTCAGTAGCTCGGCCTCACGGGCCGCAAGATCTCGACTCTCGCGCGGCAAGCCGTGACCGGAGCTCTGCGAGCTTGCGCTCTCCTTCGGCTTCGGTGCGCTGCTCGACCGCGGCGGCCTCGCGCTCGCGAGTCGTCAGCTGTCGTTCGAGCTCGTCGACGGCCCGCGCCCGTTCCTCGAGCGCGCGCGCTTGGTCGGCGAGGCGGCGCTCCTGCGCGCCCGTGTTCCGTTCCTCGTCGGCTCGAGCAGCGTCGGCTTGCGCCTCGAGCTCTCGGGCCACGTCGTCGAGCCGGACGCGCTCGGCGGCGAGCTCCTGCTCCGCTGCCTCGACGGTCGCCGCCCGCTCGACGAGCTCGTCGGTCGCCCGCGCCGCCTCGCTCAGAGAGGACTCGTGCGCGCGCCTCTGATCCGCGAGCTCCGCTTCTCGCGCGGCGAATGACGCCTCCTGCTCACGCAGGCGCGCGTAGGAACCCTCGAGCTCGTTCTTCCGGCGGTCGAGCGAGGCTCTGCTTTCCGCGAGCTCCTGCTCGTGCGCCTTCAACGCCGTCTCGGACTCCTCGACCTCGAGCTCGCGCGCGCGAAGAGCAGTCTCGCGCTCCGCCGTCTCGCGCTCGCGCGGGACGAGTGCATCGAGGCGCTGCTGCAACTCTGCCTCGCGACGGGCGAGCAGCTCCTCCGCATACGCGCGATCGGCGTCGCGCTCGGGGCGTCGAAGCCGAAGCCGTCTGCCCTCGTGTGCGCGGGCCTCTTCGTCGTCGAGCTTCTTCGTCCGCTGCTCGACCTCGAGCTCCCGTCGTGCAACATCCGCGGCGCGCTCTCGCAGGGCGCGCTTCAGATCCTCGACCTGGACGAGAGCCTCCGCGCTCTGGCGCTCGCGCGCTTCGGCGAGCCGCCGGGCCAGCTGGAGAACCTCGTCTCGATCGGCCTTCTCCTCAGGCTGCTGCCAGGCTGCTTCCCAGCCGGTCGACTCCCAGGAATCCCCCCTTGACTCCATTACCTAGAGCGTAGCGCGCTTTGAGGCGGATTTGGCCGCTCCGAGCAGGGAAATCGTCTTCGCCGGAAGCGTCAGCCGTCGAGTGCGATTCGGCGCGCGCCGTCGTGGCGGATCCGGACTGCGAAGTCGCCGCCGCCGAGCGCCTGGACGACGTACCCCTCGGCCGACAGGTCGCTGCGCTCGGCGAGCACGCTCCCGCCGGCGACGATCCGCCGCGGCCGGAAGCCGAGTCGGAGCACCTCGGTGCCGCTCGCGTCGAAGGTGCGATACGTCAGCCGCCGCCGGCCGTACGACACCGATTGCACGACGGAGCTCGAGCCGAGCAGGTGGTCACGCCGCTTCGGAGCGAGCTCTGGCATCGCTGCCATCGCCCAGTTGAAGCTCCGCAGATAGTCGGCGTAGCCGTCGCTGAACCAGAACGTGTTCGTCGACCGCTGCCCACAACATGAGACCCGCCCGTCGCTTGCGGCGAAGTACGTGGCGTAGTTCAGTGAGCGCACGGCGAGCTCGCGCGCACGTTCGTCTCCCGTGCGTGCATAGAGCAGCGCGTTCGTCGCCGCCCAGCGTGAGGTCGTGCTGCCGAGCCCGACGCGCGAGCAGCAGCCGGGCTTACCGGGTGCCCGTTGCTCGTCGATCCCCCAGGCCCCGAGGAACGGGCCGCGGCCGAACGACTTCTGCACCCAGCGGAGCAGCGTCGCAGCGTGCTCGTCCCACGACGGATCGACCGACTCCGGAGCAGGGTGGGTGAGCAGGTACTGCGCCGTGAGCGTCGGGGTCGCCTGATTGAGGCTGCGAGGGTTGTACGGGACGTCCTCGTAGAAGCCGCTCCAGCGATTCCACGCCGGGCTGTCGCGGTTCAACTGGTACTTCAGCATCCACGCCCATGCGACATCGCGAGCGTGCTTGTACGAGCTCGTGTTGCCCGCGCCCACCTCGACGAGCTCGTCGAGCAGGCGCACCGGCCCGACGACGAGCCCTCCGAATTGCGCACCGTCGAGAACGGCGCCCGTCCTTGCGTTGACACGAAACGGCCACGGTGTATGCGTCGCGTCACCCGGGCGAACGTGTCTTGCGAGCGCGTTCCCGGCTGCGATCGCAGCGCGAAGGAACCGCCGTTCGCCGGTCAGCTCGTAGAACTGCAGGTACCCGAGGCCGAGCAGCCCCACCTTGTCGGTTTCGACTCCGCCGTAGAACCGCCGGGGGAGCCCGGCGAGGCAACGCCCGTACGTTCGCTCGCCCGCGCAGGCCGTGGTGAACGGGACCCGTGGCCACGCCCAGCCCGCCGGCGAAGTTCCGTGTGCGAGCTGGTAGTCGAGCATCTCGCGCACCACGCCGATCGCCCGCCGGTCGGCCGAATACGGATACCAGGAGACCAGCGAGTCGACGAACGCAGCGTTGAGAAACGCCGGATTGTGCTGCCAGTAGATGCCTCGGAGCGACTGTCCGTCGAACACCGCGTAGTTGAGGTACACCTTCGACCTTGTCCGCGGATCGCGTGGAACGCCACGCTCGATGAACTTCCAGCCGAGGCGAAGAACGCGGTCGTAGCCAAGGCCCGCGTTCGGGCGGTACCAGGGCAACAGCTTCCCGTTCCCGTCGCGCACCGCGTGGTGCCAGGGCAGCAAGGGATGGACCGGGCGCGACTGCGTGCTGCGCACCGAGGACGGAGCGCGCGTGGGA
The DNA here is from genome assembly GCA_963833255.1 of uncultured Actinomycetes bacterium. Lineage (GTDB taxonomy): Bacteria > Actinomycetota > Thermoleophilia > Gaiellales > Gaiellaceae > 3-1-20CM-4-69-9. The sequence goes on from CAWHXK010000012.1 coordinate 298,972, forward strand.
ACGAGATCGAACTTCTTCAGGGCTGGAATGAGCATGAAGTACGGGCGCATGTCCGCGGAGTGCGGCCAGGAGCCGACGAACGTGTGGAGCGGCGCGGCGGGATTCAGGCGACGCAACTTGCGCGCGAGTGCGGCGGACTGATCCTGCGACCCGACGACGTGGTCCCTCTTGCTCCACCAGAGCTGGAGCGGCACGCCGGACCTTGCGATCGCGCGCGCGTACGTGACCGGGCTGCGGCGCGCGTAGGCCCGAGGCAGGCTCTGCGGCGTGCCGCCGATCTCTTCGCGCGCGAGTGCGCGCAGCCCGAAGCCGATCGGATCACCCCACCTGCGCAGGCAGCCGCGGTTGCAGTGAAGCCGAGAGAAGTCGCGGTAACGCGAGGCCATGTTGGTGACAGGATCGAATGCTGCGGCGCCGGCAAGGAGCTTGGGGTGGCGGGCAACCAGTAGCAACGTTTCCTGGCCGCCCATGCTCGTTCCGAACGCGTAGATCCGATGCGGCTCGATCCGCAGCCACGGAATGGTGGCCCGCAGGATCCGGGGCATGCGCGCGAGATCGTCGATCTGCCCGGCGTAGCCCCACGAAAAGCGCGCGAACCTGCGGCCCTGTCCTTCGGGATTCACGACGGCGAACGAGCCGATTGAGGGGAGGTCTCCCCACCGGTCGACGTTCTCCTCTGCGGAGACTCCGCGACCGTGCGGAGAGATGATCAGCGGAATCGGAGGGTTGTTGCCAGGCCCGTACCAGTCGGGCAGGACCACGTACGCCGCGCGGTGGAGACCGTTGTGCGTCGTGTAGTGGATCGTGACGACTCGGACGTGAACCTGTTCCCAGACGTCGCCTCGCACCGCGCCGGCCCCGGCGAGGGCGAGCACGACCGCAAACACGCACAGACCCCCGCGGCGCATCGCACCATGATCCCACAGCGGCCGGGTTGCGCCCGGAAGGCTTCCTCAGGCGGAGGCCGGGGCTTCGTCTGCGGCGGCGGCCTGCTTGCGCGACTTTCGCTTCGCAGTCGCCGTGACGACACGGTTCTTGCCGTTTCGCTTTGCCTCGTAGAGCGCAGCGTCCGCGGCTGCGACCAGCTCCTCGACGCTCGTCTGCGCCGGGAAGCACGCCGCCCCGAAGCTCGCCGTCACCTTGAACGGATCTCCGTCCGGGGTCGTCAGCTCGAGCTCCTCGACCCGCGCGCGGATCTTTTCGGCGAGCCCGCGTGCACCGGTCAGATTCGTGCCCGGCCCGACCACTGCGATCTCCTCGCCGCCGTAGCGTCCTGGTAGGTCGAGCTCGCGCACCGCGTCAGTGAAGACCGCAGCGACCCGCCGCAGGACCTCGTCGCCGGTCTGGTGTCCGAACCGGTCGTTGACCGACTTGAAGTTGTCGATGTCGGCGATCACGAAGGCGACGTTCGTGCCGAGCCGCCGTGCGTGGTCGACCTCCTCGTCGAGACGCTGGTCGAGCGCTCGGCGATTCGCGATGTTCGTTAGCGAATCGGTCTCGGCCGCGAGTGTCAGGTGGGCGAGGTCGGCGAAGATTCGGGCGACCGGACGAGCCAGGCGGGTGGCCAGACCGGCAGCAAGTGCCAGGGTGATCGCTGCCGCGAAGAGGAGGCGTCGCCTGTAGGCGCTGAGGCGCGCCTGCACCGCCGACACGGGCTCGACGGCGACGAGCGAGGCGCCCCCCGAGTCGAGCTTCGTGTCCTTTGCGAGGAACGACACCTTGCCGAGCTCGATATGGCCCCTCTCGACGTTCGCCGACGCGCCCGGCGGGCCTCCGGCCGTCACCTGGCCGTGCTGGGCGAGCACCAGCGCCGCATGCTTCGGCATCGGGGTTGCTCTTTGCAGAACGGCGAGCAGCGACGAGTCCATCGGCACGGCCATCGTCACCCGGGCGACGGCACGGCCGTCACGAGTGATCGTCGCAGTCGCGGTGATCCGAGGGCCGCTCGGAAGCTTTCCGTAAGCGCGTCCGCGGATCATCACGCGTGCGTCGTGCGAGGCCGCGAGAGCGCGAAGCCGGGAGCCGTCTCGGTGGAGGAGCGCCTGTTGCAGCGAGTTGGATGCGGCAAGCTCGCCCACTCGAGCTCGAAGATTGGCGTGCATCGTCGAGAAGGTCGACGCCGCGACCTGCGCGGTGCCGGCGAGCTCCGTCGCCGCCTGCTGGCTGTTCGAGCGGCGGGCGCTGAGATCGAGCGTGAAGACGATTCCCGCGATCAGCGCGCAGAAGAGCAGGAAGACGACAACTGCGGCCCGTGCGACCGCGGCCCGCCCGTAGCGGGAGCGAAAACGGCCTTCCATCTAGGGCCCCTTTTTCGGGCCGCCCTTGGCGGCTCCGTTGCCGTTCCCATTACCCCCAGCGTTCGCGCCCCCTGCGTTCGGGTTGTTTCCACCCGCGTTGCCGTTGCCGTTCCCGTTGCCGCCGGCGTTGTTGCCGCCCGCGTTCGGGTTGTTGCCGCCTGCGTTGGGATTGTTGCCGCCGGCGTTCGGGTTGTTCCCGCCCGCGTTGCCGTTCCCGTTGCCGCCGGCGTTGTTGCCACCGGCGTTGGGATTGTTCCCGCCCGCGTTGGGATTGTTGCCGCCGGCGTTACCGTTACCGTTTCCGCCGGCGTTGTTGCCGCCCGCGTTCGGGTTGTTGCCGCCGGCGTTGGGATTGTTCCCGCCCGCGTTGCCATTGCCGTTCTGCCGTTTCCGCCCGGGTTCGTCGTGGCGCCACCGGCCTCGGGGTTGCCGTTGCCAGGATCCCCTGCGGGATCAGGCGAATTCGGGCTCTCGGGAGCGCCAGGATCGGCCGGCTGCGGTCCTTCGCCGCCGTCGGCGGCCGGCGGGGCGACCACCGGCTCTCCGGAGTCGGACGAAGGGGGTGGAGTCGAAGGTGTAGAAGGCCCGGGCGCCGGCGGATTCGGGTCGGGCTGCTGCTGGCGCGGCGCTGCAGGCGTCGCCGGGTGAGGTGCAGGCGGCGCGGGTGCAGGCGGTTGTGGCGGAGGCTGCGACTGCTGGACCGGTGCAGACGCGACCTGCCGCTGCGGCTGGTCGGTCGAGCTCGGGCCACTCTCGTGACTCTCCGCGACAGGTGGATCCGGAAGTGCGACGATCAGCGACTTGGCGCGGGATTCGGCCGAACGCGGCGACGCAGTCGCAAGGTCGTTCGCCAGCGCGTCGGCCGGAAGCAGGAGCGAGAGGAGCCGCGCCTGCCGGCCCGTTGCGTTGTTCGGCGACTTGAAGGTCTGGCTCTCCTGAACGCCGAGGACAGCGCTGCTGAGCGAGATCGCGACGTTGCTGTTCCCGCCTGCGCCTAGACCGGGGAGGAGCGGCAGCCCGGGGAGCGCCAGGCCCAGCCAGAGGGCGCTCGCGAACGTCGCCGTGCTGGCGAGCCCGGCGGACTCGATCGCCGAGAGAAGCCTCGAAGCCGTCGAGGCAAGGGTGAATTGTCGCCGCATGATCTCCATTGGTGCCACCGCAGGGGGCTGCCAGATGCATCGGCCTTTCACGCCTCTCGGGGCGTCCCTCGACCGAGGGAGCCCGAACCGCACAAACCGCTAGCTGAGGTCGCCCGTAACTCGCCTACGAAGGGGTCGACCTGCGATCCCGATCGCAAAGGGGCAAATCGCAAAGGGGGAATGTGGTGTCGAAGCTGGTCGTACCCGTGGTCGCTCTGGGAGCCGCTGTCGCGCTGATCGTGGCGGGAGGTGCCGGGGCACACAGCCAGGCGGGCCAGGTGAAGATCTCCGCCGCAATGGCCGCGTCCGATGAGACGCCCGCTCCGAAAGGGGACGTCGGGTCGGCGAAGGGGACGTTCACCGGAACGCTGACGAAGTCCGACACCGGTGCCGTCCTGACCTGGCAGCTGTCGTTTACCGGCCTGACCGGGCCTGCCGTCGCTGCACACATCCACATCGCGGCCAGGGGCACGCCGGGTCCCGTCGTCGTCCCGCTCTGTGCGCCTTGCACCAGCGGCGTCACGGGAACCGCGAACATCACGCCGGTCGTGCTCGCGGCGATCGAGAGCGACCGCGCCTACGTCAACGTGCACACGAAGACGAACCCGGCGGGAGAGATCCGGGACCAGGTGTCACCGGTCGCGAGTCTGAAGGCCTCGCTTCGCGCGGCGCAGGAGCGGCCGAAGCCGAAGGGCAACGTTCGTCGGGCACGCGGCGCCTTCACCGTCTCGATCACGAAGCAGGGATCCTCGGCGGTGCTCACGTGGCGCCTGACCTTCAGTCGCCTGACCGGGAAGGCAGTCGCAGCGCACATCCATCGCGGCGTCCGCGGGAAGGCCGGTCCGGTGATCGTGCCTCTGTGCGCGCCGTGCAAGAGTGGTGCGCAGGGCAAGGCGACAGTCGATTCCTCGGTGCTGAACGCACTCGAATCGGGCCGCGCCTATGTCAACGTCCATACGAAGAAGAACCCGGCCGGCGAGATACGCGGCCAGCTCGGGTCCGCAGCGCTCACGATCTCGTAGTGAAAGCCAGGGAGGCTCGGCCCGCTCGGGCCGGGTCTCCCTGCTTCCGTGGCGAATCGTCCCATAGGGTCTGCGCGTGAAAGACGCTGCGCGCGCGGTGATCATCGGCGGCGGCGTCGGCGGTTGCGCGATCCTCTACTGGCTGACACGGCTCGGCTGGGATGACGTCGTCCTCTGCGAGCGCGCCGAACTCACGAGCGGGTCGACCTTTCACTCGGCCGGCCTCGTGGGCCAGCTCCGCGGCTCGCTCAGCTTGACCAAGATGATGATGAGCTCGGTTGAGCTCTATCGATCGCTCGGCGATGAGGTCGGGCTCGAGACAGGGTGGCATGAAGTGGGGTCGCTTCGGCTCGCCTCCTCACAGGAGCGGGTGGAAGAGCTTGCGCGCCAGGCCGGGTGGGCCAAGACATTCGGCCTGCCGCTCGAGCTCGTCTCGGCTGATGACGCGCAGCAGCTCTTTCCGCCGATGTCGACCCAAGGCGTCCTCGGCGCTGCGTACCTGCCGACCGACGGTTACGTCGACCCGAGCCAGCTGACCTACGCGCTGGCCGAAGGAGCGCGACGGCGCGGTGCCGAGGTTTACACCAACACACGCGTCACCTCGGTCGAGGTCGATCGCAACCGGGTCACCGGAGTCGTCACGGACCGGGGGAACATCGAGACCGAGATCGTCGTGAACGCGGGCGGGATCTTCGCGCATGAGATCGGCCGCCTCGCCGGGGTCAACGTCCCCGTGATCCCGATGGCGCACGAGTACCTGATCACAAAACCTCACGGTGTTCCGCTCGACGTGCCGACGATGCGCGACCCGTCCCTCCTCGTCTACTTCCGCGGGGAGTCCGGTGGGCTCGTGATGGGCGGCTACGAACGGCAGCCGGCGCCGTGGTCCCTCGACGGCATCCCGGCCGATTTCAACGCAAAGCTGCTCGCCGAGGATTGGCCGCGCTTCGAGGAGCTGATGGAAGGCGCGCTCGTGCGGGTGCCGGAGATCGGGGATGCGGAGGTCATCCAATTGATCAACGGCCCGGAGGCGTTTACACCAGACGGCGAGTTCATCCTCGGGCCGTCGGACGTTCGCGGTTTCTGGGTTGCCGCCGGCTTCTGCGCACATGGGCTCGCGGGAGCGGGGGGAATGGGACAGCTCGTGGCCGAATGGATCATCGAGGGCATTCCGAGCCTCGATGTCTGGGAGATGGACTCCCGTCGGTTCGGCGGCAACTACGAGAGTCGCGAGTACACGCTTGCGCGCACGGTCGAGATCTACTCGACGTACTACGACGTCAAGTACCCCGGCCACGAACGCCAGGCGGGCCGCCCACTGCTGGTCTCGCCGACATACATTCGGACCAAAGAGCTCGGCGCGGTCTTTGGCGAGAAGTCTGGTTGGGAACGCGTGAACTGGTTCGAGCCGAACGCCGCTTCGGGCGACGACGCGCTGAGACCGCGCGGCTGGGCCGGTCGCCTCTGGTCGCCTGCAATCGGCGCGGAGCATCTCGCGTGCCGCACGACTGCCGCGCTCTTCGACGAGACGTCCTTCGCCAAGATCGAAATCTCGGGCGAGAGAGCGGACGACTTTCTCGAACACTTGTGTGACAACAGGGTGGCCCGCGACGTCGGCGCGATCACCTACACGCAGATGCTCAACGAGCGCGGCGGGATCGAGTGCGATTTCACCGTCACGCGGCTCGCGGAGGATCGCTTTCGGATCGTGACCGGCACGGCGTTCGGCCGACACGACCTCGCCTGGATCCGGCTCCACGCACCCGACGGCGTCCAGGTCGAGGACGTGACGTCGAGGTACGCATGCCTGGGGCTTTGGGGGCCCGCCTCCCGCGCGATCCTCCAGCCGCTCGCGACGGAGGAGCTCACGTTCCCGTACATGCGCGCGCGCGAGCTCACTGTCGGCCGCGTCCCGTGTCTCGCGTTGCGGGTCACGTATGTCGGGGAGCTTGGCTGGGAGCTCTATTGCCCGACGGAGTTCGGGCTGGAGCTCTGGGACACGATCTGGGGGGCCGGCGAGAGCCACGGGCTCGCGGCCGGTGGCTACAAGGCGATCGACTCACTTCGGCTCGAGAAGGGCTACCGCGTCTGGGGCTCGGACATCACGCCGGAGGACACGCCGTTCGAGGCAGGTCTCGGTTTCGCCGTCAAGCTCGACAAGGACGACTTCATCGGTCGGGACGCGCTGCTCGCCGCGCCAGAAGCGACCAGGCGTCTTGCGTGCCTCGTCCTCGACGATCCCCGCTCGGTCGCGCTCGGCTCTGAACCGGTTCGCGTCGACGGCGAGATCGTCGGCCGCGTCACGAGCGGCGGCTTCGGCTACACGGTCGAGCGCTCGATCGCGTACGCCTACCTGCCGGCTGCGTCGGCGACGCCGGGCACGAGAGTCGAGGCGGAGATCTTCGGGCGGGTGGGTCGAAGGAGCGGTCGCCGAGGAGCCGCTCTTCGATCCGAAAGGGGAGCGCATTCGCGCGTAGTGCCCGGTCAACCGAGCAGGCGCTGCATAAGCCCGACGTCAAGCGCGCCGGCGACCTCGTCCGCAGCGCCGAGCCGCTCGATCTCGGCGGTGCCTTCGAGTGCGATGCAGTACAGGCCGGCCGCCTTGGCGGCAGCGACTCCGGCTTCGGAGTCTTCGAAGGCGAGCGCCTCGTCGGGGCGACGGTCGAGCAGCTCGAGCGCGCGGATGTAGCCGGCCGGATCGGGCTTGCCCGCTGCGACGTCCTCGGCGGCGACGACGAGCGAGACGAACTGCGTGAGCTCGGCCGCAGCGAGCACCGACTCGATCTCGGCTCGTGCGGCGCCCGAGACGACGGCGAGCTCAGCCCGCTGTGCCGCGTAGCGCACAGCTTCACGCGTGGACGGTTTCACGGTCGAGCCGTCACCCGCACGCAACTGATAGCGGCGCACGCGCTCCGCGACGAGCTCGGGGCGATCCTCACCGAGCCACGTTCCGCACGATCTCGGGGTCGGACAACCCGGCGAGCTGCTCGAAGTACTCGGTCACGCCGAGCGGCTTGCCGGCCTCGGCGAAGATCTCCCGGTAGATCTCGCACTGGATGTGCTCGTCGTCCGAAAGCGTGCCGTTGAAGTCGAAGAGCAACGCCGCCGGCCTCACGACTCAAGTTTAGGATCGGCCGGTGGAGCCGGGCAGCTGGCCGAGCGGATCTGGCCGGGACAACATGTGACGATCGAGCCGCTCGGCGGCGGAATCACGAACCGCAACTTCAAGGTCGAGGCTGGACGGGCAGGAGTTCGTCCTGCGGGTCGGCGGCAAGGACACAGAGCTTCTCGGGATCGACCGCGCGGCCGAACACGTCGCATCGCGCATTGCCGCGGAGCTCGGGCTCGGGCCCGAGGTCGTCGCTTTCGTCGAGCCGGAGGGCTATCTCGTCACGCGCTACGTCGGGGGCGAGGTGGGCAAGGTCGATGTCGGGTGGGTCGGTGAAGCGCTTCGCCGGCTGCACGACGGCCCAGCTCTGCCCGGGCGCTTCGACAGCTTTCGCGTCGTTGAGGAGTACCGCGCCACCGCCCGCAAACACGGCGTCACAGTTCCAGCCGCGTACGAACGGTCGAAGGGGATCGCGGACGAGATCGAGCGCCGACGCTCCGGCGCCCCGATCCGGCCGTGTCACAACGATCTGCTGAATGCGAACTTCATCGGCGACGGCCTGCGCACCTGGCTCGTCGACTGGGAGTACGCAGGCATGGGGGACCCGTTCTTCGACCTCGGCAATTTCGCCGTCAACCACGAGCTCGACGAAAGCGGCGAGAGGGCGCTGCTGGCCGCCTACGGCAGCGACGACGGCGACGCACTCGTCCTGATGCGGTTCATGTCCGATTTCCGGGAGGCGATGTGGGGGGTTGTGCAACTTGCGATCTCGGAGCTCGACTTCGACTTCGCCGCGTACGTCGACGAGCACTTCGAGCGGCTCGCCCGGACCGGGGCGGAGCGGCGTTTCCTCAGCGGCGCTTCACGAGGACCCGAACCGGGCGCGCCTCTGTCGTGGACATAAGTTCACACAGTTCGACGCGACTTGACAGGTCAAGCGCGATAGGCGGTTAATACCAAGTCCTGGCCACTCGGAAGGAGGGTGTTTTGAGTACCGCAACCACCGTCTCCGTACCGCACCTCGGAGGACGAGAAGATCCTGCACAAACTCGGGCTACGCCCAGGAGCTCCTCCGGGCGATGGGGGCGTTCCGGAACTTCGCCATCTCGTTCACGATCATCTCGATCCTCGCAGGCTGCCTGACGTCGTACTACCTCGCCTTCCAGTGGGGCGGCCCAGTGGCGGTCGAGTGGGGGTGGCTCGTCGTCGGAGTGTTCACGACATTCGTCGCACTTTCGATGGCCGAGATTGCATCGGCGTATCCGACGGCCGGCGGTCTCTATTACTGGTCGTCCAAGCTCGGGAGTGCGACCTGGGGCTGGTTCACCGGCTGGTTCAACCTAATTGGGCTGATCGGGATCATCGGCGCGGTCGGGTACGGCCTCGCGATCTACGCGACGGCTTTCTTCAACCTTGTCTGGGACTATCCCAACGACCGACACCACATCTTCTATCTCTTCGTTGCGTTCATCGCCCTGGCCACGCTGGTAAACGTCTTCGACGTGAGGATCACGTCCCTGATCAACGCGATCTCGGCGTACTGGCACGTGATCGGCGTCCTGATCATCGTCTTCGCACTGATCATCGTTCCTGATCACCACCAGTCGTTCGGGTACGTCTTCGGCCAGACCGTGAACAACTCGGGCTTCTCCGGCCATGGTTGGAGTAGCGCCATGTTCTGGATGGTGTTCGCGATCGGTTCGATCGGGATGGCCCAGTACACGCTCACCGGCTACGACGCCTCGGCCCACATGGCCGAGGAGACGCACAAAGCGTCGCGCTCCGCAGCGGTCGGAATGGTCTGGGCTGTCGTTGTCTCGGTGATCGCGGGCTTTGTCCTCCTGACCGCAATCACCTTCGCAATCCCGAATCAGCAGGCCGTGCAGGAGCAGTTCACGTACATCACCACGTACATCTGGCAGACGTCGATGAGCACGCACTGGGCGGAGGTGCTCCTGTTCATCGTTGTCATGGCGCAGTTCTACTGCCTGACCGCATGCATGACGTCCGGCTCGCGGATGCTGTTCGCGTTCTCGCGCGATCGCGCAACCCCCGGCCATCAACTATGGCGCACGCGTCTCGAGACATCGCGTCCCGGTCTGGTCGTGCCTCGCGGTTGGCGCGCTCGGCTTCCTTCTGTTGCTGCCGACCTGGTGGAACACCCTCGCCGGCTATTACGTCGGCACATCGGTCGGGACGACCGGGCTCTACATCGCGTTCATCCTGCCGGTCATCCTGCGCTATCGGCTCGGTAGCAAATTCGAGCCCGGTGCCTGGAGCCTGGGCAAGCACCACAAGTGGATCAACCCGATCGCGATCCTGTGGGTCGTGTTCATCTCGGTGATCTTCATGCTCCCGACGAGTCCCGGCGGCATCCCGTGGAACGCCGCTTGGGATTGGAACCTCGCCAACTACGCGCCGCTCACGATCGGTGGTGCGTTCGTGCTGTTCGGCGGCTGGTACGTGCTCTCGGCCCGCAAGTGGTTCAAGGGCCCCGTGCGCATGGGCAGCGACGAGGAGCTCGAGCGGCTCGAAGCCGAGCAGGAGAAGCAGTTCCTGTTGCCGGCCGACACGGCCTACAAGCCCATCTAGTGGTGTTGTTCCCTGAGCCGCTCTGGGCTGCATCGAAGAGCGGCTCGGGGGACGTCGGCGGCTTAGGCTCGTCCTGGGTGAGGGAGGCCGAGGCTGATCGCCCGGCTTCCCTCACAACTGCTTTCACCCACGGCCTGCCGGCCGCCTAGCGCGCGTCTTCAGTTGGGAGGCGACGCGGCGGTATCGATGCCGACCGCTCGGCGGCGGCGAAGTTCCGTCTGCTCGACCGTTCCCTACGCCGTCAGTTGCGCCGAGCACGCCGAGGAGGACGTCCTCGCGGCTGTAGTGCCCGACAGCATCGAACCACTGTTTGCCGCGGAGGCTTTCACGGAGATCGCAGTCGGCGACGAGGATTCCCTCCTCGCCGACGAGCGGACCGGCGACGACTTCGCGTGTGGCGCCGGAGATGATCGCGGACGCTCCGCGTGAAAGCTCCCGGTCTCGCCCGCCCGGGATCTCGAACGGGAAGTCATCGGGAAACTGCTCGCCATGGATGTACTGGCAGACGCTGATCACCCAGGCACCGGACTCGAAGGCGATCGTTCGCATGAGCGAGAGCCAGACGTCACTGTCGTCCATCGTCGGCGCCACCCAGATCTGCGGGCCGCCGCGGTAGATCGCGTAGCGCGCGACCGGCATGCGGTGCTCCCAGCAGATCAGGCCGCCGACGCGTCCGACGGTCGTATCCGCGACCGCCAGGTCGTTGCCCTGGCCGATCCCGTGGAAGAGCCGCTCGTGATGCGTTGGCATCAGCTTGCGGTGCTTGAGCAGCAAGCCGCTCGGCCCGATGATCAAGAGTGTGTTGTAGAGCGTGCCCGGGCGATTGCTCTCGCGTTCGTTGACGCCGATCGCGAGGTGGACGCCGAGCTCGAAACAGACGCGCGTGAGCCGGTCGACCACCGGGCCCGGGACGTCGACCCCGCTCAGCCACATCCGCTCGAAGAGATCCGTCATCCCTTCGTCGTAACGCGACTGGGTGATCGAGGCCGAGGGATAGAACGAGAGGAAGCACTCCGGTAGCACGATCAGCTTCGCGCCTTGTGCGGCGGCATCGCGGGTGAGCTCGATCGCCTTCTCCACGCTCGCATCCAGATCGAGCATCACCGGAGTCGCCTGGACCGCGGCGACCCGGACGGGGGCGAACGTCGTCACCTGTGAAGCCTCACACAACACCTGAAGCCGGTCAAGCGTGCGGCGCTGTACGATCGTTGGCCCTTGACGACGGCGCCCACCGCCATGGTCGACGCGCCGAGGGCCCGGCGTAGACCCCGTCCGTCCTCGAGCTTCCTGCGCTTCGTGCTCCGGCGCATGGCCGCGCTCGTTCTGCTCGCCGTCGGCATCACGCTCGTCGTCTTCGTGCTCACCCAGCTCGTGCCGAGCAACGCGGTGGCCACCAACCTCGGCGAGCAGGCGTCGGCCGATCCTGCTGCCGTTGCAGCCTTCAAGGCCCACTACGGCCTCGACAAGCCGCTGCCCTGTCCGCTACTGGCTCTACCTCCAGCATCTCGTCCAGGGCGATCTCGGGCAATCCTCGCTCACGCACGACGCCGTGACGCACGATCTCGGCCAGTTCATCCCGGCGACCGCAGAGCTCGCGCTGTACTCGATCGTCATCGCGGCCTTCTTCGGGATCTCGTTCGGGGTGATCGCCGCCATGCGCCGGAACCGTCCCACGGACCATGCCCTTCGTGTGGTCTCGCTCGGCGGCATCTCGATGCCGACGTTCTGGATCGCGCTCGTCGCGCTCTACGTCGGCTTCTTCAAGCTCGGCTGGTTCCCGGGTGCCGACCGGCTCGATCCGGGAGTCCTGCCGCCCCCGCACAAGACCGGGCTGTACACGATCGACGCGCTCCTCGCCGGGCAGTGGGGGCTCTTCGGGCAGGCGCTCCACCACCTCTGCTCCCGGCGCTCGTGCTCGCCGCCTTCAACGTCAGCTTGCTCACCCGTTACACACGCTCGGCGGTGCTCGAGGTCGTCGGCAACGACTACGTGCGTGCCGCGCGTGCGAAAGGGCTTCCCGAACGGGTCGTCGTCAGGCGATACATCCTTCGGGCAGCGCTGCCGGCGGTCATCACCGTTCTCGGCCTCGTCTTCGCGAACGTGCTGACTGGCGCGGTGCTCGTGGAGAAGATCTTCTCCTGGCCGGGCATCGGCCAGTACGCGTACCAGGCCGCCGTCAACCTCGACGTCCCGGCCATCGCGGGCGTGAGCCTCTTCGTCGCAGTCGTCTACATCACGGTCAATTTCATCGTGGACATCCTCTACGGCCTGATCGATCCGAGGATCCGCGTCCGGTGAGCACTCTTGCCTTCCGGATCCGCGCTCGTAAACGTGGCGGACGAACGCGCCCGGCGTGGCGGCAGCCACTCGCCGTCGCCGGGGGCGTGATCGCGGTTGCGTGGCTCTTGGTGGCGATCTTCGCGCCATTCATCGCGCCGTACGATCCGCTCGCCCAGACGTTCGTGGCCGCGCAGAGCCCCAGCAGCGCGCATCTCTTCGGGACCGACGAGCTCGGACGTGACGTCCTCAGCCGTGTCATCTACGGCTCCCGGGTGTCGGTGCCGATCGCGCTGTTGCTCGTCTCGCTCGCCGCCCTGATCGGCGGCCTGGTGGGCGGGCTCGCAGGCTACTTCCGCGGCATCGTCGACGGGCTCTCGATGCGCGTGGTCGATCTCTTCTTTGCGTTCCCGGCGATCATCCTCGCCATGGTCGTCGCCGCGGTCCTCGGGCGCGGGCTTCGGAACGCCGCACTCGCGATCGTCATAGTCGCCTGGCCCTCGTATGCGCGCGTCGTCCGGGGCCTCGTGCTGTCCGTCGGTGACACGGAGTACGTGGAGTCGGCGCGCCTGCTCGGCGCCTCGGCTCGCCGCACGCTCTTCCGGGACGTGCTGCCGAACGTCGCCGGACCGGTGTTCGTGCTCGCAACACTCGACCTTGCGGGCGCGATCCTGTTGCTCGCCGGCCTCTCGTTCCTCGGCCTCGGCGCTCAGCCGCCCCAGGCCGAGTGGGGCTCGATGGTCGCCGATGGTGCCCAGTACTTCCAGTGGTGGTGGATCGGCACCTTCCCCGGGCTCGCGATCTTCACCGCCGTCCTCGCGTTCAACTTCCTGGGCGACAGTCTCCGCGACTTCTTCGATCCCCAGACCTCGTGGGGCGGTGACGAACGCTGACCGCTCTGTTGGAAGTCGAGGGGTTGCGAGTCCGGCTCCCGACGCCGAGGGGTTTCGCGACGGTCGTCGACGGCATCGACTACCACGTCGAGCCTGCTCAGGTCTTCGGCGTGGCAGGTGAGAGCGGCAGCGGCAAGACGATGTCGATGCTCGCACTGCTCGGCTTGCTCCCACCCGGCGCGGTCGTCGAGGGACGCGCGGTGTTCGGAGGACAGGATTTGCTGCGGCTGAAGGGCAGCGATCTGCGCGCTGTCTCAGGGCGCGACATCGGGATGGTCTTCCAGGACCCGATGACGTCGCTTCATCCGATGCTCACCATCGGGCAACAGCTGACAGAGCACATGCGTCTCCACCTCGGGCTCAGCCGCCGCGCGGCCGGCGATCGCGCCGTCGAGCTGCTCGACCAGGTGCGCATCCCGGGGCCACGGAACGCGCTGCACACCTACCCGCACCAGTTCTCCGGCGGGATGCGCCAGCGCATCGCGATTGCGATCGCGCTGGCCTGTGGCCCGCGCCTGCTGATCGCCGACGAACCGACGACGGCACTCGACGTCACGGTTCAGGCGGGAATCCTCCGCCTGCTCGACCGGCTGCGTCGTGAGCGCGATCTCTCGGTCGTGCTGATCACGCACGACCTCGCGGTGATGTCGTCGATCGCCGACCGGATCTCGATCTTCTATGCGGGGCAAGTCGTCGAGTCCGGCAGGCGGGACGAGCTGCTCCGGCATCCCCGGCACCCGTACACGCGTGCGCTCCTCGATGCGCTGCCGCACCCCGAGGCTGCACGGGACACGCCGCTCGTAGCGATCAAGGGCGCGCCACCGAGCCCGCAGCAGATCCCGGACGGCTGCCGCTACCACCCTCGCTGTCCGTACGCGATCGAGCTCTGCACGACGGACGACCCGCCTCTCGTTCCGACCGGCGGTCGCCGACTCGCCTGTCACGTCGACCCGTTCCGCCATGAATGACAACGTGCCGTTGAGCGGGGACGGCCCGGCGCTCGAGCTTCAGGACGTCGAGGTCGTGTACGAGCGGCGCGGTCGTGAACGCGTCCGTGCCGTCGCGGGCGCGAGCCTCACGGTCGAGCGCGGCCAGATCGTCGGGCTCGTGGGCGAGTCCGGCTGCGGGAAGTCGAGCCTCGCCCGCGCGTCTGTCGGACTGGTGCCGACAACCGCCGGAACCGTGCTGTTCGAAGGGCGCGAGGTTGCGCCCCTGACGAGGCGCGCTCGGCCGCGCGAGCTTGCGAGACTCCAGATGGTCTTCCAGAACCCATACTCGTCGCTCAACCCGCGGCGGAAGATCGGGTCGCAGCTCGCCGATGCGCTCGGCGTCCTCGGTCTCGCAGCATCCGCTGATCGCCGGAGTCGCGTGGAGGAGCTGCTCGATCTCGTCGGCCTCCCGGCGAGCGCCGCCGCGCGCTATCCGCACCAGTTCAGCGGCGGGCAGCGGCAGCGAATCGCCGTCGCCCGCGCGCTGGCCGCGGATCCGTCCGTGCTCGTCCTCGACGAGCCGCTCGCATCCCTCGATGCGTCCGCGCAGGCCCAGGTGGCGAACCTGCTCGTCGACCTCTCGCGCCGGCTCTCGCTCAGCCTCTTGCTGATCTCGCACGACCTCGCGATCGTCCGCCACGTCGCGGACGTCGTCTCGGTCATGTACCTCGGCGTCATGGTCGAGACGGGACCTGCCCGATCGCTCTGGTCGCTGCCTCTGCACCCCTACACCGAGGCGCTGATCGGAGCCGTGCCCCATCCCGACGGGAGCGGCTTCCTGCCCGAAGCGCTGCCGGGAGAGGTGCCCGATCCTGCCCACCCTCCCGCCGCCTGCCGCTTCCATCCGCGGTGTCCGTACGCGTTCGACCGGTGCTCGACAGAGGATCCGGTGACACTGGCGATCGAGGGCGACAGGACCGTTGCCTGCTGGCTGCAAGCGGGCGGCGGTCCGCCAGCACCACCTGCCGAACGGCCCAAGCCGCTTCCACTTTTGCATGTGAAGGAATAAGCTCTAAGGCCGCTGACCCCCTTTCCCCGGAGGCCGCCATGAACCGTTTTCGTACCCGCTGGGCTGCAAGAGCCGCCCTCGCAGCAGTCGCACTCGTCGTCGCCGCAGTCGCCGCATCGGGCGCCATGACCGCACCGTCGGCACCGACGGCGACGCTCGTCGTCGACCGCTCCTTCGAGATCAAGACGGCCGATCCGCAACGGGCGTTCGAGCCGACCGCGTCGATCGTCGACCGCGGCATCTACGACACCTTCTTCACCTACCGCGGCGGTGACCTCGCGCATCCGGTGCCGCAGCTCGTGCAGTCGTGGAAGGCGTCCAAGGATGCGAAGACGTTCAGGTTCAACCTGCGCCGGAACGTCCACTTCGCGGACGGCACCCCGCTCACGGCTGCCGACGCCGTCTTCTCGTTCAGGCGCCTCATCAACCTCAAGGGGAACCCCTCCTTCCTGCTCGACGGAGTCACCGTCTCGGCGGGCGGGAGGTACACGGTCATTCTTCGCTCGAAGACACCGAACGCGGCGCTTCCGTCGATCCTGACGAACACGTCCCTCGGCGTCGTGAACTCGAAGCTCGTGCGCAAGCACGGCGGAACGAGCGCGGTCGGCGCGGACAAGAACGACAAGGCGGAGAAGTGGCTGAACTCGTCGGCGTCCCGCGGTGCGGGCAGCGGGCCGTACCTGCTGCAGCGCTACAGCACGACCTCCCAGATCACGCTCGTGCCGAACCCGCGCTACTGGGGAGCGAAGAAGGCAGCCTTCAAGACGGTCGTGGTCCGCAACATGATCGCGCCGACGCAGCTGATCAACATCCAGCGCGGCACCCATGAGGTGGCGATCGACCTGTCCGCCGATCAGGCACTGACGATCAAGGGGAACAAACGCTTGAACGTGGCGACGACCCCGTCGACCT
Source organism: uncultured Actinomycetes bacterium (assembly GCA_963833255.1). GTDB lineage: Bacteria > Actinomycetota > Thermoleophilia > Gaiellales > Gaiellaceae > 3-1-20CM-4-69-9. The sequence continues at coordinate 315,211 of CAWHXK010000012.1, forward strand.
GGACCTTCTGGCTGTTCGCGAACAACAACCCGGACATCTCGTCGATCACGCCGAACAAGCACTTCCAGGCTGCGGTTCGCTACGCGCTCGACTATCGCTCGATCGTGAGCGTCGCCGGCCCCGGCGCGATCCAGGCGCCCGGGATCATCCCGTCGATGTTCCTCGGCGCCCTACCGAGGAAGGACGCGATCAAGCAGAACCTCACGAAGGCGAGGAGCGAGCTTGCGGCGTCGGGGGCTGGAAACCGGACGATCACGCTCGAGTTCCCGAGCGACTTGACGATCAACGGCGTCCCGTTTGCCTCGCTCGCGCAGCGGGTCCAGGCCAACCTGCAGGCGGCCGGGTTCCACATCGAGCTCGGCGGCGCGACCGTCGGCACGTGGCTGCAGAAGTATCGCGACGGGAAGATGGCGTTCGGGCTTTCTCTGTGGGGGCCCGACTACCCGGATCCCCTGGACTACCTCGCATTCATGCCCGGTGAGCTGGTTGGCACGCGGGCCGGCTGGCCGGCGGGCTCCGACCCGACGGTCGAGAAGCTCGCCGCCAAGGCGCGCGTCACGTCGAGGGCCTCGGTCCGCCAGACGATCTACCGGCAGATCCAGCGCAGGCTCAATGCGGTCGGCCCGTTCTTCCCGCTGCTGCAGCCGACGCAGGTGTTCGTCTCGACGAAGGATCTGAAGAACGCGGCCTTCAACGCCCAGTACCAGGTCGACGTCACGCGGGTCGCGCCGAGGTAGTCAGCTATTCGCGACGAGGGCGGCGGGGTAGTCGTTCAAGATCCGCCCGCCGCCCTCTTCGCAGACCACGATGTTCTCGATCCGCACGCTGAAGCGGCCGGGGATGATGATCGACGGCTCGTCGGTGAAGGTCATGCCGGGTTCGAGCGGTGTCTGGTCCTCCTCGGAGAGAAACGGCCGCTCGTGCACGTCCATGCCGATCCCGTGGCCCATGCGATGGCGGAAGTGCTCGCCCAGCCCGGCTGCTTCGATCGGCGCGCGGCACGCGGCGTTCACGTCGGCCGCCTTCGTGCCGGCGGCGGCAGCCGCACGACCGGCCTCGTAGGCGGCGAGCATGATCTCGTAGGCCTCGCGGTACTCGTCGGGAGGATCGCCGCAGTAGATCGTGCGTCCGAAGTCCGAGCAGTAGCCGTCGACAACCCCGCCGAAGTCGAACATCACCGACGTTCCTTCGGGCATCGGCTCGTGCGCGGTCTCGGTGGTCGAATCGAGCTCGCCGTCGCCCAGGCCCGTGAAGATGTGCGTGGCGAAGGACGTCGTGCGCGACCCGGCGGCGCGCAGCTCGTGCTCGACCGAGTCGGCCAGCTGGGCCATCGTCGCGCCGGGGACGACGAGCGGCGTCACGGCGGCCATCGCCGCCTCGACCGTCCGGATTGCCCGTCCCATTGCCTCCAGCTCCTCGGATGTCTTGACCCTGCGGAGCTCGTTCACGAGCGTCGAGCCCGTACGGAGACGATCGAAGCCGAGGACTCGGCCGACGTTCAACGTGGTCTCCGCCCAGACGCGGTCACCGACGGCAACCGTGCCTTTGGAGCCAAGGCCCCGCGCGACCCGTTCGAACATTTCGAAGCCGTCGTCCGTCTCGTTCACGATGACGATCTCGCCCTCGGGATCTTCGCGCAGGTCGAAGGCGGCGAACATGCGCGGGAAGAGGAAGACGGGGTTGCTCTTCGGCGTGAAGAAGGCTCCCGTCACCCAGCCGTTCGCATACGAGGCCTCACCGAAGTTCGGAATCTGCCGCTCGACGCCGGTGAGGTACTCGAGGTCGGCCGACGGCGCGAGGAAGAGGACGTCGACATCCTCAGCCTCCATTCGTGCGGCCAGCCGCCCTTGCCGTTCCGCGTAGTCGAACACGCGGCGAGTCTAAGCGTCTAAGGCTTCGAGGAGTCGGCCGAGAGGATTGCGCAGCGCGGCTCGTGCTTCTCGGCCAGCCGGAGCAGGAGAGCGTGCAAGTGCGCACGCTCGTCCTCGTTCAGCGGAGCGAGGAACTCGTCCTCGAGCTGGCGGGCGAGCGCGCGGAAGCGGCGGAGCGCTCGCTTCCCCTCCGGAGTGAGACGGACGAGGTGCCGGCGGCGGTCGTCCGGATCGCGGCGACGTTCCACGAGCTCACGCTCTTCGAGCTCGTCGAGCATCCCAACGAGTTGCCCGCGGTCGTAGCCGAGCGCATCGGCAATCGACCCCTGGTTCGCGTGCGAGCCCTCGTCGAGCACGATGAGGATCGCATGGTGGTATGGGTGGAGACCGGTCTCCTCGTAGGCCGCCATCGCCCGCTCCTTCGCCGCGAAGCCAAGTCGTTTGATCAGGAAGGTCGGCGAGGCGACGAGCTCATCGGGAAGCCGGGGCGCGGGGCGCGGGGCGCTGGTCTTGGGGCTGATGGCGTTCATGAAAAAGAGTGTAGCGCGCCCAACGGTTGTTGTGGTATAACGTTGTCGAAGTCAATGATTTTGGAGGACAACTAGTGAGTATTTCCACGAAGTCTGACCGGCGCTGGAGCGCCCTCGCGCTGATCGTCACCGCGCAATTCATGGTCATTCTGGACGTCGCGATCGTGAACGTCGCCCTGCCCTCGATCAAATCGGACCTCGGGTTCTCGCAACCCAACCTCCAGTGGGTCATCTCGGCCTACGCCATCTTCTTCGGCGGCACGCTGCTCCTGGGCGGCCGTCTGGCGGACCTCTTCGGACGCCGCCGGCTGTTCGTGTTCGGGCTAGGGCTCTTCGCCGTGAGTTCGCTCCTCTGCGGGCTCGCCTGGTCGGAGGGCTCCCTGATCACGTTCCGGGCGGTGCAGGGCCTCGGTGGGGCGCTGCTCGCTCCGGCCGCACTCTCGCTGCTGATGACCACGTTCGCGGAGGGCCGTGAGCGGAACCTCGCGCTGGGCATCTACGGGGCTGCGTCCGGCAGCGGCGCCGCCGCCGGCGTCTTGCTCGGCGGCGTCCTGACGTCGTACCTGAGCTGGTCCTGGATCTTCTTCATCAACGTGCCCGTCGGCATCGCCGCAATCGCGCTGACGCCGGTGCTGTTGAAGGAGAGCCGTGCCGACCTCGCGCATCGGCACTTCGACCTTCCCGGTGCTGCCTCGGTCACCGCTGGCCTGATGATGCTCGTCTACGCGACGACGCGCGCAGCCACAGACGGATGGACCGCCGCAACGACGCTCGCGCTCCTCGCAGGCTCGGGAGCTCTCATCGTCGCCTTTGTCTTCATCGAGCTGCGCTCGCCGTCACCACTTCTGCCGCTGCGGATCTTCCGTTCGCGCACGCTCTCCGGAGCAAATGTCGCAATGGCGATCGTGGGGGCGGTTGCGTTCTCCGAGTTCTTCCTGCTGACGCTCTATCTGCAGGATGTCCTCCACTACTCGGCGGTGGAGAGCGGCGTTGCCTTCGTCGGCTTCGCACTCGCGGTCGTCGTGACATCGAATGTCGCGCAGGTCGTGGTGGGACGTTTCGGTGTCCGGCCGACGCTCACTGCCGGACTCGTCGCATCGGCTTTGTCAGTCGCCTGGCTCACGCGGCTGCCCGTCGACGGGCACTACTTCTGGGATCTCTTCCCGGCGTTCGTCCTCGGCGGCGCCGGCATGGGGCTCTCGTTCGTCCCGGTGACGATCGCAAGCCTCACCGGAGTGGCGCGAGGCGACGCCGGCATCGCTTCCGGCCTGATCAACACGAGCCGACAGATCGGCGGTGCGATCGGCATCGCTGCCGTGAGCGCGATCGCGGCCACGTCGACGAGCAACTATGCGGACAGTCATTCCGCCGTCAGTGCCGTCAGCGGCGTCGCTCTCGACCACGGTTTCAAGACCGGTCTCTACGTTCTCACGGGCCTCCTGGTCTTCGGGGCGCTGGTCGCCGTCACGCTCGTCAGGTCGGCCCCCGCAGAGGCCGCACCGGTCGACACAGAGGCGTTCGCGTTCGAAGAGGCTGCCTGATGGCGGCCGCGCGCGACAGCAGAGGCAGATTGGCCGAAGGCTTCCGCGAGCTCGACGACCTCGTGCTGCACTTGAAGGGTCTCGTGCTCGTGCGAAAAGTGCAGGAGACACGGGGCGCCGGCCACGATGAGCTGCACATGTACGGCGCCGAGATCGAGCGCGTGCGTGACCGCCTTGCCGAGCTCGTGAGAGCAGGAGCGTAGACTCGGTCGCGAACGGCCGATGTCGAACGACGCTGAACAAAAGATCCTCGCTGTCGATGTCGGGGGGTCTCACGTCAAGCTGCTGCTCTCAGGTGGCGGCCACGAGGTCCGCCGATTCGAGTCCGGTCCGGACCTCGGGCCGAAGGAGATGGTCGAGCGCATCGTTGCGTTGACCGAGGACTGGTCGTACGGAGCCGTCTCGGTGGGGATTCCGGCGCTGGTGCACGGCGGCCGTGTAATGGCGGACCCGGTGAACCTCGGTCCGGGCTGGATCGGGTTCGATTTTTCAAGGGCTTTTGGCAAACCCACGAAGGTGGTCAACGACGCTGCGATGCAGGCGCTCGGGAGCTACGAGGGAGGCAGGATGCTGTTTCTCGGGCTCGGTACCGGTCTAGGAACAGCTCTCGTTGTCGACGGCGTTGTGGAACCGATGGAACTGGCCCATCTGCCCTTTCGGAAGGCGACGTTCGAGGACTACGTCGGCGAGCGCGGGCTGGAGCGTCTCGGTAGGAAGAAGTGGCGCGCGGCGGTCACAGAGACCGTGGAGCGACTGGCGGCGGCGCTCGAGCCGGACTATGTCTTGCTCGGCGGTGGAAATACGAAGAAGCTCGGTGACCTACCTGCAAACGCCCGGCTGGGCGCCAATGCGAACGCGTTTGTCGGAGGATTTCGTCTCTGGGATACGGCCGGCGCGCCGTGAACGATTCACCAACAGCCTTCCTGTACGACATCCACGGCAACTTCGTCGCACTCGAAGCCGTGCTGGCGGACGCGGAGGCCGCCGGGGCGACGTCGTACCTGCTCGGCGGTGACTACTCATCGATGGGACCATGGCCGCGCGAGACGGCAGAGCTGCTGGAGGGCTTGCCGGCCAGGGTTCGCATTCGCGGCAATGTCGAGCGGTGGCTGCGCGAGCGACCAGAAGTCCCGGAGAGCGTCCAGGAATTCCTCGCCACGGGATTGACGGCGGCACGGGAGGCCCTCGGCCCTGAGCTCGTCGACCGGCTCTACGGGTTGCCGGAGCAGGACGAACTGGACGGCATCCTCGTCTGCCACGGCTCGCCGCTCTCCGACATCGAGAGCTTCGCGCCCGAAGCGCAGGAGGGCGAAGAACGCCTTCTCGCCGGCGAGCGGGATCGGACGATTCTCTTCGGCCACAGTCACCAGCAGTTCCGGCGACCGGGGCCGAACGGCACGTTGCTCGTGAACCCGGGTAGCGTCGGCGCGCCGCTCGACGGTGACACTCGCGCGGCCTGGGCGCTCTACGAGGATGGCGACATCGTCTTTCGCAGAACGGCGTACGACGTCGAGCGGGCTGCGGCCAAGATGCGCTCCTACGGCGAATGGGCGGAGCCGATCGTGTACCGAATCGAGCATGGACGCGACGCGGGGAGCGAATCCACCTAGCCTGATCGCGCAGCGCTAACGTCACGGGGTGGGACGAACTGAGAGCCGAGGATGAGCTCGAACCGAGACAGGCTCACAAAGGAGTATGCGACCGACGAGATCGTGGTCGAGTGGGAACCGCGCCTCTGCTTCCATTCGCAGAACTGCGTTCGTTCGCTGCCGCAGGTGTTCGACGACGGCCGTCGGCCGTGGGTGAAGGTCGATGCGGCGACGGCGGACGAGGTCGAAGCCGCGGTCGCGCGCTGTCCATCCGGTGCCCTGCGCACGCGCAGGATCGGCGTTCCGCCGCCGAGGCGACAGCAGCCGCTCGAGGTCCGCGCGTCCGCGAACGGACCGCTCCTCCTCTCGGGCGGCGTGCGCATCCTCGACGCGGACGGAGCCGTTCTCTACGAAGGTGAGCGGGCTGCGCTCTGCCGATGTGGCCACTCGGGAAACAAGCCCTTCTGCGACGGCACGCACAAGAAAGTCGGCTTTCGTGCCTGACGCCGCATTGACACAGGCCGAGGTCGTCGACGCGCCCGAGGCGGGCCGCTACGAGCTCCGGCTCGGAGACCGGGTCATCGGCTTTGCCGCCTACCGACGGCGAAACGACCGCATCGTCTTCATACACACCGAGGTCGACGAGTCGTACGAGGGCCGCGGCCTCGGCAACCGTCTCGCTGAGGCCGCACTCGACGACGTGCGCGGGAAAGGGCTCGTCGTCGTGCCCCTCTGCCCCTTCATCGCCCGTTATATCCAGCAGCATCCCGAGTATCACGACCTCGTGGCCACCTCATGAGGCATGAACGTCCGAATCGGGGAGAATCTCAGGTCGTGTTTCGGAACTTTCCGATTGGCTGCGCTGCCTGATGGCGGAGCGAAAGGATCAGCCCAACAAGGCAAGCACGGCGCCAGGGGCGCGCGGATCCTCGCCGGACTCCCCGCAGCCGCCGCGCTTTCGTCCAACGCGCGGGTGGATCATCTTCGCCGTCGTCCTGCTCGGCTTCAACTTCTACCTCGGTTCGCGCGCGACGCAGCCGGCGTCGCGGATCCGCGTCCCGTTCAGCCCCTTCTTCCTGCAACAGGTGACGGACGGTCACGTCAAGGACATCACCTCGAAGGGAACGGCGATCCAGGGGACATTCACGCAGAAGCAGCGGTTCGCAGGGTCGAAGCCGACGCTGCGCTTCCGAACGGAGATCCCTGCCTTTGCCGACAACAACGCGCTCTCTCGGCTGCTGCAGGAGAAGCGCGTCGTCGTGAACGCGCAGCCGCTCGACAGCGGAGCGCCGTGGTGGCAGAACTTGCTCCTCGGCTTCGGGCCGACGATTCTCTTCATCTTCCTCCTCTTCTGGATCATGCGCCGCGCGGGCAACGTGCAGAACGTTCTCGGCTCGTTCGGCCGCTCGCGCGCACGTCGTTACCAACCGAGTGGCGACCGCATCACGTTTGCGGACGTCGCGGGAATCGACGAGGCGAAGGGCGAGCTCACGGAGGTCGTCGACTTCCTCCGTCACCCGGAGAAGTACCAGAAGCTCGGCGGCCGCATCCCGCACGGAGTCCTGCTCTCCGGTCCGCCGGGAACGGGCAAGACGCTGCTCGCGCGGGCCGTCGCGGGGGAGGCGGACGTCCCGTTCTTCTCGCTGGCGGCGTCCGAGTTCGTCGAGGCGATCGTCGGCGTCGGTGCGTCACGCGTGCGCGATCTCTTCACGCAGGCGAAGGAGGCGGCGCCTGCGATCGTGTTCATCGACGAGCTCGACGCGATCGGCAGGTCACGGACGTCCGGGGTCGCCGGCTTCAGCGGCGGCAACGACGAACGCGAGCAGACGTTGAACCAGATCCTCACCGAGATGGATGGGTTCGACTCGTCCACGAGCGTGATCGTCATCGGCGCGACCAACCGGCCCGACGTCCTCGACCAGGCTCTGCTTCGTCCGGGACGCTTCGACCGCCGCATTGCCGTGCAGCCGCCGGACCGTGTCGGCCGCGAGGCGATCCTCAAGGTGCATACGCGGAGCGTCCCGCTCGCGCCAGACGTCGATCTCGGGGGGATCGCGGCCACGACGCCGGGGATGGTCGGCGCGGATCTCGCGAACCTCGTCAACGAGGCGGTGCTCCTCGCCGCGCGGCGGGAGCACGATGCCGTCACCGAATCTGACTTCACGGACGCGCTCGAGCGGATCGTGCTCGGCGCGGAGAGGCAGGTGATGATCAGTCCCGAAGACCGCCGGCGCACCGCGTACCACGAGGCCGGTCACGCGATCGTCGGCATGCTCACCAAGGGCGCCGATCCCGTGCGCAAGATCTCGATCATCCCGCGCGGGCTGGCGCTCGGCGTCACCTTCGCTGCACCTGACAGCGACCGTTTCAACTACAGCGAGCCCGAGGTCGTGGCGAGGATCAAGGTCGCGCTCGGCGGCCGCGCCGCGGAAGAGGTCGTCTACGACGAGATCAGTACCGGGGCCGAGTCGGACATCCAGCAGCTCACCGAGATTGCGCGCCAGATGGTGGGGCGCTGGGGCATGAGCCCGGCAATCGGCCCGATCGCGGTCATCCCCCGCGACGGCTCCGGCCCCCTGTTGCCGGGCGCGTCGGAGGTCTCGTCGTCGACGCAGCAGCGCGTCGATGACGAGGTCCGGCGCATCGTCGACGAGTCGCACCAGCAGGTCGTGGCGCTTCTCAAGCAGAACCGCGGCAAGCTCGATTCCCTTGCGAGTGCCTTGCTCGAGCACGAGACCCTGGACGAGGAAGATGCGTACGCCGCCGCCGGCGTCCCGCGAGCGGGGACGTCGAGCGGCGAGTCGTACGCGGCCGCAGCGCGCTCGCGGACCGAGGGCTAGCTAGCCGGCCGCGCGGGCGAGGCGCTCGTTGAAGCGCTCGATGCGGTCGCCACTCGCCAGCGTGCGGGCCTTGCCCGTATAGGCAGGATGGCAGTTCGAGCAGATGTCAGCCGAGATCGTCTCTGCGGTCGAGCGGGTGACAAAGGTCGCCCCGCACGAAGAACAGTGGACGTCGACGAGATAGAGAGTGGGCTGTTGAGTCAAAAGGGGTTCCTCCTTAGATGGAAGCGGCTTCGCACGCACAGTTTTCGCGCGCCGCAGTAATAACAACGACGGGCGGTCCGGCGATGTTCCCGGCCGGGGGAACAGCGCCTGGCCGTCAGTCTTCCCTAGTGCGCTTCCTCTTCTTCGATCGTCCGCTCGGCCGTCGGCAGGGCCTCGAGGCGCTCATCCGGGATCGGCCGGCCGCTTTCGACGGAGAGGCCGTACGTTCCGGCGGCGAGACGCGCTTCGGCGCGCTCGAGCGCGGCAAGGTCTTCGCGCAGGTCCTCCGCGAGACTCTCGTCGAACTCGTCCTGGTAGAGGTCGGTTCCCTGATTCCCGGGGTCGTCCGCGTCCGCCGAATCTCCGGGGTCCTCGTGGGCGCGCTGCGAGAGCGAAAGCTCGATCCGCTTGCGCTCCGCGACCAGCAGCTCACGTGCCCGCTCAGGATCCATCGGACGAGCCTACTGCAGGTAGTTCTCGACGACGGTCTCGTCACGCGCCTGAGCTGTGTCCGGGTCGAGCCGCTGCTCTTCCAGAGCGCGCCGTTGGCGCAGGAGATCCCAGCATCTGTCGAGTGAGACCTTCACTTCGGCAAGCTTCTTCCGATCCGCTTCGACGTTGCCGCCTCTGGCTTCGTCCTCCCAGAGACGCCGTTCCTCCGCTACGAGAGCTTCGATCTGTTCGTGAATCCCTGCGTCATCCATAAATGGGTCCTCCTCGGGATTGAGCTGAATAGTTAAGCACCGACGTGGCCGTGCTCCTGCCGGCGACGATGAAGCTGCTGGGGAGCGGAACTGGTACCTCCCCCGCTGGCTCGAGTGGCTCCCGCAGCTCGAGGCCGCCGAGGAGCCCTCGACCTCGACTGCCCCGGAAGCCAAGCCCGACCATCGCTTCGGTGCAGTCCGGGTCCGGAGGGTGGTCTTTTTGAGAACATGTGTTCGTGTCGGCCGAACCGACGATCCTGCACGCGGATGCCGATGCGTTCTACGCATCGGTCGAGCAGCGAGACGACCCGCGTCTGCGTGGCCGTCCAGTGATCGTCGGCGCCGGCGTGGTGCTTGCCGCGAGCTATGAGGCCAAGGCGTGTGGGGTCTGCACGGCCATGGGTGGAGCGCTGGCGCGGCGATTGTGCCCGCGCGCGGTCGTCGTCTCGCCACGCATGTCGGCGTATGCCGAGGCGAGCAAGGCGATCTATTGCGTGTTCGAAGACACCACACCTTTGGTGGAAGGACTGTCGATCGACGAGGCGTTCCTCGACGTGCGCGGCCTGAGGAGGCTGTCCGGCAGTCCGAGCGAGATCGCCGCGCGGTTGCGGCGTGACGTTCGCGAGCGCGTCGGCTTGCCGATCACCGTCGGCGTCGCAAGGACGAAGTTTCTCGCGAAGGTTGCGAGCGGCGTGGCGAAGCCGGACGGCCTGCTCGTGGTGCCGGCCGAGCGCGAGCTCGAGTTTCTCCATCCGCTGCCGATCGAGCGGCTCTGGGGTGTCGGCGTCGTCACCTCCGATCGACTGAGGCGTCTCGGAATCACGACAGTCGGAGAGGTCGCTCGGATGTCCGAGGGTGTGCTCGTGACGATTCTCGGCCGCGCATCCGGGCGCCATCTCTATGCGCTCGCGCACAACCGCGATCCGCGGCCGGTGCAGGTGCGCCCTCGCCGGCGCTCGATCGGTTCGCAGTGCGCGCTCGGCCGCCGCCGCAAGTCACTCGACGAGGTCGACGCGATCCTGCTGAGCCTCGTCGATCGCGTCACGCGGAGGATGCGTGCGGCTCACCGCATTGGCCGGACCGTCGTCCTGCGCCTCCGCTTCGACGATTTCTCGCGCGCCACGCGCTCGTTCACGATGACGCGGGCGACGGCCGAAACGCAGGTGATCGCAGACACGGCGCGGGGATTGCTGGCCGCTGCGGTCCCGCTGATCGAGAGCCGAGGTCTCACTCTGGTCGGCGTGGCGGTCGGCAACCTCGAGAACGATTGCCCGGTACAGCTCACGTTTCCGTTCGATGCTGACGCCTCGGCGGCGCTCGACGCCGCGGTCGACGAGATCCGGAACCGGTTCGGCCTGGCGGCCATCACCCGCGGCGTGCTGCTCGGTCGGAAGCCGGGGCTCACCGTGCCGCTGCTGCCTGATTGACGCGAGTATCGTGTGTGCCGTGACGGCGGCGACTCTCACCGGGCTCCTCGGCGACGAAGATCGGTTGCGCGTTGTCGCGGCGATCGCGCTCGGCGCGCGGACGATCGACGACGTGGCCAAGGCGGGAGGCCTCGCTCCGGGGGAGGTCCGACGTGCCCTTCCGCGCCTGATCGCGGCCGGTGTCGTCGAGGATCAAAATGGGCTGCGCGTCGACCTCGCCCCGTTTCGTGACGCGGCTCGCGACCGGCCTCCAAGGCGCCGTGAGCTTCCCGGCGCGACCCCCGAGCAGGCACGTGTCCTGTGGAACTTCGTCGAGGACGGCCGCTTGAAGGCACTGCCCGTGCGCGCATCGCAACGACGTGTGGTCTTGGAATATCTCGCCGACGAGATTCGACGAGGGCATCGAGTATCCGGAGGCGGAGGTCAACGATCGACTCGGCCAATTCCACGAGGACTATGCGGCGCTGCGTCGCTGCCTGGTCGACGAGGGGCTGCTAACGCGAACCGCTGGTGTCTACCGACGAACGTAGACCGCTGGGAGCTCAGCGCCAACCTCGGCAGGCACGAGCGCGCGGGAGTCGAGGCGCGTGGCTGGCTCTGGGAGATCACACGCGGTGACCAGATCACCCGCGTGGTGATCGAGATCAGCGACACCGCTTGGTCGAGCGATCCTCGATGTCTGCCCGAAGACACGAGGCAGGCCCTCGCGACCGACGGAAGATCCGAGCTGCTCAAGATCCTCGACGAGGAAGACCCACCGGCCGTGATCCGATGCGGCTTCACCGGCTGTACGTACGGCTCACCGGGCCGGAGCTAGCATCAGCGTCGTGGAAGACTCCGCCTCCCAGATGATCGACCAGCGCATCCGCGAGCTCGACGATTGGCGAGGTCCGGTGCTTGAAACGGATGCGTGAGCTCATCCACGAGGCGGACCCCGAGGTCGTCGAGGAATGGAAGTGGGTGAAGGAGTCTTCCCCGGGAACTCCCGTGTGGTCCCACGACGGGGGCATCTGTACCGGCGAGGCGTACAAACAGGTCGTAAAGCTGACCTTCTTTCACGGCGCCTCCCTGAAGGACCCCGCTCAACTCTTTAATTCGAGCCTCGGGGGAAACACCCGACGGGCGATCGACATTCGCGAAGACGACGCGATGGACGAAGCGTCGTTCAAAGAGCTCATTCGCGCCGCTGTCGCATTCAACGTTGCGAAACGGAAGAAATGAGGTAGGACGGCGACGCGGCGGAGTACAAGAGCTCCGCTCGAGCAGTCAGCCGATCAGAGGGCTTTACGGTGCAAACGCCAGGGTGGACGCACGGTGCATGCGCAGGTAGTGCATTCGAGTGCGCTCGAGGACTCTGGCAGCATTCAAGTTGCCGCTTGTACTTAGCCAGCCGAGCACGGCCTGGGCACGGGGGAGCGAGCCGCGCGGCACCCGTTCGGCTACGTCAAGGTAAATCCGCGCTGCTTCGGCCGTGCCGACGATCTCGGCTAGTGCTTGATCGAGCGCAGCTGCCAACCGGGAGTTGTCCTCGACCGGCTGTGCATGCGTGTGGGCGCCGAAGACACGGGGCAGCGCTTCAGCTTGAACCCGAATGTCGAAAATGTCGAGGTGGTAGCCGCAGAGGAGTGCGAAGTGGCGACTCTGTTGGAGTTCATTCCAAAGCCCTTCGAGCGCGATCGCGGCGTCCTCGCGGCCACGCTGCCAGAGCAGATCGACCATTTCCCCGAACGCGCGGATGGTCCGGTCGGGGAAGCGGGCGGCGACTTCGTCGACACGGCGACCGACAACATCCGCGAATCGCTCCAACGAGGGCAACTCGGAGCCCATGATCGCGTCGAGCGTCTCTTCAGCGTCCATGTGGGAAAGCAGACCCCGTTCCTCAAGGATCTCCGGGTCCCATCCGCGAGCTTCCAGGTCATGCACGAATCGCTCCCAATGGTCGCGGGTCGCGATCAAGATCGCCGGCGCGTCCGCACGCAAACCAGCATCGACGTATCGCGTGACTGATCGCGAGAGCTCATCGAGCCCGTCGTAGACCTGCACCACGTGCTCCGTGTCCGGAGCGTTGTCGATAAAAGCTGGCCAACTCACGGTCGCTAACACCTACCCATCCCTTTCGCAACCTAACTTCCTGATCAGGGTCAGCGTGAACAGGCTGACTACACAGCGCGAGCGCGCGCAGCCCGTTGTAGGTCTCTGGTTCAGCCAACCGAGACCACCCGAGAGGTCGCCGATTCGAGTCCGGCTAGCTCCATTCGCTCGATGTCGCAAGGCGGACAGCTCTCGAACCGCCGGTCTGGGTGGCGCACTGAAGGGTTCGGGAGCTACGCTCGGGCGAATGGCAGTTCCCCCGATTCCCTCGCTTTCAGCATCCCAGATGTCGGCACTCGCCGCTCTGGGGGAAGAGCTGACCGCGGACGTCGGCGACGTGCTGTACCGGGTCGGAGATCCCATCTATCCGTTCATCGCCATCCGTGAGGGGAAGGTGGCAATCCTCGACGCGGCCGGAAACGAGATCGTGCGCCACGGCGCCTCGAGCTTTCTCGGCGAGCTCAACCTGCTCTCGGGACAGACGGTCTTTGTCACCGCGGTCGTGACCAAACCATTGCGCTACATCGCGGTCGACCGCGACGCATTGCGCGCACTGCTGTTCGAGGATGGTCCGCTCAGCGACCTTGTCCTCTCAACCTTCATCGCTCGGCGTGAGGCGCTTCAACGCGTCCAAGGAATCGGCCTCGAGATCGTCGGGCCTCGCTCATCCGAGCCGACGATGCAGATGCTGGACTTCGTCCGTGCCAACCGGCTGCCATTCAGCTGGCAGGACGCCCAGCCGCCGGGCGGAGCGGAGCCTCCGCTCGTTCGGATCCCCGGTGGCACCGAGTTGCAACACCCATCGCGCGGCGAAGTGCTGCGCGCGCTTGGGGTCGGTCGCGAGCTGGCGCCGCGCGAAGAAGTCGACCTGCTCGTCGTGGGCGCCGGTCCCGCCGGCCTCACCGCCGCGGTCTATGGCGCCTCCGAAGGGCTCGACACGCTGATCATCGAGAGCACCGCCTTGGGCGGCCAGGCGGGATCGTCACGGCGGATCGAGAACTATCTCGGCTTCCCCGCCGGTATCAGTGGCACAGAGCTCACGAGCCGCGCAGTCAGCCAAGCGCGAAAGTTTGGCGCACGACCTGCGACTCCCTACCGCGCCGTCCAGCTCGAACCCGGCAATGGACGGCACCTCGTTCGACTCGAAGAGGGGCACGATATCGCCGCGCGTGCAATCGTGCTTGCCACCGGCGCTGCCTACCGGCGGCTTCCCCTCGACGATCTCGCGGCGTACGAGGGCGTGAGCGTGTTCTACGCGGCCGGCCCGCCCGAAGCGCAGCTGTGTGGCGCCTCGCGTGTCGCCGTCGTCGGCGGCGGCAACTCCGCCGGGCAGGCCGCCGTCTGGCTCGCCCGCGGCGGAGCGCTCGTGACGTTGCTCCACCGCCGGGCCGACTTGGCCGAAACGATGTCCGATTACCTCATCCACGAGCTTGTCCGTTACGGCGTTGCCATCCGCGACCGGAGTGAGATCGCGGCCCTCCACGGGTCGAACGGACAGCTCGACGCTGTCACGCTGAAGAGCGGCCAGCAACTCCCGTTCTCGGCCCTCTTCCTCTTCCTCGGCGCAGAGCCGTGCACGGGATGGTTGGACGACGCCGTCGCGCGTGATGCCGACGGCTTCATCCTCACTGGCGATGCCGCCGGGGCCGACAACCTGCTCGAGACAAGCGTGCCCGGCATCTTCGCCGCCGGCGACGTCCGGTCCGGGTCCAGCAAGCGTTGCGCCGCAGCCGTTGGCGAAGGATCGATGGCCGTGCAGTTCGTCCACCAACACCTCGCGCGCCCGACAGCTCGAGTCGGATGAGCGAGCTCTGCACCCACCTCGACGAAGTTACGCTGCATGAACTCCCTGCATCCGTCGACGGTTGCGAGGACTGCCTACGCGAGGGCAGCAAGTGGCTGCACCTCCGGGTCTGCCTCACCTGCGGCCACGTCGGCTGCTGCGATAGCTCGCCCAACCGCCACGCGACCGCGCACCATCACGCAACATCGCACCCGATCATCCGCTCGATCGAGTCCGGCGAGGACTGGAGCTGGTGCTACGTCGACGAGGTCGCATTCGTCCTCGACGGCATTCGCGGTATGACGCGGATCCCGCCTTCGCCACTCGCGTTCTGACATGACAACCGGTGTACGTGAGCTGGCGCCGACGAAGCAGGAGCTGGCGGCGGCGCTGAAGCGTGCACGCGAGATGACGCTGCGTCTCGTCGAACCCGTGGCCGACGAACAGTTGGTCGCGCAGGTCTCGCCGATCATGTCGCCACTCGTCTGGGACCTCGCCCACATCGGCTGGTTCGAGGAGCTCTGGCTGATTCGGCGCCTCGCGAACAGTGAGCCGCCGCTCGAGCGCTTTGACGACCTGTACGACGCGTTCCGGCACTCACGCGGACAACGCTCCAGACTGCCGATTCTTACACCGCCGGAGGCCCGCGCCTATCTCGAGAACGTGCGACGTCACGCGCTCAAAGTTCTGGAGGGCGTGCAGCTCGAGGAGTCCGATCCGCTACTGCACGGCGCTTATGTGTACGGCCTCGTTTTGCAGCACGAGCTGCAGCACCAAGAGACGATGCTGCAGACACTGCAGCTCTCCGGCGTCGCGTACGCGACACCACGCCACGACAAGCTGCAAGCACCACCCCGGCCCGAGGACGTACTCGTTCCGGCCGGCCCATTCACGCTCGGGACGAACGAGCAGCCTTGGGCTTACGACAACGAGCAGCCGGCGCACATCGTCGAGCTGCCTGCATTCGTGATCGAGCGCCACCCCGTCACGAACGAGCGCTTCGCGGAGTTCGTCGAGGATGGCGGCTATCGAAAACGGCGCTACTGGGGCGACGACGGCTGGGAATGGCTACGGGGGGAGCGCGTCGAGGCGCCGTTCTCTTGGCAGCGGGCTCGCGGAGACTGGGAGCGGCGGCGTTTCGGGTGGTGGGAGCCAGTGCCGCCGGCCGAACCGGTCCAGCACATCTCGTTCTACGAGGCGGAAGCGGTCGCGGCGTGGGCGGGCAAGCGGCTCCCGACCGAGGCAGAGTGGGAAAAGGCCGCGCAGGGTGCGGATTCCGACGGCGACGCGAATCTCGGGCGCGAATCACTCGGACCGCTGGCGGTCGCACGACGCGCGGCCAGCCGGGTCGGGTGCGACTGCATCCTCGGCGACGTCTGGGAATGGACGTCGTCCGCTTTCACCGGCTATCCCGGCTTCACGGCGTTTCCGTACGCCGAGTACTCCAAGGCCTTCTTCGGCGACGAGCACCGCGTGCTGCGCGGCGGCTCGTGGGCAACCGACCCGTTGGTCGCACGCGTCACGTTCCGAAACTGGGACTACCCGCAGCGGCGGCAGCTTTTCAGCGGTGTCCGACTGGCGGCCGACGCATGAGCGCGACGCGCAACCCAACCGCAGAGATCGCCGTGCTCTTCTCGGCGGAAGAGCGCAACACGGAATTGCGCGAGCAAGTGCGGCGCGGACTGACTTCGACGCCGAAGGAGCTGCAGCCGAAGTGGTTCTACGACGAGCGCGGTTCGGAGCTCTTCGACGCGATCACTCAGCTTCCCGAGTACTACTTGACGCGCGCAGAGCGCTCGATCCTCGAGCGGCACGCGGGCGAGATCGCGGCGATGACGGACGCCGCCACGCTGATCGAACTCGGGTCCGGAACGTCTGATAAGACGCGGCTACTGCTCGACGTGGTCGCGCCGCGACGGTTCGTCCCCTTCGACGTGAGCGAAGAGACACTGCGAGCAAGCGCGCAAAGGCTCGCGCGCGAGTACCCCGCGCTCGATGTCCAGGCCGTGGTCGGCGACTTCGAACGCCACCTTCCGCTGCTGCTGAAGAACGGGCGACGGTTGCTCGCGTTCCTCGGTAGCACGATCGGGAACCTACCGCCGACACGTCGGACGCTGTTCCTCTCCACCGTCGCCTCGACGCTCGGCGACGGCGACACATTCCTGCTCGGCGTCGATCTTGTCAAAAGCCGTGCGCGGCTTGTCGCGGCCTACGACGATGTGTCAGGCGTGACCCGCGAATTCAATCTCAACGTGCTCCGAGTCCTGAACCGCGAGCTCGACGGCGACTTCGACATCTCGGCGTTCGAGCACGTCGCGCGCTGGAACGCGGAGGCGGAATGGATGGAGATGTTCGTGCGATCGCTGCGCAAGCAGACCGTGCGGCTCGAGGCGCTCGAGCTCGAGGTCGCGTTGGACGCGGGCGAGCTAGTGCGCACCGAGATCAGTGCGAAGTTCCACGAGCGGCGACTAACCAACGAGCTCGAGGCGGCCGGCCTCGCGGTGCAGCGCTGGTGGACGGACGACGCAGGAGACTTCGCCGTTCTTCTGGCCTCGGCCACTCAGGGGGGTAATTCGGCGCGTCACCACCAAGACCGCTCGACCGCGCGATCGGTGCCTCCCGTGTGGTCGAGAGGCGAAAAAGCAGCTGCTAAGGCCGAGTTTTCGCTCCTCGCGAGTGATGGAGCGTACCGGGATCGAACCGGTGACCTCCGGCTTGCAAAGCCGCTGAGAGGGCAAAGCCGCGAGGCGCGGGAGGGCGCCGCAAGGCGCGCAATCCCTTACGCAGAGCGGGCTTGCGGGCACTCGCCCGCTTAACAAGCGTCCCCCGTTCCATGCGGCGGCGGGGCGTTCTGGCGATGAGGTGGCGACAGAGAGGGGCGTTTTTGCGCGGGGCGGTACGCGGCGGTGGTTCGTCAGAGACCCTTGAAGAAACCGTAGGCCCAGACTCCAACGACGACTAGGTTCGTAACGCCATCGACGGGGTCGCCGTAATGATGCTGCGCGCCCATTGAACGCCGCCCGAGTTGGGAACGCCGACCGTCTGGTGGACGTGCATCGCCGGATCAGGTTTGCCGCCTGACTGCGTATGCATGTTCGCCGCGACCTCGCTGACGCTCGTCCCGACCGAAGCCGTGGAGAACTGGAACGAGCTGCCGCCATGGACGTTGATAAGGATGTGCCGGTACGCCTCCATGGTCAGAAAGGTAGGTCAAGCGACCGCCTTAAAGACCGGACAAGACGTGCCGATGACACGCTTATGAGAAGTAGTGACGGACGCACCAAGGGCGCAGAACTTAGGCGAGCAGTGTCCGCAGGGCCGCCAGGGGTTCTTCGCGTACGCGGAAGTAGGCCCAGCTGCCGCGTTGGTCGCGCTCGACGAGCCCGGCTTGTAGCAGCACCTTGAGGTGGTGGCTGACGGTGGGCTGGCTCAAGCCGAGCGGTTCGGTGAGGTGGCAGACACACGCTTCGTGGTCGGGTTGCGCCTGGATCAGGCTGAGCAACCTCAGTCGCGCAGGGTCGGCGATCGCCTTCAGCGCTCCGGCGAGTCGCTCTGCATCTGCCGACTCAATCGGGGCTTGCAAGAGGGGCGGGCAGGTGGCCGCGATGGTGGCGATCGTCTGCATCGGAAAACATATTGACAGCCGTCGATGTCGTTGTCATCATTCGGGGCCGAGGACATCGATCGCTGTCGATACCTGAGGGAGGCGACCATGCCGCAGGCGCTCGATCCGGTCACCCAGCACCACATCAACCAGGCCGCCGATCGACTTGCGGATGAGTTCGAGGGAGTCTTCTCGCAGGAGACGATCGCCCGGTATCTCGCTGAGTCGACCGAGCTTCTTGGCGAGGCCCGGATCAATGTTTTTGTCCCCGTCCTCGCACATCGTTTCGCACGCGAGCGGTTGAAGGCGTTAGCGCAGGCGGAAGGGATCATCGGCAAGGAGCAACCCGAAGTGCTGTTCGTATGCGTGCATAACGCCGGCCGCAGCCAGATGGCTGCTGGTCTGGTCAAGCTGCGTTCAGAGGGAAGAATCCATGTTCGCTCGGCTGGCTCGACTCCTGCGGGTGAGGTCAACCCAGCCGTTGTTATCGCGATGGAGGAGTATGGCGTTGACATGAGCGAGGAGTTCCCTAAGCCGCTTACGGATGAGGTTGTGCAAGCTGCGGACGTGGTGATCACGATGGGCTGCGGAGATGCCTGCGCGATCTACCCGGGCAAGAGGTACGAAGACTGGGATCTGGACGACCCTGCCCGCCAGGATCTCGAAACGGTGCGAAGGATCCGCGACCAGCTCGAGCAGCGCGTGCAGAAGCTGATCGCCGAACTGCTTCCCGACAACCCCGCGGACTGAGTAGGAAGCTAGTGCCCGACCGGGCGCTTACGCGCCTGCTTGCGGCCGAGTTCGTCGGCACATTCGCGCTCGTCTTCGCCGGTTGCGGCGCGATCATGGTCGACGCAAAGACCCAAGCGCTCGGCCATGTCGGGGTCGCGATCAGCTTCGGGTTGGTGATCATGGCCATGATCTACGCGGTCGGGCACATCTCCGGCGCACACTTCAACCCAGCCGTCACCTTCGCCTTCGCGCTCAGCCGCCACTTCCCCTGGGCACGCGCACTCGGCTACTGGACCGCCCAGATCCTCGGCGCCCTCACGGCGGCGGCGATTCTGCGTGGCTCGCTCGGCGACATCGCCCACGTCGGCGCCACCCTCCCGAGTGGTTCGCAGGGCCAGTCGTTCCTCTGGGAACTCGTACTCACCTTCTTCCTGATGTTCGTGATCATGGCCGTCGCCACTGATACCCGGGCGGTCGGTGAAGCCGCCGCGATCGCGGTCGGCGGCACCGTCGGGCTCGACGCAATGTTCGGCGGCCCCATCTCGGGCGCCTCGATGAACCCAGCCCGATCGATCGGCCCCGCACTCATCAGCGGCGACCTGCACGCGCTCTGGCTCTACATCCTCGCGCCGCTCGCCGGCGCCAGCCTCGCCGCCCTCACCTACCAACTCATTCGCAGCGAGACGACCGGCTCTGCTGAGCTCATGGAATCCGACCGCGCCAACGAGTACGGCTAACCTCGGCGGAGTAGGCTTTTCAGCGCCTCAACGCCGACGTTCCGGTTGCCGTGTCGAAGCTCAGCGAGCGCCGAGGCGGCGAGCGCAACCTCGGTCAATGGTGGCAGCCGCTCGTCAAGACCTGTGTTAGCCGGTGTATGTGCGAGCAGGCGCTTGATGGACGCGCCCGCCAACCGGGTCAGGCGCTGCCGCGACGACCTCGGTGCCGTCTACAAGGACTGCCACCCGCATTGGGCGGTATGTGCCAAAACTGACGGCACAGTGCCAAGACGAGACTCGTCGTCCCCTGGGGGTGAACAACCGCACGTGCCCGTTCACGCGAACCTTGTCGAACGGGAGCGTGAGTGGAGCAGGTTCAAGCTTGACGCAACCTTTGTCCTTTACCCGGGGCGGCCCCGCTCCTGTGGGGAAGCTGGAATCCTCCGGATGGAGGGTCGAAAAGTAGTGCCGCAGACTGGCCTCGACCCTCCCCTGGTCGTCACCGCCGCCGACGCAGCCCACCAGCACCACCGCGGTGAGTGCCAGAGTCGCCGCAGCCATCGCGCACTTCATCCTCGAAGTATCTTCCACCCGCGCCAAGGTCTCGCCGCTCTCCATGAAGCGGCCTGGACGTGCCGGCGGTGGATGGCGCGTTGGAAGCGGCCGTGAGCTGTGCCCTGGCTGGTCATCGCGTGATGCCGCTGGGCTACGGCGTCGTTCAGCCTAGCCTGCCTATCGGCTCGTCAACCTCGTCGGTGGTCTGTGGCGACGATCACCTCGACGTAGCCTGCTTCGAGTAGGCAGCATGGGTTAGAGCGACGAAAGGAGGCCACGATGGCAGTTGAGACAGAGGGGCAGTCGCAGTTGGTGAGCGAGCTTCTTGGCCGGATCGGCGAGACGGTGGGCGGGAAGGCTGACGTCGGGACGATCTTCGGTGAGCCCGTTCAGCGTGAGGGTGTGACGGTGATACCCGTTGCGAAGGCTCGGTTCGGCTTTGGTGGAGGCGGCGGCTCGGGCACCCGCGAGGGCGACCAGAGCGGGGAAGGATCCGGCGGGGGTGGCGGCGGTGGTGTAGCCGTTGGCCCGGTCGGTTACATCGAAGTGCGCGACGGAGGCGCGGAGTTCAAGCGCATCCGTACCCCGAATGACCTGCTGGCGCTGGTTGCTGCGGGATCGCTGGTTGCGCTCACGATCAGACGACTGATCGACTGATAGGGCTCCCCTGGTTCTGGTTAGCGGCGGCAACCGCTCGTCAATGAACCGCTCAAGCCAACGCAACGCCGCACGCTCGTAACGCGCCGGATCGTTCGTCGCCACAGCTCGCAGAGCAAGAGCACGTCAGCGAGTGACAGTCCGCCCATCTCCCGAGCAGCCATCTCTGCGGCCTGGACGTGGCGGCGGTGGATGGCGCGTTGGAAGCGGCCGTGTGCTGTGCCCTGGCTGGTCATCGTGGATGGCCGCTGGGGCGACGGCTTTCGCGATCCTAGCTTCCTAAATGGCGCGGTCGCCTCCCCGGGCTAGGAGCGCGAGCCCCCGCACTCTTGCAGGCCAGGACTAATTGCTAGGTCGATCCGACCCTTTGCATGGTGATCCGACCGGACAAACGGAGAACGCTTAGGGAGAGCCGCTGGGTGGTCGCCTGCGGGGTCCGGGCGGCGGACGAGAGGAGTACGGAGTGAAGCTGAAGAAACGGAAGCCTGTCGGGCGAACCGGCGAGCGGTCGACGCTCGTGATCTACATCGACTGCGACAACGAGGACTTCGACTGGCTGCGCAGGAAGATCATGCCGGTCGTCGAGGAGGAGCTGGACGAGACGCTCAGCTCGATGATCTGGCTCGAAGGGGACGTCGTCCTCTCCTGGGAGAGGGCGAGCGGTCCCGCCGGCTCGGGAGATCCTCTCGCCCTGGCAGACGGAGAACAGGCCCCTGCCGACGTCGCCCTCCCCGGCTAGGAGCGCGAGCTCGGCCCAGGGCAGGACCCGCTCACGAGGATTCGGGGCCCGAACGGAACCACCATGCGGCGAAATGCGAATACGAACCGACACAGCGGCCTCTGCCGCCTCCCTCGCTGACTACCTACGACGTTGCGAGTGCCTCGTCGAGGTCATCGACGGCCGGATCATCAACGCCACAGCAAGGCCACAATCTCTCGCGGCGCCTCACCAAGACGGAACCGACACAGCGGCCTCTGCGCCTCCCTCGCTGACTACCTACGACGTTGCGAGTGCCTCGTCGAGGTCATCGACGGCCGGATCATCAACGCCACAGCAAGGCCACAATCTCTCGCGGCGCCTCACCAAGACGTCGAGCGCTGGAGGGCTCAGCCGCCGACATCGCGCAATGGCGAGCAGCTCTGCCGGAGCGCTCGCGCTACCGGCTGACCTCTGCTTTGCGGCAGGCGCTCGGCGCCGCGCAGCGGTGGGGCTACATCGCAGGCAACCCCGCCGTGGACGCGGGGCCGAACAGGCAGCCACGCAGCGGGCGCCGGCAACGACGGTCACGAATGCGGCGCTCAGGCGATGGCGGCTGCGGTGCCGCGCGTCTCGTCGGAGACCGTTCGCGTCACCGCCCGCAGGTTTGCCGCCTGAGCGAAGAAGGGAACCAGCGAAAACCGATGATGCGTGAACGACCCTGAACTCTGCCAGAACGTTTTGATGCTGTAGAAGCCGACGTAGGTCGTCCCAGTGCTCTTCTTGGTAAAGGTGGCATCGTCGGCCCAGAGGGACATCATCACCACG